>JAPPES010000021.1 GCA_028824125.1 Candidatus Poribacteria bacterium
CCCCCCCCCCCCCCCCCCCCCCCCCCCCCCCCCCCCCCCCCCCCCCCCCCCATATAACGATGCCTGGGTTAAAACAAATCCAGCAGGTATTGTGCAAAAACAACCCTGTTCAGATAGTGGAAACCCTACGAACCTATTTTCGATTGACGATTCCGCATATCTATACTTCATTTTTTATTCCCAGCTATTCAGTACTAAAATGCGTGGCATTATAGTATTCTATTCGCGTCATGCGATTTGTAAAGGACATTATACTTAAAATCTTGTAGCATGTCAATCTTTTTCTTGAAAAGCGGATTTGAGATCGTACTCAGTATTTATCTTCTTTCCTCTATAACAAGCACTTGGTTCACCTTAACGTTTTTAAAGGTTTCAATATGTCCACAAACCCAGCGAACTGTAACTGAGCCAACCTGCTTGATATCTCCTAATCCGAAGTGTAGGCGCAAGTCGTTCTGGCTAAGATAACCCGAACCGCTTCTGACCTCTCTTATTTGTGACGATTCACCTGTCGTAACTGTCACACGTGTCCCAATCGCATCACGTGTACAATGTGTGCCAACTAACTTTACACTTAGCCAATTCCCAGAATTACCGCCATCATTCCGTAAAACGGTAGGACTATCTTTCAAGTTAGTGGTTACTATATCTACGTCGCCATCGTTATCAATATCTCCGAATGCAGCACCACGACTTACTTTTGAAGGCACGCCAATTTCGGTATACTCAAAAATGGTAGCCTGCTTGCTCCAAAAAAGTTGATTAGGTTGCGGATATGTGCCGACAGGATCAATTTCAGCGATATTATCGTCTAAATGTCCGTTAGCGACGAACAGATCAAGCCAGCCATCGTTGTTAAAATCCACAAAACCGACACCCCATGCCAAATAAGGCAAACTCTTTTCACCTATTCCTGTGGCGAAGCTCAGATCATTAAAAAACCCGCTTTGTGAGTTATGATATATGTTATTCACTTGGTCTTGAAAGTTTGTGATAACGATATCCAGAAAACCATCGTTATCAAAATCACCGAGGTTGGTCCCCATGCCACTATATGCTCGTCCCTCTTCGCTCAAAGCAACCCCTGCAAAGAGTGCATCTTCAGTAAATGTTCCGTTGCCATTGTTTAGATAGAGAAGATTCGGAGTGGTATCATTTGCAACAAAGATATCAATGTCACCATCGTTATCAACGTCACCGCAAACAGCGCCCAATCCTTTGCCAGGAAGTGCAGTAATCCCTGCTTCTTTCGTCACATCAGTGAATGTTGTGTTGCCGTTGTTACGGTAAAGTCTATCTGATTCACCTTCAAGGGCTTCAGGGGTGCAATAGGTTCGAATCCCTTTGCGCGAGCATATCGGATTCGCATCCAGGTCAAATTTAACATAGTTGACAACATAGAGGTCCAAATGCCCATCCGCATCATAATCAAGAAACGCACAACCGCTGCTGAGTTGATTACCGCCAACGCCTGTGTGATCAGTTACATTTGAGAACGTGCCGTCTCCATTATTTTCATAAAGTACATTCGGACCGTAGTTTGTTACATAGATATCTATATAGCCATCGTTGTTGTAATCACCTACACAGCATCCTAAACCGTAACCAGTGTCTCCAACAGATGCCGCAGTTGTCACATCAACATATTTACCGTTATCATTGCGGTAAAGCGTATTTTTCGAGGAAATTGGAGAGGTAGTATTAGGTAAATTGGACCCGTTCACGAGATAAATATCTAAATCACCATCGTTGTCATAATCCAAGAGGGCGATACCTCTTCCGAGTGGTTCAATGAAGTATTTTTTTCCACTCTCGCCATTCACATCGCGAAACTGGATGCCGATTTCTGTTGTCACATCAACAAAAAGCACTCTCTGGTGTATAGCGGCAATTTCTTGAGCCTTGCTTTTGTCCACTTTAGATACCAGTAGAGCGATAGTGAACATCGTTAATAATATCAGACGGTTGGACCATACCATAAAAAAATCCACTATAAGATTACACTTCCATTTCTACGAAACAAATTTGAAATCGGTCGCAACGTTGAAATTAGACTATTGAGAAGTAAAAATTGTCTGATGAGAAAATTTCTTGAATTTGGCTAAAAAATTGATGTTCACGTTGGCGTACAACGCGTTTTTTTGTCAAATCCAATATAAGATATATCAAAAAACCGTTGTGGGCAAATTTTGCATTGCAGCGTGCTGATAGGAATTAATTTTAGTCTTGTGCTTCTCTACTAAACGCAGTTTCAAACCGCTGTCGCAGTATATCGGGGCTGGTATGCATATAGATGAGTGTAGCATCTAAACTTGTGTGTCCTAATGCAATGCGCACCGATTCTAAATCGTGTGTAGCGCGATAGAGTTCAGTGCCGAAGGTATGCCGTAAATCGTGCGGAGTAAATCTGAGACCTAACATTGTCGATGCGGCTTCCATGATTCGCTGAAAGTCGCGAGGTGCAAGACGGTTTTTTGTGCGGAGCGTGCAAAAGAGTGGGCTGTCGGATTCATCTTTTTCCCCTTGTTCAGTTTTCCACAGCAGGAACTCGTGGAGTGCATCTCGGACATCGTGTACAAGTGGTATTCTTCTTGAGACCTTATTTTTTGCAATTTCTGCTCGCACTTCTAAGGTAGTGACAATGTTTCCGAATTTGAGTACATCTCCGATATTCATGCCGCATGCTTCAGCGTTTCGGAGTCCGGTTCGGAGGCAAAAGAGTACGAGCATTCTATCGCGTTCTTTATTTTGGAGAGCTTTTAAAAGGATTCTCTGTTGAAGTTCGTCGAGTACTCGGGGTTGTTGTGTTTTTCTTCTTTTTGATTTCGCCATTCGGTTCTCCGTTAGAATTTGACGATTTTGATTGTATCATTTTTCGTTTTCAGGGTCAACAATTTAATGACGTTTTGCACGTACAATACGTCATTAAATGCCTGTACAGTTACATTTCCTGTTCTGTTATTTCCATTTGCCAACCTCTACCTACACAATTTTTTTTTCATCTCACCCACCAACAAAAATGTTGCATTTGCACTTGCAATGGTGTATGCTAATTAAAAATAATTTTCAACAATCTGTTTTATCTTTATTCTATTTTCAATTACCGCTTTCATAATTCGTGTTTTTTTCGACTTCACATTTTCATGCCTATCCAATTTCTGTAACAGGTAACACTATAAATATTGTCACGCGATTCGTAATAAATCTAATTCATGTCTTCAATCCAATATTTCAAAACAGGAGGAATCGTCTTGAAAAAAAAATTGTGTCTCTTTATCTCTATTTTAATTGTATGCCTCGTAATTGTTGAGGTCGCACCTGCAACAATTAAAGTCGGTTTAATTTACGATGTGCGCGGTAGAGGAGATCTCTCTTTTTGTGACGCTGCCTACACAGGCGCAAAAAAAGCCTCCGATAAATGGGATATTAAACTCACAGAGGTTAACCCCGGACAAAGCACTGATACCGAGATGGCATTACGCCGTCTCGCAAAATTAAAATACGATCTTATCATCGGGGTCGGCTTCCTTTTTCGTGAACCGATGAACCGTGTCGCCGTAGATTATCCAAATGTCAACTTCGCACTGATTGATGCTGTCGCTAAACCCCCAAACGTGGCATCGCTTATTTATAAAGCACACGAAGGAACATTCCTCGCTGGTGTGATCGCCGCATTAAAAACTAAAACAAAAAAGGTGGGATTTGTCGGCGGTATGAAGATTCCACTCGTTGAAGCATTTGAAATCGGATTTGCAACTGGTATTAAAGCAACTAATCCAAAAATAGAACTGCTTGTCAATTATGTCGGGGTTACGCCGCAAGCTTTTGACGATCCAGCAAAGGGAAAAGAATTGGCTCTCGCACAGTACAATAAAGGCGCAGATATTATTATCGCTGCAGCAGGCGCAAGTGGATTAGGGGTTCTCGAAGCAGCAAAACAGACAAAGAAATATATTATATGGGTCGATTCAAATGGAAACGGTTTAGTCCCCGGTCAAGTTCTCACAAGTATTATTAAAGGTGTGGAATTGTCTGTCTATCAGATGATTGAAAATGTTGTGTCCGATACTTTCACAGGTGGTGTAAAAAATTACGGTCTAAAAGAGGGCGGTATAGAATATATTGTTGATAAAGACAATGAAAAATTGTTATCTGAAGATATTTTGAAAAAGGTTGAGGAATTCAAAACGAAAATTATTGCTGAAGAGATTGTAGTACCGCATTTGCGTTCGCAAACCAAATCTGCTGAGAAAAGGAAATAAGCTGTGGAGAATCTCAAAATTGTTGTTCCCGGTGATGCGCCGCCCCAAATTCAAGGGTCCCCACATCTTGACCGTTTGAAACCTTATGGTGACGTTCAACTATATCTCAATCGTCCTGAATCAGACGCAGAAAAAATCCGCCGCGCTGAAGACGCGGATATTCTTATCAACTCACGCGGGATGGTAAAGTGGAACGCCCAAGTTTTACAACGACTCCCCAAACTGAAATTAATTTCTCTCTGTTCTATCGGCACCGATATGATCGCACTGGATGAAGCGAAAAAGAGAGGAATTGTTGTTTGTAATCAACCAGGGCGAACTGCCCCCGTCGTTGCGGAACACAGTTTCGGTTTAATGTTTGCCCTCGCAAAACGTGCGGCTTTCATGACTTCTGCTATGCAAGCAGGTAAATGGCCGCGTATGGACAGTGTGTATTTACAAGGTAAGACGCTTGGGATTGTCGGCACAGGCCATATCGGGTCGGAAATGGCACGACTCGGTAAAGCAATCGGAATGAACGTCATCGCTTGGACGTATAATCCTTCTGCGAAACGTGCAAAACAGCTTAGCATCCGATATGTTTCTTTTGAAGATTTGCTGCGAATGTCTGATGTTATCAGTTTACACGTTAAACTGACTGATAGGAGTTATCATCTCATCGGTGAACGTGAACTTGCAATGATGAAACCGAATGCGCTCTTAATTAATGTAGCACGCGGACAAATAGTTAATACGGACGCACTTGTCCACTCACTAAATAGCGGACACCTCGGCGGTGCTGCGATTGATGTTTATGAACAGGAACCGCCTCCGACAGATCACCCGCTTTTAAAGTGTGAACAGGTGATCTTAACACCGCACTGCGCGGATATGACGCCCGAAGGTGTTGACCTTCTGAATGAAGGCGCAGTTGACAATATCATCGCTTTTTTAGAAGGCAACCCGAAAAATGTGGTTGTATAAAATGAATCGGGAACGCAACCTGTTACCTTAATATATATATAGTATCTCATAATAAATAGATGCTATCTACCTCGGTAGGCGAGGTTTCCTAACCTCGCCGAAGCAGAGTGTCTAAGTAATTCTAAATATATCCTATATTCACTGATGCAAAAACAGAAAGTTATAAGAAAAATTGGCGTTGACACTGGCGGCACTTTTACCGACATCGTTATGTCTGTGGAAGATTCTCTTTGGACACATAAAGTGCTTTCCACACCACGCAATCCGGCGCATGCTGTTATAAAAGGTGTGAGTGAAATCTTAAGTCAGCAGAACATAGATTCTCATGATGGCGTGGATATTGTTCACGGGTCTACCGTTGCTACAAACGCCTTACTTGAACGCAGAGGCGCACGTATTGCTCTTGTCACCACAAAAGGGTTTGAAGACGTTTTAGAAATCGGACGGCAAGCACGCCCAAATCTTTACGATATATTTGTCCAACGTCCAGCACCACTCGTAACTACAGAATACCGATTCGGTATCAAAGAACGGACTCTGCACACGGGTGAGATTCAAACTGAAATTTCAACCGATGACCTTGAGAACCTCTCAACACACCTTGCAACGTTAAAATTAGATGCGATCGCAATCTGTTTTCTGTTCTCTTATGTAAATCCGAAAAACGAACAGATTGTCTCAGATCATTTGGCAACACTCAAAATTCCGATTTCGTGTTCACATGAAATCCTGCCCGAATATCGAGAATATGCGCGTTTTAGTACTACTGTTGCAAACGCTTATATTCGCCCCACTTTGGAAAGGCATCTCTCAACGCTCACAGAATCAGAGAAATTTCCTAAATCTTTCCGATTGATGATCTCTAATGGTGGTTGTATCTCTACAAGAAATTTTGAGTCTGCAGGTATTCAAACGGTGCTTTCTGGTCCTGCGGGCGGTGTTATCGGTGCTTATCACATTGCTAAAACAGCAGGATATGAAAAGATTATTACTTTTGATATGGGTGGCACTTCTACAGATGTCAGTCTGTGTGATGATGGTATCTCTATGACAACTGAAAGCACTATCAGCGGTCTGCCTATCAAAGTGCCGTTAATTGACATTCATACCGTCGGTGCTGGCGGTGGCTCTATCGCTACTGTGGATTCGGGCGGCGCGTTACGCGTCGGGCCCGAAAGTGCAGGGGCTGACCCCGGACCGATATGTTACGGTAACAATGGAACAGAAATTACTGTGACTGATGCTAATCTGTTTTTAGGTCGTATTTCACCAACGCAGTTTTTAGGGGGACAGATGTCGCTTGCAGCTGATGCGACGCGGGAATATATTGAAAAGTTCTCAGAGCAGATCGGACTGTCAGCACTTGAAACTGCGGATGGTATACTGAAGATTGCAAACGCAGCAATGGAACGTGCTATCAAAGTTATATCTGTTGAACGCGGGTTTGATACGCGCGATTTCACGCTTGTATCATTTGGCGGTGCTGGCGGGTTGCACGCTGCATTTCTTGCCGAAAACCTCGGTATACGTACTGTACTTATTCCACCAAATGGCGGGTTGCTCTCTGCTTACGGCATGTTGTTTGCCGATGTTGTCAAGGATTACTCACAAACGGTGTTATGGAAAACTGAAGATAGTGGCGCGAATCTGCACGAACAATTGGAGAACGGATTTGATGCGCTGCTCACTCGCGCGGAAAGTGATATGAAATCGGAAGGGTTCGCTTTATCAGAACTCAAAATCAAACGTTCACTGGATATGCGGTATGAGGGGCAATCTTATGAATTGAATGTTCCTTATTTAAAGGTAGACACAGGTTTTGTACGTCAATTTCACACTATGCACGAACAGCGATTTAGTTATGCGCGTCCTGAGGCGACGGTAGAGGTGGTAACCCTTCGTCTCTCTGCCATCGGTGAAACTGAAAAACCTGAACTTATTGCTGAACCGCTTGCAGGTGCTGATCCTTCCAATGCACGAATCTCGCAAAACAGTGTTATCTTTGATGGTGAGGTTTATCCGACCAATTTCTATCAACGGGAGGCATTGTGCCCGGGCAATCGGATAGAGGGTCCAGCGATTATAACAGAATTCAGCGCGACGACTGTCGTCCCACCTAATTTCTTTGCGGTTGTTGATGTGTATGGGAATCTAATCTTGGAGCATAGATAGTTTCATGTCTCTTGTTGACTTCTCCCCAAATTTGTGTTAAACTTCAAAGATAGGTGTGTGAAACCGCAGGTTATACGTCTATACCATTTGCATACCATAAGAACTCTTGAACACTGATATGGTAGTGGACATAGTATATTACATTTCATGAAAATACCAAATGCTGAACATGCTATTGTAGACATTCGTAAACTGCGAGATTATTGTCTCAATCCACACCATAATAAAGGAAAACATAAAGCTCGTTTATTTGCCTCTATGCTCGGTATAAATTCCAATGATGCAGAAGAGTTACGCAACATCTTATTAGAAGCAGTTAAGAGACATGACGCACAATTAGCAGAAAAGGATGCCCGCGGGCAACGGTGGACACTTGATTTTACGCTTAAGTGGCAAGATAAACAAGCGACAATTCGGAGTGGTTGGATTATTGAAGTTAATTCTGATATACCCAAATTAACAACTGTGTTTCCATTGATACAGAAGGATAAACAATGAAAAATAAATTTTCCGATGACACTTCACACATAGATAGCTTACCTGAAGATAAACAAAAACCTACAGAGAAAGGCAAAATCAAACTTCTGGATATCGTTGCGCTTACTGAGGACATACCTGAACATAATCTTAAGCGTGGAGAAGTTGGAACAGTTGTTGAAATCCTTTCGGACGGCGAAGCATTTGAGGTAGAATTCAGCGATGAAAATGGACAAATGTATAAGTGTCTTAGTTTCCTTGAATCTCAACTTACGTTGTTCCAAAACGAACCGACAAAAAAGAACACTGCTGCACAAGGTCTGATCAAGGCAATGGAGAAACCTCCGCATCTCACTGATGAAGATATTGAAGTTCTGAATCGGTCAATTGAAGAAAGAAAAATACCTATAAAGTTTGATTCGCCCTTTGATTCGGATGAACAAGAAGAATAAACAAACTTGTTAAATCACAGATAAACCGAAAGGAATTGCGAATGCCTTCACTCAAATTCAAAGGAAAACAACACATCTACGCCCACCCACCTCACCGTTCTCTACCGTCCACTTAAAAGGCAATAACCTGCACGACCTAAAATCATTAATAGCTCTCAAAAACCCAAAATTGACATTTTTTATCAAGTATGTTAGTATTTTGTTATTAGAGGTGAAACTGGATCCAATCACCTAATAACTTATAATTGAACATAATTCTCCGCTTTATTAGAGAATTACTTATTAAAGGAGCGATTACGATGAAAACTTTGATATTTATTCTGACATTTACTTTTCTCTTGGTGTGGGCAAATCTCGGTATTACTGCTGAAGATGCATCTTTGGTGGCTTACTATTCGTTTGAAGGTAATGCTGAGGATTCTTCTGGAAATGAAAACCATGGTGTGATTAAAGGCGAGTCTCAATGGGATAAAGGTAAATTTGGAGACGCAATCCATCTAAATGTAGGTGCACACGTTGAGATGCAGGCATCTGATACACTACATGGTGACCTCTTCAAAACCGACCCATTTACAATCTCTGTCTGGATTAATCCAACCTTTGAAGGCGGCACTTGGCAACAAATTTGGCGAAGTTTACCCGATGCTTCCGGACACAACACGCTTTTTGTCAATAAAGACGAAGGGCTATTGTCTTGGCGAGGACAGGTTGCGGCATGGACAATCTTGTGCCAAACAGATGGAGGTGTCATCAAAAAAGATGCGTGGGCTCATGTAGTTGTTCAAAGTGATGGTAAGAATTTCAGAATTTATGTGAATGGTGAGATGGCTAAAGAAACGGACTTCCAAGAAACCCGAGGTGCTAACACAATTTATCGGCTTGGCGGTGAAGGTGGAGAAGGGTATGGTGGTGCAATAGATGATGCATCTATCTTTTCCCGCGCTTTAGATGAAAATGAAATCGCTGCTTTGGGTAATGGATTTGATGAATTTCTTTCTGTTGAACCCCAAGACAAGCTTACAACAAGGTGGGCATCTATTAAACGTTCAGGATTTTCGCGATAGAACGTGTATCTCTATTATAGGATATTGCGCGGTAGAAATAGATGGATGTCGCTCACGCCTGCTGCTGAAGTAGTAAAGCACAATTAAAGTTGACAAACCCAATCTTAGGCAGTATCATTTAATGGATACAAGTTGTAAACTACATCAGCAGGGAATAGAATGAGCGACACTCCAAAAACCGTTGTCTGCAGAAATTGCAACGCAGACATTGAAGTAAAAGCATTAGTTGACAACCTCAAGGTTTGCCCCGCTTGTGATGCACATTACCCGATGAGTGCTCAGGAACGGCTGGATCTGCTTGTGGATACCGACAGTTTTCAAGAAACCGATGCGAATCTCTACTCTATTGATGCGCTGGAATTCCCGGAATATCCGGACAAACTTGAACGTGATATTGCAAAAACAGGACTCCGATCAGAGATGCTCTCTGGGACAGCCAAAATCGGTGATTATCCAGTAGCAATTGCAATTGGAGATGTTGGGTTTATCGGTGGCACATGTGGTGCCGTCATAGGAGAGAAGGTTACCCGATGTATTGAGCATGCCGGTGAAAACCAATTGCCGCTTGTCATCGTATCTGTAAGCGGAGGCATGCGGATGCAGGAAGGCACTTTAGCGTTAATGCAGATGGCAAAAACCGCCGCCGCTTGCACTGAATACGCTAAAAAAGGTGGGTTCTATATCTCCGTTGTCACGGATCCAACGTTTGGTGGTGCGACAGCGAGTTATAGCTCGCTTGGTGATGTGATTATTGCTGAACCCGGTGCACGTATCGGATTCGCTGGTCCCCTTGCTGTTGCGAGTTTACAAGAAGAACTGCCTGAAAATTTCCAAAAAGCTGAATCCTTAGTTGCACATGGGTTCATTGACCACATTGTTCATCGCGCAGGCATGCGGCAGTTACTGACCGATCTAATTTCATTCGTCTACTAATATAACGCCGCGCTTCTTATTACTGCCTACACACAATGCAAAAACTGTATGAATTGGCGAATCTCACCTTTTTCTGTCACTTTATCAGATTTTAGACGTTTTTAATAAAAGCAGTTATGTATCTGTCTTTGCGTATAGTGAATGTTGATAGCAATTAGGTTTATGATCGCATACTCACTTTTACATCTAATAAACACATTTATAATATAAGGAACACTCGGAATAGAAAATGCCGAAATCATTAGTTGTTGTTGAATCACCAGCGAAAGCGAAAACCATCGAAAAAATATTGGGGAAAGACTATATCGTCGACTCTTCTGTTGGACATATCCGCGACCTGCCGAAAAAGGAACTTGGCGTTGATGTTGAGAACAATTTTAAACCGAAATATGTATTGATTCGTGGAAAAGGCCCAGTCGTTAAAGCGATCAAGGAAAAAGCAAAAAAGGTTGATTGTATCTATCTTGCTGCAGACCCTGATAGGGAAGGTGAAGCGATCTGCTGGCATCTTGCGACCGAACTAAAGAAAACAAAGAAACCTATCTATCGCATTGTGTACAACGAAGTGACACAAACTGCGATTTTAGAAGCAATTCAAAATCCCGGCACAATTGACCAAGCACTTGTTGATGCGCAACAAGCGCGGCGTGTTTTAGATAGACTTGTCGGATATCAGATTAGTCCAATTTTGTGGCGTAGTGTTAAACCCGGTCTGAGTGCGGGTAGGGTACAATCGGTTGCGGTGCGGCTTATCTGTGAACGAGAAGCAGAGATTAAAGCATTTAAACCGCAAGAGTATTGGACACTAACAGCAACGTTGACACCTACCCCAAAGGAACATCTCTTTCCCGCAAAATTACATAAAATAGGCAGAAAAAAAGGTGAAATTAATAATTACGGATTTCGTATTGATGAAACACACGCGAAGGAGTTAGCGGCAGACGCAAAGGAACAACCCTACGTTGTTGAAAAAGTTCAAAAACGTGAACGAAAACAGAAGACTGCTGCACCGTTTATCACGAGTACTTTACAACAGGAAGCTGCCCGAAAACTTCGGTTTACTGCTAAAAGAACGATGATGGTGGCGCAAAAACTATACGAGGGGTTAGATATTGGAAAAGAAGGGTTGGTTGGTCTTATCACCTATATGCGTACCGATTCAACACGTATTGCCCAAGACGCACTCGGGGCAGTGCGGGAATACATTACTACAACTTATGGAACGGAGTATCTACCGACACGTGCCGTTTCGCACCCGAGTAAAGGAGGCGCACAAGACGCACATGAGGCGATCCGTCCTACATTACCCCTGCGAACTCCCGAATCTTTGAAATCCTATCTGAATAAAGAGCAATATCGTCTCTATGAATTGATTTGGAAGCGGTTCATCGCGAGTCAGATGAATCCCGCTATCTTTGATGCTACGACGATTGACATCAAGGCTGGACGCTATCTTTTCCGTGCGACAGGCTCCGTTATCAAGTTTGATGGGTTCAGGCGTGTCTATATGGAAGGTCAAGATGATGTTGCTACTGATGAAAGCAACACTGACGAAAGGAACACTACTTTGCCAGATGTTAAGGAAGGCGAAACGCTTGATCTGCGCAAGTTAGTGCCGAAACAGCACTTTACGCAACCGCCACCTCGCTATAACGAGGCAACGCTTGTCAAAGCATTAGAAGCGAAAGAAATCGGTAGACCAAGCACTTACGCAACAATTCTCTCAACGATTCAAGACCGCGGTTATGTAACAATGGAGCAGCGTAGACTCTCCCCCACAGATGTTGGAAAACTTGTCAACGAACTCCTAATTCATGGATTTCCCAATATTGTTGATGTTGAATTTACAAAGGAGATGGAGGAGAAACTTGATACTATCGCTGAAGGAGAGGTAGATTGGGTTGACACCCTCGGTGAATTTTATCCATCGTTCCAAGAAGCGCTGGAAAAAGCGCCTGATAAGATGTATGAAGCGCGCAAAGCGATGGAAACCGAATCGGATGTGCAATGCGACAAGTGCGGTGGCAATATGATTGTCAAATGGGGTAGATATGGGCGTTTCCTCGGATGTTCCAACTACCCAGAATGTGAGAATATCAAGGCTTTGAACGGTGATGATACCGCCGCCGCTGAACCGGAAGAAACCGATACGGTCTGCGACAAGTGTGGCAAACCGATGGTTATTAAACAGAGTCGCGCAGGTGCTCGGTTCTTGGCATGTAGCGGCTATCCTAAATGTAAAAACGCCAAACCTGTTCCGATGGGAGTTGATTGCCCAGAACCTGATTGTGACGGTTATTTAGGGGAACGCCGTAGTAAGCGCGGAAAAGTGTTTTACGGTTGTAGCAACTATCCTACGTGCGGATTTGCGAGTTGGGATAAACCGATCGCTGAACCGTGTCCGCAATGTGATGCTGCCTATATTGTTGAAAAAGTGCAAAAATCAGGTGAAACTCTGCACGCTTGTGCTTCAAAAGAATGTGACTATACCAAAACACCAGAGTAGCCTTGAAGAGTGTTTTAACATACCTTTGAACAATAAAAGGTGACAATTGTGTGGATGTGAGCAATTATGATTCAACTGCATCAAGTCAGTTTCGCTTACCAGAACCTAAGTGTTCTTGAGAGAGCAAGTTTTCGTCTTGAACGCGGCGAATTCGGCTTCCTCGTTGGTGAAAGCGGTTCTGGTAAGACAACACTGCTAAAACTACTCTATCGCGAATTAATGCCTACTGAGGGGTCCGTAAGTGTGCTGGGACAATCTCTTGCTGATCTGACGCCTTCAACGTTGCCATTTTTCAGGCGGAAAATCGGTGTGGTTTTTCAAGATTGGAAATTAGTTAACACTAAAACAGTTGAACAAAATCTTGCCATTCCTCAGAAACTAATTGGAACGAAACAAAAGATATTGCGTGAAAACGTATATAATCTTTTGCAGCAAATGGGGTTAATCCATCATAAGAATGCACTACCAACCCAAATTTCAAGCAATGAAAAACAACGGCTTGCGATTGCAAGAGCAATTATCAATAGTCCTTTATTACTTCTTGTAGATCAATCTACAGAAACATTAGACCCAACGCTTGCCCTTGAAATGCTTTCACTTTTTGACACACTCAATTTTCAAGGCGCGACAGTTTTAGTTGCTACTGCAGACCCGGAACTTCCTGAGAGATATGTTCGCGCCAAAAATGCCGCACCAAAGCGAGTCTTTAAACTCAAAGATGGCTGCATTACGGCATAACACTATTGCTGATAAAACTGTATTTATAAGTTTAAATTAAAATGCGATATAAAATTCAAAATCTCTTTACACATATTGGTCGCACCGGCTTAAATAATCTATTATGTCTTATTGCGCTGGCTTTTTTTACAGTCTTACTGAATACATTTCTGTTTATTCATAGTTCTGTCTACAAAGAACTTGATCTCAAACAAATGGTGCCTTCACTTGTAGCTTGGGCTAATGACACAGTTGTTGAGGAAGATGCGCGTGTTTTTGCGAACCAGATTGAGAAAAAAGATCAAATTCTTTACATTGACTACATCTCTAAAGAAGAAAACTATAACAGAGCAGAAAAACAGTTTGGACTATTGGGCGGCTTGATTAAAAGCAGAATTTCCGGTAACAATCCGTTTCCCGCGTCCTTAGAAATATATGTAAATCCTATAGATAGTTCACGAAAAAAGCTGGAAGAGATCGCTTTTGATATAGAATCCTACGATGAAATTGATGATGTAGTCTTGACTGG
Organism: Candidatus Poribacteria bacterium; assembly: GCA_028824125.1. Taxonomy (GTDB): domain Bacteria; phylum Poribacteria; class WGA-4E; order WGA-4E; family WGA-3G; genus MSPOR6. Next base: position 14,076 of record JAPPES010000021.1, read on the forward strand.
CCAAGGGATAATGATGGATCTGTTTCGTCAGACAAACCGAATGACAATTGCGAGTATCTGCATCACAATTCTTATTACACTCTTTGTAATCCGCGCTGCTGTTCTTAAAACAGCCCGAACTCGTCACGAAGAAATCCAACTCTTAGGCTTTATCGGCGCTACACGGGGGCATCTCAGAATTCCGTTCTTTGTCCACGGTATTTTTCTCGGTCTCTGCGGAACTATCTTGGGGATTACCTGTTTCTATCTCCTTTATTGCCTCCTTACTTTTCAACTTGGCGTGCTTGAATTCCTTCCGTATTATCAGCTCCTTGGTATCGTTGTCGCCGGTATAATCATCGGTTTGTTCGCGGGAATATTCGCGCAACGAAAGTATTTCAAATCATTTTAGAAAGACCTTATAATATGGATAAAGTTGATAACATATAAACGTAGAAAGACACACAAAACAAAACATACGCCTTATAATAATCAGTCGTTTTAGTTTTCGGTTATCAATGAAAACAGCCTCCTTCTGAAAGATAACCGTCTTTTAATGTACCTACATGGAAAGGCACATTGAAATCTCACCGAATCCATCCCTTAAATCATAAGTATAACTTTATCATGAAAAACATAGAGATTAGCAATATTTTTAGAAATATCGGAGCACTTCTACAAATCCGAGGAGATGCTTCATTCCGAATACGATCTTACGAAAAAGCTGCAGATATAATTGAGGGGTTAACTGTTGATGCCAGCGAATTAATTGAGACAGGAAAATTCCAAAGTTACCCTGGAATTGGCAAAACAATTGAGGAAAAGACAAAAGAAATACTGGAGACAGGCACCTGCCAAGCTTACGAAAAACTCATCGCGAAGATGGGATTGGAGGTTTTAGATCTTTTGGGCATCCAAGGGATTGGCGGTAAAACAGCAAGTCGACTCTATAACGAACTCGACATTAAAAATCTGAATCAACTCGCTGAAGCACTTGAAAATGGAACATTGCAAGGCATGAAAGGATTTGGGAAAAAGACCCTTGATACCATATCAGAAAGTCTCGAATTTCTGACCACTTATCGCGGCACACGTCTGATTTCGCAAACGATGAACCTTGCTGGAAAGCTCTCTGATATTTTCGAAAGCTGCGATAAGCTAACGCGATACGAATTCAGTGGTGATTTACGTAGACGGGAAGAGGTGTGTCGTAGTCTTGAAGTTGTGGCTGAGTGTGCCAAAGATATTGGGACAACACAAGACGCTCTCATTGAACATCTCTCTCAACATCAGGAACACCTTACAACGCAAATCGTAGATGCTCAAGGAACGCCCAATGGATTATCCCTATTACAATCTTTAGAAAGAATACATCTGCTTATTAACAACGATTTTCCAGGAACGATCTACCTATGCTCATCCGCTGAATACGAGGCAACCCTGTTTCTAACGACAGCAACGGACGAACATCTTACCGCGCTCCCTACTGGGACACCTTTGAAAATTAGCGATCCGAGCAAAGCCTCAGATTTCTGGCAAGAAACACATAATAACACTGAAACAGAAATATATGAAAAATTGGGTATGTCTTATGTTCCACCGGAACTTCGGCAATACTCCGACTCGGTAGCGTTAGCCGTGGAAGACAAGCTGCCCATGCTTGTTGAATTCGATGACATGCGAGGCGATTTACATACGCATACTGATTGGAGCGATGGCGCACATACTATGAATGATATGGTGGCAGCAGCCATAAACCGTGGCTTTGAATACTATGCTATTACAGATCATTCCGTTTCTTCATCTGTGGCAAACGGCTTGGATCAGGAACGTTTGTTGGCACAGATAAAGCATGTGCGCGAATTAGATGCTGCAACCGAAGGTATCACAATTTTAGCTGGTTCTGAAGTGGATATCCGCAGAGATGGTACACTTGATTTTCCTGACGAGATTCTCGCTCAGCTTGATGTCGTTGTGGCGAGTGTCCACAGCCATTTTACGTTATCCGAAGCAGAGATGACAAAACGGATGATCAGGGCAATTGAAAATCCATACATCAAAATCATCGGACACCCGACAGGGCGATTACTCGGCAGAAGACCGATGTATCCGATAAATCTTGATGAGGTTATCCATGCTGCAGCAGAAAACGACACTATTTTAGAGATTAATGGTTCTCCCAGTCGTTTGGATTTGGGGCCGGAATATGTACGGAAGGCGAAAGAGGCAGGGGTTTTAATTGCTATAAACACGGATGCCCACTCAGTCCCTGAGTTTGAACGTTATCAGTATGGTGTGAATGTAGCACGCCGTAGTGGTTTAACGAAGGATGATGTTATCAATACTTATCCTTTAGAAAAACTGCGTAATACTTTAAGTTGAAAGGAGTTTTATTGTGAAACGAACACGACTTGCGCCTGCAAAACGCGCTATCATCATCGGTATGGATGGAGCAAGCATGGAACTGGTCAACAACATGATTGCGTGGGGACACACCCCAAATATGGCGAAATTACGCGATGCGGGTGTTCACCGTCCAATGATTGGCGTATTTCCAACATTGACTCCCCCTGGGTGGACCGCACTCTCTACCGGTTCTTGGCCTGGCACGCATCAAGTGATGGATTTTAACATTCGTGCTGTAGGAGAAGCACTTGATAAAACGGTGTGGGGTATCAATACAGGATTATGTCAATCTGAGTATCTTTGGAATCTTGTGGAACGCGCTGGTGGCAAACCGATTCTGGTAAAATGGGAAATGTCTTGGCCTCCCACTGTCCAAAAAGGTATTCAGGTAGAGGGAACAGGTCCTGGTGTATCAAATCACCATCAAATTGCAGGTTATCATCTCTTTGTAGCAGGGAAATGGGCACCGCGCCCTATCGGAGGACAACGCGATCCAGAGTCGCTTGACCCGAGTGCATTGCAGAAAATTAAACACATTGATCCGGTGACGATTAAACCGATTGACGCAAGCGAATGGGAAGGAACATTGCCTGAGTCTAACAAAGCTGTGCAGGCGGTAGAACTCGCTATTCAACCTTTGGCACGCGGCAGAAAAGATATGAACCGTGGTAAATCTGGTACTCCCAAACTTTTTTACGGACTGATTTATGCTTCTGGGAAAGACGGTTATGACCGAGTCCGCGTGTGTAGCAGTCGTTGGACGGATGACGTTGTTGCTGACCTCGGTGTCGGTGATTGGAGCGATTGGTGGCTGGATACGTTTGAAATTGATGGTAGTGATGTGGAAGGTTACGTCCGCATGAAACTGGTCACGCTGACGCCAACCGCAGATGCTTTTGAACTCTTTGTACCACAGATTTGGCCCAGAACTGATTACACAGTACCTGCTGAGGTAGCAACTGTAATTGACCAAAACATCGGTTCATTTCTCCAAAATCCTGCCCGTGACGCGCTCGGACAGGTAGATGATGACACCTATTTTGAGCTATTAGATTATCATCACCAACGTTTGGCAGATGTTGCAACACATCTTGCATCCGAAAACGATTGGGATGTTCTAATGGTAGAGACACATGCGCCGGACTATGCGAGCCACTTCTTTCTCAGCCAAGCGGATGAAATCAGCGGTGCCGCGCCCGAAACAATCCATCGGTGTCGAGAGGGATTGCGCCGCACTTACGAATCTGTAGACCAGATGATTGGACAAATTGCAGAACTCGCGGATGAGGAGACGGTTGTCCTTATCTGTGCAGACCATGGTGGTACACCGAATCAATTCCGTGCTGTAGATATTGAAAAGGTATTAGAAGAGACAGGCTTCATTGTTAAAGGGACAAATGGCAAAATAGATTGGACGAAAACACGTGCCGTCAACGTTGGCTTGGTGCATATCTTCATCAATCTTGCGGGGCGTGAACCGAATGGGACTGTTGCACAAGAAGATTATGAGGCAACGCAACGTGAAATTATCGCAGCACTACATGCATATCAGGATGCAGAAACAGGGAGACATCCGTTTTCATTAGCGGTGACGCGAGCAGATGCGGAGATGCTGAACCTTCACGGTGATCTTGTCGGTGATGTCGTTTATGCGTTGCGACCAGAGTTTGATGGCGCGCATGGTAAACAATTACCATCAGTTAGTTTTGGCATCGGTGGCCAGCATTCAACGTTTATTCTCTCTGGTGCAGGTGTTCGGAAAGGCGTTGCCTTAGAACGGCAGGTACGTGTGGTAGACGTTGCGCCAACGATCTGTTATCTGTTAGGACTTCCGATGCCTACAAATGTTGAAGGTGGCGTAGTGTATGAAGCGTTAGCGGATCCAAATTGGCATCTAACAAGCCTTGCGGAATTGGAAAAGTAATTGATAAATATTGTTATAATGTTGTGGGATGTTGCTAAAGGTGTAATTTCATCTGGGCGGCATCCCATATTCTTTTATAATCCAAGTTGATATCTACAAGATTTTAGACGTGCAGATGCCATTTTTAATCGAGAAAACTCCATTATTCGTGGAATATCGTAGCGCAAACTTTCAGTTATTGTGCTACATCTACATCTTCATCTTCAGCGCCAGTCTCCTGTGACTTCTTCAAATGGCGCGACCGGTTCAAATTCCTCGTCATAATCCCCACCATTGTGGCTAACCTCACATGAGCGGAGCCATTCGCGCAGGGTCTTACGGGTTTGTTCGATATGCTCGCGTTGTTCATTTACCAAGTTAGTCGTTTCTGCGCGGTCTTTAATCATGTCAAAACACAAATCTTCGCTGCCATCACTCGATAGATTGGTCAAGCATTTATAACGGTTGTCCATCATTGCGATGGTCGGTGCGCCAAACATTGAGTTTTTTCCACTGTTGAACCGATATGGAATCGGAGTAGGGCGTTCTATCATATTTCCTTTAATGGTCGGTAGCAGACTGACGCCGTCAATCGGACGCTTATCGGGCATTTTATATTCCATGACCTCGGCGATTGTCGGGAAGTAATCCAACGTACTGCACGGCATTTCCACCACGCGCCCGGCGTCTGCATGACCTGGCCAGTGCAATAGCGCGGGTACGCCCACTCCACCGTCAAACAAAGATCGTTTTCGCCCGCGCAAGCCGCCTGTTGATCCTCGGTTGCGGCCATCTCTACCTGTGCGCCCTTCGGGTCCGTTATCTGAACCGAACCAGATCATGGTGTTTTGAGATACACCCCATGCTGCCAATGTGTGATACAACCGTCCCACCTGATCGTCTATGGCAGTAATGCAGCCATAATAGTGTTGTTCATCTTCGCTATATTCGGGATACATAGCACGATATTCCGGTCCAGCAACGACTGGGGTATGGGGGGCGTGAAACCAGATTGTTGCAAAGAACGGTTCAGCATTTTCAATAGCTTGTTCTATAAATGGAATCGCTCGATCCATCAGCACCCGTGAATCGCATCCTTCCAGATTTTCTGTTGCCAGTTTTCCATTTTCGTAATACGGCGAGGCCCAGGGGCGGTCCAAACGTTTTCCGTTCCCCTGAATACCTACTGCGGGATCCCAGGTGGGAACGGCATACTCTGTAGCAAAAGACGTATCGTAATCCCGTTCCCACGGTGGGGCGTAATTGCGTTTTGGATTACGATTGCGCTTACCCGAATAATTCGGGTCCAGTGTGCCCAGATGCCATTTGCCAAAATGTCCGGTTGCATACCCAAAGGATTTTAACATTCGCGCCAGTGTTATTTCCTGGGCGGGTAGATGCCCGCGATTGGCATGTGTTACGCCATATCGGAAATAATGTCGTCCGGTTAAACACGTACCCCGCGTTGGCGAGCACACTGGTCCTCCCGCATAAAATCGCGTGAATCGGATCCCATTGCTCGCCAGACGGTCCAAATTCGGGGTTTTGATAATCCCATTTCCGTTAAATCCCACATCGCCATATCCCAGGTCGTCGCACATCATTAAGATTATATTGGGGGGACTCATCTTTTTGTCTCCATTTCTTTCCTTTATAGATATAATCTACACGTAATCTGAATTAATGTCAAGTTTTTTATATATCAACCAGTTTTTCTGTCAGAATCACGGATTTTCGCGGATGGCACAGAGGACGCGGATTATCTGATCGCTGTGTGCAAACGCTAATCATAAGGACAACATTTTGATGGACCAAGTCAAAATCCGCG
>JAPPES010000043.1 GCA_028824125.1 Candidatus Poribacteria bacterium
CATTGCGCCTCGGACATTTCATTTCAAAAGAGAAAATAATTTATAGAATTGGTATAACTTGATGATACCAAAGGCAATAATCCGCGATCCAGACAAAAAAATAATCCGCGTAAATCAGCGATTCTGAAACGATGAAATTGCCAGTGTAGAAGGAGCAGATAGGACAATGTAAAATATTTCCAATTTCCCTTGACAAAGACTAATTATTATGTTATAATATGATTAACATAATAATTAGTCTTTTATTTTCATCACACAGCACCATTAAACAAAGAGGAGAAAAGAAAAAAAACGCAAAAAACACGTCACATTCCTTATACTGACTGGGTTTTTGCACGTCACTGTGACGTGCAAAACGTCCTAAATGTGACGTGTAACGTCCTAAATGTGACGTGCAAACGTCTTAAAAGTGACGTGCAAACGTCCTAATTATACACAAATTAAGGCACATTATGAACATAGATCAAGCAACACAAAATATGGAAACATCAGGTGAGGAAACATCGGATATAGAAACACTTGAAGAATCGCTAATCGAACTCGCTGAGAAACTTGGCTGCGAAGAAGTTATTGAGACATATTACAAAATCACTGGCGAAACCACCGAGGAAGAGGAACTCTTTGATGCCAAATCTTACTCGCTTGATACCACCCTGGTCCGTGTCCGAATGAAAGAACGCAACCTCGCACTCAAAGACGTACAAGAACAAATCGGTGTCGCCTATCGAACCCTCATCCGTTGGCTCAACAAAGACGACTTCCCAAAACATCAGAATCTTGTCAAACTTGCTGAAATTTTAGAACTTGAACCTTATCAGTTGGTATATAGGTGGAAAAGATACGGGAATAACCTTCCCAATGAAAATAATGATGCCCTCCGCTATATTCAACGGCGTATTGAAACCATTGTGACCGAAATCCTTGACGATAAGGCAACCTCTAACGAGAAAAAATTTGACGCGCTCATCAAATACCACAACATCCTGCTCAAAACAACAAAATAGACAAGACTTACGCATTCCCTTCGCTTGCGGAAGGATAAAGGAGGTCTTAAATAGAAATGGTGTAATACCATTTCTAAATAATGATAGGACATTATTTTATAAATCGATTGTCCGAAGGCAACACGCTCTTCTGTAGGAGCGACCTCCCGGTCGCGACTTTTGGCTAAACGAAATAAAATGCTTAAAACTAAATAACCCTACTCACAAAATGTTTTTCTTGACAGATTTAAAAATTTTTTGTAAAATGACTGATTGAGTTTTTAATCTCATCTGTAACAGTAAAACAGAATACCATTTCTGATATATAATGTCTCTTTTTGTAGCATAAACTTTCCAGTTTGTGCCACATGCCGCTTCATTTCTAACAACCGCTAATGGACAAAAATTGATAGAAATGGTAGAACAAGGTCACTTAATAGAGGAACAGAATGAAAAAAGGAATATGTATCGGGTCATTGCCCGGTGACTCAACGAATGCGCGGTTTCAACTTGCCAAAAAAGCCGGGTTTGATGGCGTTGAAATTGGCACTTTAAGAACCGAAACGGAACGCAGCGAAATAAAACAATTAGCAATAGAAAACGGAATTGAACTGTGCAGTGTTATGAATGGTAAACATTGGTCACACCCGCTTTCAGATGCGGATGCTGAAGTACGTCAAGTTTCACATAACGCAATGCTTGATTCTCTCGCAACAGCAGAGGCTATCGGTGCTGATGCAGTGCTGCTTGTAGCAGCAGTTGTCAATCCAAAGACAACTTATGAAGACGCCTACCGTCGTTCCCAAGAAGAAATTCGGAAACTAATTCCAGCTGCACAGGAAAAAGGACTCACCATAGCGATAGAAAACGTGTGGAATAAATTTCTCCTGAGCCCGATAGAATTTTCACGTTACCTTGATGAATTTGAAAGCGATGCTGTTTCCGCTTATTTTGATGTCGGCAATATCGTAGCGTATGGGTTTCCGCAACATTGGATCCGGTCGCTCGGTTCTCGTATTTCTAAAGTGCATGTGAAAGGTTTCAATGCCAATGAACATCGGTTTACCTATCTGATTGAAGAGTGCACAATTGATTGGAACGCAGTGATGACAGCACTAAAAGATGTCGGCTATGACGACTACATGACAGCAGAACTGCCGGTAGGAGCAGACGACCCAGAAGGCACGGTACATCAGATTTGTGAAGATATGGATAGAATTATTGCCGGAAAGGTCTAAACGTTCAGTTTATAATGGAAATTATAATTCAACCAGATTATCATCAGCTAACTACGGTAGCCTCTGAAATAATTCGCGACGCGCTCCTAAAGAAACCGAACCTTGTTTTAGGTTTAGCAACAGGAAGTACACCGATAGGACTTTACAAAGCGCTTGTCCGTATGTACAAAGAGGACAAACTCGATTTTTCAGAGGTTACTACCTTTAATTTAGATGAATACGTCGGAATTCCATATCAACATCCACAGAGTTATCACACATTCATGGCGAATTACTTTTTTGACCATGTCAACATTCCAAAAGAGAATCAACATATTCCGCAGAACACTGCGGAGAATCATGAAGCATTTTGCGAAGTGTATGAGCAAACGATTAAGCGTGTGGGTGGGATTGATATTCAGGTGCTTGGCATCGGTACAGATGGGCATATCGGATTTAATGAGGCGAGTTCATCCCTTGCGTCACGGACTCGCATAAAAACCCTCTCGCGGAGTACCCTTGAGGCAAATGCTGCCCATTTCGGCGATGATGTCAACGCTGTTCCAGAAATGGCAATTACCATGGGCATCGGTACTATTATGGAGGCGAAGCAGTGCCTGCTTTTAGCAAACGGTGTTTCTAAAGCAGATGCGATTGCGAAAGCAATAGAGGGGCCTATAACATCAATGGTACCAGCATCAATCTTACAGATGCATTCAAAAACAGTAGTCCTAATTGATGAAGCTGCGGCTTCAGATCTCAAAGAGGTTGAGTACTACAAGCGGTCTTATGCAAATAAACTAAAACTTCAGTCTCAGTAGAACCACCCTTCACTTTAAACGGACTAAAGAAACTCAAGTTGCTACATAAGTAGCACAAACTTCATGAAGATTAAATAAATATTTCGGTAATTTCTTCAGTCCCGTAGGGACGCAATGTTTATAGAAAATGTTGTCCCTCCCCTCTTGAGTTCCGTAGGAACGGCATATTTATTGTTGATGTGCTTTGAAACATATCGTCCCCGACAAATACCATACGCGTATTTGGCGTTGATTCACGGGACTAAGGGATAAGGTTGTCCGCGCTGCTATAAACATATCGTTCCTACGGGACTGAAAAGTACTTAAAATGTTCTGAAAATGTATAATGAAAAATTACCGAATTAATAACTTAATCTTCATCCAGTTTGTGTCATAAAGGGCGCAAACTGGAAGTGGACGCTACAAATATATGCTAATTATCAGCATTTTTTCATTAAAGAAGGTGTTTACATGTCTAAAATCTTGTCCGTAGCAACTTGGGTTAAAGACAATTAGCAATTTAGCTAATCATCACACAGTCCATATTCTTTAGCTTTCCGTTGGATAGTCCGCCGACTAATATCCAGAATTTTCGCAGCTTTTGCCTTATTATTATCAGCATATTCAAGGGTAGCTCGAATAACTTCTCGATTAATCTCCTCAAGAGACATGCCGACTTCAACATTAAGGTGGGAACTTCCGTTATCAGAAGAATCTGTTGTGTGGAGGGTTGGAGCTGAAGGTATGATAAAATTCGTTTCTGCTACAGCTTTGAGGATGCGTTCGGGTAGGTCCGTCAGTTGTAAAGTCTGTTGAGTTGACATCACGACAAGCCCCTCAATACAGTTTTTCAACTCGCGCACATTGCCAGGCCAATGGTATTTCATCAACGCTCTAACGGCTTCTGGCGTAAGAGTTCTCAAAGTTTTTCCGTTTTCTCTACTAAATTCTTCAAGAAAATCTTTGGCAAGCAGCGGGATATCTTCAACCCGTTCTTGAAGTGTTGGTAAGTTAATGGAAACGACATTGAGTCTATCATAAAGATCGGGTAGGAATTCACCTCTATTACAAGCAGCTTCTAAATCATGGTTCGTAGCACAAATAATCCGCACGTTAACCTGAATTGTTTTATCTCCCCCTACGCGTTCGAATTCACGCTCTTCAAGCACGCGTAGTAGACGGGCTTGATTGGAAAGACTAAGTTGAGAAACTTCGTCAAGGAAAAGTGTACCGCCGTGAGCAAGTTCAAATCTACCTTTACGCTGGTTATATGCACCACTGAAAGCCCCGCGCTCATGTCCAAAGAGTTCGGACTCTGCCAAATTCTCATTAAGCGTCGCACAGTTAAAGGCGATCAAATTACCCAGTCGTAAACTCCGATGATGTACCGCACGAGCAACCAGTTCTTTACCGGTCCCGCGGGCACCATATATCATCACTGTTGCCTTTGTCGGTGCAATTTGGGTGATCATTTCGCGAATCCGTATGAGTTGAGGCGATTTCCCCGTAAGTCTGCAGAGTCCCTCTTTTTCATCAATTTGTGAGCGGAGTTGTCTATTTTCAAAGGTAAGTCGTTGATTCTGGAGTGTTTTCTGTAAGAGTGCCTTCAGATGAACAGGATTCAGCGGTTTGTACAGAAAATAAGTGCCTTCATGTGCCAACATCGCTTTGATACCGATATCAGTTTCTAAAACGTTGGGGGCAGTAAGAAAAATAATACCAACATCCGGATGATGACGCGTAGCCGCTTCCAAAAGTGCCAATCCATCAATCCGTTCCGCTTTCAGAGGTGCAATCAGAATGTCCATTGTCAGATGCTCAATCCGATGAAAAGCCTGATACATATTACTTGTGACAATAATATTGAGCCCTTCACCATCAAGTGCTTGACAAATCACTTCACGTTGTCGAGTGTCAGCATCTACAATCAAGACGTTTTTTTGAATGTTCATTTGCCACTCTGTCTCTCTTTGAGAATTACAGTATAATGGATACACTATGTTTGAGTACTGTCTTATATAGATTATACCTAATGCGTCTATTCTTCGTCAACAAGAATGTTGTTGTGGGGCTATATATGGTGAATTTTAAAAATAAATAGGCACTTTCACACCCGATAGGTGGGGTTTCCTAACCTCACATTTCACACCCAGTAGACGAGGTTTCCTAACCTCGCCGGCGTAGAGTGTCCATGTAATTCCAAAATCTGCCATAAACACCCCTGCTTTTTGAGAGTTTTAGTTGACTCAGAAACTATACTTCAGTATACTTATTGACATAGTTTCCATATTTTACGCATTTTTGTTGTGAGAAATCATATCTCTATAAAATCAACAATTTTTATATGGTGAAATTTAGAGACTATTCATTATAAAAATTTAGGACTTACGCAATTTGCTCGCTTTTTAAGCGTTACAGTGTGTTTAATCATAATTCATTGTGCGTTCTTTAGCGAGTCCGTTTAAATTTGCTGTGTAAGTCCAGAAATTGTTAGATGTTTTTGAAATATTGGAAATTTCTATCATTATTAAATACAAAGGGGCGATGTAAATGAATGACGATTCAAAAAGTTTGTATTTTCTCGGCGGTGTAACAGCATTTTTCAGCGGACTTCTCATGATATTTTTAAGTTATTGGTTCGCCTTTCGTCCTGAGACAACTCATGATATTATGCACGGAGTCGGTGTAATCATGCTTATTTTGGTAGTACCGACGGTTGTTGCTGTTACTGTTCTATTAATAAAAGATGTAAAAACAGGGGCACTTTTAGGAGTAGGGTTTGCAGCACTTTGGATAGTGTTGGAACTGATAGCGCACTGTTCCCAAACCGCACCGTTGAAGATGCTTAATGAATTGATACAAGAAACAGCATCAGAAAATTTTGGCAGCAATTTCAAAGAGGTATGGGAAGAATGGGGAGATGCGCTTAAACTCATTAGTGCATTCTCATTTTCTGTAGCAGCCCTCTGTTATGGAGTATCTCTACGCGCGTGGGGAAATCCTGCTTCTGCATATCTACTGATATTCTCCGCTATTGTTTTTGCAATAACGTTTACTCCATACGTGAGTTTCTATTGGCATATTTTGATCCGAGGGATTGCCTTCTTATTTTTAGCAGGTGTGCTAATGCAGGCATCCAGAGAAAAAATTAATGAGGAATGGGAGGTGTAATCTCTGTTAGCCAGATCAGAAATTTTGGCACTGTCGGTGTCGTTTGTAGAATTATAAGTAGAGGTGAGTGGGACACGTATTTTTTGATCGTTTCATGGAAATGAATAATATGTTGTCCCAGCTACTCTCTTTCTGTATCTGGGGTGTCTACCTCGTTCAACAACCGTTCTAATTCAGTCAAAAGATCTGTGTCATCCTGTTCTTCATCCGTATCGCCTCTATCATCGTCGTCGCTGTCTTCTGTTCCGAGTGTCTCTAAATCAGATCGAAATTCGATGAGGTTACTCAAGTAACGTTCGCGCGTAATATTTTCTGCTTCGCCATGCTCCTCACGTAAACATTCACCACAAAATTCACCAATCTGTTGAATGCCAACGTCAATTTGCTGCAAGGCAGTGTTAGGATCATCTTCTTGCAAGCTCAATTCCGCTTTGGCAATACTGTTCATCATAATCATATATCCTTTATACTGATAACTTTGCCAAGCGATTTCGGATGGTGCATATTCACGTGCCAAATTGGTTACAGCAAGGTTGGTGTCCGTATCTCGGCGCACATCGTCCCACCGTTTAATACCTGCAAAGAGAAGATATCGAGTATAACGGTAAAAAGATTCCTCAAACAAAGTTTGCCACTCCTCTTCTGCCAATTCAAACCCCTCTCGGGTCCCGTTCTTTTCTTCGTATTTTTCTAATTTTCCAAAGTAATATTCGTAGTATGAATCCATTCCATGAGGACGCGCACCATCAGGACGGCCCGTAGCATAGATACGGGAAACCGTGAAAGCGTTCGGTTGTACGACAACTACTTCTCTACCGTCTTCAATCGTCAAAATCCGGATAGGATGATCTTCGTCAAGGTTAAGAACCTGTAAAAGTCTATCAAGGGCTTGAACCCATCGTGTGTTTCTTTGAACAGTATCGTTTGCCATGTTTTTCTACTTTACTTATGATAATCTTGGAGTGGTTTGACTGAAATTTCTCCACTTTGTAGTGCGTCAATAGCGTTAACAGCAGCCGCAGCACCGGGAATAGTTGAAAAGATCGGAATATCGTTCTCTATCGCCATCTGACGAATAAGTAGTTCATTAGTTCGGTGCAAATCGCCTGTTGGTGTATTAATAATCAGATCAACCGCATGGTTTTTGATATAGTCATGAATCGTCGGTCTGCCTTTGCCGATGCTATACACAAGTTGAACGTCCATTCCGTTCCGGAGAAGCACTTTCGCTGTGCCGTGTGTAGCGATGAGTTCAAAGCCCATATCCGTAAGTTTTTTCGCAATAAAAATAACTGCTCGCTTATCCTTGTTCCTCACACTGATAAAAGCATTCCCTTTCAGAGGTAACGTATAACCACATGCTTTTTGTGCTTTTGCAAATGCGCGGGAAACATCGTCATCAATTCCCATGACTTCCCCTGTCGATTTCATTTCAGGCCCCAATCGTGAGTTTGCTCCGGGAAATCGGTTAAAGGGGAAAACAGGTGCTTTTACACTAAAATAAGGCGGTTCAATTTCGCTTGTAAATCCAAGTTCATGAAGTGGTTTCCCTGCCATCACCCGCGCCGCCAATTTTGCCAGAGGCACACCGATCGCTTTACTTACAAACGGAATCGTTCGAGAAGCACGCGGATTCACCTCAAGTACAAAAATTTCATCATTCTTAATCGCATACTGCACGTTCATCAATCCACGTACGTTGAGTGCTTTTGCAAGTGCATAAGTGTACTCCTTGAGTTGATCAATTTGTTCGTCAACCAGTGTATAGGGAGGAAGCACACAATCGCTATCTCCAGAATGAACCCCTGCCTCTTCAATATGTTCCATGATACCACCGATAACAGTTAAGTGTCCATCAGAAATTGCATCTACATCTACTTCGATTGCTTCTTCAAGATATTTGTCAATCAGTATAGGGTGTTCAGGTGAGGCTTGCACTGCGGAGTCCATATATTCTTCCAGGAGTTTTTCATCGTAAACAATCTGCATAGCACGTCCACCAAGTACAAATGAGGGACGAACAATCACAGGGTAACCGAGCGATGCAGCAATAGGTGCTGCTTCCTCACTTGAGGTTGCTGTCCCATTTGGCGGTTGCATCAATCCGATTTCGTCTAACACCTCTTTGAAAAGTTGACGGTTTTCAGAACGAGCGATGTCTTCAGGACTTGTGCCAATTATTGGGACGCCAGCTTCTTTCAGCGCCATTGCGAGATTGAGAGGCGTTTGCCCACCGAATTGAACAATAACCCCGATAGGCTTTTCTTTGTCATATATATTCAAGACATCTTCACGTGTTAAGGGTTCAAAGTAAAGACGGTCGGAGGTGTCGTAATCTGTGCTTACTGTTTCGGGGTTGCTGTTCACCATGATAGTTTCGTAGCCGTCAGTTTTGAGAGCCATTGCGGCGTGCACACAGCAATAGTCAAATTCAATACCTTGCCCGATGCGGTTGGGGCCGCCACCAAGTATCATGATTTTCTCTTTATCTGTAGGACGCACTTCATCTTCACTTGAGCAAGTTGAATAATAATAAGGTGTTTCTGCCTCAAATTCTGCTGCGCAAGTATCAACGGTTTTGAAAGTTGCTTCAATACCAAGCGTTTTACGGGTTTCTCGCACTTCGACTTCGGACACATCATAGATTTCAGCGAGTTGTCGGTCTGAAAACCCGAACTGTTTCGCCTGTCGTAAGAGAGGGACGGCTTCTGCATCTGGCTTACCGTTTTCTATAAAGGGTCGTGTCTGTGGTGATGAAAGATGTCTTTCAAAGTGAACAATTTCTTGAAGATTGTAGAGGAAGAACGGATCAATATGTGTATAGGAATAGATGTCATCGATGCTCATCCCGCGTTTGAGGGCAGATTTGATGTAAAAAATACGTTCAACGTTGGGGATTGTCAACTTACTTGATAATTCTGAGAGCGGCAGCTCTTCAAGTGGGTGATTATCAAATCCGGACCATCCTGTTTCTAAAGACCGCAAACCTTTCTGAAGTGCCTCCTTAAAGGTCCCACCGATTGACATCGCTTCGCCCACTGACTTCATCTGAGTTGTCAGTGTTTCATCTGTACCCCGAAATTTTTCAAATGCCCATCTCGGAATTTTAACAACAACATAGTCAATAGTCGGTTCAAAGCATGCAGGTGTTTCTGCAGTAATGTCGTTTGGAATTTCGTCCAGATTATAGCCAACAGCCAACTTCGCTGCTATTTTGGCAATTGGGAAACCTGTTGCTTTTGAGGCAAGTGCAGAACTGCGAGAAACACGTGGATTCATTTCAATGACAACCTGTTTTCCCGTCTTCGGATCAACAGCGAATTGGATATTAGACCCTCCCGTATCAACACCGATTTCTCTGATGATTTTAATCGCTGAATCCCGCATCTCCTGATACTCTTTATCGGTTAATGTTTGGATCGGCGCAACGGTGATACTATCCCCAGTATGAACACCCATCGGATCAACGTTTTCAATGGAGCAGATGATAACAACGTTATCCGCTCCATCCCGCATCACTTCTAACTCAAATTCTTTCCAACCGATGATAGATTCTTCAATGAGCAATTCGTTGATCGGGCTTAAAGCGAGACCTGCAGCGACCATTTTCTGGTACTCTTCAATGTTATAAGCGATACCGCCACCTGTACCACCAAGCGTAAAAGCGGGGCGTATAATTGCGGGAAAACCGATCTCATCAACAAGCGCAATTGCTTCCTGCACAGAGTGTGCTATACCGCTATTAGGAACAGCTAAACCGATTTTTTCCATCGCTTGTTTGAACAACGCGCGGTCTTCTGCTTTCTGAATCGCTGGGAGTTTTGCCCCAATCAGTTCAACATCGTATTTATCTAATACACCCGATTCTGCAAGTGCAACTGAAACGTTCAAGGCGGTCTGTCCACCTAATGTTGGTAGCAAAGCGTGTGGTCGTTCTTTCTCTATGACAAGCTCAACCGTGTCCGCAGTAATCGGTTCAACGTAGGTGCGGTCAGCAAAATCTGGGTCGGTCATAATTGTGGCAGGATTACTATTGACCAGAACAATCTGATAGCCCTCTTCTTTGAGTGCTTTGCATGCTTGTGTTCCAGAGTAATCAAATTCACATGCTTGTCCAATAATAATCGCGCCGGAGCCTATAATTAAGATTTTTTCTATATCTGTTCGTTTGGGCATTTCTAATAGTTATCGGTTGTCCGTTTTTTTATAGTAAAATCTATAATTAATGGGACATTTCTGTAGCACAAACTGTTAGTTTGTGTCTCATCGGCACAAACTAACAGTTTGATGCTCAACAACCCCGGTAGGTTCGGTTTCCTAACCGAACCGAACATAATGTCCAATTAATTCTAAAGCCTACTATAGTTTTCAGCAGAAAGTTTAAGTTTTTTAATTCTTTTCCATCATCTGTATAAATTTTGAAAACAGGTAACTTGCATCATGTGGTCCGGGTGATGCTTCTGGATGATACTGTACAGAAAAAGCGGGATACTCCCGATGCTGTATCCCTTCAAGTGTGTTGTCATTCAAGTTGATATGGGTAATATCAACGGTGTTCGGCAGCGAATCAATATCAACGCAAAACCCATGGTTTTGAGAAGTAATTTCAATCTGATCGGTTTCCAGATGTTTTACAGGTTGATTTGCCCCGCGATGCCCAAACTTTAGTTTATAGGTTTTTCCACCAAGCGCAAGCCCTAAAAGTTGGTGTCCCAAACAGATGCCAAATATAGGTTTTTCCCCTAACAATTCTTGTACGGTTTTAATTGCATAGTCAAGCGGCATTGGGTCTCCAGGGCCGTTTGAAAGGAAAATCCCATCAGGGTTTGCTGCGAGAATTTCTGCTGCTGTTGTTTTTGCAGGGACAACCTGTACCTCACATCCATGCTCTGTTAGTTGTCGTAAGATGTTATATTTAATGCCGAAATCCATCGCAACCACACGGTATTTTCCATTTTCTGATGGAGTTAAAGTGCTTGATTGTAGCCCTACAGAACTTGATGGATGTTGATTCCACGCGTAAGGGTTTGGACAGGTAACGCGTTGTACCAAATCCCAACCTACTAAACCGTGCCATGCTTGTGCTTTTGCCACGAGGTTTGCTGCGTCAAGATTTCCATCGGCATCCTCTGTCGCAAGACATCCGTTCATGACACCGTGAACACGGAGACGGCGGGTTAGCGCACGCGTATCAATATTTTGAATTCCGATAATGCCGTTTTCAGCTAAGTAGGTGTCTAAACTCCACTTTGAACGCCAATTGCTATGATATGCGCTGTATTCACGCACCACGAATCCTTCCACTTGTGGGCCGATAGATTCAATATCCACCTCGTTACACCCATAATTGCCAATTAACGGATAAGTCATTGTAACAATTTGTCCATTATAGGACGGATCTGTTAGGACTTCCTGATACCCCGTCATACTTGTATTAAAGACAACCTCACCGACAGTTTCACCTGTCGCCCCAAACTGTTGTCCTTCAAAAACGGTTCCATCCGCCAATGCGAGAATTGCTTTCATATTTTCCTCTTGTTGGAGGGGTTTCTAACCCCGACTTCTCTTTGATAGGAAGGGTTTTTAACCCTAATTTCCTTCTCGGATTGTCATTACCGGCCATCCCTTCAGCTGCCAACCAGCAAATGGTGTATTTCGGCTTTTTGAACAAGATTTTTCTACATCAACCTTTGCGATCTTCTGTGTATCTACTAATGTAACATCTGCAACTGCACCGATAGAAAGCGTCCCACGCTCAATTCCTACAATGTCTGCTGGAATACATGTCATCTTTGCAACTGCATCCTTTAATGTTAGATGTCCAACATCAACTACATAAGTCAGGACAAGCGGCACGCATGTCTCAAGTCCAATAATTCCGTTAGGCGCATCGTTCATGCCGAGTGCCTTTTCATCTGGTGTATGTGGGGCATGATCAGTAGCGATTGCGTCTATTGTGCCATCCCGTAAACCTTCAAGAACAGCGTCAATATCGTTTTGTGTCCGCAGCGGGGGATGCATTTTGGCATTCGTTCCCTGTTTTTCCACTTCTGCATCAGTCAGAATCCAGTGGTGGGGGCACGCTTCTGCAGTGACGTTAACGCCTCGTTCTTTTCCCCATCGCACTAATTCAACGGATCCTGCTGTGCTGACGTGTAGAATATGAACATGTCCACCTGTCAATTCAGCAAGCATGATGTCGCGTGCTACGATAATGTCCTCCGCAGCATTCGGGCTGCCTACGAGATTTAGTTTTCTTGATGTCTCACCAAGATTCATCACGGCACCAGCATTCAGATTATGCTCTTCACAGTGAACCATCACAGGAAAACCGAGTTCCGCGCTTAACGTTAATGCTTCACGCATCAGTGCAGAATTCATGACGGTCACACCGTCGTCACTAACACCGACTGCTCCCGCTAATAGCATGCCTCGTATATCGGTTAGTTCTTCACCAGCAAGGTTTTTTGTTATACTACCTACTGGAAACACATTCGCTGTAGGAGATGTTTGTTGCTCCGAATTTTGATTTGCAATGTCATAAATGTGTTTGATCTTATCAGGAGAATCAGTTACCGGCGATGTATTTGCCATGCAAACAACAGATGTAAATCCACCTGCGGCAGCGGCGGCTGTCCCCGTGACAATCGTTTCCTTATGCTCAAATCCGGGTTCACGTAGATGAACGTGCATATCAATTAAACCGGGCATAACGGTCAAGTCAGTTGCGTCAATAATGTTGTTGGCATCCTCAGTCAAGTTTTTGCCAACCTTAGCGATTTTGCCATCAACGATAAGAACGTCACCCACCTCATCAATACTATTTGCAGGATCAATGATATGGCCATTGCGGATAAGCACACTCTCCATCTTTTTGTGGTTTTACCTCCTACCTGTCATTCTAAATCCGGCTCACAAATCATTGCAGAATCAACACCGTGTTCTTCTACTAATTGTACTCTAACGAATTCTTTACGGGAAGTGGGTACATTTTTTCCGATATAATCTGCAGAAATTGGCAGTTCACGATGTCCTCTGTCAATTAATGCTGCCAATTGGATTGCCGCAGGACGGCCAAAGTCTATGACCGCATCCATCGCTGCGCGCGTGGTCCGTCCTGTATAAAGCACCTCATCAACCAAGATGACCCATTTCCCCGTAACCTCAAAAGGTATTTCAGTGCTGCTAACCTGAATCTGTGTTTCGTGAAGATTGATGTCATCCCGATAGAGCGTAACATCAATTGCCCCGACTGGAACACTGATATTTTCTATTTGCTCTAAGTTTTCAGCAATTCGGTAGGCAAGGGTATCGCCTCGGCTTTTGATACCAACAAGGACAAGGTTTTTAATGTACTGATGATTTCGCTCCAAAATTTCGTGGGCGATCCTGACTAAGGCGCGGCGAATTTCTTCCGCGTTCATGACTTGTGCTTTTTCATGCATTGTGATACTCACGACGGGTGAAGCCATGTGCTTCTTTTAGCACACACTCCTCCTATGTGATTCCTGCTTCAGCGTTCACTACTTCTCATAGAAGTCTAATACCAAATTAATTGGATTTATCTTCTTTTCTTAGCATTAGTCGCGTTTACAAAACGCGACTACCGAGAGGAATCGCGTTAATTTGGCATAATACCATTTCTCAAAAATAACCTCTCTTAAAGAAATAGTCTGTTCAATGTGAATGCCACACGCGCATTCACCACGCGCAATTCATTGCGCCTCGGACATTTCATTTCAAAAGAGAAAATAATTTATAGAATTGGTATAACATGAACTCCATAGACGTTTAGCCTCTCTGTCTATCCGACAGTGGAGGTTTCTTAGATTGATTGCAGCATTAACATCTCTATCTATAGAGACATCACATTGACTGCAATGATACGTTCTTTCGGTTTTATCAGGTATTACTCCGTGCGCACTGGGGCCTAAATAATAAAGTTTGTGGTAGCGGGACAAGACGTTGGATTACTATACCATTTCTGATATATAATGCCTCTTTTTTGTAGCATAAACTTTCCAATTTGTGCCACATTCCGCTTCATTTCTAACAACCGCTAATGGGCAAAAATTAATAGAAATGGTATTACTTCACAATCGTTGGACATGAACGCCACCGATAATAACGATGTTGGACAAGGTTTCACTTGCAACTCACCAAATACCATGCTACTGGTAAGGATAGGACTCTATCAGAGAGATAAAGGCAGCATTCCTATCCAGCAAGTTGAAGATAGATGCAAAGTCAAGTTTTTTTGACAAATAAACTGATTAACCTTATTCAAACAGGACTTACGCATTTTCTCTTAAAGTCCCACTGATAAGGGGATTTAGGGGGCGGGCCCCCATAGCGATAGCGTATGGGGAGATAAATTACTGAAATATCATTAAAATAACGACTTTTTAACCCCCCTAAACCCCTTATCAAGGGGGAATGCGTAAGTCCTGTCAAATTCAAATTATTCAATTACTTGTGCCGTGAAACGGGGATCCGCTTCAACTGCTTGAACCAAATCTTCAGTTTTAACTTCGTCTTTTTTCACTTTTACAACAGCCTTACTATCGGCATGAGAAACATTAACGACTTCTGTAACACCTTTAACCTTACTGAGTGCATCCTGCACTGCGGCGACACAATTGCCTCACATCATACCTGTTACTGTCAGACTAATTTCTTCAACAGCAACTTCAGTTTCTTGCGTCTGTTCTGTTGCTTCAGGTTGTTCTGCTTGCTCTGTTGCTTCAGTTTTTTGTGTCTGTTCCGCTGGTTCTTCTGCTGTGTCTTTTTGCTGATTAGCACATCCGAAGATAACTGCCAGCATAACAATACAAATAAGTGCTTTATTTAACATTTGGATTAATTCCCCTAAGTATATAGATTGGCCACAATCATAAAAAACTACTTTATTTTATCTTGCGGATTATCTTTTGCTATTCCTCTATATGTGTATTGGATATTGAACGATTAGTGTAAAACAAATTAGATGAAGGGCGAGGAAAACCTCGCCCCTTGCAAATCGTTTAGTTGACGACTGTTGCCGTGAAGCGAGGATCTGCTTCAACAGCTTTAATCAGAGCAGCGTTTGTAACTTTGCCCTTTTCAACTTTAACGACAGCCTTCTTAGTGGATCTGTTAACACTGACAACCTCTGTAACACCCGTGACCTTACTGAGTGCATCCTGCACTGCGGGGGGACACGAGCCTCATGTCATGCCCTCCACCAGAAGTGTCACTTGCTGATAGGTAGCTTTTTGCGGCGTTGGAACCGATAATTCTTCCATCGGTTTCTCTTCCGCAACCATTGTGGTTTCTTCAGCCATTTCTGCTTGTTGACCGATCATACCACACCCCATCAGGAATGCAAAGGCAACGAGAGTAATCAGCGTAAATCTCGCGATATACATCGTTTTACCTCCTTTGTGATTTACGTATTCATATTACCATATTTTTATTATGTGTGTCAAATCTTTTTTATAAAGGGTATAGATACGTATCAAATTGGGGATAAAAAATGATGCGTTAGGTTTCGCCTACGCTCTACCCTTATGTGTCAATTTAGTGTCTGATTTTCTTGTTGGAGGGCTTTAGAAGCCCGATTTTCTTCTTGTAGGAGCGAGCTTTGCTCGCGACATCGGACGCAGGGTCGCGAGCAAAGCTCGCTCCTACAGAATGTCCGAAGTGCCAAATTCCAAACGCGCGTTTGGCAATGAATTCGCGACTACGAACGCTTGTCTTCTTAATCTTAAATTGACACTTATGGGTTCCACCTATGTTCTACTCAACTTACAACTATTCTGGTTTGGAAATCAATTAGACTTCTCGCGGTGCGCATCAAGGAATGGAAAGACCTTTTGGACCCGCAGAAGCTGCTTCTGAATTGCTGCTGCCCGCTCAAATTGCAGCATCGCGGACGCACTATTACGTCTTGATACGAGATTCGCTTGCACTTTTTCATATTCTCCATCAAGCAAATTAATAATGTTCATTATCATTTCTCTGTAAAGTTCGCGAGTTATGAGTGCTGCACAAGGCGCATAACAACGTTTCATGTCATATTGTAAGCATGCCCGATATCCTGCCATAGGTGTTATCATTTCTTGGCAGGTGCGCACCATAAAAATCCGCTGTAAAACATCAATCGCTTCATCTGTCCATCGTCTGCTCGATAGCGGGCCGAAATACCTCGCGTCATCTGCTTGCGGCTCAGGCACCCTTTCAAGCCGAGGGAAATCTTCAGCAATATTTATCCGAATATACCATGTTTGAATGCCATACTTCTGAGCAGAATTATAGGATGGTTGATGCTCTTTGATTAGACGCGATTCAAGGAAAAGTGCTTCCTGTTCTGATTGGCAAACCTGATAATGTACAGACGTTGTCCATCTGATAAGCCGTTTGATTTTTGAGCGGCGATTTTTGACGTTATGGACGTAGGAACGTACCCGCTTACGTAGACATTTCGCCTTGCCAATATAAAGGATTTTACCTGAGGCACCGTAGAAAAAGTAGACACCCGGGTCCGAAGGGATGTCTTGTACCATTTCTTTCGTTAGCATTTCTTTTTCCGTATCTGTGTTTAGAAAATATTGAATAAATTGTTTATCGGATTGAGCAGGTGGCGTGGAAACATGTAGATGCCATTTCTAAAATGAATTGACATTGTACTTCAGTATCTGCTAAAGTGCTTTGGCAGGAATACAAAATGAATAAGGTGAATTTTTCTATTAATCTTATAGAAAAATTTCGGACAACGTTTTTAGCAGTGTAGTTTCCAACTTAATTAAACACCTTATAGTGAAATCTAAAATTACTTTTACAGTTCTTAATAGGTTTAATGTGTTTGTAGTCGCGCAATTCATTGCGCCTCTTAATTGACAGTAGTCAAGGTTTTCTAACCTCGACGATGCAAAGTGTCCAAACAATTCTAAAATCTACTATAAATCAAAAAGACTACGTATATAAATAAGAGTGGTTACAAAATTCCTACATTTAAAGACTACGTATATAAATAAGAAGTGGTTACAAAATTTTTACATTTTTTGTGAGAAAATCTAAAATTTTTGTTTTTAAACAAAAATTTTGTATAATTTAAACAGAAAGGATAACATTCAATGGGACGATGGCAACCAACCGTTGATCAAAAATCTCAGTATGAAACCGAAGGCTATTTCATTCTCCGTAACGTCATTTCGCGTGAACTTGCCACTGAACTTCGCGGTGTAATCCGCAACGTCATTATGTTACCTGAACCGGGTAAGTTTGTTGATTTAGACCCGATGAATCCGATGGAGGATACACCACAAGGAAGAATAGCCCGTTACCGTAAATTATCAAACTTCTGTGTTCAATCACCCCTTATCTGGCACAATGTTCATGCAGGTGAAGAATTGCTCAATATCGCCCGTTATTTTCTCGGTGACGACATCATCATGAAGTTCAATAGCTGTTTCCTGAAACCTGCTCGGACCGGCAGTGCTACGCCGTGGCACCAAGATAACGGCCTTTGGCGCGATGGTGAGACGGAACCATTCAACTTCTGGATGCCGCTTGAGCCTGCAACGAAAGATAACGGATGCATGCAATTTATCCCCGGTAGCCACAAGACAGCGATCGTTGAACACATTCTATATCTCGACAGTATCCACGGCGAACTTCCACGCGATATAGTTGAGGAGATACTGCAAAAACACGGTGTACACCATATTGAATTGGAACCCGGTGATGTCGTCTTTTGGCACAGCAGTATGTGGCACTATAGTCCACCTAATCAGAGTGATAAGAGTCGTATTGCTGTTGCGGGTGTTTGGACAAACCCTGATATCGTCAAAACGAGCAAGCGATTCTGGCATAATTTCCGTTGGGCAATGAAAAAAGGTAAAGTCTGTACGCAATTTCCCCCAGAACCTGTTCCGATGGAAAATGACAATGCAGAAAAACCGAAACCGTTCCGTGCCATAAAGGAATAAGCTGATGCCAAAACCGAACATCGTTGTTTACTTATCCGATGATCATGGATGGGAATACCTGGGTTGCTACGGAAACACGCACATTCAAACGCCACATTTAGACCGTATTGCAGAAGAAGGCATGCGCTTTACACATGCGTTTACACCGACACCAACCTGCGCGCCTTCTCGTTCAACTCTGTACACAGGCCTCTATCCTGCTCAGCACGGCGCAATGGGGAATCATACGGAATGTCATTCTCATCTCAACGCTTTGCCGAAATTGCTCAGAAAACTCGGTTATCGTGTAGCAATCGCTGGAAAAACGCATGTAAAACCGGAAACGCTCTTTGATTTTGAATATATCGGTGGATTTCTGCCAAAACGCGCTGAACATGCACGCAAATATCGCTCTGAAGGGCTTGATACTGCACCAGTTGAAAGTTTTCTCGCTACCCATCAACAAGAAAATCCAAATCAACCGATCTGTCTAATTCTTGGGGATAGCAACCCGCATGTCACATGGGAACCAAACAAAATCTATGACCCAGATGTATTGCCCTTACCGCCCTATATCGCAGATACACCCATCACTCGAAAAGCCCTGGCTAACTATTATCAGGATATCACAACGATGGATAAACACATCGGTGAAGTTGATAAAATGTTGGAAACACACGGATATACTGACAACACGCTTTTTATTTATACGACTGATCACGGTTCCGAGTGGCCACACTGTAAATGGACCTTGTATGACACCGGTATTCGTTTGCCGTTTATAGCACGATGGCCTGGTAAGATTCCCGCTAAGACCTTTGCTGAAGCGATGATTTCGCATGTTGACTTTTTACCGACCCTTATAGATATCGCGGGGGGTGAACCATCAGAAGATTTAGACGGTAGAAGTTTTAAAGATGTTTTATGTGGACAGCGAACTACTTTTCGTGATAAAATTTACGGTACGCACACCCGTGATGGAAACATGAATGTTTTCCCGCAACGGTGTGTTCGGGATAGCCAATATAAATACATTTTAAATCTGATGCCTGAAAATACTTGGACAACCCATTTTACAGAAGTAGAAGGGATTCCCGAAAGCCATGCTGAAGTATGGAACAGTTGGATAGAAAAGGCAAAAAATGACCCGAAAACTGCTGAACTTGTTTACCTAACACAGCATCATCCCGTTGAAGAACTGTATGATATAAATGTAGATCCTTACGAATTTAACAATTTAGCATTTGATCCAACATCGCGCCCAATACTTGAAAAGATGCGCGCAGATATTCACCAATGGATGCAATCACAAAATGATGAAGGGAGACGTGAAATATGAGATTTAAATTTATTGACCAACTTGTCTACGTTGCGCTAATTTCCATAGCATTTATATCTTTTGGTTGCCTTAATAACGATCAAATTGCTGACATTCTAACACCAGTCCCACAGGAACCGTTGCCGCCAGGAGAAGGATTATCAGTCGGCGTAGAAGCACCTGCGTTTTCCTTACCAGATGGTGATGGCAATTTGGTTGCTCTCTCTGATTATGTCGGGCAAAAAGTAGCACTTGTCTTTTATGCAACTGGGGGCTGACCGCACTGTCGCAGGCAACTCGGTGAGTTGCAAAGTGGATATGAAAATATCAAAGCAGAAGGTGCTGAATTGATTGCGATCAGTGGAGATACACAGTTTGGTGCGGGTTTAACACGAGACGATCTGCAAATTACCTTTCCGCTGCTTTCGGATAGCGATTTACAAACCGTTTCTGACTACAACGCACTTCAGCAGCCATCTGAGAATCTGGCGCGTCCGGCTACCTATATTATTGATGAAGAGGGTAAAATTGCTTGGACAGACCTTGGTCAACGGTACGGTCATCGAACTAATTCGGGACAAATTATCGCAGCATTGCAAGGATTGTAGACATTAATTATAGTAAAACCTATAATTAATGAGACATCTCTGTAGCGCAAACTTTTACAGCGTATCTCATAAATAGCAAAAAGCATTAAATTGTCTTTTACTTATGGATCAT
>JAPPES010000044.1 GCA_028824125.1 Candidatus Poribacteria bacterium
TTATCATTGCAACTAATATAAAACAACTTTATGGCGATAGGTAGCAACTTGGGTTTTAATAGAGAACAGTTCGTTATTCGTGAAATATTGTCCCGCAACTTCCAGTTTGCGTTCTATGAATGCACAAACTAACTAAATGAAGATTAAGTTTTAATAATGATTATTGATTCACATACACACGCTTGGCCACGCTGGCCCTACCAACCGCCTGTTCCCGATGATGAGAGTCGTGGAAAAGTTGAACAACTTCTTCACGAAATGGATTTGCACAACGTCGATAAAGCAGTGCTTATTTGCGCACGGATTGATAGAAATCCCGACAATAATGACTATGCTGCAGAATGCGTTCAACGCTATCCGGATCGCCTAATTCAATTTGCAGATGTTGATTGTTCTTGGACAGATACATATCACACCGACGGTGCAGCTGAGCGGCTAAAGGCATCAGCTGAAGCATACAATCTAAAAGGATACACGCACTACCTCAGGGGTGATGACGACGGGAGTTGGTTCTTTTCAGAGGAGGGACAACGTTTCTTCCAAATAACCGAAGAATTAGGTTTGATCGCAAGTATAGCTATGGGAAGTCATCAACACGCGCCGCTGCGCAAATTGGCAGCACAGTTTCCTTCAGTGCCATTTTTGTGCCATCACATGGCAGGCGCGCGGGCAGGTGAGGAACATCCGTATCCACAACTTGAAAATGTACTCGCTTCAGCAAAGGTACCGAACATTCACGTGAAGATGTCGGGGTTTGCTTATGTCTCACGGGTCTCGTGGGACTATCCGTATTCGGACACACATAGAGTTGTGCGTGCCCTCTATGAGCATTTTGGTGCTGGTCGTCTCTGTTGGGGTTCGGATTATCCTGTAGTGCGCAATTTTATGACCTACCAACATGCACTTGAAGCATTCCGTACCCACTGCACTTTTATCCCTGAAACAGACAAAGCGGAAATCTTAGGGGGTACCCTTCAGCGGTTACTGTCTGAAGCAGGATAATAGGAGACAACAACCGTTGATAATGGCAGTGCTAAGTATAACAGTTGGGCAAATCGGACAAATCCTATGACACAAATTTCAATCTATAGCTAACGATAAAAAGAATAAACGGATACACCCCAAATCAGCCGCACCAACACCCACGTTCCGCCAACTATGAATTCTCCTAAAATAAATCCCAAGAATAGAGGTAGGACTCTATGATAGAGACGGATGCCGCCAAACCTTAAGATGAGATTTTTGGCAGCCCAACTAATGAACACAGAAAACCAGAGCCAACCGAATGTCCACATGCTGCTCGCGACAGCATAGCCAGTCGGATGAAACGGAAACATAGGAAAGCGCGTGCGGAGCCACCATAGCAATCCCGTAAAAAGAAACCCTATACCCATGAATGCTACGGCAGGAATATTCGTTTCGCTGGGATAATAAAGCCAAGTTCGAAGCCTATTATATCCACCGTTCCCCAAACCCGGATTCGCCCCTATGTCGTAGGATACAACCAGATATGCCCAAAATGAGGCGAGAATACCGAAGAAGACAGCACACATCATTGCTATGACCATTCTTCTCGCCTTCATATTTGCCACCTCAACGAGCTTAAATCCTTCCAATGTATGGGGCATCGGATGCGCACGATACCCGCGATTAAAAGCGTAGTAAAGCGACATCATTGTTAGACTCTGTGGTGGAATTTTGCGTGATCCAATTGTATCTAAGATAAACTGTCGGGGGTTTGCCACAAACATCTCGTGCGTTGGCGGTCCGACTTCAGCACGCACACGGGTAATGCCTAAGGCAAGAAGATAATAGATGAGAAAATACAACGCAATCATCCAAACAGCCATCCCCCCATAACCTGAAAAAATAAAAAGAAAAAGAACGCCCGCCACCAACCCAGCTATTGGCCACCGATAATTTGTTGAATCTCGCATCTCAGACGTGAGATGCCCAGATGAAGAGATAACATTACGATTCATTTTATATGTTCCTGTCAGGTTCTTAAAAACGGCAAAAAAGTGCTTGCGTCCACCATAAAGTGCAAAGCAGGCAATAGCAAGATATGCGCCAACGCCTTGTGGTCCATCATACGGAAAACCGGGCAATACTTGTAGTCCCATCGCCCTACCTAAAATGCGTTCACCTTTCCAGAACAGGTAGAAAAACCAGAGTGAAAACGACATCTCCAACGGCATTAAAAATGCAAGTCCCACGCCGAATGACAAAATGTAGACAGGTGTCCATCCCATAGCGTCCCACGGTTTTTCTGTGAAGTACATACCGAGGTTTGCCTTACGAACCGGAATCTCTGGAAAAGCAGGAAAGAAGGCGTGGATCCCATTAATCAGATCAACCCCACCCGCAATCGCAAAACCAACCCACAGCATTTTGTTTTTAAAGAGCCTTCCATCCGAATGTGTCATTTCTATCGGTAGACGCACAATCGGATATGTTAATCTTTCCCGTTCAATCCACTGCTTCCGCAAAAGTAGATCTATGCAAATCATCACCCAAATTACTACTGACAAAAACACAGTCCACCATAAGATCGGTTCCCACCATGCAGCAAGATACTTTTTCGTATAAAAGGTTGTATCTCCATCATAGAAATCCTGCAAAACAGACAAGTCACTCAATATCATCCAACTCGGTAAATATCGCCAAAAGAGTTGTTGCCATTCGTTTTCAGGTGTTGCAAACCAAAAACCGTTCGGAATCACAGGCACAACAGTCTGCATCATGTCGTGCCCTGCAATCGCTGACGAAAGTGAGAGGATAACATAAATCGTAAGTAGTTCCCCCTGACGAAGCGCGAAACGGGGTAGCAACTTATAGAGCAAGAAATTGAGACATGTCAACACAGCCAACGTCACTACGACGTTGTAAATCAGCGACATCGTCGTGGGCAAAGTGCTCCAGAAACGAAGATGATTCGCCATAATGAAATAGGTATTAGGCGGGATTAATATGATGCCGATGAGAATTGCACGAAAGGTCACACCCGGATGTTTAGACTGCGGTGCTTCTTGAGGTTTTTGGGAATGAGCAGGTGGTGTATTTGTCATAAAATGGTTTGAAAAGGAAAGAAAATACATTCACAGTTTATATGATCTATTGCGTTAACACAAGTTATATGATCTATTGCGTTAACACAAGGGAATTACAGTAAAACCCAAGTTGCCACCTATTTGCGAATGCTCTTGTAGGAGGGGTTTCTAACCCCGATGTATAACAGAAAACATAAGTATCAGCGGAAACGCCTTGTTTTCTGAGTAAAAAGCAGTGTCCGCCATCTCGAAATCTTGTCCGTGGCAACTTAGGTTATATAGGAAGGAAAACATCCATTTTACTTTTCAAATGAGCAGCTTCACAGATTGGAATATAGCAATTAGGAAGTGATCATCTCATGTATAGACGATTGCTCTTCTAATACCATTTCTGATATATAATGTCTCTTTTTCGTAGCATAAACTTTCCAGTTTGTGCCACATTCCGCTTCATTCCTAACAACCGCTAATGGACAAAATTGATAGAAATGGTATAAGTTATCAGGTGCTTTTCTACGGCTTTAGGGCACCCGCCTGCACAAAACAGGGAAAATCGCAAAGCATAGTCCACAAAACAGACAAACGTTCCATATCCACAAATACGGTGCATCTGATTGAAGGATAGACAATAATGCACACAGTGGACTCAGTATGTCAAACATTGGAATGGCATTAAAGGGTGTTATCGGAAAAAGCGGAAAAAAAGTGATGGCTAAAATAAACCCATAACTGATACCTTTTGCGCGGGGGCCTGAATGCCACAATGCAAAACCGATTCCAATCATAGTAAAAAAAATACAGCTTACCAATATCACCATCCCACTTTTTATCAATTGTGCCGCCGCTAATCCACCTATGTAACTTGAAAGCGCAAATAACGGTATAGTCAACCCTATCCCCCATAATGCCCAAATCACTACTGCAGCTAACTTCCCACCCAAGATTTTCCAATTCGGCAACGGTGTTAACGCTAACATCGCCCCGTTTTCCCCGCGCCTATTTTGATGATCTTTTATAGAAGTCGCGGACCGTTCCATATAAACCGCTTCAACAGCATGTGTAGGAACTGAAAATAGTGACATGAAAAGGCAGACAATAAAAAACGTATAGGTCTGTTTTCCAACACCAATTGCCTTTCCCACCTGTTGCTTATTTATTCCTTGGGCATAAAATTCTACTGTAGCACCAAAAAGCAGAAGGGTCAGAACAGCTAAAATAATAAACTGAATTATCCGATATTTGCGCGAATGCGTATATGAACGGAGGTCTTTAAGGATAAGGGCATACATAATTTTTAGTCTATCAAAAACGGTGTCAACGAAAAATATCAAAACAGTATGGACATCCGATTGAAGATGTTGAGGCTGGAATTGATACCTTCTTTCCCTGGCATTGACATGATAACAGCTCCAGCAGCATTGGTCAACTGAATTTGGTATTTGGACCAGAACCTTTCAATTGTCGAGTTTCGTTATTGTTGGAGGGCTTTGTAACCCCGATTTATTCCCCAAAGGTAGGCGGGGAATGCCTAAATGGCATTCATACCGTTGATTTGGTGCCGTCCGCTACACATTCTTTGGGATATGGACAGCACACGGCGTGAGTATCCGTTCGCCCGTGCGTGTTGTCTGAGCATCAAACTTTCCAGTGTTATGTTCATATCAAAATGATAGGTAAAAAGTATTTAGAACGCGTTAGGATATTCTTGTAGGAGCGAGCTGCGCTCGCGACTTCTACACCCTTCAACTTTGGCATGACAAAGCACTAATTTGTGTCACAAAACGCAAACTAAAAGTAAAATCAACGGTATGAATGCCTTAATGGCATTCCCCGTGGTACAAAAGTCAAAATCCGCGTTCTCCGCGATTCAAGCAACAAAAATGCAAACTTGCGTTATAATAAAAGGCTTTTTACTTTTTAATACCGCATGTTATACTATTGACTATGAGTATGTTTCGCGAACATTGGCTCGGCGGGTTGACGGCTTATAGTGCCTTCTTTGTGGTTTCACTTATAACAACAATCTCCGTTTCAATCATTTACGGTTTACCATTCGACTGGAATCCAACTATTTCGCTGGACCCTCTCGGAATCCTTGGGTGTTTTGTCATCGCTTTGCTGTTCGGATTGTGGCCTGATGTAGATATTAAGAGCAGGAGCCAACAATTTTTTTATACCGTCCTATTTGTACTAAATGCATCACTAATCCTCTTTCTGCAAAGGTATTTAGAAGCAGCAGTTTTAGGATTATTTGCGATGCTACCGATTCTGAGTAGACATCGGGGATGGACTCACTCAAAGTTTACAATGATTCTACTACCGAGTCTGTTTTTGGTGATTCCTATTTATGTGGAGTACCCAAACTGGGCAACCGGGTGGGAAAAACTACCCGATCTCTTTGATTCATTGGTAAAATGGGAAGGACTTCCCGATACCCTGCGGGGCGGTCTTACATTCTATCTGGCTGGTTTGATTGGATATGCGTCACATCTGCATCTTGATGGTATCTTATTCCGTTCACGCAAAGCACAACAGCGCAAAGCACGCACAAATCAATGAACAATACAACACGCAACATCCAAAAATTACGTAAAAATTCTCTCATGCGAGTGCTTCATGCTTTTGCGAAAACACATGAGGTTCAACTCTATCTCGTTGGCGGTAGTGTGCGGGATCTGTTGCTAAACCGTCCAACAACAGATTGGGATTTCACATTAGAATCGGATGCTATTCAATTTGCTAAATTGTTCGCTCGCAGCATCCGTTCCCCCTTTGTTCCGCTTGAAAAACAGCTGCCTACTGCCCGTGTTGTAATTAAAACAAGGCGACTTGCTCCGACTGAATTGGACATAGATTTTGCGCAATTTAGAGCCGCAACCCTTACGGATGATCTGCTTTTACGCGACCTGACAATTAACGCAATGGCAATTCCCCTTGAATCGGTTATGGAATCGGATAATCCTGAAGTAATTGATCCATGCAACGGTAGAAACGATTTGGCGACACGTCAGCTCCAATTTCCCAGTGAACAAGTTATACTTAACGATCCTTTGCGTCTAATGCGAATTTATCGATTCGCAGCGCAGCTGGACTTTGAAATACCCCAAAAATCCATTGGATTAATTCAAAAACATAAGCGCCTATTGCCGCAAGTCTCAATAGAACGAATTCGCGACGAGTTTTTGAAAATTCTTAACGTTGAAAAAGCGACACCCTATTTGCGGCAAATTCTTGAAATTGGTTTGTTCACACCCCTTTTTCGAAATATAATACAGACAAACACCTTATGGCAACCGTTAGAAAACTTTGAGGACAATCCGATTCCTGAAACGCTTTCTTCTTATGAAGATGAAATCAGGACATACCTTAGTGAAGAATTAGGTTTATATGCTAACCGGCGATCATTGATTAAGCTCTGCTTACTGCGGCAGGGAAATATTATACGGATCGGCGAACTACTTCGGTTCAGTAAGAAAGCAAGGCAGTTTTTGCAATGTCTCGTCGCGGGACATCGCAAACTTTCAAATAAGGAATTGACAAAGAAACAGATAATTGATTTTCTAAGAGATTCGGAGTCTGATTGGTGGGGTAGACTTCTGTGCTCAGCGGCAGTAGAGCCGATTCCACCAGAAGTACTCAGAAAAATTGTGGACACCTACTACGGACATCTCTTACCTATCCTCAAACAAGGACAACTTATTACAGGCGAAGATATCATTAAGAAATTCCGTATCAAGAAAGGGAAAAAAATTGGGGTGCTTTTGGAACAAATTGAGGAACAGCAGTTTTACGGTGAGATTCGGACGCGTGATGAGGCACTCGCTATGGTAGAAGCGTTAATTCATCAGGAAGGCAACCCCTATAAATCAGGCTGATGTTTCCGCAGAAATTTTGGGATGAGAGATACTAAAAGAAAAAGAATTCCTGCTATAGAAAGATAAATCAAAGTCTTAGACAGATTCCCTTCCCCGCTGACAAGCGCACCCCCAATTTGCACGTACGCTATAGTGCCAGGCAACATAAAAATCGCTGAAACAAGCATGTATGTTAAAAACTTAATTTTGGTGAGTCCATAGGCGTAGTTTTGCAAATTAAAGGGAAAGATAGGGACTAAACGCGTGAACATCAAGATACGCCACCCTTCCTGTTCCACCTTCTCATCAATTTTTTGGAATTGGGCGTTCCCCGAAACCCAGTTTTCAACAAGGTCGCGTGCCACATAACGTGCAACAAGAAAGGTGAGAGAAACCCCAGTTACCGCTCCAATCCAAACATAAACGACACCCCATACCGGACCGAATGCCACGCCTGAAAGCACTGTAATCGGTAACCCCGGTAAAAAGAAAAGTGTCGCGACAATGTAAAAACCGATGTAGACTAATGGCGCGATTAGACCGAACCCTGAAACCCATTCTTTGATCTTGTAGACATTCTTAAGCGCAATGTACTCCGTTACACCAAAATACCTTAACAAAGAATAGATCACAGCCATAACACCGATAACAATGACAAGTCCAATCACCTTACTTTTACTTTTCATTGAATTTGGCAATTGCCTCCAAATAGGCTTTAATCTGTGATCGGTATCGCGCCGGAATTCGGTCATTCTCAATTGCTTGCGCGTAATCGCGCTCAGCATTTAGAACAACATCGCTAAACGGCAAATAGTTGGGCTCAGTGCCTGCATTCCCCGTTTTTCCAGTGAATACCCTTGTCCTGCTTTGTGTATCTGATGCAGTCTCTGAATTTATTTCCAGCTCATTTCCAGCAATTTCTAAGGAAGGTGCTTCATCACCGGTAAGCGGTTTTTCGGTAGTGTTTTTGTCAACAGAAGGTGTCGTCCCATTGCCTGACGGTGTAAAATTGGAAGGACCATCTGTTGTTTGTGTGCCTTGTGTTTCTTGATTTCCAGACTCTCGACCGGGTGCACCGGCACTATTGGCAACCCCACCCGTAGGTTGATGCGTTTCAATCCCCGCCAACGCAATATCTTTTCGGCTCTCTGTAAGTTGTGCTTCAAGTTGATTGAGTTGATTAAGCTTTTGAAGGGCATCAACAATTTCTTGTAGCGTGTCTGGAGAAACAGCCTTGCCCTGAACTTGATCTAATGCGCGACTTAGATCCCCTTGCGGAACGTTCTTTGCTAAACTTGCGAAGAGCTTTGCCAGTTCATCTTGAAGTTCGGGTGTAAGTTCCGTTTGTCCTGCCAGACGTTCAAGTTCATTTGTGAGAGCGGTAGAATCCATGCCCTTGAAATGCTGCGTTGCTTGTGTCGCTTGCGCTATCGCCGACTCATCCGGAAAATCCGATCTCTGCTGTTGAACCCCACTACTTAAAGTTCGTAGATGCTTTTGGGCAGTTGTAACATCTTTAACATTCTTGAGTTGTTTAATTGTTTTTCTGATTTCGTCTTGGATTATTGGGTTTTGAATATTCCCAAGACCATTCGAAAGATTTTCACTTGCCTTGTCAATCGCTTCGCGCTCAGCAACTGTTGGAGGTTGCGGCAGTTCATATTGGCGAGGCACAGCAAAAGAGAGACCAATAATTAAAAGGGGAATTGGAATCCATTTTAGGAATCGCGGGCGTGTGTACGGTATTATCTCCGCCGCATCTATGTTTGCAACACCTTTTGCAGAATCCAGGACTTGCAGTTGTGCTATCTCATCTTGTCGGTTTTCCTGTATCAATTCTAACGATGTGCTGACGCGTTCCTTGAGTTCCAGACGTTCATCAACATGCCCCGCAATATCAGACAACGTTGGACGATGCCTAAAACTTAGACAAAAGCCGAACACAACTGCCACAACAATCACGAAAAGTGTGATAGGTATCATAGAAAATGGAAAAAGAACGAGACGAATCCCAACAAACAACACAGCAAGAAAACACATCCCAAAAAAGATCGTTTGTGTTACTGTCTGAAAGATGGTTTGCACACGTGATCGGGTTCGAAGCATTTTTAGGCAGTTTGTGATTACGTTTCTTGGATTTTCCATTTCATCTTCTCCGTAGCCGCAAATACGCTCTCAGGTTTAATCGCATTCAGATTTTCGGATGCAACATCCGCATGTTCGTCCCATTCTTTTGGTGATAACGTTCTCATAAGTTTGCACCCTTGCCGTGCCATTACAGTATGCGTGTCCCAGCGTGGTCCCCACTGCGTTGGATTTGACCCGCCAAATAAGGCAATCGTTGGCGTTTTGACTGCAGTGCTCAGATGCATCGGTCCTGTGTCGTTACTGATGTAGAGATGACATCGCTGCAAAAGTGCAGCCAGTTGCATCGGTGTTATATCGTTAACAATAACTGGTGAACACGCCATTTGCTTTGCCACATGATGTGCAAGTTCACCTTCACGCGGTCCAGACGTTATGATAATATGTGCGCCGTACGCTTTATGGAGCATGTCACCGAGGGTGGCAAAGTTGCCTGCTGGCCACCGTCGGTAAGAAGTAGCAGCCCCCGGATTTAGACCTATGATAGGTTTACTATCATTCAGATTTTGGTTTCCAAGAAAATCATTGACCCATGCCTTACCTACATCATCTACAAACACTTCCGGTTCATCATTTACAACTTCAATATCAAGTGCGCGCACAACATCAAGGTAACGTTGTGCTTCGTGCTGTGCGGTGTTATTCTGCACAGCGATATGTAAAAGTCTTTTCCCAACAGTATTCGTTTCAAAACCGATACGGAACGGAATTCTGGCAAGAAATGTGTGAAGCACTAACCGAAAAGTCGGTTGTAACACGACTGCCATCTGGAATTTTCGCTGAGCAATTTCATAGATTAGTTTCGGCACTGATGATTGATAGGTTAACACCTCATTTAGATGCGGGTTTGCGGATACTAAATCTTCTCGTGTCGGTGCTACCATATAAGCGATGTGTGCCTCTTGGAAATGTTGACGTAAAGCACGGACGACAGGTGTTGTTAAAACCGTTTCTCCCAGCGGTGCGAGTCTGATGATTAAGATGCGGTTGATTTGCTCAGGAGCAAACATCTTGAAACTTCTTTTATTCCTATCAATTGCTAATTTTTTCTTGTCACGGTATAATACCTCAAAACAGGCAGGGTGTCAAGGTGAAATCATATCTCCAAGCGTTAAAAGAAAAATATTTACAAGGTTGGGAACGTCAAACAACGGTAATTTTGCTTGCTTCTGCAGTGCTGCTTACGCTGCATAGGAAATTTAGTCAGACAAGGATTTTTCGCACGCATTTAGCAGGTTTTTTTGATGCTCTGCCATTGGTGAAAAGCCATC
Source organism: Candidatus Poribacteria bacterium (assembly GCA_028824125.1). GTDB lineage: Bacteria > Poribacteria > WGA-4E > WGA-4E > WGA-3G > MSPOR6. The sequence continues at coordinate 10,321 of JAPPES010000044.1, forward strand.
CATACTATTACTGGTTTCTGTCAACAGGACTCACACTGTTTCTGATTCCTGTGCTTGTTGCTATATTCGGGACAAAACAGAAATTGACCGATTACGGAATTCGTTTATGCAAGCAGAAAGTCGGTTGGATCGTTACTTTGGTGGCATGGATTCTGATGATACCCGTGGTATTATTAGCAGTTAAAGTGTATCCACCTTTTTTAAGCAAGTATCCATTAGGAAAAGCAGTCGCAAGTAGTTGGATAGCTTTTATACCTTATCAACTTGCCTACGGTGTCTACATGTTCTCGTGGGAATTCTTCTTCCGCGGGTTTATGCTCTTTGGATTGGAGAAAAGATTTGGAAACTATAGCATCTTAATACAGACTATTCCATTTGCAGTGATGCATTTTTCTAAGCCGTTGCCAGAAGCACTCGGTTCAATTCCTGCTGGTGTTCTGCTCGGTGTGCTTGCGTTGGAAACCCGTTCTTTTGTTTATGGTGCAGCGATTCATTGGCTTGTGGCTATGACGATGGATACAGTCTGTGTCATCATTTCGCAGGCTTAAGATTAACGTTTCATTACGATAGTGAAATAGCGAACCTAAAATTGTCCTATTGTGTATATCCAACAATTATGCTATAATCCGACTATATCTAATAAATCACATCTACAACACATTATTCCAAATTTCCGCTGCTAACGCGGCACGGTGACAATTATCATAAGGAGCAATAAATGTCAGAAAAACAGTTCAAAGTTCGCGCAGCACATTGCGATTATCGTGCAAGTGAAGAGGAGATTTACCAAACCCTCCGTCGTATTACTGACCCGCTTACCCGATCTTGGAAGCCGATTGAGGCTGCCAAAAAGGTTGTTATCAAATTCAACATGATGAAACCGCATGAGCGTATCATCTATTTTGAAGGGCGCCGCCGCGAATTAGTAGACGATGCGGTGTGCCGTGCCGTCCTACGGTTGCTCAAAGAACATACCACAGCACAACTTATCGCTACCGATACAAACCCATATACCCACGGACATCGGATGCCTCCCGGTTTCAACTATGAACATCATCTCAAAGAATTTGGTGTGCAGTTCGTTGATTCAAATCTACCACCGTTTAAGGTTTACGATGTCCCCGGTGGCGGGTCAATGTTTGACCGCTACACTTTGAGTGCCTGTTTTGACGATGCTGATGCGGTTGTTTCCGTTGCAAAGATGAAAAATCACGCATTTATGGGAATCACTTTGTGCACTAAGAACCTCTTCGGTTTACCGCCGATGCTGCTTCCTGAAGGAAGGACACGAAGCTATTATCACCACCTTATCCGTTTGTCTTATGTACTGCCCGATCTTGCCCTGATTACAAAACCGTGTCTCAATATCATTGATGCGCTAACGGGACAATGGGGACGCGAATGGGGAGGCGAAGGCAGAATTTGCAACGCGCTCATCGCGGGCGATCACCCAATTTCTACGGATACCGTTGGCATGCACTTGATGGGACATGAGCCTGCATCCGACTGGCCTACACCGCCCTTTAAACGCGATCGCAACCATATCCTCATCGCTGCACAGCGCGGATACGGCACTGTTGACTTGGATGAAATTGATTGGGAAAGCGAGGTTACAGCACCCCTGGCAGAGTTCGATTCAGTGGAGACAGATACTTCAGAAATGGTTGCCAATTGGCGACGCACAACGTGTGAACAAGGGTTAGTCTATCTCGAAAACCAGAAGGACATGGTAGACAAGTATCGCGGAGATTTCATCTATTTACAAGGGGGTGAAGTTGTCTGGAGCGGTCCGGATCCGTCAAATTTGGGAAGTCGGCGCCAACTCAGTGGGGAAAAGAAGGATAGCGCGCTCTGGCTCAAACTTGTTGATGCGGAGGAACACGAAGGGGAACGATTTGACGTCTATGAGGAGTGCCTGAAAGACTTTGCAGCCTAAAAAATATGGAATTTCGGTTAGGAAACCATGCCTATCGGGTTTTGGGAAAATTAGAATTACCGAATTAAAAACTTAATCTTCATTTATAGTAAAACTTATAATTAATGGGACACTTCTGAGCATCAAACTGTTAGTTTGTGCAAATGCGGACACAAACTGTTAGTTTGATGCTCAACACCCGCGGTAGGTTCGGTTTCCTAACCAAACCGAACATAATGTCCAATTAATTCTAAAGTCTACTTAGATTGCGTCCTCACAGGAAACCCAATCTAACAGATTGTGCTACTATGTGGCAACGTGAGTGATTATAGAAGTTTGCGTTCCCACCATGCAAGGTAATCAGCATCACTTATCTCAGGCGAGAGACCGCGTCCCTTCATACTTTTTCTGAAACTTTCCATCATGTTTTCATCCCAATAAATGGTAATTTCATCGGATTCAGGGGTTTCACCCATGTCGCCTGTTGCTTCTATCCATGCATCCAATTTTCTATTGAGATCATTCCGCACTGCATCAAACCTTTTATCGTCTGCAAGGTTATTAACTTCATGTGGATCTGTTTGTAAATCATATAACTCTTCAGCGGGACGTGTCTGTTGTAGGAAATGCTGTTGCGCTTCAGACAACTCATCTTTTTCGGCTAAGATACGGATCAATGTCCAGAGAGGGTATTGCAGTTTCTTATACCCGTTAAACTGCATATAAGGTAGTTCAGGATGATAGTTTCGAATAAGCTTATAACGACTCGTTCGGATACAGCGAATACGATCATCCGTTCCATCACATCTATCCCGTGCTGCAAAGACAGCATCGCGCGATTCTGCATCCGGTCCGAGGAAGATTTGCCCTTGCACATAGTTTGGAATATCAAGTCCAACGAGAGAAAGCGTCGTTGGTGTCAAATCGACACCGCTGACAAGTTCATCGCTCACAACCTCTACTTCTATATTCCCTGGCCATCGGACAATCAGTGGAATGTGGATACCGCCATCGTAGAGAAATTGCTTGCACCGAATATGGGCACGCCCATGATCACTTATGAAAAAGACGATTGTATTTTCAGACAACCCCTCAGCGTCCAGCCGTTCAAGTATTCCCCCCACCTTCCGATCCAAAATCTGAATGCTTTCAAGATAGAGTGCCCAATCCTTGCGAGTAAGCGGATGGTCAGGATAGTAAGGCGGTAATTGAACATCATCAGGATTAATTGGACGTTCTGGATCCGGTTTAAATACGCGATGTGTGTCAGGGATGTTAATTTGCGAATAAAAAGGTTGCCCCTCTGCTCGTTCAGACCAATCTATGCCGTCGAAAGGTTGCTCACGTTGAAAGTTAAAATCTGTTTTACCGCGCCGGTTATAGGGTGGTCCAGGACTATTGCATGTGAAATATCCAGCCTCACGGAAACAATCAGTGATAAGTTTCATATCATCCCGCAGCGGTTTTTCACGATTACTGCGATGGTTGTGCGCATCAAAATGGGTTTGATATGTACCCGTAATTAATGCTGAACGACTTGGAGAACAAACAGGACAAGTCACAAAAGCGTTTGTAAAACGTGTGCCTTCTTCCGCAAGACGATCAATATTCGGTGTTTGCACAGCAGGGGTGTCGTAACATCCCAAATCGGGTGAAAGGTCTTCACCGTATATCCACAGAACATTCGGTTGAGTTGTTGCCAAAACTATCTCCTTTCATTCAATTGCGTATAAGAGCAATCCTGAAAATCCCGACAAATACCATAAGCGCATTTGGTGTTGATTCATAATCTTTTAAATTCTGGTTTAAACAAAAAGACGAGATACAGGGGCCCCGCCCTACAATGTGTTTTATCAACCTCACTCATAAGGGTTTTCAGATGTTCTCACCTTAATCGCTTCAGGTGTCAACGCACCGAGCGGTGCTTCTCCCTTAAGCACGCGTTCAAAATCGTCAACAATCATATCTGCAACGCGGAGGTTAGCATCTTTTGTTCTGCCTGCGATGTGCGGTGTATGCACGACGTTATTCCTATTCCGCAGTTCATCATCAATCGGCACAGGTTCTCTGTCATAAACATCAAACGCACCGGCGAGTTCATCTTTGACGATCCGTTCGCGCAGGGCAGCCATATCGACAGCATGAGCACGTGTAATAATAACAACCAACGCTCCTTTGTGCAGATGATAGATACGTTCACGGTTTAGCAGGTGGCGTGCGGATGGCGTTGGTGGAACAGCAACAAAGACAATATCTGCTCTGTCAACGAGTGTGTCCATATCAACGCGTTCCACATCCCATTCTTGTAGAAGTTTATCGGGAACGAACGGGTCGAATCCCATGACTGTAGCGCCGAAGGCTCGGCACCACTGCGCGATTTTCCTGCCGATCTGCCCAAGTCCTATCACACCGATCTGTTTTGTACCGAGATCACCGTTCACAAAGTCAGGATCATCGCAGAATTGGTGCGCAACAGGAAGTTTGCCCGGGCCCCATATTGGATCGCTCCAATTCCACAGTTTTTCGCCTTGTGCCATCTGCATGTGCCACTGCGCGGTTCGGCGTAGCGAAGATAAAGCGAGTCCAAAAGCACATTCCGCTACGGATTGTGCCCAAGCACGGGTAGATTCAATCACAGGAATACCGCGCTCTTGAAGTTTGGCGTACGGGATGCCGTGTCCCGTGTTATCCGTCATTGTGCCGAACACTTTGAGTTTCGGGGCGTTGTCAATACATGCCTCAGTGAGACTACCACCCCAATGTGAGATGCCAATGACCTCGCTTAAATCCACTTGTTGATGGAGAGGGTCTTTGCTGGTTGTATTGAGAACAAGTGTTACACCTAATTCTTCAAGTCGTTTTACCATCTGTTCGTGTACGAAGGGCCATGAACCTTCTAAGCCCGGTGAACGCGTAAATAAAAATTGATGTGTTGCCATTCAACGTTTCCTCCTATTATGATATGTGAATATGTGGTGCTGTCGGATACCTACCGCGACGGTTGCCGTAGAGCGTAAGTCCGCCCCTGTTTTCAGCATTGCCTTTAACTTCATACCGCACGGTGATTGGCTCTGTAGAGTCTCCGTTTAAGCACGTTTCCTTATCCAATTGGACACGACACAAGTAACCGTAGTTGCCAAGGTTTTGGTGGATATAGGTGAGTACACCGCGTGCATCCGCTGGACAATCAGGAAGTGTCAAAGTCTCAACCTCAGTGCCGTTTACAGAGATCGTAACATCCGATGGGAATTTCTCTGGTTCTGTTTGCCGTGAACCACCGTTTGATGAGGATGCCTCAAATACAAGTTCCATTTTCGTAATTTCGTCAGGGTTGAGATCGTTTGGGAGTGCTATCTGATATTCAACGTATCCAGCACCTTGTGCAGTGAGGAGTTGTTCCGTTACTTCGGATGCCGAATCCCATTTACTGGCGGAGATGTCGCCCGGAAGATGAGAAAGTGAAGTAAGTCCCGAAGTATCTTCTAAGAATATCTCGAAATTGATGTAATTGCGTGCGACAACTGCGCCTGTCTCATCGGATACCCATACGTGTAACGTGCCAACTGCGGCGTTAATATCCGGGATAGTAAGTTCCAATTGATGCACCTGTTCTACCTGATATTGTGGAAAAGGGATTTCAATACTTCTGATTATGCGCCCATGCATCAGCTCACCATTTTTATCAAGGGTATCCAGTTGCCAGTGGAGCGTTGTGCCGTTAATCGTTTTGTGCGAGAAGTGGCTGGTGTATATATCCGCCTTTATCGTTTCACGAGGGGCAACTGTAGTGCCGGGCGGATAATCAATCGCAATGAAATCAAGGGTGTTGATGTCGTTGTAATCGTATCCGAATTCCTTCACTGACCGGTCATAGTTCATGAAACCGTTGTGTTCCCACTCAATGTCCTGTAGTTCGGTGTAGACATATCCGCAGATTTTAGGGTGGAGGCGCAACTCATTTGTCAGATACTTAAAGCACCAAGCAACATCTTTATCACCTGACCCCGCACTAATGCCACCATATTCGCTATTAATCAGCGGCACATCCGTTTGTTCGTTATCACCAGCATAATTAAACTTTGATCCCGGATATGTCTGTTGGACAACGTTGGCGATGTGGTCCTTAGCGTGTTTATAATCGTTGATATAGAAATGCCAAGAGTTGATGTCCGTTTCAACGTGGTCATAGAGACAGGGTGAGTTATCCTCAATGAGACGTGTAGGGTCAAGCGATTTGGCAAGGTGGTACATTTCACGCACCCATTCTTGACGATCCTTTTGCTCCTTGTAACCTCCCCCACCGAGCCCCCATGTTTCGTTGAAGTTGCACCATGAGATGATGGAAGGATGATTGAAATCGCGTGCAATGTTTCCGCGGAGTGTTTCCTCAAATCTGTCTTTCGCTAATTCGGTATAGTTGCCAAAGTTGGGAATATCGCACATAAAGAGCAACCCTAATTTGTCTGCCCAATAGTAAAGGCGCGGTTCGTCAACTTTGATATGAAGGCGCAGGAAGTTGAATCCGAATTCTTTAGAACGTTCCACATCAGTTCGGATTGCCTCATCGGTAAGGAAGGTATACACACCTTCCGGGTTAAATGACTGGTTTAGCGCACCCAACAGATATATCGGGCGATTGTTGAGGTAAATGTAGTTATAGTCGCCACCGGGTGCTTTCTCAATTGAGACCTTCCGCATCCCGAAATATGTGTAAATCCTATCAATTACAGATTCTTCAGATACCAATTTGAGTGTGACATTGTAAAGATTTGGCGTATCTACGTCCCAAAGTCGGAGTTTTTCAGGTGGTATATTGACGGTGAACTGCGTCTTTTCAGAGGCATCCACGCTGCCACTCATATCTTCACATTCCCATTGAATTTCTGTGCCTGATACGATTTCGCCATCAATTGCCACATCAAAAGAGGCGGTGCTGTTATCAATGTCTGGTGTGATATGGCACTGCTTGATATAGGTTGCGTTTCTGGGTTCCAGAATAACAGGCTGCCAAATGCCGCTGGTGCGTGTATACCACCCTATCTGCTTTCCTGCAAGTTGTTCGCCATGGTCTTGTGCATCAAACGCACGAACAACGATATGCGCGGGTTTTCCCGGCGTAAGCGCATCTGTGATGTCAAATTCAAAAGGAAGATATCCGTTTTCATTTTCACCGATGAATTTGCCATTCACCCAAACTGTTGTTTTCCAGTCAACAGCACAAAATTTCAGAATGACGCGTTGATCTCCCCAGTTTTCTGGTATGGAGATAGTTCTGCGGTACCAGCCGATTGTGTGTCTTGGTTCGCCACGATAATTCCCTTCTCGGCTTAGTCCACCACATGTAACCTCTTCTGGTTTAAGGTAGGCGTTTGTGCTGAGGTAGGTTGCGCTATCAGCACGATCCTCTTCTCCCCACGCAGCAAGACTTTCCCAAGGGTATGGCACCTGTATTTGCAAAGGAAAATCGGTTGCGTTTGATGAAAACCATTCCTCTTTTTCACCGACATCATCTGGGTCAAATGCAAATTCCCATGTGCCGTTGAGGTTTATCCAGTCAATTCCTTCGGAGGTGCCGCGTTGAAAATCAGGCCTCGGATATTCTGGGCGCGGTGTTTCTGTTCTTATCACTATCAGTCCGTCCTTGTTTTCGCAGCATATTACTGCTGAGTTTTATATTATCTATCTTTTCAAGATGATTGCGAATGCGTAGATGGGGTCTGCCTTGTATTATATGAAATAAGTTGTTTTTATTCAATAAATATTTTATGTCACTCAGTCCTGAAATCCCAGCGGCAGATGCAACGAAACCGTGGTGCCTTCACCTTGTGTGCTTTCAATCTCAACCGTGCCGTTATGTTCCTCAAGGATACGTTTCACATTTGCCAGTCCAAGTCCTGTGCCTTTCTCTTTTCGGGTAAAAAACGGTTCAAATAAGTATTCAATATCTTCTTCAGAGATGCCGATTCCTGTATCTATAACTTTGATACGGATGGCATCTCCCTGTTTAAACGTAGCCACAGTGAGCGTGCCACCTTGCGGCATTGCTTCCATCGCATTTAACACAACATTCATAAATGCCTGTTTAATTTTATCGGAATCAAACTGAAAATCAGGAAGATCGGGATCGAGTTTTGGGACTAACCGAATCTGATGATGGGTTAAGTTCGCTTCCATCAAAGCTAAAACGGCTTGTAATATAGGCACTAACGGTTGTTGCTCAAGGTTAAGTGTTGTAGGACGTGCGAAATCCATTAGCCCTTTAACGATGTTGTCAATCCGTTCGATTTCCTCAAGGATATATTGCAGTGATTGCCGTTGTTCTGCAGATATTTCCGGTTTTTGCATTAACATCTGCGATAACATCCGCATAGACGATAACGGATTCCGTATTTCATGTGCAAATGAGGCGGACATTTTCCCCGCTGTGGCTAAGCGTTCGGCTTGAATCAGTTTATCCCTTGACTGCTTGAGTTCCTGCGTCATTTGGTTGAACGCTAACGCTAAATCGCCTATTTCATCTTGTGTCTTAATTTCGCACTGTTCATCAAGATTTCCCTCGGCAACTTGTTCAGTAAAGTCGACTAAATCTTTTATCGGATCTGTTAGATTTTTTCCAATACGATGACTGATAAGTGCCACAAGGACAGTAACAAAGGCTGCAATGCCTAACATAGACCACGTAAGGGTTCGCTTTGCGTCTGCAATTTCCTCTATCGGACGCAACAAGCAATAAAACCGTCCGGGATGCACTAAACGGTAAAACACCTTATAATGCTTACCGCCCAGTGTAACATCTTGTGTAAAAGATGATGTATCTGCTTCTTGGAATGTTTGCTTAACCTTGTTGAGCCGCAGCTTTTTGGCGAGATTCTCCGAGGTTTGCTCAGTATCGGGAAGTTCTGTGAGGGTGGTAGAATTGAGTGTGTAATCAGACCCAAAAATCATAATCTCTACACTATACGCCTGTTTTACCTTCTCAATATCTCGTAGGTAGCCAGTAGGTATAATCACATTGAGCCATTCCTGTGTCTCACGCGTAAACTGTTCGCTATATTTCCACACGAAAAGTTCAACTGTTATCAACGGCACAAGAATAGAAACAAGAACGAAAAGCAGCAAAAATGGGAGGACAATTTTAGTTTGAATGCTGTAGCGGCGCATAAAGATGTTCCTTATATCTAAAGCGATGTCAACACTTTACCATAAGTTATAGTTCTTGTCAAATGGAAGCCGCTACTCGGCAAGGTTATTTAGTTTTCAGTTTTTCTTACGATTTTTTAACACATGCTATACACCCAGAACGGTAGATGCGGTTGGGAAACCACACCATAGACGTCAATTTAAGAAGACAAGCGTTCGTAGTCGCGAATTCATTGCCAAACGCGCGTTTGGAATTTGGCACTTCGGACATGCTGTAGGAGCGAGCTTTGCTCGCGACCCTGCGTCCTATGTCGCTAGAAAAGCTCGCTCCTACAAGAAGAAAATCGGGTTTCCAAAGCCCTCCAACAAGAAAA
>JAPPES010000130.1 GCA_028824125.1 Candidatus Poribacteria bacterium
CGCTCCTACAGAAGAAAGGTTCCTTCAGCAAACAATAAATGTTGAATCTCTTAATAAAATAATATTTTATTAGAATTGGTATAACTATTTACCAAAGATATGTTGAAGGCACAATTCCAAAATCCCGTGCCAGATGAATTTTCCCTCTAATAAATTTGGCAGCCCAATTCACAAACCAGTAAACCCAAATTTTAAACATACGTTTTAAATAGTACGTATCGTTCTATCAGAATTTATAAGCCCCATTGATGTAAATTATTTACATATCTAAAGGAGATTCCAAATGAAAAGATCGAATTTCCACGCAGCGTTGTTAATCCTGATTTTTACGGGATTTATCCAATTTGTGCATGCGCAGGGCATTATCGTCACAAGTCAATCCCGCATTCCGCGAATTGAAACGCTAAGAATTGAAAAACATCATGTGAACGTCTCTATTGATAACCAACTCGCAACGACAAAAATTGACCAGATTTTCGCAAACCCGAACGACTTTCAACTGGAAGGCACATATCTTTTTCCACTTCCTGATGACGTGGCTGTTTCAGATTTTGTGTTATACATTGATGGAAAACCGGTAAAAGGGGAACTGCTTGCAAAAGATAGAGCGCGGAGTATTTATGAAGGCATTGTCCGTTCTATGCAAGACCCGGCACTTCTGGAATATATTGGAACTCGTGCTTTTCAGGCGCGAGTGTTTCCGATCCCACCTAATGGCGAAAGACGGATTCAACTTGAATACTCACAAGTTATTAGCGTAGATTCCGGTCTTGCCAAATACACATACCCGCTCCGAACCGATACATATACCCATCAACCCGTAGGCAGTCTTGCTGTTTCAATTGACCTAAAAAGCAAACATGCGCTCAAAACGATCTATTCTCCCTCACACGAGATTGCTGTCAATCGCAAAAATGATCATCGAGCAAATATCAGTTATGAAGGAACAGATGTCCACGTAAAACGTGATTTTGTATGCTACTATTCACTTTCAGACAAAGATTTTGGCATTGACCTGATTACCCATCGAGATAATACAGACGAAGACGGCTTTTTTATGCTCCTGATTTCACCAAAATATGAGGTAAAGAGGTCAGAAGTTATTGAAAAAGATTTTATCTTCATTCTCGATCGTTCAGGGAGTATGAAAGGACCGAAAATAGAACAGGCGAAAGAGGCACTCCGCTTTTGCGTGAACAGTCTAAACGATGGAGACCGTTTTAACCTCATTCTATTTAATACTGATGTTGAACCGTTCTCTGAAAAGTTGGTTTCAGTAAAAGAGGAACGTAAAAACGCACTCGCTTTTGTTGACGATATTGTTGGAAACGGTGGCACAAATATTAATGATGCATTACTCGCTGCCTTGGACGATGAACCGGATCCGAAGCGACCGCGCATCATTGTTTTCTTAACAGATGGCGAAGCAACCGTCGGTGAAACGGATACAACGCGAATTCTCAAGAACGTTACTGGTGAAAACAGTGATAAATCCCGTATCTTTGTGTTTGGCGTTGGTTACGATGTAAACGTCAATTTGCTTGATAAAATGGCAGAACAAAATGGCGGTACCCGTCAATATGTCAAGCCGAAAGAGAATTTAGAAGTCGCTGTATCCTCTTTCTTTACAAAGGTAAGTGAACCTATCCTCGTCAATTTGGGTTTGGATATCCAGAACATCAAAACCAAAAACCTCTATCCGCAGAAGCTACCACATCTGTTTCGGGGTTCACAGTTGACTGTGCTTGGCAGGTATGCTGGTACTGGTAAGACAAAACTTACTCTACGCGGAGACATCAACGGCAAGAAGCACGAATTCTCTAATGTAGCAAAGTTTCCGAAGCAGGAATCGGATCATCAATTTCTACCAAAGCTGTGGGCACAACGTAAGGTTGCATATCTCGTTGACGCAATCAGACTGAACGGTGAAAACAAGGAATTGGTTGAGGAAATTGCCCGTCTCAGTGAAAAATATGGAATTATGACTCCATACACCTCGTTTCTTGTTACAGAAGATGGACCACAACGAAGACAATTGTCAAGGGCAAGAGGTCGGTCCGTTCCACTTTCTGCGGTTCAAGCTCCTTCTCCAAAAGCAAAACTCGTCCCCGATGCAAAGCAGCAAATTGAAGAGAGCATCCAATTACAAGCACTTCAGAAGCAAGCGCAAGTAGCCGAAACGGCAGTCACTGTTCAACAGGTCAAGAACAAGACTTTCCATCTTCGCGAAAAAGTGTGGGTGGATAGTACACACAAACCTGAAACCGAAACGAAGAAAATTGAGTTTGGCAGTGATGCTTATTTTGAGTTGCTTAAAAAAGAACCTGAATTAACGAAATATCTTGCGATTGGAAAACATGTCATCGTTTGTCATAAGGCAACATGTTATGAAATTCATCCGCCTAAGCAGCCGCAAGTCAATCCATAACCCGTTTCATTATAATAAAACACGTTCTTGCTGGCGAGGTTAGGAAACCTCGCCAATGTCCAGGTAATTGTGGTTTTTACTATAAACGCGTTTAACTGTGTAAATGTTAATTAAGGTTGTCTTTTGATCCAACGAAATAGTGCAGGTGGATTTTTGGTACATAAATCCGTTTTCACGGATACATTCGAAAAACCCATCTGCATTTTTTCTATTCGGCTCAGAAAAGATTGCGATACCGTTATCACTCAGCAAGCTCTGAAGTAAACATAAAATTGGTTGCCAATTCTGTTCCTCATATATCACATCAGAGGCGAGAATAACATCAAATTTGTAATGAAAACACGGCGCGCTCCAATCCATCTGGATAAAAGTAGCCGAATCAACGTTATTTAATTGTGCATTGTGCTTCGCAAACAGTAGTGCATCATGCTCAAAATCGGTAAAAACAACTTTAGCACCCACTTGAGATGCGGCAATCCCCGCCAATCCAAAACCGCATCCGATTTCTAAAATATATTGATCAGTGAACGCTTCCTTCTTCCCATATACGTGGCGTGCTAAAGCGATAGCAGACTCCCACAGATAAATCCAATAGGGTAAAAAGAGCCTACCTTCACTATCTTCTTTGCTCAATTCATCTAAAAAATGGTCAGGGTCATCTACAATCGTGAGCAGAATCTCTCTGCCACTCAACTGGATAGTAGTGCGCGTAACCGGATAATCATTTAGATTGCTTTTCATCGGATTTATAATTCTAAAATCGATAACGTTTATTAATCAACTTTTGCAGCAAAATAGGGGAGTCTATTGTGAGGATTATACCATTGTACGCTACTTTATTCACACTTATCTGCAAATATCACAGCTATTATGCCATTCAATTCTACGATCATTTCCTAATAAATTCCGCTTGTCAAAATGAGGTAAATTTGCTACTATGAAGTGCAATTATTGGTTATAGACTTGTAAATTATTCATTGATGCTGCATTAAGGAGGAATTATGGCAAAATATACAAAAGGCTCCGTTCACCCATCAGAACTACAAGAATTCGAAGACAGTCAAACAGGCGCACATATCTATCAACTCACAAACGATACCACTATTAACCATAACCTCTATTTTCTCACCCCATCCTTTACACCTGACCAAAGCCACTTGATTTTTACCTCTTATCGTTCAGGAAAAGCAAATTTTTTCAAACTTGAATTTCCGAATGGCGATATCGTGCAGTTGACCAATGGTGAAGAAGTGCATGGATATTCTGGCGTAATTGCGAAAGATGGGAAAGAACTCTTTTACACAGAAGGCGATTCCATTAAGGCAATTCATCTGGACACATTAGCGGAACGCGTGCTTGCGGAATTTCCAGGGGGCAGCCTTGGGGAGTGCAGCGTCAGTGCAGATGAGCAGTTTATCGTAACTGCGATGAAACGTGATAATAAATCGCACATCACTGTCACCGCTACCGATGGGAGCGGTGGTGAGATTATCTATACTTCACCTAATCAGACAATTATTCATCCGCAATTCCATCCAAAACATGCTGATTTAATTGCCTATTCTGGTGACCCCGCACCGCGTATGTGGACAATCAAACGTGACGGTACTGAAAACCGAATGCTATATCAGCATGATAACAACGAATTCCTTGTCCATGAAACTTTTCTCGGATCACAAGATGAATTGATTGTAACGCATTGGCCATACTCTTTGCGGCGCATATCGTTGGGAACACTTCAGATACAGACAATCTCAGATTTTAATGCGTGGCATATTGCAAGTAATCGCGCGGGAACAAAAGTATTGTGCGACACCGTTCATCCTGATATTGGGTTGCGATTAGTTGACGTGGAAACGGGTGAGCATGTGCCTATCTGTTATCCGCAGAGTTCGTCAAGTGGCAGTCAATGGAAAAAGGATCGGTATGCAGTCGCTGAAGATTGGGCGGCAGCACAACAAGCAGGGGATCGGGAGAAATCGTTGAGTTGGATGGAGATGAAGGTTGATACGGTGTACGGTCCGCAGTGGACACATCCGCATCCGTCCTTTAGCCCTGATGAAACGGCTGTTGTATATACTTCGGATGTTTCGGGGCATTCACAGGTTTATGTTGCGGTGATTCCGTGAGGCACAAAAGAAAACAACCATCCATATCACAACTATTTGGACAGTGCAGGTACAATGTGTTTTAGTGCACCTTCCTGCTGTGCAAGTTTCTTAATTGCTGGATCAAGGTCTACTGCTTGTCCGAGGGAGTCTAAAGATTTTTGCGGTTCGTTCGTTAGGGCGTAAGCACACGCAAGGTTATAATGGAGGAGTGGTGCTTCAGGAAATGTTTGAAGCGCATACAGGCATATTTCACGAGCATTTGTAGGTTCATTTTTCTGAAGATAGACGGTTGCTAAATTGACATGACCTTCTGCCATATCTGGTGCCATCTGTATCGCTTTCTTGAAGGTTTCAATAGCTTGTGAATATTGCTCCGCTTGTAAATAGGCTTGTCCGAGGTTATTGTACGCAGAAGGAGCTTTTGTAAAGAAAATGGTGCGACCTTTGTTTTTAATAGCTTTCTGATACGCCTCAATTGCCTGTTCTGGTTCATCATTACGCATGTGGAAGGATGCTTTTCGATAGTTGTCATTAAACTGCGTTTGGTGATGCCAAATCCATAGAAATGACACAAACGCTGCAAGGCAAAACGTCATACAACCGATTCTGAATGCTTTGTTTATAGGTGCTTGTTCAACATCAGAATTTTCTATAGGTTCATTTTCTTGAGTTTGATTTTCGTCAGAAGCCATAATTTTTACTAAAGTTTTGACAATTTTACTATTTTTTTAGTGGCAAAAAACAGAAAAACAGGTATCCTTTTTAGAATAAAATATTTTTTAAATAGAAATCTAAAAATGGACCTCCTTCTCGACTTACAAAAGATATTATCAGATTTTCGTTTTTTATTCAACCCACAAAATTTGTGGAGGAGAATACCTTAATGTATAACGCAGAAAAACATTTTGAAAACCTATACGCCACTGTGCCCCGGAAATATGAATTTCATGAAACGACACGAGAAGGGTTGGTGGCATGGCAAGCCAATTTTCGTCCGGAGTTGCGAGAAGTTCTTGGTTTAGACAACATGGAATCTGACCTGGCAGGTTATGTCCCGAAAGCGGAACAATTAGAAGCCTTGGATATGGACAATCATATTCGGGAAAGTTGGTATCTGTGGGTAGAACCGACGGTGCCGCTGCCGTTTTATCTGCTGCGTCCGAAAACAATTGAAGGGAACGTTCCGCTTATTCTTGCACCGCATGGACACAACCATCCGCATATCTACGCTGGGATTGCTCACTCTGAAAAAGAGGAGCAGGAGATGATAGAAGGTGAACGCGACATCGCTCGGCAAGCTGCTGTGGAGGAAGAGTATATCGCTATTGCGCCGACAACACGAGCATTCGGCGAAACGCGCACCGAAGCGGATAAGCAGAACAATAACACACATTCATGTCGTCATCAGTTAGTTCATAGTATCCTTGTTGGTCGGACTCCGATTGGTGAGCGAG
Source organism: Candidatus Poribacteria bacterium (assembly GCA_028824125.1). Taxonomy (GTDB): domain Bacteria; phylum Poribacteria; class WGA-4E; order WGA-4E; family WGA-3G; genus MSPOR6. The sequence goes on from JAPPES010000130.1 coordinate 5,994, forward strand.
TGTGGGATATGTCGCGCCTCATTGATTGGGCAATAGGAAACTTACCTATAGATGCTGAACGGATAGCGATTACCGGCAATTCTGGTGGTGGGACGGTGTCTCTTTTTGCGGCGGCGTGTGAAACCCGTATCGCAGTGGCTGTGCCGAGCTGCTACTATTGCACGTTTGAAGGGAGTATCGGAACAATTCGGCATTGTGATTGCAACTATGTGCCTGGTGTGATGCGGTTAGGCGAGATGTATGATGTTGCGGGGTTAATCGCACCGCGTCCGTTTTGTGCAATTGCTGGACGTGACGATCCTATTTTTCCGATTGATCACGTCAAGTTTGCATATCAACGTTTGAAAGAAATCTATACGGTCGCTGGTGTTGCGGATAGGTGTGAACTGTTTATTGGTGATGGTGGACACCGTTATTACAAAGCTGGAGCTTGGCCGTTTGTGCGGCGATTTTTTGATGAATAAACTACCGAGAGCCTTTTTTAATTGCCCATAGCGTTTTCAAAATAATCTTTATGTCCAAAGCGAGTGACCAGTTTTCTATGTAGTATCGGTCATAGTTAACCCGATCTTCAAGGGATGTGTTGCCCCGCAAACCGTTGACTTGTGCCCAGCCTGTCATACCAGATTTGACGCGCTGCCGTGCAAGATAGTGTGGGACTGATTCTTGGAATGTCCCAATTAACCCTGACATTTCTGGACGCGGTCCAACAAGGCTCATATCACCTTTGAGCACATTGAAAAATTGGGGTAATTCGTCCAGACTCCAACGTCTGAGGAATTTTCCGAGCGCGGTTTGGCGTGGATCATCGTTTTCTGCCCATACATGCCCGATATTTTCTTCAGCATCAGAGCGCATAGACCGAAATTTATAGATTTTGAATCGCTTTCCTGCTCTGCCAACGCGTTCTTGCCGGAAGATCGCTCTACCGGGCGATGTCAAGCGGATCGTTGCCGCGATAATTAACATGAGTGGACTTAACACTACCAACGCCAAAAAGCTAAAAACGATGTCTATCAAACGTTTCACAATGCCACTTACCCCTTGCATCGGTGTCTCGCGTAGTTGAAGGACCGGTATACCGTCAAAAAACGTAACTGCTGTTCCACCACTGATAAATTCAGAGAGTTCGGGTAGCACATTGATCTGAACAGGAACGCCTTCACAAGCATGCAAAATCTGCAAGATTGCATCATTTGACACCCCTGGAGATGCGATGAAAAGGACATCAAGACGATGTTTCTGCACGATTTCAAGTATCTCCGCACTTTCACCGAGATGTTGTAAGCGTAAACCGTCGGTGTAGCAAACTTCAGTGTCTTTTATTTCATCAATAATCCCTACTAATTCGTATCCGCTATTCGATTTTGCATTCAAAGCATTGATTATTTTTTCACCGCGTTCATCATATCCTACAAGTGCTACACGACTCACGCCGACTCCTTGCGCCTGAACTGCCTGACGAAAACGGGACAGGACAAGTCGTCCGAGAAACAACCAAATAAGGCTAAACCCAGTGGCAAGAAGCATCACCCAACGTGAATACGCATCGTGATGATAGATGAAAAAGAGCGCAGCTAACGTGGCAATGAGCGCGATAACTGAGGCTTTACAAAGCACCCATAATGCTGAAAGTGTTGCGTTGTTTTCTGGACGGTAGAGTTTGAAACCTTTTAGCATCAATAACCAAATAATTGCCGTTACAGGAATAAGCCGTAAATAATCATCAAAGGGCGGTGTGCCGCCTTTGTGTAATGCTAAAACGTCAAGCCAACCTGATTCAAATCGCAGCCAATATGCGATGACGATTGCAGTGGCGATGAAACAGAGATCACATAAAACTGTGAGTGTTATTAGCAGATGGTCAAGTGTTTTTTTGCTCATGAGTGATGTTTGCAGGCTTTGCTACTTGTTGTGTTATAGTGAAATCTAAAATTACTTGGACAGTTCTTTATAGGTTTGATGCGTTTAATGTGAATGTCGGACGCACATTCATCAAGCGCAATTCATTGTGCCTCTTCTTGTAGGAGCGACCTCCTGGTCGCGACTTTAAAAACTGTAGAACACTTTGTAAATGCCGAGTGACAATGTAAAGTTTTACCAATTCTATAAATTATTTTCCCATTTGAAAAGAAATGTAAGAGGCGCAATGAATTGCGCGACTACAAACGGTCTATTTCTTTAAGAGCAGTTATTTTTTAGAAATGGTATTAATTGTAAAATCCACTATAAAACAGCCTCTTAAATGTCATGGAATGCTTCATTATTATACCGTGTTCTATTTTAGAAATCAACTGCAGTCTTTGATCGGCAGAAACATTCAATTGTTTTAAAAAGCTCTTGTAGGAGGGCTTTGTAAGCCCGATTTAACAACAAAAGCGTTGTGGTTGCGCAATTCATTTGAATGTCTCTGGATTCAGTAGGAACTTTGCTGAAAAATTGTTGATGATGTGTTATGCTATTTCTATATTTAGAAAGGAGGAACATATATGGCGAATAAACTAAAGGTAGGGATTGTTGGAGCACATCGGGGAAGTTCCTATTTTCAACCGTTTAACACAATAGCAGAAACCGATGTCACGGCAGTATGTGACATCAATGAGGCGACACTTCAAAACGTTGCAGAACGGTTTAATGTACCACATCAATTCACAGATTATTCAGAGATGTTAGATGCGGTTGACCTTGTCGTGCTGGCGACACCTGAGAATCTGCATGTGCCGCAGTCAATAGAAGCATTGGAAGCAGGAAAACACGTCATCAGCGAAGTAACCGCTGCTGTCAAGTTAGAGGAGTGTTATGATCTTGTTCGGGCAGTTCGGAAGTCATCTGCTAAGTACACAATGGCTGAAAATACCTGCTATTCCAAGCACAATGTATTAATCCGTAATATGGTAGAGACAGGCATGTTTGGCGATGTGTATTTTGGAGAGGGGGAGTATGTCCATAACGTCAAATCACTTCATCATGATGCAAGTGGTAATCCGACATGGCGTTACTATTGGCAGGTAGGTATCAATCGATGCAACTATGCGACACATAGCCTCGGTCCTGTGTTGCAATGGTTTGGTGAACGTGTTGTGAGTGTTTGTTGTCTCGGCACAGGGGTTAAAACCGATCCAGAGCATGCGATGGAAGATACTGTGATGATGCTTTGTAAAACGGAAAGCGATGGGTTAATCAAGATTCGGATTGACATGCTCTCCAATCGTCCAGCGAATTCGTATTTTAGTTTGCAAGGGACAAAAGGGTGTTATGAAAGTTCACGCGGGTTGGGTGCCGCGCCGAAAATTTGGTTAAGTGAGTTTGGCATAAGCGAGCAGTGGAGACCGCTTTCTCAATTTGAAGATTTGCTGCCTGAACGGTGGAAAAACCCGCCTACTGAGGCACAGAATGTCGGTGATCTTGGTGAGTATTTTAAGGTACGTGATTTTATTGATAGTATCCTCAATGATACTACACCGCCGATTGATGTTTATGCTGCTATGGATTTTACGGTGCCGGGGTTGGTTTCGGAGGAATCTATTGCAAACGGTGGTGCACTGGTAGAAGTTCCAGATTTTCGGGAGATTGAATAAATTCTAAACAACGCCACCCGGCAGTTGTTCCGTCTGAAATATCTGTTTTCCATCTCCTACAACTTCCGGCTCTATTTCTATACGAACTATATCAAAACCTGCTTTTCTAACATCCACAAGTGCTGATCCGATGGCTTCCTCTAATGACAGCGCTTCACGGTGAAAATGTATCTGCGGCATACCTTCAATAGTCGCGAGTGTACCATCATCAACAGTCCTATAGAGTTGATCAGCTTCCTCTTCATTGGGTTCGGATGTTAAAATGAGTGTGAATTCAAGGACTTTCATTAAGAATTCCCCTCTATTTGTAATTGTCTACCTTTTTCGTTCCATTACAAATGACAGCAACGGTCAACGTAACGGCGGATATCATGGGCATGTCGTTCAGGATTTCGCGGAGTTGACATAATTCTAATTCGGCAGCCTTCACGCGAGCGTAGTGGACACCATAGTGTACCCCAAATGTGCGCCCGTGGTCCTGCTTTCGTTACTCTCCAACCTTCACTCTCTGCGTAACGAATCGCATTGCGAATATGTTTGTTTGCATGTTTTGGAATATTCAACTCTTTTCAATCTCATAATAAAACTCGAACATATTTTCTGGGACCCTGAAATATTTCTTAGAACATTGATGAGACAGGTTGTAATGCCTTCTCTTCCCCTACAGGTTTAAAGACGAGTCCGCAGCTGCTACAGCGGTATCCACTTTCCGGTTTCGATTCCACAACAGGGAAAAGCATGCCACAGCAGGTTGGACAAGGTTCGTCAATTTCCATTTCGGCTTGCTCCATTTCGCCGGAGCGGTTTTCAAATTCAACGATCACGGATGTCCTCCTCTTGATTCAGTAACTATAACGCGCATATAGATGTCACGCAAAGATATTTTGCATCCGATTGAGGTGAGCGTCAGCACATCTTCAGGTGCACGAAATTCGGTGTGTTCCCACTGCCGATCTTGCCGGCAATAATGTTCAACACAGAACTTGTATTGTGAAACAAGGATGTAGTCTTGCAAAGACGTAAGTTGCTTATAGTGTGAAAATTTCTCCTCTCGGTCATAGGCTGCAGTGGAAGGTGAAAGCACCTCTACGATAACAATCGGGTTCAGAAGTGTATCAAAAACATCATCCTCAAAGCGAGGTTCACCGCAGGCAACAACGACATCAGAATAGAAATAGGCTATTGGACTCGGCTGCACACGCATATCACTGGAATGGACTTCACAATCTGATTCCATTAATTGGTTGTAAAGTCTATTGGATATGTTGCTTGTGATAAGGCTATGTGCGCGACTTGCCCCAGACATTGCAAATATCTGACCGTCAAGGTATTCACTTTTGTACAGTGCCTTTCGTTCTTGGGTGATGTACTCCTCAGGGGTGAAGAGGGTTTGTGCAGGTAGAGATGCCATGCGTATTTCCTTAATAGCAGTGATGTTAACAATATGATACTATATTCTTAGGCAAAAATCAATCTTTTTTATGCCGTTTCAAAATCGCTGAATTTCACTGGGGAAAGACGTTAACCATAGCGGTTTAGAGTCGGATCAATTTGGACTGCCCACTGGTCAATCCCACCAGCGAGGTTTTTTGCATCGGTAAATCCGTTTTGGTGTAAGTAGGCAGTAGCATAGAGACTACGTTGTCCATGATGACAGTAAACAACAATCTCTTGGTCTGATGGAAGGCTATCCAGATGATGCGGCAATGTGTTGAGTGGGACTAACCGCGCACCTTCAATATGCACGATGTCGTATTCGCTTTGTTCACGTACGTCCAATAAAAACACAGACTCATTTTCGTCTAATTTCTGTTTCAGTTCTTGTGGTGAGATTTCTGGGAGTGAGGGTTTTGTCTGCATTATTCAGTTTCTTCCTGGTTTTGAATAGGTGGCAACGGCATACATTCCGGACACGGACAGGTTTCGCGTAGAATTTCAAACGGATAGATGCCAGTATTGTGTCCATCGTTCCAACTGAATTGAAGCGCATAACGACCAACTAACTGGATATCAAGTGGTTGAATATCGTCCGACACTTCAATCAATGTTATGTCACCATCGCCTTGTGGGGAAAAGAGAGAATGGACATCTTTACCTTCATGCCTGATGATAGCACATTCAGCACATGGACACATCTGTCTGAGATAGCGATACGGATACCAACTGACATGCGCGTCCTTCCACTCAATCTGAAAGGCATTTTCATGTTTCTTGAGGGTTTTCGGACTTTTGCTAACTGTAGTCATGTCACTCATTGTTCACACAAAATTGATAAGCTTGAAATATTGGGAAATATTACGTGTCAAACTAAAATTTGATGCGCGCACTATAGGAAAACCATACTTCATTGCCCACCGGCGGGCCAGCGTCTATTTCATCATGTGAGCTATTTTCTTTTATTTGGTCCAATAGGTCTGCCAGTGTCCAGTCGGGGCGTTTTATAGAATCGCTCCCTTTCTCCTTTCGTGGAGGGCCAAATGGTACATCTTTTGCCTTCTTGCTGTTTGAGTCATCCTCTGGTATTTGTGCTAACAAGTCTTCTAAGGTATAATCAGGGCGTTTTATAGAATCACTTCCTTTTTCGTTACGAAGTGGACCAAACGCACCCGCTTCTTTTTTGTTGGAGGTTGATCAGGCTGTTCTCGGTTAATGGACTGTAGATAACAAAGATACGCTATCACGATCACGCATTCAGTGAAAGTAAACGTTTTTTCCGACATGATTTTCTCCTGATTACGTGTATGCTTGTAAATGACAAGACCTATTAGTAGGGAAAGTGTTGCACGACTATCCCACTCTGGATATTTTCTGGCAATGAACGGCCTAACTCTTGATAGAGTTCCAAGACTGCTCTAAAAGCGTCTTTGACGTTTTCTAACGACTCGTCTAACGAATCACCTTCGGTAACCAACTCAGGCAACAGCGGAGAGGTCACTGTATACCCGCCTTCAGGTTGTGGTGTCAGAATAAGGGGGATTTTGTATTCCATCAGAACCTCACGAACCTTTAAAAGATGCCGAGTTCGTCTCTCGCTTCTTCGCTCATCATTTCAGGGGTCCAACGCGGTGTCCAAACGACACTTACGTTGACCTCTTCAACACCATCCATCTGTTGCGTAACGTGCTGTGTGCCGTTGACAATTTGTCCACCAGCGGGACATCCAGGACTTGTTAGAGTCATCGTTATATCAACAGTTGTGTCGTCAATGTCAACGCCGTAGATAAGCCCCATGTCAACGATGTTAATGCCGATTTCAGGGTCAATAATTTCTTTGATAGATTCTAATACAGATTCTTCTGTTACCATTTCTTTTCCTCCTATAGTGCCTATGGTAATCCACTCTGATAAGGTAGTGGTTAATCAATGCTAACTAATATCTCGTTGTCCTCAATTTTGACAGGAAAACATTCAATGTCTTCAACGGCAGGCATACAGAGTGCTTTTCCGGTTTTGACACAAAATCGTGCGCCGTGCCGTGGACATTCTATTTCATCCCCATCCAAAAAGCCTTCGCCGAGAGGACCGCCATCATGCGTGCAGACATCCTCCATCGCGTAAAACTCACCTTCCACGTTAAAGAGTAGCACGGGAACGAAATCTACTTCAACCAATTTTTTCGTGCCGGGTGGCACTTCACTAACTTTCGCAACTTTGTAAAATTCTGTCATTATGTTCTTTCCAAATTTCCTCGTGTGTGTAAAATTTCAATTGGTTTGATTCTTTACGTTCAAGAATGTTCTCCATATCTTCATAAAGTGGAGATTCTCCATCAAGATAAAAGATTGTAGTTTCTTGCGTTGCTGTTACATTATCACTCATTGCGTTGTGCCTCCTATTCATCTTCTTCGCCGGGCCAGCCTTTGATACCGTAAGCACCCGCTTTGAGAACTTTGAGTGCCAATAAAGCACATTTTACACGGACGGGCCCCAACGGAATGCCAACCATATCCAAAATGTCGTCTCTGGAGAGTTTTTTGACTTCTTCAAGCGATTTTCCGATAATCTTTTCGGTTAGCATAGAGGCGGAGGCTAAACTAATAGTACAACCGTGTCCAGAAAAACGCACCTCTTTGATAGTGTCATCCTCAACAATCAGGTCAATCCGAATCCTGTCACCACATAGTGGATTATCCTCTTCGTGTGAAATATCTGGGTTTGGGAGTGTCCCGTAGTTACTCGGGTTTTCATAGTGATCCAACAGTTCTTCCTGATATATGTTCATTTACTTCTCCGGATCATGAGAGTCTGTGCTTTTTGCAGTCCTTCGCATAAGCGGTCGATGTCTTCAATCGTGTTATATAGGTAAAAACTGGCACGTGCAGTGGCAATAACATCTAACTTTTTCATCAACGGTTGCGCGCAGTGATGTCCTGCACGGATAGCAACGTTATGTGTATCCAAAATGCCAGCAACGTCATGTGGGTGGATACCCTCAATATTAAAGGAGATAACACCCGCTTTCTGATGCGGTGCCGGTCCATATATAGTAATGCCTTCAATCTTTTGTAGGCGTTCGTGTGTGTATTTTAGGAGTTTCTGTTCATGCACATGAATTGATGCTAACCCCGCTTGCGTGATGTAATCTACGGCAGCACCGAGTCCGATTGCCTCAGCAATGCTTGGCGTGCCTGCCTCAAACTTTGCTGGCACGTCTGCGTAAGTTGAAATATCGCGTTCGACAGAGCGAATCATTGATCCGCCGCCGAGAAACGGTGGCATCTCGTCAAGCAGTTCCAATTTGCCGTATAGCACACCGACACCGGTGGGACCGCACATCTTATGTCCAGAAAATGCAAGAAAATCGCAATCTAACTGCTGTACGTCAACATGAAAGTGTGGCACAGATTGCGCTGCATCTACGATGACCTTTGTGCCTGTAGCGTGCGCAGCGTCTATAATAGACTGCATCGGGTTAATTGTGCCAAGCACATTTGAGACATGCGTTATCGCTACCAGTTTAGTTTTTTCGGACAACACATCGCGCAGTTGTGTAAAGTCAAGCAAGCCTTCATCGGTTATCTCAAGAAATCGGAGCGTTGCGCCAGTGCGTTGTGCAAGCAGCTGCCACGGAACAAGGTTGCTATGATGTTCAAGGTCGGTAAGAACAATCTCATCGCCTTGCTGGATATTTAGACTTCCCCAACTGTATGCAACAAGGTTGATGGACTCCGTTGTATTCCGCGTAAAGACAATTTGGCTTGTGCGCGGTGCGTTAATGAGTTGTGCGACTTTCTGCCGCGCTTTTTCGTATTGGTCTGTCGCCTCTTCTGAAATCCGATAGATGCCGCGATGGATATTGGAGCGGTAGGTATCATAATATGCATCCATTGCTTCAACGACAGGGCGCGGTGTTTGTGTTGACGCAGCACTGTCCAGAAATGCTAACGGCGACGTGTCCGCAAAGATTGGGAAATCTTCGCGAATGGATTGGACATCAAGTGGGCGAAAATCGGAGGTGTGCATTGTTTTTTGTGTCATATTATATCCAAATAAATTCAATTATCGTTTTGACGGTTTGCAAGTTGTGCTCGGAGTCGTTCTAACTCTGCTTCTAATTCTTGTCGTCTCTGTACTTCTTCTTCTACCCGTGCCTCTGCTGCCTCTTTAAGATGCTGTTCTTCCATAGATGTTGTAATCGGTGTACCATCAGGTAGGGACGGGCGTAAGAGTCTAACATGGTTTCGATGTTTCTCCCATCGAAACCAAAGATTTAACGCTTCACTGAACAGACCACCTTCCGCATCTGGCTCCATCTCAATGATGTTTCCCGCTTGCGTCCGTTTCCACCCACGAAACTCTGGCGGCTTCTCCATTTCCGGTTGATGAATAAAGTATTCTTGAACACCTATATCATTTAGATACAGTTCAACTTTTTCATGTCGATCCTGATTCGCAGTTGAATCTGAAAGAAACTCAAATACTGCTACAGGAACTGCGCCTTCTGACCACGTATAAAAACTGCGACGCCCAATGTCTTGACTAACTCCAAACACAACGTAAATATCAGGAGCAACCGACTTAGTTATGTCACCTTCAACGTAATAGATAAAACTATCGACACCGATAAATATCTCTTCATTGATAGCAAAATATCTCGAAAGTTGGTCATAAAAAATATTAATTTGCACACCGTGAAATATAGTTGCTGCCATCGGTTCATCGTCCTCACACGGATAGCCTTCAATATAGACAGTCGTTTTGCCAGTTGCTTTTGGAAAGACGGGCATATATTTTCGCTGTTTGATTTCAAAGTCTTTTATGGTATCCATGATTTTTCTCCGTTTGCTGGCGTCGATTACATGTTCATGGAAGTGCTTCTTATGCATTCGCCTTGCTGAAACTCGATTGAATGGTTCTTGACATAATCTACGACATGTCAGTGATTTCTACCAAAGGTTCGCCTTCTTGCAAAAGCAAAAGGGCTTGTGGGAAACTCTGGAACAAAATATGACGCATTTGAGTGTTTGATGTATTGCCACATCTAATCCAAATGAGTTGTGGCGGTGGACCAAGTTGATCCAACAATTCAACAAAATCGTAATCTTTTGTAATTATAACCGCTTTTGCCTCGCGAGCTGCCAAGAATATGTCTCTATCTCTTGCTTCTTGAAATTTAAGCCGCTGGACTGAAAACGCATCAACAGCAAAAGTATTCTTGATCCATGGTGCAAGTGCAGGAGAGAGTTGAGCATCTATCCAAAACTTCATACAGTAATTACCGGATGATCAGTTTTGCGAATCACCGGTGGATCAATTTTACGCGTGGCGAATTTGAGGCATGCCACAATATCTTCGGAATTAAGGTCTGGCATTTCCTCAAGAATCTCTTTAAAAGAGAGCCCGCTGGCAAGTAAGTCTAAAACATCTGTTACCCGAATCCGCATACCTCGGATGCAAGGTTTGCCGCCACACTGTTCTGGATTGGAAGTAATTCTCAATCTCAAGGTGAAATAGGTCTTCACTTTTACACAATCAGCTCCCTCTGAATAGACACTATCAGGCACAAAAAAACTTAGGTTCGTAGACTTTTCTAATTTGCCGCGGACATTCTCATAGATATTGAAACCACGTTCAGTGCCGGAGGCGGTTACTTGGACGGACAGCACATCGTCCTTAGAACGATTTTCATCATATTCCAGATAATCATATTCTTTCAGAATTCGCTTGAGAGTCTGGACGATTTTTGGATTTTCGGATAGTTTCATAGGACGCTCCTTAATCTCAATTCGAATATCTATTTTCCGCGTATAGTATTCAACTTTATTCACCGTCATTTAGTGTTTCTGCGCATGACTTCAAGGTTGTTGCCGAAGTATAGGGGACTCATGCTTGCTGTCTAAAATGAATTAGAATTATTCCCTCAACTTGACCATTAGAGATAAACCTGTAATAATGAAGGATGCGCCAACAATTAAATATCCACACCCTTCAATCTCATCGGAATAATTAGCATTATGACCTTCTTCATAAGCAGTAATTCCTGAGATAATGAATATAATCCCAGAAATTATTAGAATTAGCATCACAGTTTTTAGTGAAAAAATCTTTTTCATTTACACATTTCCCCGAACTTATGCTAACAAAAGTAAGCGCACGATTTTTAACATTTTCTCACAGTAATTTTGTTGAGTTTCGCAAACTCTATCTATGGATATCAACTGGATATCAACTTAGCGTGTACCTCTTCTGTTTGAATCACGGATTATCGCGGATTTATCGGATTACGCGGATTATTGCTTCTGAAAAATAGATGTTTCTGCTTTGTTTGGTTTACACGTGGACGCTAATCCTTATGAAAAATGACTTGATAGACCGAGTCAATAATCCGCGTAATCTGCGTAATCCGTGCAAATCTGCGATTCAGACAAAATAAAGTCGAATTCCTAAAAAAGACAGATTCGCTTTTTTAAGTTGACGATTATGGGTTTCGCAAGCTCAACCCTACCTACAAGTTAAACTCAAATATAGGCGCGCTTAGAAAGCGCGCCTACCAGTATATTTAAAAAGTTTACCTACTTGGAAAACCAATGTTAACAGGAGCAGTATCGTGGCTTTCGCATGCCTGATCAGTTGGGACATTGGTTTCAGCATCGTTGGCTGCGACGATCCCCTCCTCAAGCAGATATGCTTCCACCTCATCGCCGCTGACATCAGCAAGCATGATGTTGTCAATTTGGACGCACGGTTGATAAGGTTGCCGTGTCTTCTGCACCATTTCACGATAATTGTCTTCGTTGTTGATAATGTCTCTGTCTTCATATTCCAAATTATATTTGGCGAAAATGGCACGGACGCCGTTGCTCCAGCCACAGACAGGTTTCATGTAAGCGATAATTTTGGGTTGATTCATTGTAGTGACTCCTTCTATTGTGGCAACGTCTTATGACGTGCTTCATATTATAAATCGGGGTTACAAACCCCTCCTACAATTTATGAGATAACTGTGTTACTTTTCCAATTTACGTGAGACAAATTCTTGTAGTTCTTCTCGTACCGATTCCATCGGTACGCGTTCCATGACGGGTTCAAAAAATCCGTCAACAATAAGTTTTTCTGCTTGTGCGTAGGGAACACCCCGACTCATCAAGTAGAAGACTTGATCTGCGTCAATCGGACCTGCAGTTGCCCCGTGTGTGCATCGGACTTCATGCGCTTCAATCTCTAAGCCGGGCAAAGTATCCGCATGTGCGCGTTCACTGAGCAACAGATTATCATTTTTCTGATACGCATCGGTATAGTTCGCATCAGGATACACATAGATATTGCCTCCCCAAGCAGTCTGCGATCTATCCTTTAGAACAGTTCTGTATAACAGATCGCTTGAGGTATAGGGTGAAATATGTTCTTGTGCGGTGCTAACATCTAAGTGTTGCCGCGCATCGGTGAAAGCCAAACCTAACAATTGTGCGTTCGCCCCGTTCCCTTCTAACACAATCGCTTGGTTCAGTTTACTTAAACGACTACCGAACGTAGCAGTGACCCAACAGAGCTGCGCATCTTTGCTAATAACGGATCGCTGTGAAGCGAAATTCCAGACCTGACGATTCCAGCGTTGCACCTGGACATAAGTAACGTTGGCATTCTGTCCAGCGAAAATTTCCACTGCTCCACAGTGTAAACCATCTGAATCCGGATTAGCAGATGCATTATCCTCCAAAATGACAATTTGGCTATCCTCTTCAGCAATCAGGAGGATATGCGACAGATCCGCCTGCTGATCTTCAGAGAGTCGGATATAAACCCGCAGCGGGTCTTCTATCCTGACACCTTTCGGAACATGTAAGACATAACCGCCCTGCCAAAATGCCCCATGAAGCGCATCAAACTTGTTACGGGTAGCGATGTTCCCACTTTTCAATGTCGTTTCTAACGTGACTGCCTTCGTCATGAAGTAGTCACGCAGTAATTCATCGCGTTCCTTTAGTGCCGTGTGCAGATCAGCGAAATAGATATCCTTTTTTTCTAATTCAGGAGACAAGTAGGTGTGTTGAGGATTCCCATCAACCTGGACCAACACACCCGCACCATCTTCTACTTCAGCCGATGCACTGCCGTTCGTTTCGGCAGCGGGATGATAATTTTCGACTGCAAAACCGCGGAGATACCGCCGAGTGCGCCGCCAATAATCTTGCGTCCGCATATCAACGGCACGCCGCCACACATCGTCCTCAGTGGTATGTGGCATCGGCAACGATTCATAGAGTGCGTAAGCCTCTAAACGTTTGTCACGCATCCACTGTGGTTCATCCCGCGCTATTTTCTCAACAAAATCTTTTGAAAAATCACCTATTTGCAATTTTTTGTCCTTTATTCGTTTTCAGTTAAGAGGTATTGGCGTAACAATTATCACGATTTGGACTACTCCAAGTTTGGACAGATTGTTACACCATTTCTATATAATAATATAACATTATTTCGTAGGTCGGGGTTGGGTGAAGAAAACCCCCCGTTTTTTTTTTTTTTTTTTGGGTGTGGTTTTTGAGAGACCCCAAAAAAAATTTTTTATTTTTTTTTTTTTTTATTTTTTTTTTTTTTT
>JAPPES010000065.1 GCA_028824125.1 Candidatus Poribacteria bacterium
TTTTATAATCCACCAAAAAACGGTTTCAAAACCCCTTTTTTTCCCCTTAAAAACACCCAAAAACCAACCGTTCCTTCGTTAGTTGATTCACGGGACTAAAGACGATCCCCAATGGATTTATACCTAAATTGACACATAAGGTTCGGTTCCCTAACCAGTGAAAATACCATGCACGTATTCTGCCTGTAACTAATAAAACAAAATAAAACCCGTTAATTTGGTATAATATAGACAGGAGTGAAATAGAATATTTTAGATAAAGAATTCAAATTTGTTTCAATTATGACAATTCTGCAACCTATACACCGAAAAAACGCGTCACCTATTTTGTAAGTCAAAATTGATTATGGGAGTTTCCGATGGAAAGAGATGATTTTGAACTAATCCACAGAACATTGTCAGGTGACGAAGCTGCTTTCAGCGAGTTAGTCCAAAAATATCAGAAAAGTGTGCATGCACTCGCGTGGCGGAAAATCGGTGATTTTCACATCGCTGAAGAAATCACACAAGACACTTTCCTGCAGGCACACAAAAAACTTGCCTCACTCAAAAATCCAAACCAGTTTGCCGGATGGCTCTACGTGATCGCAGATCGGCGTTGCAAAGCATGGTTTCGAAAGAAGAAACTGTGGACACAATCACTTGAAGCTACCAGCGTAGAAACACTTGAAAAAGCCGCTTATGCGGACTATGTCTGTGAACAGCGCGAAGAGACGGCAGTTGAATGTCGCCGGGAAATTGTGCAAAAACTCATGGAAAAACTACCTGAGAGCGAACGCACGGTCATGGTCCTCCACTATCTCGGAGAAATGAGTTGTGAAGCGATCAGCAGGTTTTTAGGTGTGTCACCGAACACTGTGAAAAGCCGACTGCGACGCGCGCGAGAACGATTGAAAAATGAAGAACACATCATTCGGGAAACCCTCGGCAGTGTCCCATTAAGCCCAAATCTAACTGAAAACATCATGCGGAACATTGACACAATCAAACAAACGTCTCCATCAGGAGGCAAACCGTTGCTACCGTTCGCAGCTTTAGGCGCAACTGCTATTTTGGTTATTTTGTTGATGGGAGCAAGTAAGCAATTCACCGCTAATTTTCAGAAACCGTATAGCGTCGACGCAAAATCAGAACCCACTATTGAAATTGTTGACGCGCCAGTTGTTCTTAATATTCAATCAAAACCTGAATTACAAAACCGGGTTGGTGGTACTAACCGCAGCAAAAACAGTAACAACGGTCTAACAGAAGGAACAGAAAAAGTGGAAAATAACTTAACACAAGATGCTATGCAATGGAACCTGCCTGAAGATGCTAAAGCGCGCCTCGGTAAAGGGCATATAGATGAAATACAGTATTCTCCAGACGGCACGATACTTGCAGTTGCAAGTGGTATTGGTATTTGGTTATACGACACAACAACACATCAAGAGGTCGCCTTGCTTACAGAACATACGAGTGCAGTCTCCAATATTGCATTTAGTCCAGATGGACGCTTTTTTGCAAGTGGAAGCAATGATGACACCATTATTCTGTGGGATAGAAGCAGGGGGGAGCAAAAAACGCTTACCGTACATAAAAGTTTGTCCTCAATTTACGCATTAACATTTAGTCCAAATTCAAAAACACTGGCAAGTGGAAGTGGCGATACTATCCAATTTTGGGATACTACTATCGGAGAACATAAGGATACACTCACTGGACTCCCAGAGTTTTTCAGTTATTTTTCATTCGGTCCGGGTGGCAAAACAATTGTTAGTGTAACTTGGGAAGGCGAAGTCTGTATATCCGATGTGATCACCGGTAATCCTAAGAAAACATTCACCGTGAAAATGACAGATAGTGTATTTTGTGTAGCGTTCAGTCCGGATGGTAAAATAGTCGCTATTGGCAGTAGAGATGGCACTATCTACCTCTCAGATTTAACCACTGGTGAACTGGAGCGAAAACTCACTGGGCATTCGATTAATGTTCAAAGCATAGCGTTTAGTCCTAATGGAAAAACGCTTATAAGTTCATCATATTTAGACGAAACATTGCGTATCTGGGATGTTCACACTGGCGAACTCAAGCGAACACTCACCGAGCACACGGGGGAACTTTGGGGTTTAGCCTTCAGCCCAGATGGGAAAACATTCGCAAGTAGTGGAAGTGGTGATGGAACTATTCGCCTTTGGGATGCACACACCGGCAAACAATTGCATATAATCACCAGACACACAGATTGGGTTAGTAGTGTATCTTTCACACCTGATGGAAAATTAATCGCATGTGGATATGAAGATGGTACAATCCGTTTCTGGGATGCAGACACCAGACATCAGATCAAAACGTTTAATGGGTTTAAGGGAACGATATCAAGTTTAGTGTTCACCTCGGATGGAAAAACACTAGTGAGTGGAGGTGACGATGGTATCCTTTGGGATGTACACACTGGCAAACAGAAATTGATACTTTCTGGACATACGAACGAAACGAAGTATATCCATTGCATAGCACTCAGTGCCGATGGCAAGACACTCGCGAGTGGGGGTGAGGACAAAACTATCCGTCTATGGGATATGTCTACTGGTGAACTTAAAAAAACGCTCAAGGAACACAAGCAAAAAGTCTATAGCGTAACCTTTAGTCCTGACGGTAAAACCCTTGTCAGCGGCAACGAAGACCATACAATACTACTATGGGATGTTGGGACTGGTGAGACCAAAATGACATTCAATGCCAATGCTGGGGATCCCATAGGACGTAAGAGTGCTGAAAGTGTTTCCATCAGTCCGGATGGTAAAACCCTCGCAAGTGCGGCGGGTACCACTGTCATCCACTTATGGGATATAGACACAGGTAAAAGTAAAATGACACTTGCTGGACACAGATATGGGGTGAGCAGTTTAGTTTTTAGTCCGGATGGTAAAACCCTCGCAAGCGGAAGCACGGACAACGACATCCGCCTATGGGATGTACGCACCGGTGAACACAAGAAAACACTTTCGGGGCATACAGATTGTGTTAACGATGTCGCCTTCAGTCCGGATGGAAAAATCCTTGTTAGCGGTAGTCAGGATGGTTCTGTGCTTATCTGGGAGATAGATCCCTAATGTCTTCAATTTATAATACCTGTGTTGGTAATAGCACAATTTATTGTTCATGTTTTAATGTTTTACCACAAAAAAGGCAGGTTTTGTTTCAAAAACCTATACCCGAAAAAAAACGCGTCACCTATTTTGTAAGTCAAAATTGATTATGGAGGTCTCTGATGGAAAGAGATGATTTTGAACTAATCCAAAAAGTATTATCAGGTAACAAAGCTGCTTTCAGTGAGTTAGTCCAAAAATATCAGAAAAGTGTGCATGCACTCGCGTGGCGGAAAATCGGTGATTTTCACATCGCTGAAGAAATTACACAAGACACTTTTCTGCAGGCACACAAAAAACTCAGCTCACTGAAAAATCCGAACCAGTTTGCCGGATGGCTCTACGTGATCACAGACCGGCTTTGCAAAGCATGGTTTCGGAAGAAAAAGCTACGTACACAATCGCTTGAAGCGACCAGCATAGAAACACTCGAAAAAGCTGCCTATGCGGATTATGTCTGTGAACAGCGCGAAGAGACGGCAGTTGAATGTCGCCGAGAAATTGTGCAAAAGCTTATGGAAAAACTGCCAGAGAGCGAACGCACAGTCATGGTTCTTCACTATCTCGGAGAAATGGACTGTGCAGAAATTAGCAAGTTTTTAGGTGTGTCTCCGAACACGGTTAAAAGCCGACTGCAACGCGCGCGAAAACGTTTGCAAAATGAAGAACACATAATTCAGGAAACGCTCGGTAGTGTTCCATTAAGTCCAAATCTAACGGAAAACATCATGCGGCGCATTGACACAATAAAGCAAACATCACCTTCAACGGGTAAACCGTTGCTACCGTTCGCAGCTTTAGGCGCATCTGCTATTTTAGTTCTCTTGTTGATGGGTGCAAGCAAGCAACTCATCACAAATTTTCAGCAACCGTATAATGTAGATGCACAATCAGAACCCACAATTGAAATTGTTGACACACCAGTCGTTCTTAATATTCAATCAAAACCTGAATTGCAAAACCGGGTTGGGAACGATACCGTTCCCAATAAAAACAGTAACGAAGGTTTATCAACAGGAACTAAATCTATGCAAAACAATATAGCACAAAATGTTATGCAATGGAACTTACCTGAAAGTGCTAAAGCGCGGCTCGGTAAAGGCAGGATATACGAAATCCAGTATTCTCCCGATGGTGCTATACTTGCAGTGACGAGTAGTATCGGCATTTGGTTATACGACACAACAACACATCAAGAGGTCGCCTTGCTTACAGAACATACGAGTGCAGTCTCCAATATTACGTTCAGTCCTGATGGACGCTTTTTTGCCAGTGGAAGTAAGGATGGTACCATTATTCTGTGGGATAGAAGCACAGGGACGCAAAAAACGCTTAACGCGCACATAGATTTAACATCAGACTTGAACATTGCATTCAGTCCGGATGGCAAAACAATCGCAAGTGGAAATGACGATACTATCCGATTATGGGATGTAATCACAGGAGAACTAATATCTACGCTTACCAGTCTCACGATTCAGTTCAATAACTTCTTATCTTTTACACCGGATGGTGAAACAATTGTTTGTGGCAATTGGAACGGAAAAATTAGCCTCTGGAATTCGATCACCGGTGAACATAAGATAACAATTCATAGACACACAGAGACAGATTCCGTATGGAGGTTTGCGCTCAGTCCGGATGGGAAAACATACGCTATGGGCAGTCCGGATGAGGAACATAATGGTACCATCTATCTTTACGATTTGAACACAGGTGAACTCAAATCTACTCTTACTGGGCATTTTGATGAGGAACATAATGGTACCATCTATCTTTACGATTTAAACACAGGTGAACTCAAACCTACTCTTGCTGGGCATTTTGTGGACGGACTTTTTGAGGATGTTGAATATATGGTATTTAGTCCGGATGGAAAGACATTCGCAGGTTCATCATATTATGGGATAATCGGTCTATGGGATGTGCACACTGGAGCACACAAGCTGACACTCTCTGGACATACGTACAGCATTCGCGATATAGTGTTCAGTCCGGATGGGAAAACATTCGTGAGTGGAAGTGATGACAGTACCATTCGCTTTTGGGACGCGCGCACGGGGAACCTCCAAAATATAATCACTGGACATATTGAAAATGTTGATAAGGTGGCGTTCAATTCTAATGGTCGTTTTTTCATAAGTGCAAATTTGCTTGCTATTCGCGTGTGGGATGCAGGCACAGGAGAACACATTAAAAAGCTAGAATTTCCGAGTGGGGGAGATATTATGGGCATCACTCCAGCTGGAAAAATAGTCGCCAGACAATACACAAGCGATGGTAAGGACACAACCATTCTTCTGTGGGATGTTCACGCTAACGAACACAAAATGCTATTCGCTGGACATAGGTGGGGTGCTATCGGCATGGAGCTCAGTATGGCACTCAGCCCTGATGGTAAAACTCTCGCTACTGCAAATAAGGACAATACTATACGTCTATGGGATTTGCACACTGGTGAACATAAAAAAACACTGACTGGGCATACAGATTGGGTTGAGACTATAGCGTTCAGTCCTGATAGTGAAACCCTCGCAAGTGGGAGCCCGGACAGCGACATTCGCCTCTGGAATGTTGATACTGGTAAGACCAAGATGATATTGACTGGACATAGACATACTGGGCCGGTTAAAGCTGTATCTTTCAGCCCTGATGGAAAAATACTCGCAAGTGGAGACGAGCACGGGATAATCCATCTATGGGATATAGACACAGGGAAAATCAAAATTACACTTGTAGGGCATACAGATTGGGTTGAGACTATAGCGTTCAGTTCTGATGGTAAAACCCTCGCAAGTGGGAGCAGGGACGGCGATATTCGCCTCTGGGATACATACACCGGTAAACACAAGAAAACACTTACGGGTCATACAAATCACGTTAACAGTGTCGACTTCAGTCCAGATGGTAAAACCCTCGTTAGTGGCAGTGACGATGGTTCTGTGCTTATCTGGGAGATAGATCCCTAACGCCTTCAATTTATCATACCCGCGTTGGTAATAGCACAATTCATTGTCCGTGTTTTAATGTTTTATCCACAAAAAAGGCAAGTTTTGTTTCAATTATGACAATTCTGCAACCTATACCGAAAAAAACGCGTCACCTATTTTGTAAGCCAAAATTCATTATGGGGGGTTCCGATGGAAAGAGATGACATTGAATTGATTCAAAAAGTATTGTCAGGTGACGAATCTGCATTCAGTGAGTTAGTCCAAAAATATCAAAAAAGCGTTCACGCCCTTGCCTGGCGGAAAATCGGTGATTTCCATATCGCTGAAGAAATTACACAAGACACTTTTCTGCAGGCACACAAAAAACTTACCTCACTCAAAAATCCGAACCAGTTTGCTGGATGGCTTTATGTGATCACAGATAGACGTTGCAAAGCATGGTTTCGAAAAAAGAAACTGTGGACACAATCACTTGAAGCTACCAGCGTAGAAACACTTGAAAAAGCCGCTTATGCGGACTATGTCTGTGAACAGCGCGAAGAGACGGCAGTTGAATGTCGCCGGGAAATTGTGCAAAAACTCATGGAAAAATTACCTGAGAGCGAACGCACAGTGATGGTCCTTCACTATCTCGGAGAAATGAGTTGTGAAGCGATTAGCAAGTTTTTAGGTGTGTCACCGAACACGGTTAAAAGTCGACTTAAGCGTGCGCGCGAGCGTTTACAGAATGAAGAACACATCATTCGGGAAACCTTCGGTAGTGTGCCATTAAGTCCAAATCTAACTGAAAACATCATGCGGCGCATTGACACAATAAAACAAACTTCTCCATTAGGAGGTAAGCCGTTGCTACCGTTTGCAGCTTTAGGTGCATCTGCTATTTTAGTAATTTTGTTGATGGGGGCAAGCAAGCAATTTACTGCTAATTTTCAGCAGCCATATAGTGTTGATGCGAAATCAGAACCCACTATTGAAATTGTTGACGCGCCAACCGTTCTTAATATTCAATCAAAACCTGAATTGCAAAACCGAGTTGGTGGTGATACTAACCTCAACGAAAACAGTAACAACGATTTATCAAAAGGAACAAAAACAGTGGAAAACAACTTTGCACAAGATGCTATGCAATGGAACCTGCCTGAAGATGCCAAAGCGCGACTCGGTAAAGGTAAGATATACGAAATCCAGTATTCTCCCGATGGTGCTATACTTGCAGTGGCGAGCGGTATCGGTATTTGGTTATACGACACAACAACACATCAAGAGATAAGTCTGCTTACAGAGCATACGAGTGTAGTCGACTGCCTCGCGTTTAGTCCGGATGGACGCACCTTTGCGAGTGGAAGCAAAGACGGTACCATTCTGCTGTGGGGATACAAGTCTGCTGATGGAAGTGTGAGTGTGCAAACAAAACTTACCGTGAATAGGTGGTGGGAACTCTCAGGCCTGAACCTTGCATTCAGTCCTGATGGGAAGACACTTGCGAGTGGAAGTGGCGATACTATCCAATTTTGGGATACCATCACAGGAGAACAGAAGTCTGCCCTCACCTCTTCCAATACCTTCTTATCTTTTAGTCCGGACGGAACAACAATAATTGTTTGTGTAGATCGGAACGGCACAATCAGTCTGTGGAATCCGATTACCGGTAAACACAAGAAAACGATACCAGGGCATATAGATCGTGTAGTTAGTGTTGCGTTGAGTCCGAATGGTAAAACAATTGCTATGGGTAGCGATGATGGTCCTATTCATCTCTACGACTTAGACACAAGCGAAAACAAAATAACACTCTCCGGACATAAGTGGCAAGTTCAGAGTCTTATGTTCAGTTCAGACGGTAAAATGCTTGTGAGTGGAAGTTGGGACCAAACAGTACGACTATGGGATGTCAACACAGGTGAACACAAGCAAACACTGACGGGGCACACAGATTGGGTCCAAAATGTTGCGTTCAGTCCGGATGGTAAAACAATCTCAAGCCAACAAACTGGCGATGGTACTATCCGATTCTGGGACGTAGACACAGGGACTTCGAAAAATATAATCACTGGGCATAAGGCTGGTATCGGTGCTATCGGATTCAGCCCCCATAATAAAGAGACAATCACAATTGAATTTGGTGATGGCACTATCCTATTCTGGGATGCTGACACAGGACAACACATCAAAACGTCCAATGAGTTTAGGGATGCGACGGCAAGTGGCGCAGTACGAAATATAGAGTTCACTCCAAATGGAAAAATACTCGCGTGGGGCGATGAAGGCATGCGCCTATGGGATGAGGACACAAACGAGTACAAAATGATACTCAAGATAAGCGAGTGGGGTAACCACAGTGTGGCACTCAGCCCCGACGGAAATATAATCGCTATTGCGTTCGACAAGGACAATCTTATCAAATTGTGGGATATGCACACAAGTGAGCAAAAGCTGACCCTTACTGGACACACAAAGGATAACATCCGCTTAGCATTTAGTCCTGATAGTAAAACGCTCGCTAGTACAAGTTTAGACGAGGACGCTATCCGCCTTTGGGATACACAGACAGGAGAGAACACAGAGGTATTTGTTTTAGATAGTGCTCGGAGAAGAGACGTTGCAGATTGGCGGATAGATGGTGCTTGGTGGGCACTTGCGTTCAGTCCGGATGGAAAAACGCTCGCTGGTGGTGGTGGTGAAATCATCCTCTTATGGGATATAGATACTGGTAAAACCAAGATGCGGCTCCCCATGCCTACGCATGGGGTGTCTCATTTAGCATTCAGTCCGGATGGTAAAACCCTCGCGAGTGCAGGTTACGAGAGTAACATCAACTTATGGGATCCCTATACCGGAAAGCACAAGAAAACACTGACGGGGCACAAAGCTCGGGTGAGAAGTATCGCGTTCAGTCCGGATGGTAAAACCCTTGTTAGCAGTGGTGACGGTGGCATGGTACTCATCTGGAAGATAAACCCCTAATGTCTTCCGTTCATAATATCTGCACTGGTCGTAGCACAATTTATTGTCCGTGTTTTAATGTTTTATCTACAAAAAAAGCAAGTTTTGTTTCAATCAGGACTTATGCAATTTTCGAGATTTTTGTAATAATTACCTAATTTTTGTCCGATAACGATTTCCGGTTGGGCACAACGGTTTAACTGGAAAGAATTCAACAAACATTCACCATAAACGTATGGTGAAAGGAGAACCAAAATGGAAACCCAAAAAATACTTGTGAACCCTGAACCAGTTTCTGATGATTCTGAAAAGACAGCGGAAGCTGAAGCACACGAGGCATTACTTCAACAACAGATTGATGAATTACAACGTCTTCTTAAAGAATGTGAAGCCGATCCGACCCTCATAGAATGCATTGACGATCCAAAAGTAAGGGATGAAGCGTTGCAACTCGGTAGGGAGATAATGGCAGAATTGCCCGAATTCCTGAGGTCAAAACTGCCCGATTCTGCAACTACGGAGGAAAAACGTACAGAGAGGCACAAACGTTCGGCCGCTTTCCGGGAGAAGTTTGGGGCGAGATTTATAAAGATAATGAAAGCGAGAAAGGTAATTACTTCAGAAAGCCGCGAAAAGAACGAAGCTCTCATGAAGTTTTTAGAAGGTAACTGATACAGATGAGCCTTCCAAACCTGAAGAGAAAAAGCGTGACGAAACAAAATCATAGACTTTGAACGGGTACTTTAGATGTCCGTTAGTCGTAAACGGTGCTAACGGACACCGAATACTAATTGATCAGGACTTACGCATTTTGCTTGTTTTAAGCGTTACAGCGTTTGTAGTAGCACAATTCATTGTGCGTTCTTTAGCAATTAGACCTAATTATGTTGTGTCCTTTAAATAAAATTGCGTAAGTCTTATCAATTATAGCAATTCTGCAACCTATGCCCCGAAATAACGCGTCACCTATTTTGTATACCGAAATTGAATTTGGGGGTCTCGAATGGAAAGAGATGATTTTGAACTAATCCACAGGACATTGTCAGATGACGAGGCTGCTTTCAGTGAGTTAGTCCAAAAATATCAGAAAAGTGTGCATGCACTCGCATGACGGAAAATCGGTGATTTTCACATCGCTGAAGAAATTACACAAGACACTTTTCTGCAGGCACACAAAAAACTTGCCTCACTGAAAAATCCGAACCAGTTTGCCGGATGGCTTTATGTGATCGCAGATCGGTTTTGCAAAGCATGGTTTCGAAAAAAGAAACTGTGGACACAATCACTTGAAGCGACCAGCGTAGAAACACTCGAAGAAGCCGCTTATGCGGACTATGTCTGTGAACAACGCGAAGAGGCAGCCGTTGAACACAAACGTAAAATTGTGCAAAAACTCATGGAAAAACTACCGGAAAGCGAACGCACGGTAATGGTCCTTCACTATCTCGGAGAAATGAGTTGTGAAGCGATTAGCAAGTTTTTAGGGGTATCTCCGAACACGGTAAAAAGCCGACTTCAACGCGCACGAAAGCGTTTACAAAATGAAGAACACATCATTCGGGAAACCCTCGGTAGCGTTCCATTACGACCAGATTTAACTGAAAACATCATGCGGCGCATTGACGGAATCAAACAAACACCCCCTTCAGGAGGGAAACCGTTGCTACCTTTTGCAGCTTTAGGTGCATCTGCTATTTTGGTTATTTTGTTGATGGGTGCAAGCAAGCAACTCACCGCTAATTTTCAGCGACCGTATAGCGTCGACGCAAAATTAGAACCCGCTATTGAAATTGTTGACGCACCTATTGTTCTGAATCTTCACTCGAGACCTGAATTGCAAAACCGGGTTGGGAACGATACCGTTCCCAATAAAAACAGTAACGAAGGTTTATCAACAGGAACTAAATCTATGCAAAACAATATAGCACAAGATGTTATGCAATGGAACTTACCTGAAAGTGCTAAAGCGCGTCTCAGTAAAGGGTATATAGCCGATATAAAATATTCTCCTGACGGTAAGTTTCTGGCTGTTGCGAGTGGCATCGGTATTTGGCTTTACGATGTAACAGTACATCAAGAGGCAAGTCTAATCGCAGGAAATACGAGTTTTCAAAACGACTGCCTTGCCTTCAGCCCAGATGGACGCATCTTGGTGAGTGGAAATGTTGATGGCACTATTACCCTATATGATAGAATCGCAGGGACGCAAAAAACGCTCACTGGGCATAATGGAGAATATATCACATGCATAGCACTCAGTCCGGATGGCAAAATACTTGCGAGTAGTAATCGGGAAGGTACTATCCGATTATGGGATGCTATCACCGGAGAGGCAAAGTATACACTCATGCATGTTGTGGGTCATAATTTTTCATTTACGCCAGACAGCGAAACCATTGTGGTTGTGAGTAATAAAGACAAAATCAGTCTGTGGAATTCAGACACAGGTGAACACAAGAAAACATTCGATTTGCACCCTGATTGCGCTACTATAGGTGCAGCGTTCAGTCCAGATAGAATAACAGTCGCTCTTGGTAGTGTAGATGGCACTGTCTACCTCTACGACTTAAACACAGGTGAACTCAAGATGATCCTCTCCGAGCATAAGGATCACGTTATCCACTTAGCGTTTAGCCCTGATGGCAAAATACTTGCTACTACGTCTTATGAAGATGAAACAATCTGTCTATGGGATGTACACACTGGTGCACACAGGAGAATACTCACCGAACACCCGCGAAATGCCGGACGCGGGGGCTTAGCGTTCAGTCCGGGTGGAAAAACAATTGCGAGTGGCGGTGGCGATGGCACTATCCGGTTCTGGGATGTACACACTGGCGATGCGAAAAAGATATTCACTGGACATTCGCAGGAGGTCCGCAGTATTGCGTTCAATCCGAATGGGGACTATATCGCAAGTGGGGACGCCAGTGGAATTATTCGTCTATGGGATGCGGATACAAGGCAACCCATAAGAACACTTAACGAGCCTAAAAATGGGCAGATACAATCGGTTTACAGTATGGTGTTCAGCCCTGATGGAAAAACTCTTTTTTGTGGGACTGACGATGACATCCACATCTGGGATGCACACACCGGCGAACACAAATTGATGCTTACTGGACATACGGGTTTTGTTGAGCATATAGCACTCAGTTCGGACGGAAAAATACTTGCGAGTGAAGATGGCGATACTATTCACCTCTGGGATGCACACACCGGCGAACATAAAAGAACACTTATTGCAAAAAAGTTGATCAAGAGTATCGCGTTCAGTCCAGATGGAAAAATCCTCGCAAGCGGAAGTAATGATGAAACTATTCGTCTCTGGGATGTTGCAATTGGTAAAAATAAAATGGTACTTACCGAACATAATGAATGGGTGGAAGGTTTAGCGTTCAGTCCGGATGGAAAAACCCTCGCAAGTGGAGACGATGATGGGATAATCCATCTATGGGATATAGACACATGGAAAACCAAACGGACACTTAACGGGCATCCATTTTTGATGTGCTTAGTGTTCAGTCCGGATGGGAAAATCCTCGCAAGTGGCTGTGCTGACGGCACGATTCAATTATGGGATGCGCACACCTACGAACATAAGAAAACACTCACGGGTCATATAACTCGGATCAATGGTATCGCTTTTAGTCCTGATGGAAAAAGTCTTGTTAGCGGCTGTAATAATGGTTCTGTGCTTCTCTGGGAGATAGATCCCTAAACTTCAGCCACCTCACGGTGAACATACCTAACCTCGTCTTTTTTGTGGATAAACAAATGGAAATTCTCCAATACACACCTGATATGTTACCACTTTTAACTCGATTTTATAATCAGCAGACCGCTAATGTTCCACATTGCTACCCTATAAAAGAGGAGGAATTTGCTAATGTGATGAGCAGTGTCACAGGGCAAAGCGACAGTACCGATGATGGTCTTGAGGCAGAAACAGCGTTTGTTGCGATGCAAAATGGCGTGGTGCAAGCATTAATCCATGTTGGTCATTATTGGCATGGAAAAAACAGTGAAGTGCACGAAGGAGTTGTCCGGTTTTTTGGTTACGAACGCGGTGCGCGACATGCCGGACAAACCGTGCTTGAAAAAGCGGAGGAATATCTGAAAACGTATAACGTAACCCAAATTACCGCTTTCTCATCGTATAAGTATCATTTTTATCATTTAAGATGTGCTTCACTTTCAATTATCCTTGATCATGTTTATGCCCTTCTCGGACACAACGGTTACAGTCCTCGCTATTGTCAAGTCTTCTTAGATTGGAAAAACTACTCTGTCACACCAATACCTCCAAGGTTGCCGGTAACACTCTCTGTAGAGTGGAAAGAAGGGCGTGGGCAACGTCCAAACTGCACTGTGCCTGCCTACCAAGAAAGTGAAAAAATTGGTATCTGTGTCTCTGTCTGCGGTGGTGAATATTCAAGTCACCCCGATGCACAAGACTGGGTTTATACGGAATGGCTCAGTGTAGAAGAAGATTTTCAGGGACAAGGTTTGGGAAAATACTTGCTTCAATACTCACTTCAAGAGATGCACAAAGTCGGATACCGACATGCTTCTCTTAATACTGAATGTTATGAATACCTTCCAATTCTTTTTTATAGCAACTGCGGATATAAAGTTATAGATTGGACTTATGATTTTGTTAAAATCCTTTCAAAAGATTCTTCAAACTAATCTAATCGTTTTTTAAACCTTTTCCACTATAATCCGCCTCTATATATTAAACACTAATTAGGAATTTGTTTATGTACTACGATTCAGAATTCATTAAAAATCTAAAAGATGAAGAACTCATACGGTTAGTACAAAATCGGAATGAAGAAGCTTTTTCAGAACTCATATCCCGTTATACGCCAAGAATTTGGCGTGTCATTGTCGCAAATTCGAGGCAACGCAGAGATGCAGAGGAAATTCTTGCAGATACCTGGGTAGCAGTTTGGGACAACATTAGTACACTCAAAAAGATGCATAGTTTTGGACCGTGGCTGCAGAAAATTTCTTACAACGCTTGCAACAGGTACTATACTTCTGCTAAACGCTCAAGGCCTGAAATCCCCCATACCGATGCATCGTTGGTTGAGCAGATTGACCAAGAGGCAGCCCCGCGCTTTCGCCAAAACGAACTTCGTACTGATGCAAGAGAAGCAGTCCAACAACTTCCTATGCGGGTACGTCCCGTTGCAGTATTGTACTATTTAGAATCGTGGAGCATGAAAGAGATTGCCAAAGAACTTGAACTGCCGATAGGCACCGTCAAGACAAAACTTAGAGAAACAAGATTACTCCTGCGAAAGGAGTTTGGTGTAGAATCTAAAAGAGGAGGAATTATGTCTTCAGAATTTGTTCAATCCCAAAATCAAAACGATAAGAATTCAGATTATAAAATAATAGCCGCAGCTGTGAGCGGTGATTGTGAGGCAACTGAATTGATTAAGGACATGGTCAAGCCCTGGATCCACAATTATATTGAGCGTTATTACAACCTGGGCAATGACCAAGAGATGAAAGTACTTGAGTTGCAGGCGTTCGAAAAGGTGATGAATAAGTTAAACAAATTCTTGTTTGTATGCCCTTTCCATAGATGGGTGCGGGTCTTAACTAAACACACATTGATAGATCATTATCGGGAGGAACATTGGCGAAAAAAACGTGCTAAATTAACATCAGTTGCCACAGACGAAATTTAATGAAGTTTAAGAAGAAAAATCGATAATGTGGCAAGGTTAGGAAGAAATCAACGGTAGTCTCCCTACACGCTATCGCTATGGGGGGCCCTTGCCATTTAGGCGAATACGCCAAATCAACGGTATGAATCATGACGAATATGCATAAGGTATTCGCCATGATTCCCTGTATGGTGTTCGCCATGATTCCCCACCTCGCCAGCAGGCGGGTACACCTGCATTGGACAAAAAAGACCGAATTAATAAATTGATTTTCATGTAGTTGCGCTAAAAAATGCTTTTAAACCGATGCTGGTGAGAATTGAAACCACTACATCCCCTTCTTGGATAATACCGGCCTCTTTAAACTTTTCATATCCTTTGATAACGACTGCCGAAGTCGGTTCAACGTAAAGACCTTTATTAGCAAGTGTTTTCATTCCTGCCTTGATGTCTGCATTATCAACCGTGGTAAATGCGCCGTTTGTGGCACGGATAGCCTCCAAAATCATTTCTCCTCGGACAGGGAGTTCTGCCGTAATCCCTTCTGCAAGGGTTGGTGCGGTTTGCGGCATCCTCAATATAGCCGGTAATTTATCACGGTAAGCATTGTAAATCGGGCAACAAGTTGCAGGCTGCACACCGAGTAAACGCGGAACGCGATCAATCATATTCGCATCGTGCAGTTCCTGAAAACCGAGATGTAGTCCCAAATAGATACTCCCAAATCCGACAGGACAGATAATATGTGCGGGGACGTTACCTTCCAACTGCTCAGTAATCTCATACGCCAATGTCTTTGTGCCTTCCAAGAAAAAGGGATGCCAATTGTGGGAGGCATAACAGGTGTTTTTAGCCGCCTGTTTAACAGCCTCTGTTGTTGCTGCCCGATTGCCGGGCACAAGTTTTAACACAGCACCGTAAGCAGCAATCTGTTTTAATTTGCCTTTTGAGGTGGATTCGGGGCAGTAGATAGTGCAGCGAATGCCCGCTCTTGCGCTGTAGGCAGCGATGGCTGCTCCTGCATTCCCTGATGAATCTTCTACTACCTCTTTGACTCCGAGTGCCTTGAGATGTGTCAGTAGTACAGATGCCCCGCGATCCTTATATGAACCAGTAGGACAAAGGTAGTCCAGTTTAACGTAGTGTTCTGGGTCTTCTGTTCGATCTAACGGAATAATGGGGGTCATGCCTTCGCCAAGGGTGACGATCTCTGTCTCTGTGGAAATAGGTAATGCCTCGCGATAACGCCAAAAGGAAGGAGTGGAGGTATCCCATTCATAACATCGCGAAGCATTTTTTTGTAAGGTTAACGGAGAACTGCAATCACATTTGTAACGTAAGGGGTCCACCTTATAGGTAGCATTACATTTATTACACAGATATTGCATGATCATTCAGTATGAGTCTTGAGTTGTCCCCAGGTCGTTGCCAATTTTGATGTAGGATCAACAGCTTGTGGCATGCCGAACAAACCGTCCGGGTCAAAATTCTCTGGTGGTTCAATAGTGCTGACCCAGACGCGATTGATCCAAATCGGTCCTTTACCGTGTGATGAAATTCTAAAATCCGATCCGTTTGCGCGATTCTCAAATCGGCCATCTTTAATTGCCCATATATGGATGCGCCATTTATCTGTTCCTTCAGGTTCTATAACAGGGAAAGCGTCATGTTCAGCACCTCGGAACGCACCATTAACATGACCGACTCCGTTGCTATCATATTGGCAATCAATCTGTTCTGCCTTGTTGGAGTCGAAATACTCTATGACAATCCATGCTTTATTGTTTCCACCAAATAGAAATGAATCATCAATTTTGAAATACACGTGATTATGTCCTGGTCCATTATAGGGCCAAGGGTTTTCCCTGCAGTCAACTTTATCCTGCACGGCAGGTTCTGTAACACCATCCTCTTGCTCGCTTTGGGTTAACAAAACACCTTCGTTTTCCTCACCGAGGTCTACCCAAATAAAGTTCTTACCTTCTTCGGGGTCTTCTGCGGCAAATGTGCCTAATGAAATCAGAAAGCATTGAATCAAAGCTATTATTGTCAATTGAATACAACGTGCCATTTTTCCTCCTTAAATTTATTGAGTGATAGTGATTCTATTGAGATCGATAACAAGCGCGTATACCAAAAAGTTTCAACGCAGCTTGAAGAAGTTGTGAACAACTTTATTTTACAATAATCATCCGCCGTGTTTGCTGAAAAGATGGTGTTGTCAATTGGTAGAAATAGACGCCACTTGCAACGCTTTCGCCTAAAGTGTTTCTACCATCCCAATAGGCAGCACGCCCACGGTTGTAATAAAACCCTTCTGACCGAAATCCGAGAGATAATGTCCTGACAAGTCCTCCTGTTGCATCATAAATAGATATTGACACGGGGCTATCTTCTGAAAGATGATACGGAATCCACGTTTCAGGGTTAAACGGGTTCGGATAATTCTGGAGTAAGAGACTCCGCTTCGGTGTGCCGATTCCATTAAGATTGACAGACAGCATAGCGTTTGCCATACTGTTGGGCGTAACCTTAAGCGTAAACTTTTCTGAGGCGATATTTCCGTCTGTGTCAGTGACAATCAATTCCAACGTGTCACCGGATTCAATGACGCTACGATAGTTGAGATCTGCAGTCGCAGCAGCAAAATAATTATCACGTACCTGTGCCATCATAACGGCGTTTGTTCGCATGTTTCGGACTGTAATTTGATAGCCATCAAACTTCTGTTTGCCTTCCAACTGCCCACTTACAACAAATGCCCACGTTTCTTGTGGCATTGCGATTGGCGTTGCAATTGGTGCTGCTTGATTTGTCCATCTCACCCCGGTGAAGACAACGTCGCGTGCCTTTGGTAAATTGACGATGTACCCTTTAGCCCCTTCAATTGGGAATCCATCGTCGGGCGCACTCGGTGTCCAGCCTATAAAACGTTGATTTGCAGCATCGAGTGCTATTACAACTGTCGCGTCTGTTTTTACTGCAAGTGACCGTGCTGTCATGTGGACAGTCGGTTTCAACGGCACAGACAGCATGTTCAAACCTTTAGAGAGGTGCATAGAAAAAATACTACCAAAATCTTCCCCGTTAGGTTGTGGTGTCGGTCTACCGACGAATCCGTATCTCCGCCCGTCCGTTGCGTCGTAATAACCGATAATACTTCCATCCTGATTAACATTTCGGACGACAGTGATAACACTGCCTGGGAGTCGCACTTCATAGAGGGTGCCGCTGGGCAGAAGGATATAGGACCGCAGAATATCGTTTGCAGCTTTGGCTCTGAAGCCTACAAGACCGGCATCAGTGATAGTGTTCACAAATAGAAATTCAAGATCCGGCATCTCTGGGAGGTCTATAGTGGTGAAACTGCCCTCGGGGTTACGTATGAACCCATGAAACATTCCATCGGCATCGATGTAGCTGCCGACGACAGCCCCTGCGGCGTTGACAAAGTCCCCATAAGTTGCTACTGCTCCAGGGAATGTAATTGTCAGATCCCCTGAGAAGGCGTGGAAGACTCCCGCTGCATCGACAATGTTACCACTCAGCGCCCCTGTTTCATCACTGAGACCGTAGATGAAAGTTTGGACTGCTCCGGGAAAATCGTATTGTTTCAACTCACCATTTTCGTCTAAGACGACACCATGGTAAAGCCCATCACTATCCTTATAGTGTCCCGCTGCGATACCATTATTATCCAGCGCATAGAAATGCGTTTTCTGTGAGTCGAGGAAATCGTAGATTTTAAAAACACCATCAATGAGCGTAAAAGCGACCTCTTTTTCCTCAGCACTCCGGGTGTTACCTGCGTAGTCCCCGAAGTCGTTACTGGCTGTCACCTCCAGAAAATCGACACCGGGAACTTCAATGGTCTCAAAGGTGTAATCTGCAATCGGTGTTTCAGCATCAACTTGTGCCACTGCATATCCTGTCCAACAGATAATTAGAGTTATGAACAAGGGAAGTTTCATTTTTATGTAGTGATTCATAGTTATCCTTTTTTATGCTTAGCGGAATTTATCTTATTTTCAGACGGTAGGTGCGGTTAGGAAACTGCACCATAGGCGTCAATTTTAGAGAAATTGCGGGATTATCTCTTGTTGGAGGGAAACTTCGTCCGCCCAATTCTCTTCTTGTAGGAGCGAGCTTCGCTCGCGACCGGTCCTAACAGGTCGCGAGCGAAGCTCGCTTCTACAGAATGTCCGAGGTAGCAAATTCAAAAGCCTATTTGGCGTTGATTTGGTAATGAATTGAGCGACTACGAACGCTCATCTTCTTAAATTGACGCCTATGGTGCGGTTTCCTAACCGCACCATAAGTGTCAATTTAAAAGGGGGGGGTTTTAAACCCACCCCAAAGGGTAAATTTATTAATAAAAAAAAATAAATTATATAAAAA
>JAPPES010000046.1 GCA_028824125.1 Candidatus Poribacteria bacterium
ACAACTCCGCTTCAACTGCACATGGCGGTTACGGAACGCTGCAATCTACGGTGTGAGATGTGTGAATTCGGACAATTAAAAGGAGATCCGGACCACGTTGGCTACGAGCGTCTGCGAGATACCTTGTTTCAGACAGCGGCAATCGGGATTCCCTCCGTTAACATAACGGGCGGTGAACCCCTGGTCTATCCGAAGATATATGAAATTCTGGCAGATGCGAGGGAGGCTGGTCTTCACTGCCAGTTAGGTACAAACGGCCTGCTCCTGCGCGATAAGGTCCTTAGTCGGATTGCCAAAACAGGAGTTAGACAACTTTCGATATCTTTGGACGGTGCGACTGCCGAGGTACATGATCAGATTCGAGGCGTATCCGGTGGATTCCAGAAGTCGGTTGATGCAGCGATACGAGCAAGACAGCAGGGGTTCTCAGTGACGATTTCTTCTGTGATAATGCCCAGCAACATTTCAGAGCTGATTCCACTCGCTAAGCTTGCGCGGAAACACGATTTTAAGATTAGTTATCCACCTGTTTATTATCGAAATCGCGCCCTGCGTCGATATGCGAAACATAAACAGTCGGAGGTGGCAACGGAGCAACCACAGACATGGGCTCGAACCATTCCAGTTCTCCGCGACCACCAATTAGAAGAATTAGAAGAGGTTACGAATCAACTGGCATTGCTCAAGAAGGATGGCTTCCCGATTAAGGATTCCTATACCTTTCTTCAACGTATCCCTGATTATTTCAAAGGGATCCCTCCATCGAAGTGTAATGCTGGGCGTGACACTATAAGTGTTCAAGCTAACGGAGATGTCTACAGTTGTTGGTATATGGAGCCCTGTGGGAATGTGGTGCAGAACACGCTTGCAGAGATCCTCGGCGGTATTGAATATAGAAATCGGCTTGGCGAGATCCGTGAATGCAGTCAGCGTTGTATGACTAATTGCTACTACCATGACTCGTTTTTTACCAAGATGCGAGATAAAGTACATGATATGATCTGAGGATTCATTGACCCCAGACTTTCCACTCTAATTGAAAAACACGTGCCTTCGCCGATACAAGGGGATGGCATCACCGAGAATCGGCTTGTTTAATGATAAAAATATTGAAATTGTTGATTAACCGTGTTCACGGTCAAAATTGTCATCTTAGAATGGGACTTCTGTTGCTTCTGCTGTTCATTATGAACTCGTCAGAGGGACTATCCAATAAAACTATCCATGCCTTGCGGATTGATGAACCTATTAATATTGATGGGAAGTTTGACGAATCAGCATGGAATCGCACCGATGGGACAGATGATTTTATCCAACAGGAACCTAATGAGGGGCAACCGATCACCTTGCACACCGAAGTCCGGGTACTCTATGATACGAATACCCTCTATATTGGTTTCGTGTGCGACGACTCACACCCCGCCCGGATTATGGCAAATGAAATGCGACGGGATGGTTTACTCTGGCAGAATGACAGTGTTTACATATTACTTGATACCTATGGGGATCGCCGCCAAGCGTTCTTCTTCCGCACCAATGCCCGTGGTGCTCGAATGGACGCTGCAGTGAGCGATGATGGTCAAAATATCAATGATAATTGGGACTGTATCTGGGAATCGGCAGGAGAAATAAATGAGAAAGGGTGGACAGTTGAAATAGCCATACCCTTTAACCAACTCCGTTTTATAGAAAAGCCATCCATGACTTGGGGTGTGAACTTCGGACGGGATATCATGCGGACGAATGAAAAATCCCAATGGGTGCCTGTTCCGAGAAGTGAGAGTTGGCCTGGGACCTACCGCCCGATATATCAGGGCAAGTTGGTTGGTCTTGAAGGAGTCCATTCACCCTCTCACTTTGGGTTCAAACCCTATCTGCTCGGTGGTATTGAGGATCGGTTTGTAGGAAATACTGTTGAGCGCAGCGGCACCGCGGATTTAGGGTTGGATGTCAAATATGGTATAACTCCGAATCTCACTCTTGATATGACCGTTAACACTGACTTTGCCCAAGTCGAGGCTGATGCAGAACAGGTCAATTTGACGCGCTTCAGCCTCTTTTTGCCTGAAAAGCGGGACTTCTTTTTAGAAGGGAGCGGACTGTTCGCATTTGGAGCACGTTCAGGCAGGTATCCGCTCTCACTCTTCTATAGTCGGCGTATCGGTATTGAAGAAAATCAACAGGTCCGGATTCTCGGTGGTGGCAAGCTCAGCGGGAAAGTAGGAAACTATAGTATTGGTGCGCTTAATATGATAACAGAGTCCAGATCTGATTCTCCGCTGGTTAACTTTTCCGCTCTTCGTGTTAAACGCGATATTTTCAATAGTTCTAACATCGGTTTCATTTTGACAAATCGACAGAGCGAGTTGGGATCTCGTTATAATCGGTCAGGTGGCATAGATTTAGCACTTCAACCAGATGATCAATGGAGAATTTACGGGATAGTTGCTGGGACGTCCTCAGACGAGTCAAGCGCAACGGATAGAGCTTTGTATCTTTCCAATGATTGGCGAAACAACTTTTTCCATATAAACACCTCTTACTTAGACATTGGTCCAGACTTTATGACTGAAATGGGTTATGTCCGAAGGACGAATATACGCCTATTGAATTTGGAAACAGATCTGACCCGGCGGTTAAAAAATCATATGATTCGAGAGATGGGTGTTTTCTTAACAGGCAACTACCTCTTGGATCATGAGAATGTACAGTTAGGGCATGAAGCGCACATTGGCGGAAATATGGTGTTCAATTCTGGGGATAACTTTCGTGTTACGCTGAATCAAACTTTTGACCGAGTTGTGGAAGATTTTCAGATCCAAGATGCTCACATTCTGGCGGGCGATTATGATCTGAGCAGTGTTTCATTGAATGCCATTACCTCAACGAATCGTCCATTCTCGGTTGAGGGTCGACTGAATTACGGAGATTACTTCCACGGGAGAGTTCTTAGTTTCGGTGTATATAACGACTGGCGTATTACCTATCAATGGGCTATTGAGACTCGGTATGACCACAATTGGATTGATCTCCCGGAAATTAGTTTTCGCACCAATGTATTTAGAGCACGTATTATGTACTCTTTGAATCCCGATTTTTTCTCAAAACTCTATGTTCAATACAACGATAGTCGCGATCGGCTGAGCGTTAATTTTCTGATTGACTACATCTATCGTCCGGGGAGCAACTTCTATCTGGTATATAATCAGGCATGGAACGCCTCTGATGGTTTACGGTCTCGGACGTGGACGGTATTGAGTAAATTCAATTATTTTTTCAGTTTATGATTGTGTCCTGCCATGAAACAGAAGGACATCGGACTAGCGGCAAAGTAACTTTCAGAGATTTTCTTTTCTAAGCGTTAAAGTATTCACGAAAATCATGACAAAAATCGCCGCGGAGAGAATTCAGTGGAAAACCTAAAAACGCTTAAGGTCGGCATGGTTGCCCCCGATTTCAGTCTGAAAGACACCAGTGGTGTAAAACATAGTCTACAGGATTATCTGGGGAAGAAGAACGTCGTTGTGGCGTTTTGCCCTACAGATTTCTTAATAGGCTCAACCGTAGTTATCCGTTCACTTCGTGATGCGGTTTACAAAGTTGAAGACACCGATAGTGTCATTTTAGGCATCTACGCCGATACCACAGCGACTCACAAAACGTCTGAGTTGGGAGGAAAGTATAACTTTTCTCTGCTTACGGATACGGATTATGCTGTTAGTAAGCTCTATGACACGAACATGGATAGATTCAATGCCTCAAGTGTTGTAACGTTCCTTATTGATAAGGCGGGATATATTCGTGCGATTCATCGGGACGTAGATTTGCGAAATTATGCTGCTGATATCGTTAAACAGATTCAGGAAAATATTCCGCAAAAAGTGAAGGCGGGAAAGCTTGCACCGGATTTCGTGGCAAGCGATCAGAACGGAGAAATCTATCAACTCGGTCAATTCAAAGGCGAGAAAAATGTTGTCTTAGCGTTTTATCCTAAAGATTTCACTTCTGGCTGAACAGTGGAAGTCTGCTCACTCCGGGATGGGTTGAGTACAATTGCTGGACACGATACACAAGTTTTTGGAGTCAGCGTTCAAGATGCTAACTCACACAAAAAATTCACCGAAGCATATAATTTAAACTTTCCACTTCTTGTGGATACAGGTCGTAATTTGAGTCTACTCTTTGGTGCGACAGATCAACCCACAGGTTTGAGCAGGCGTATTACAGTCATCATTGACAAAGAAGGCAAAATTGCCAACATTAATAAAAGGGTTAACACTCGGACACACGGCAAAGATTTGGCAATAATGGCTCAAATGGTCTATGAGTCTATACGATTAACGGGTTGGCAATCGTTGTGGTGGAGATTAAAGAACGGACACTTTCGTTTTTGAAAGGGAATCTGATGTCAGAGAGGAGATTTCCAGATACGGATCAGGAGTTTAGGCATCAGGCTTGGAGCTGGAGAGAAGTACAAATTCATCCTGTGAAGTCTCAACGTTCCATAAGTTCTGTCTATTACCTACTGATCCCATTTGTCATTGCTGGACTTTTGTGTTTTTGGAATAAGATGCTCCTTGGCGCAATCGCCGCTGGCATAGGTCTTTTCCAGGCGTTATTGAAGTTTCTCGTTCCACATATTTATGAATTGTTACAGAGTCTTTTGACCGGTTGTGGCAGATGGCTAGGAAAGGTTATTAGTTACATTTCTCTGACAATTGTGTATGTGGTTGTCTTAACCCCTGTTGCGTTATTTGCCCGTCTACTTCGTCGGGATTCGCTGAATCTGAAATGGTTTTCGTCTGAACGTACGTATTGGTTAGAGGTACCCAGAGACGATACCACTCGACTTTTTGACAAACCATTCCTGTTAGAACGACAACAGCACGAGAGAGGAGCGGGCTACCAGAAGGTCCTCCGTATAGGTAGAATGGTTTATCAAACGGCACTCACTCTATTTTGTTTGAATTTGGTGCTTGGTGTTCTTGCTATTGAGACAAGATCCTTTATAAAACGCAACAATGATATCTCCGAGATGAAGCGTATGTCTGTCTACGAGAATTTGGAATGGACAGAAGCGTACTATAAGGAATTTGATTGTGCTTTTCCTGCGCCGCCTAACATAAAATTCATGCCATTTACGGGTTGGATTATAAAAGACCATCAAGGGTGTTGTATTAACATTAAGGATGGTATTAGGAAGACCTATCAAGCATCAAGCAACACCCCGTCCGCATTACGGGTTTATACGTTTGGCGGTTCGACTATGTGGGGTGTCGGGGGTCGTGATGATTACACAATTCCTTCGTGTTTAGTAAAACGGGCTGAACAAGACAATATTCATTTGGAGGTAACAAACCTTAGTGTGCCAGGCTACGTTAACTGGCAGGGCGTGATCCGTTTAGCAGAGTTATGTGCGGTCGGAAAGGTCCCGGATTTGGTTATCTTTTATGAAGGCATAAATGATATGTATGGGAAATTGCAGACCCCGGATATGAATCGGGTCTATGAGAATTATGATGGGTGGAGGACAGAACTTGAAGAACGTTGGCCGAAGAGATGGTTTTTAAAACACAGTTTTTTCAATCAAGTTGGTCGTGTTTTGAAGTTAAAACTTCAAGGACCCGAGGCGTATGAGACGGCGTTCTCCACTGAACCCAAGGCGGTTTACCAATTGGCGAATGAGGTGGTTAATGCCTACCGCGAGAATGCTGTATTCGTCCGAAAAATAGCGGAAGTCTATGATTTTGAATCTATTTTTTTCTGGCAACCTGTTATATACACAAAAAGGGAATTATCTTCAGAAGAGGAAGAATTCTCAAAACCCCTCGTGTATGCAGATATGTTCATCAAAACCTACCGTGCTGCCACGGAAGAGATACGATCACAGGATTTTGCTATTGATTTGACCGATATTTTTGATGATAACAGGCATACTATCTATATTGATTGGGCGCACGTAAGTGAGGAGGGGAATCAGATTATTGCGGATGGCATGTACAATCACTTACGCCCCTTGTTGCAACACTAACGTATTCAAAGGACCAGCAAATGAACATTCTGGGCATTAGTGGTTTCTATCACGATTCAGCGGCTTGTCTAGTTCGGGACGGTCAAATCATCGCAGCCGCTCAAGAGGAACGTTTTTCTCGTAAAAAGCACGATGCGAGTTTTCCGAGGGAGGCCATTTTATATTGCTTACGCGCCGGTGGGGTAGATCCTGAAAGTATTGATTTTGCGGTGTTTTATGACAAGCCTCTAACCAAGTTTTTTCGGATTATCCGAACACATTTTCAGGTTGCCCCAATTGGTCTGAAGGCATTTTTGCAAGCACTACCGGTATGGACACGTGAGAAACTTTGGGTGTCATATATCATTGAAAAGACATGCCGGGACCTTGGCTATAACAAACCGAAAGGTTTATATTTCACTGAACATCACGAGTCGCACGCGGCGAGTGCTTTTTTCCCTTCGCCCTTTGAAGAGGCAGCAATATTAACAATGGATGGTGTTGGAGAATGGGCGACCACCACAAGTGGTTCAGGGATGGGCAACAAAATTGCGCTTGAAAGGGCGATCCATTTTCCACACTCTTTGGGTTTGTTGTATTCCGCTTTCACCTATTTCACAGGGTTTCGCGTTAACTCGGGGGAATACAAGCTCATGGGTTTGGCACCTTATGGGGAACCTATGTATGTTTCTTGCATTCGCGAAAAACTCATTGATGTACGTGAGGATGGTTCATTTCGACTTGATATGAGTTACTTCAACTATCTTGCGGGGTTGACAATGACGAACGAGAGATTTCATCAACTTTTTGATGGCCCTCCGCGTGAACCGGAAAGTGCCATCACGCAGAGAGAAATGGATCTGGCGAGATCAATTCAAGTCGTTACCGAAGAAATTGTCATCAAACTTGCTCGTTTTGCGGGCCGAAAGTCTGGGTCAAAAAATCTGTGTCTTGCGGGGGGTGTGGCACTCAATTGTGTTGCCAACGGCAAAATCTTAGAGAACACGGATTTTGATGACATTTGGATTCAGCCTGCGGCGGGTGACGCAGGCGGAGCACTCGGAGCTGCACTCTATGCGTGGTATCAGTATCTGAACAATCCGAGAACTATTGAGCCGGGGAAAGACAGCATGGCCGGCTCGCTGTTGGGCCCGCGATTTGGAGAATCGGAAATTCAGGCGTATCTGGATGCTCATAACATACCGTATTGTCATCTTAAAAAGGATGAGTGGACACATAGACTGGCGGAGTTGATTGCCGAGCAAAACGTAGTCGGACTTTTTCAGGGTCGCTTGGAATTTGGTCCTCGTGCCTTAGGAGGACGTTCCATCCTTGGTGATCCACGTTCGGCGAAAATGCAATCTATTATGAATCTTAAAATTAAATTCCGTGAATCCTTTCGTCCGTTCGCTCCGGCTGTCCTCCGCGAGAAAGTGAGTGACTATTTTGATCTTCACTGCGAATCACCTTACATGCTATTAGTTGCGCCCGTGAAGCAGGAACATCGAAAAGCCCCTAATGGAGACAATGGGGGTTTAAATCTTCGGAATCTGGTGAATGAGGAACGATCCTCTATTCCTGCTATTACCCATGTAGATTATTCGGCTCGAATACAAACAGTGGCACGAGAAGATTCCCCCGTTTTCTACGAATTAATTAAGGCATTTGAGAAGATCACGGGTTGTGGGTTAGTGGTCAACACATCTTTCAATGTCAGGGGTGAACCGTTGGTATGTACACCTGAGCAAGCTTACCAGTGTTTTATGAGGACAGAGATGGACTACCTGGCTCTGGAATCTTTTCTTTTATCAAAGGCGGATCAACCAAGAATATCCGAAAATATCGACTGGACGCGACAGTTTGTCTTAGACTAGGATTCATAACCTAAGGCACTTGCAGTGATTGACACGTGCTAATCTTACGAATGGAAAGATATGCGACTGGCAATGAGCCATTTTTTTCGACTATTGAAGGATATAATTGTTTACTCTTGGGTCAACGAAGTATGGTGGGCAGTTCCTCTTGTGATGACGCTCCTTGCAATTGGATTTATGGCTGTGACAGCTCATATAGGAACTCCCTATATTTATGCGCTGTTCTGATTTAATTATGAACAGGAACAGTAAAATGCATTTTCAAAAGCATATTTCCTTGCTCAGGTGTCCTGCGTGCCAAAGTGGACTATTGCTGAATGATGGAGAACTAGAGTGTCTTGGAACGAAACGGGCTTTCCCAATTGAAAATGGAATCCCTCATTTATTTTTGCCTAATGAATGGGAAACGGGGAAAGCAGATGTAACAGTTGAGGTGCGAGATTTTTACGAAAAAACGCCTTTTCCCAACTATGATGAGTTCGATTCCGTAGCAACTTTGGTTCTAAAAAGCCAGGCGAGGCGGTTCACACGACTATTGGATGAACAGGTGCCTCTGGGGACCAAAATATTGGAGGTCGGATGTGGCACCGGGCAACTCAGCAATTTTTTAAGTATTGCCCAGCGGGCTGTGTTCGGGACCGACATGTGTCTTAACTCTCTTGCGCTCGCGGAAGATTTTCGTCGGAAAAACCATCTTTCACGCGTCAGTTTCTATCAGATGAATTTATTTCGTCCGATATTTGGTGAGCAAACATTCGACCTTGTCATTGCCAACGGTGTCCTGCATCACACCAGTGATCCGTTTGAGGGTTTCAAAAGTATTGCCCGACTGGTGAAGAAGGGAGGTTACATCCTTGTGGGCCTCTATAACAAATATGGACGGTTGATGACTGAGTTACGACGTGTAATTTTCCGTGCCTCTGGTAAGAGGTTCCTCTTTTTAGATCCCTACTTATCGAAAAGGAGCGGAAACGATTCTAAAACGCGAGCTTGGTTTGAAGATCAATATTATCACCCCTATGAATCCAAACATACCATGAGAGAGGTATTGAAGTGGTTTGATAAAACCGGTTTTGGCTTTATCAACAGTATTCCGAAAAACAAGTTCATGCAACCTTTCACAGATAAAGAAGAGTTGTTCGCCCCTACCCCAAGAGTTGATTCATTAACACTCGCAGCGGTAGAAGCACACACGGTTCTGACCGGGATTCGAGAAGGTGGTCTATTTATCATGATTGGCCAACGAATGTAAGTCCGAATCCAACGAGTTGGGAATCATAATTGGAGGTCTATAAATGCCGGAAGAAATCGGTTTCAGTCCAGAAGATCAACAATTCATTAACCGAGCAGTCAATTTTTGCCAACAAATGGGTAAACGTGCCGTCCTTATGTTAATTGGGAGTCGTGCGGCTGGTTTTACGGATGAATGGTCTGATCTCGATCTGTGTATCATTGGTGATAAGCGTCGTCTCTCCGATGAAGATCGGAGGACTTATGAACAAAGTTGGCAACTCTTCGTTGATCGAGGCGATTATGAAGCCCATTGGTCGTTTTTTGATGAAGGGGACCTGCGGGAGTGGTTGGAAAGCTATCCAGATGAGATGATGTGGGTTGTTTCTACCTCGCAGACGCTCTATGGCTGTTCAAGGACTGCTGAAGCGTTAAAGCGGGACTACTGCCTGCATCCACCAGCAATTGCGGAGAGCAAGTTGAAATGGATGTTTGGCAAGTATTATTTCTCGCAACGTGGACCTCTGGCTATGGCAGCTCGAAATAGGGTAGAAACATCATTTATTGCGGTTGGAAACGTCATTGAGTATCTCTGCAAAATGTGCTGTGTTGCTGAAAGACATCCGTATCCCTACGAAAAATGGTTGGTTGAAGTGGCTAAACAGACCCGACTCGGGGCGATGGTATATCCGATGATTCAACGGGCAGTGAGTGGTCTTGGAGTTTTTCTTGAACCACCCTCCTACTCTAACTGGCGTGACTGGGCACCGGTAAAAGAGTTACGCGGGACGCTACCGATTGTTCAAAGGGGTTTAAAGGAAATAGGTTGGACTTGTGATTGGATTGATGATCCGAATGGAGCTTACTTTGATGAGACAGCGAGACGACCTGCCCCCTGAGCGTCCTCAGAATACACATTGACCCGAAATCAGGATCTTTAATCTGTACAAGATGGGTCAATAACATTTCACCAATACCTCTGTAATACCACCACAAATACTTGATAAACCAATTTATTCAACCGATTAAAGGGCAATCGCATCTATGCCAATAAAACAAAAAAACCGACTAGATACTGTTATTGATGGGGCTCCGATTGAAGATGCCAGAGAACGAATGCCGATCATTCGGCCTGATGTCTATGCCAAACATCAAGGACTGCCATCAGGACCTTCTGCATCTGAGTACTTGAATGATTTATCCCAACGATTTAGCAAAAAATCTCGCTATTGTTCGTCGATTAGCCCCAAAGATAGCATCGTTGTGACACCCGATGAGCCGGAATCAGAACGTCATGAGGAAACTCGGAGGTTGTCTACGGAGTTTGAATATGGACTATACATCGAATGGGATAGAATCCGATCCAAGGAGAGTACCCGGGGACGGTTGGCGAAATTAAGAAAGGCAATCGAATACTCAGCAGACCTTGAACGCGACTGTTTCCTAAACCAATTTTATCGCAGCCAAGTAATCAATTCTTTTGAATGCTCGTATTGTTGGAGTTCCATGCTTGGTCAGGTTTCCAAGTTTGGATGTACACTAAGGCGTGGAGGTCGACTTCGGCGGATGTTTTTCCTGATGATGGATCGCATGCCGAATGTAGGGGACTATGTAAACGGGATACTGCAACGGCGGAAGATACGAAAGGAACGCGCGAATGTCAGTGGTTCCATGCGCAATCAGATGGTCTACTACCTCACATGGATGAGTGCGCATCCATACTGTCGTCACGTTGAGCTTGCCCGACCCTCTGTAAATGAACTTAAGATTGATCAAGAAGTAACCCGCAGGAAATGTCTGGGAGGATTAAACCCGGGTCAGGACTCAGACGAGGAGATTCTTTACACAATCGTCCTATTTGGATAAGACGATATTCGCCAAAACATACAAGTGAACCGGGTTAATTATATTATGAATAAGGTCGGTGTTTTTATCAGTCGAGCGTCTGTCTCTGCCGTTATTCTAACTATTGTGATTGGGATCACAACCTACACACTGAGCCGCTCGAGTCTTGGCGTGAGTAAGGCAGATGCAGAGTTTATGCGTCAAGCATATATTGAGGCTGAACTTGCGCTTGAAACAGGGGACTTTCCGGTTGGGTCAGTGTTGGTCATTGATGGGAAGGTGGTCGGTAAAGGGCACAATGAGGTTATTCGTAACGGGGATGTACGCGATCACGCAGAGATGCTTGCCATTAAGCGAGCGTTGCGCGATCTGGGAGAAGAAATGTTTGCAGGAGTGCAGGGAAATATCACTCTTTATACAACCTATGAGCCGTGTGAAATGTGTACAGGATTGATTGTATG
This sequence comes from Candidatus Poribacteria bacterium, assembly GCA_028824125.1. GTDB lineage: Bacteria > Poribacteria > WGA-4E > WGA-4E > WGA-3G > MSPOR6. The sequence goes on from JAPPES010000046.1 coordinate 11,421, forward strand.
GACTCGTGTACCGCGAGTCGTTGTGGGTAAGCGGAAAAGTTTTCGACGGCTGGGAAGGTACTACTATGATCATCTGATTTATAGGTTAACAGAACGCAGCGGCATTGATGAGCAGAAACACGACAATCTGGTGAAACAGTGGAAGCGGACTAACTGACATTTCTGTGATAGGTTACTTTCTTGGTATCACCGGCATTGTGTGAGAATATAGAAAATAGAGAACGAGTTTTCTGACAGTATACATATCATTTCGTGTCCTAATGGAGTCTTAGCAATGGATCAAGAGAGTCTCTCACGTAGTGAAACTCCAGTAATTGAAGCGGTATCGGCAAGTAAAACCTACACTCGTCTCCGTAGAGAGGCAGGCTTACGGAGAGCACTCATAGCACTGATTCGACAGGAATGGGTCACCGTCGAAGCTTTGAGTGACATCAATTTCCGAGTATATCAAGGACAAATAATCGGCTTAGTTGGTCCCAACGGCAGCGGCAAGAGTTCGCTCATCAAAATGCTGGCGGGTGTGATTCCTGCTACAACTGGAATTGTGCGTGTGCTTGGACATATTCCGTCTCGTCGTAAAAGGGAGTTCCTGCGTCGGATCGGGCTTGTCCTCGGTCAGCGGAGCCAACTCCTCCAAGAGTTACCTGCTTGTGAGGCATTGAATTTACATCGTGCTGTATACGATATTCCTGAAGATGCCTTCAAAGCGTCTGTAGATGAATATAGTGAACTTCTTGGCGTGGCGGATTTGCTGCAAATTGAATTACGACAATTGTCTTTGGGCGAACGAATGAAAATTGAGTTGGTGGCAGTTTTATCGCACGGACCCGAGGTTTTGTTACTGGATGAGCCGACGATAGGTTTGGACAACACGTCGATTACAGCAATGATGAAGATGCTGCGGGACCTTGCTTCCCGAGACCTGCTTACTGCAATCATAAGTAGCCATAGTATTGAAGCACTTACCGAAGTTTGTGATTGGTATCTGAATTTAGTGAAAGGTGAGTTGCATAAAAGTTATTGCCTACCTCTATAAATCTGTATGTTCCAGATGATTAGCGGAATGCAAAAAACGGCGGAAAGATGCCTCGGTTCGCGATACAAAGTTCTTGGGCTGAAAAATTAACGTGTGTTGCGCATCATTACTATAAGAGCAATCGCGTTCCTGTGTAGATGGGAGGTAAATTCGTCATCAGATACAGTCGGTCGTTACACCAACATTGGATACATTCATCTTTGGGTATCTTGGTAGCTGCAATCCAGATCTCAATTAAAACGCCCCTCTCGATCTTCAGCACTGTCCTTGCAAGCACACTTCGAATGGTAGGATATCTTGTCGTGTGGGTATCAGTGTATAAGGGAGAAGATCTAATTAGGAACTACGAATTCACAGATTTAGTAGGCCATTACCTATTGGCCACAGCTCTTGGTCTGGGATTGAACCCGGAGATTACATTACGTATTCGAGATGAGATTCGTCACGGGGAGTTAGCTTTATATTTAGCTTGGCCAATCAGTCCAATCTGGAAGTGGTTCCTGCTGGCTGTTGGGAGTCGGCTATTCCCGACAATAGGTATCATTATCGCTCTTGTTTCGGTTGTCAAGGTATTTGGTATACAGGTTCGCATTGGGCTTACACCGGTTTATACGATTGCAGCCCTGTTGGCGATCGCCAACGCGTTTATGTTTAATTTCTGTCTTGAATTACTGATTGCTTTCAATGCGTTTTGGCAAGCTGGCACTGGTTCTTTATACTTGCTAAGAACGTATGTTGTTGGTCTTCTGAGCGGAGCGCTTGTCCCAATTGCACTACTGCCTAATTTTCTGCAGAGTATGTTCCAGCTGATACCATTTCCGTACTTCATGTACTTTCCGATTGAACTGATCCGCGCGCCCGACCCAGCGATGGTAATGCAAGGATTGCTGGGGCAGATGATCTGGTTGATTCTCATTATTGCTGGAACTATGTGGATCTGGAGAATTAGCTTGAAGACGTCTTATGTGCCTGGAATCTGAAGGAAGATCTGTCCGTTGACAGAATCTATAGTTGCTCTATTTTCCTTAGCAGATCGGAATCCATATTAATCTATTGTCTAGTGTTACGGAGTTATCAATGAATTGCGACAGATTAGAACATGAAGATAAGAAGGTGATAATTATTGGTGCAGGACCTGCTGGATTGACTGCGGCTTACGAACTTTGCAAGGTTGGTGCCAAGTCGCTCGTCCTTGAAAAGGATGATATCGTCGGTGGACTTGCGAGAACAGTAAATTATAAGGGCTACCATTTTGATATAGGGGGACACCGTTTTTTTACGAAAGTTAAAGAGATTGAGGATATGTGGTGTGAGGTGCTGGGTTCAGACTTCCTTCAGCGGAACCGTCTGTCCCGCATTTATTATAACAAGAGATTCTTTTTCTATCCACTTCGTGCTTCAAATGCGTTATTTGGTTTAGGACTTTGGAATAGTTTTCTTATTTTCCTGAGTTATTGCAAGTCGCGAGTGTTTCCAGAAAAGCCTGAGACCAATTTTGAGCAATGGGTCTCTAATCGCTTTGGAAAGCGATTGTATCGTATATTTTTCAAGACTTATACTGAGAAGATTTGGGGAATTCCGTGCCATGAAATCACGGCTGAATGGGCTGCTCAGCGGATTAAAGGGCTTTCGCTTCTGACTGCCCTTAAAAATACGCTCATCAGGCGTCAACCCAAGCGGAAGGACGCTATAATAAAAACCTTAATTGACAACTTTTCCTATCCTAAACGCGGTCCTGGCATGATGTGGGAGACGGTTGCGGATATAGTCGAAGACGAAGGAAATGAGGTCCGTTTAGGGGCAGACGTGGATAAAATCTTTTGGAGAGACGACCGTGTGGAAGGCGTAGAGATGCTCGTCAACGGGAAGAGAGAATTCGTTGAAGGTACACATTTTATTAGCACTATGCCGATTCGAGAACTCATTCAAAAATTACATCCCCCGGCATCTGACGATGTCCTGCAAGCTGCGACACAACTGAATTATAGAGACTTTCTGACGGTAGCACTGATAATTGATCAGCGCGAAGTCTTCCCTGATAACTGGATTTACATCCATGATCCGGATGTAAAAGTTGGTCGGATTCAGAATTTTAAAAATTGGAGTCCACATATGGTTCCAGACCTAAACAAGACTTGCCTGGGGTTGGAATATTTTTGCGTTGAAGGGGACGGCTTATGGACAATGTCTGATCAGGAATTAATCGAGTTGGGTCAGAAAGAATTAGAAACATTAGGTTTAATTCAAGCGACAGATGTTGAGGATGGTGCTGTGGTAAGAATGCCCAAGGCTTATCCGGTTTATGATTCTACTTATGGTGAATGCCTGCAGACTGTGCGTCAATTCCTGAGTTGTATTAGTAACCTACAGCTTGTGGGTCGAAATGGTATGCATAAATACAATAATCAGGACCATTCGATGTACACAGCTATGCTGGCTGCCAGAAATATCTTCGGTGCAAATTACGATCTTTGGGAGGTAAATACCGAGCAGGAATATCATGAAGAAATTAAGGAGGCTGAAGGAAAGGAGAGCGATGATATAGAGAAGCCCTCGTCGACTGAATTCAAGAAAGTTCAGAACCTCGCTTCTACGCAGCCTAAGGTGCCGCTGCGAAGATCGGAGATACATGGCGAATCTAAGTAGTCCTAAGTTATTACTACGCGTTAATTTTATAGTTGGTCCCAGCATCCACTGCGGAGGCGTTGAATCGATTCCTAATCTGAGTGCCTGCATTACAGAAGATCTTTTGAGGAACCCAAGACTTCGACTATAGACTTTAGGCAGATGAAACGAGACTTTCTAACACAAGTATTAAAACCTTTCCAATCAATCTCAAAGAGGTCAGATCAGGCGTATGCCTTGGTTCTAACTGCGTTTTTTCTGTTTGCAATAACTATAATCACATTACACCACGAAATGTGGCGGGACGAGATGCAAGCGTGGTTGCTTGCCAGAGATAGTCGCTCTTTGATTGATCTCTTTCGTCATCTCAAGTATGAAGGACACCCAGGTCTATGGCATGTTTGGCTACTGCTCCTGAGTCGTATCTCCCGATCGCCTTTAATCATGCAAGGGTTTCATCTTCTAATTGCCGGGACGACGGTTTATCTTTTTGCAAGGTACTCACCTTTTCCTCGTCTTCTGAAATTCCTGTTTGCGTTCGGCTACTTTTCAATTTACGAGTACACAATTTTATGCCGAAACTACGCTTTGGGTGTCTTGCTGATTTGCCTCTTCTGTATTTTGATTCGCTGGCGTTACACCAGATTTCTATGGATGAGTCTCGTTCTATTTCTGTTAGGTCACACGAGCGTCCACGCACTAATCGTTAGTATCGTTGCGGGATTTGCGCTCTCTGTAGATTATTTCTTGAATCGAAAACGTATTTTGGCAAAGAGAGAAATCAACGAAGTTAAAATATTTCTCGGCTTTGGTTTGATTGGGTTTGGGGTGATCGCAGCCGTCCTACAACTTAATCCACCCTCGGATAGCGGTATTTACGTTGACTGGTATTTAAGTTACGACGCCGTTCACCTGAAGCGTATTATTCAAATTATAACACGGGCTTTCTTCCTTATGGACGAGAATGCGCTTCATTTTTTGTTTAAATATCCAATCGTCCCTAAGGTAAACCTGATCTTAGCCATATTATTGGTGCTTTGGTGTTCACTGCTGCTCTTACGAAAACCGATTGTTCTGTTAATCTATCTTTTAGGGACCCTTGGACTCCTTAGTTTCTTTTATATAAAACATTACGGTGGTATCCGACATCACGGGTTTCTATTCATACTGTTCATTATGGTTCTATGGATTCGCCAATACTTTGGTGAGGCAAAATTGTCTTCGGGGATCAACCGATTTAACGATGTCTTGGAGAAATCATTACATCCGATTCTCACGCTCATTCTAATCGTCCACCTCATAGGTGGTATTTTTACGGTTTATAAGGATTATCGATACGTTTTCTCTTATGGAAAGCAGGTTGCGGCGTTTATCAGAGAACAGGATCTGCAAGAGATGCCGGTGATTGGTGAGGCGGATTACGCTGTGAGTACTGTTGTTGGATATTTGGAAAAGGATCATGTTTATTATATGAGGGGAGATCGGCTTGGGTCATTCGTGATTTGGGATCAATCAAGAACACATGAGGTATTAGATAATCAAATCATTGAAAAAGCTCAAGAACTGAGTGCTATATACATAGAAGATGTGTTGATAATTCTGAATCGTGAATTACGTCAAGATCTGACGGACCCTAACTCACTAATCGAACTGGCAAAATTCACGGGTTCCCTCATTAAAGAAGAAGAATATTATGTCTATCAATGGAAGGGACTAGCGAAGTGAGTGCGTAGAGGAGTCCGAAAAATCCCTCCGATAGGATACGGAGAGTAGATCCCTATGGAACGAAACTGCCGCATTCTCATTTTTAATGATACCGCGACGATTGATGGAGGAGCTGAACGGAGTGTGGTGCTCATGAATCGCTATTTAAATCGCGGGCAGTTCACCGTGGAATTTGCTTCATGTAGTGGAGGAGAGATGGTTTCATTGTTGGCGTTGGAGGACGTAAAGACATCAATCCTGGATGTCCCGCCGGTTATCTTTGAGCAGCGCTCACGACTGCTACACGATCCGTTGCAAGCCCTAAGATTCTGTGGTGCGTTGTTTATTGCCGGACATGTATTGACAGAACATGTTCGACGTGGGGAATATGACTTGGTGTACACATACTCTATGAAGGGACATCTGGTGAGTCTGATCTCGACGATATGGCATAGAGTAACGACTGTTTGGGACATTCGCGAGGTAGTTGTTCCGAGGTGGTTCATTGCGGGACTGTTAAGCCTTGCGAGGTTCAGCGTTGCTTCGGTAGCTGTCCAGGCACAACGCACACAAAAATTTCTCGGACAATGGTTTCCAATTGACCGTGTCGTGCATATCCCGAATTATCTTGATTCATCAGAACTCTTAATTCGACAGTCCCGCGCGCAGGTGCGTCAACAGTTGAGACTTGATGAAGACTCCTTCGTGGTGATCTCAGCGGGGCAGATCACTCCGAACAAGGGGTTCCACATCCTGATTGAGGCGATGCAGTCTGTCCCTAATGCTAATTTACTCATTTGTGGTAGCGTGACGAGTCGTGAAGATGAGAGGTACCTTTCCTCTATTCAAGAGGAAGTCCAGAGGGCAGGTTTAGAGGACAGAGTTCATTTTTTAGGTTACCGACGGGACCTTCTTGAAGTTCTTGCGGCATCTGACCTTGCTGCACTCTTGTCATTCAACGAGCAGCAAAGCCGTTTCGTTATGGAGGCGATGGGTTTAGGACTGCCAGTGATTGTAAGTGATGTGGGTGGGTTACGCGAATTGGTTAACCCTCCGGATGCTGGATGTATTGTTCCAGCCGGTAAGCCTGAGGCATTAGCAAGAGCGATTCGTAGACTTCAGGACGATCCTATAACAAGACATCAGTTAGGCGAAGCAGCGGCTTCACGCATACGAACGGCGTTCGATGTTCAGCATCATATTTCAGCAAAGGAAGCGTTTTTCCATGAATCAATTGACCGCTGGGAACAAAAGGATCGTTGATAGACAACACAGAATCCCAAGTGAAGAATCCCATGGTTCAAATACATTAATACAAAGCAGTGAGCAAGCCATAACTGTTTCAGTAATAATGCCTGCTCGCAATGCAGAAGACTGTATTGCGACGGCCTTAAATGCCCTGTTTTCCTCAACCTACTCGCGTTATGAAGTGATCGTTGTAGACGATGGGAGTACCGATAGGACCCCAGAAATCTGCTCAGAGTTTCCGTGCCGTTTGATTTCTGTGGAATGGCAGGGAATCGGAAGTGCCGAGAACGTAGGTGCTGCGCATGCCGAAGGTGAGATTCTTTACTTCACAGATGCCGATGTCATTGTTCCTCCGGATACGCTTGAACGCGTGGTTAAGACGCTAACGGATCATCGTGAAGTGGTTGCCCTGTCGGGTGTCTACAGTGAGGAGACTCCGCCTAAGAATTTCTTCTCACAATACAAGAATCAGCTCCATCGATATGTTCATCGCTCAAACTCGAAGTATACTACAAACCTATTCGGTGCGAACAGTGCCATCTGGACCCAAATGTTTCGGGACATGGGCGGCTTTCGGTCAAGTCAGCGGACCCTTGAGGATGTGGAATTAGGTTATCGACTGATTGCAGCGGGGCATCGTATTCTTATGGCGAAGGATATTGAGGTCATGCATTGCAAGCAGTACAATTTTTGGTCACTTATCAGATCAGATGTTGTTAATCGGGCAATTCCATGGACGGTCATCATGCTCCGGCATCGCTATCTTCATTTAGATCTTAATACGCGTCCACGTAATCTGCTTAGCATGTTAGCAGTCTGGAGCACACTTTTTACGCTTCTTCCGGTAAACGTTCTCTATAATAACGTGAGTTTGATAAATATTTGTTTAATTTTTTGTATAAAGAGAACCCTTTT
>JAPPES010000022.1:0-8293 GCA_028824125.1 Candidatus Poribacteria bacterium
TAATAACGATATGATAATTTTTCAATTTATGTCATGAACTACTAAGCACGAATTTAAATTAGCGTCCCGAGCTGCTCGGACGTTCGCGCTCTTATTTGATCTAATTGCCACCTCTTTTTTCTCTTCCATTTTAGTTACTCTTTTTGGATTGCTATTCATATTCCAACGTTCTTTTATGAGTCCTATACCTCTGATGTTGCTAAATTTAGTACTGTGGAGTGCCGGACTACTTTTCATGGATGGATTCAAAAACGGACAAGGATTCGGCAAAAGGGTACTGTCATTACAAGTTATTCGGTTGAGAGATGGCAAACCGTGCTCCTTTAAGGATTCTTTTGTTCGTCGGATCACCGTTTTTTTTCAACCGTTTGATCTACTTTTTGCGCTTGGTGGTAGAAAGCAGCGGATGGGGGATAAGTTCGCTGAAACAGTTGTCGTTAAATATGAACCGTATCTTGAAGAAATGGCAGCCAAAGCAGAAGCTGAAACTGAAAAAGACCCCGAAAAAGTTTTAGAGAATGCTATCTTTGAAATGACAAACCGGCTTTCCGAGGCAAGACAGAAAGTTGATGCGTCTATTGGAATTGAAAAGCAGTTTCAGAACGCTTACGAAGGGGCAGTTGTTCAGGCGGAAAGGTGTGAGGAACGCGCAACTATAGCGATTCAGGCAGGACGGGAAGATTTAGCACGAGAAGATATCGCCCAGCGCAATGAATACCGCCAACTTGCCAATCAATACAAGGCACAATGGGATGAACAGAAGCAGGTCGTGACAGAACTCACTACGCTCCTTGAAACATTGCAACAGAAGACTGAAGAAGCAGAAAGAAAAAGAGATATTGTCATCGCACAACACAGAAATGTTGATGCACATCAACATTTACAACAAACATTGACAGAGGTTCAGGATGGTGCAGCGTTCGAAATCCTCAACGAAATGGAGCAAAATGCAAGCGAAGCTGCCACGTTAGCAAGAGCGGCGTCCGAAGTGGATATTGATCTTAAAGATGCGAAGTTAAACCGAGAATTTGCGGGTTATGCTGAAGAAGCATCAATTGAGAATGACTTAGCAGAATTAAAGGCAAAACTACAAAAATAAAAGTTTATCAAAACATCTATAGCATAAACACAAAAGATTTATAGGGTTGAAAATGAAGTCCATTAAAATTGCAGGTAAAAAATTCAAATTGGCATCCCGAATGGCGCGTTTGTATGCCCTCTTCATAGATTTCACTTGCTTATCTGTTGCCCAAATCATTTTGGTTTGCCTTATGCGCTTGATAGCAGAACTTATTTCCCCCACAATGTGGAGTCAACCGCAAGGTCCTTTGCAGGGGTTCGTCGCTGGGACTTTTGTTTTCTTTAATATAGCTTTATGGACGTTTGGTCTACTTTTCATAGACGGGTTTAGAAAGGGACAAGGCATAGGCAAAAAACTGCTGTCACTACAAGTGCTCCGATTGAAAGACGGAAAACCGTGCTCTTTCAAGGATGCCTTTATTCGCCGACTTGCAGGTATCTTTCAACCATTGGATTTTTTCTGGACACTCGGAGAAAAACGGCAGCGAATGGGGGATAAGTTCGCGGAGACGGTTGTGGTAAGATATGAGCCGGAACAGACTGAAGTCGAAACCGAAGATCCAGAAAAAGTCTTAGAAAGTGCTATCGTTGAAATGAAAGATCGGCTTTCAGAAGCGCGGGGGAAGGTTGATGCCTCTATTGGCATTGAAAAACAGTTTCAAGATGCTTATGAAGGTGCTATTGCTCAAGCAGAACGGTGGCAAGAGCGCGCACTCATTGCGCTTAAAGCAGAACGTGAGGATTTGGCACGCGAAGATTTGGAAAAACGAAACGAATACCGACGATTGGCAGACCAATATAAAACACAATGGGAAGAACAGAAACAGGTTGTTCGATCACTTAATGATCTCCTTGAGCATCTCCACCAGAAAACTATCGAAGCGGAAGGGCAAAAAGTTTCCGTTGTGGCAAAACACAGAAACGTTGATGCCGAAACGCATCTGCAAGAGATGTTGAAAGAAATTCAGGACAGCAAGGCATTTGAGGCATTTGCGAAGATGGAAAAGAACGCAACTGAGGCTGCCACATTAGCAAGAGCGGCGTCCGAAGTGGATATTGATCTTAAAGATGCGAAGTTAAACCGAGAATTTGCGGGTTATGCTGAAGAAGCATCAATTGAGAATGACTTAGCAGAATTAAAAGCAAAATTACAGTAATAGATAGGCATATCCTGAAGGATACAATTCCTTTTCTTTAACGCTATCCAAACTTTCATTTATCCTCCACTACATTTTGCGGAGCAACTTACAATTCACAAATTTTAGTCGTCCTTTTAGTGCTTTGTTTACATATTATTGTCTGTCGAGATTCGGAGATTGCTCATACCGATGGACTGCTTAGGATAGGAGGGAACTCCGATTCCCGATCCCTTTCAAGTCCCATCAATTAGCACTTGATAAGCATGAGTAGGAGTATCTCTAAAATATAGGAAGGGAGTCACAATATGCCAATTATAAAGGTTGCTGGTGAAAAGTTTAAGTTGGCCTCCAGATTCAAAAGATTGTGTGCTTTTTTGCTTGACATAGGGTTCTTAGGCTTTTGTAATTTTGTTTTGTTTCTTATGGGAATTTTAGAGGGCTTAAGTTTTTCTGAAATCACTATTTTTTCGATTCTGAGTCTACTTTTCATGGACGGTATAAGAGGTGGATTCGGAAAAAGTGTCTTATCTCTTAAAGTTATTCGTCTGAAAGATGGAAAACCTGCGACCTTTAAAGATAAGTTTATTCGTCGTTTTTTAGGTATATTTCAACCTGTTGACGGGTTATTCGCGTTTGGGGAAGAAAGACAGCGGATGGCTGATAAGTTTGCTAAAACGGTTGTAGTCCAATTAGACTCGCCACTTGTTGAATTTGTATCTGAAACAGGAAATCAAGAAAAGGATATCGAAAAAGTTTTAGAAGACGTAATCATTGAAATCACAAATCGGTTTTCAGAAGCAAAGCAGAAGGTTGATGCCTCTATCGGAATAGAAAAACAGTTTCAAAATGCTCATGACGGTGCTGTTGTTCAAGCCGAACGGTGTGAGGAACGTGCCATGATCTCACTAAAAGCAGGACGCGAAGACTTGGCACGGGAAGACCTTGCGCAAAGAAATGAATATCGCCAACTTGCAAGTCAATACAAAGCTCAGTGGGAGGAACAGAAACAGGCAGTCACACACCTCACCACACTTCTTGAAACATTGCAGCAGAAAACTCAAGAAACACAGAGAGAAAGGGATGTTGTTATTGCACAGCATAGAAATGTTGACGCACAAGAACATTTGCAACAAACATTGTCTGAACTGCAAGACAATAAGGCTTTTGAGGTGCTTAAGAAGATGGGACAAAACGTTACTGAAGCTGCATCCCTTGCGAAAGCAGCGTCAGAAGTAGATATTGAATTCAAGAATGTAGAACTTAATCGAGAATTTGTAAATTACGCAGAGGACGAAGCAATTGACAAAGAACTTGCAGAATTAAAGGAGAAATTGCAATAAGAGGATTTTCAGACTACTATTCTCTATTGGTGTAATATGGACAATCAAAAATTACCGAACATTGTTTTTATTATGGCAGACGATATGGGCTACGGCGATGTCGGCTGCTATAATCCCGATTCAAAAATTCCTACCCCAAACATGGATCAACTTTCGCAAAAAGGAATCCGTTTCACCGATGCACATTCCCCATCGGCAGTTTGTACACCGACACGATATGGTGTCTTAACAGGTAGATATTGCTGGCGGAGCCGTTTAAAACGGGGTGTGCTTTACGGATACGAACCCCCTTTAATAGAATCTGAACGTTTGACAGTCCCAGGTTTACTGAAAGATGCTGGTTACAACACAGCATGTGTCGGTAAATGGCACTTAGGGATCGGTTTTTCTACGAAACCGGGATACGATTATGATTTTGATGCGCCGCTACCGTGGGGGAATGCAAAACGTGAGTTAGAAGAACATATTGATTTTCACACGCCGTTGACAGGCGGTCCGAATGATATTGGCTTCGATTATTTTTATGGGACCGCAGGTTGCCCAACATGTCAACCGCCTTACGGTTTTATTGAAAATGACGCTTTTGTTGAAATTCCAAGTGAATACCGTGGTGTGCCGGATTTTACAGGTAGACCGGGTATGACTGCCCCAAGTTGGCAACATAAAGATGCCGACCCGATGATTGCGCAGAAAGCTGTTGAATATATTGATGAACAAGCCAATTCGGATGCGCCTTTCTTTCTTTATTTGACACCCTCGGCACCGCATGAACCGTGTGTTGAAGAGGTCGTACCAGAATTCGCACGTGGTCAGAGTGAGGCAGGTCCCCGTGGCGATTTAGTCTGGTTAGTAGATTGGATGGTTGGTCAGGTAATGGATGCTTTAGAGCGTACCGGAAAAACTGATGATACTCTAATCTTTGTTACAAGCGATAACGGCGCGTTGCCTGGTGACAGAATTCGTGGTGGTAATAGTCCGATGCCATATAACCTTTACGATCATAAATCTTGCGGAGATTGGCGCGGTTATAAGGCACACATCTGGGAAGGTGGGCATCGCGAACCTCTGATTGCAAGGTGGCCCGGTGTCATAGAACCGAACACTGAAACCGATGCATTGGCCTGCCTGACTGATTTAATGGCGACGTGTGCGGCGGTTGTTGGAATGGATATTCCCAACGATGCAGGGCAGGATAGCTGTAATATCTTACCTGCACTGTTAGGTGAAGAGACAGAACACGCGCTACGCGAGGCAATCGTGCATCATTCCAGCAATGGTGTCTTTTCTATACGGCACAACGAGTGGAAATTGATTATAGGTACACAAGGTTCAGGTGGATGGCCCCCACCGAGCGATGGCGGTCCCAAGCCAGACACGCCTGGGCAGCTATACCATATTTACGACGACCCGTATGAAACAGATAACCTATGGTCAAGTCGACCAGAAATTGTGGAACGGTTAACGGCATTGTTGGAAAGGTTTAAACAGGAAGGACACAGCAGAATGTGAGAAAACTATAAACTCTCCGATTGAAAAGGGAGAACACGTATTCGAGTTCGATTTTCGTCCACGGTAAGCAGAGCACCATTTTCCAAAGATTCTTCGTACTGTTGAAAAACAGAAACCCATTTCATAGAAAGATTCATATCAATTAGCACTTTCATTATGGGCCCACTGGCACTTCAATTTCTTGAACTCGCCATGCAGCATAAGAAAGAGATTGACGAATATCTTCCTCTTCTAAATAAGGATAGGCATCCAAAATCTCGGCATTGGAACAACCAGAGGCAACCAAACCAACGATCATTCCAACAGTGACCCGCATGCCCCGGATACAAGGTTTGCCACCCATAACTTGTGGATCGAATGTTATACGGTTGAGTTTTTGCAATGTTTCTCTCCTATTATTAGATTTAGTGTGTTTGCATAAAAATTATTATTGTGTACATCATGAAAGAATAATAGAATTGTACTCTTAAAGAAATTATAAGTCAAACAAAATCAACAAGCGTAACAGTGCTTATAATGGTGATAGGAGTAGGACTATGGAAACAACCAAACTTGATTCACTCTTTCGCTTATCAGGTCCCTCACAGGAGGACATTGATTCATTTCATAACGATGGATATATCGCTTATCCAGATGTTTTCACTGATGATGGAAGAGAAGGCTTAATTGAGGAGATAACGCAGCATTTTGAACCTACGCGTCAGTACATTGAGGCGTTGAATAACGGTGATAAACCTGAACGCGCCTATTTTATTCGTCCCTGGAATGAACGGCGTGAGTGCAGCGATAGGCTTATTGACGATCCCTTTATTACGGCATTGATACGGGCAACCATTGGTGACGCGTATCACTTCTGTCACTCTGCACTCAACATTGCACCCCGCGGGATCGGGCCGATTCAATTCCATCAGGATCATCACCATTGGAAGCATGAGAACCCGATCAATCTCGCGGAACGCGATAACTACTACATCCAGATTCTGTACTATCCGAACGGTTTCACACGTGGGGATCGGAATCTCAAAGTAATACCGGGCAGCCACAAGGTCGCACCAACGCAGGAAGCAACACCAGAACGTATGCTTGCAGGTGAGTTTGACGCAGAAGCTGGACGCAAACTGAAAGAGAAACGACTTGAATTGCCCCCGGGCAGTATGGTCTACATTGACGCGCGTATTTTCCACGGCGTAGAAGCGAAACCTGTGGACTCTCCGCAGCTTTATCGTATTTTCGCTATAGATATTTTTAAAGAGGCGGGACCACCGCATCGTTACACCCAAGAAATTCCCCCGGAATGGATGGAGCAAGCGACACCGTTTCGTCAGAAATTATTTGATCGTGAGGCGTATACAGAAGGCTGTTGGAACTAAAACATTAAATCACTGTCAAAAGGGAGTCAGAATGAACACATCAGATCGTCCGAATATCCTCTGGATATCTTTAGAGGATACAACGCCGCGTTTCGGTTGCTATGGCGACCCAATCGCTCGCACATCAAATATTGACCGCCTCGCGGCAGGGGGATGTCGGTTTCCAAACGCTTTTTCAACAGCGGGCGTTTGTGCGCCGAGTCGTTCCGCTATCATCACGGGTATGTATCAAACCTCTATCGGAACACATCACATGCGAACAGGGCATACAAACCGCAATACACCAGACATGCCAACGCCGTATTCAGCTGTTCCACCACCTTACGTCAAAACCTTTACAGAATATCTAAGGGCTGCAGGTTACTACTGCACTAACAATAGCAAGACCGATTATCAGTTTACACCACCTATCACAGCTTGGGATGATAATAGCAACCAAGGACACTGGCGAAATCGTGAGGCAGGGCAACCTTTCTTCTCAGTCTTTAATCCTACTGTTACTCATGAAAGTGGTATGTGGGAAAAGAAAGATCGACCATTGACCACAACCACGAATCCAGATGATGTGCAGTTACCTCCGTATCTACCTGATACGCCGAAAGCAAGACAAGCATTGGCTCGCCAATATGATAACCTTGCTACTGCCGATGCACGTGTAGGTGAGTTGTTAGATCAGTTGGAAGCAGATGGACTTGCTGAAAATACGATTGTCTTTCTCTGGAGCGACCACGGTGAAGGGCTTCCTCGCGGTAAACGCTGGCCCTATGACGCAGGGATTCGGATTCCATTAATTGTACGTTGGCATGGAGAATTGAATCCAGGAAGTGAAAGTGATCAATTGGTGAGTTTGATTGACCTCGGCCCAACTGTGCTTTCGTTATGTGGGGTGCAAGCACCGCAGCATCTACAAGGGCAACCTTTTCTCGGTCCGCAAGCAGTTGAGCGTGACTATATCTTTGCGACACGCGACCGGTACGATGAATCCTATGATATGATACGTGCTGTGCGTGATAAAAAGTATAAATACATCCGAAATTATTATCCTGAAAAACCTTACCTCCTCTGGATTCCTTACCGCAACCGACATCCTGTGATGCAGGAGATGTGGCGACTGTATGCTGAAGGTAAGTTAGAAGGGGATCAATTGGTCATGTTCCAATCGCCACGCCCAACAGAAGAGCTCTACGATGTTGAAAATGACAAATTTGAGCTCAACAACTTGGCGGAGGATGCAGCACATATAAATGTGCTTGAACGAATGCGAGGCGCCTTAGCACAATGGCAATCAGAATTCGGGGATATGGGAAATATACCTGAAGAGCAGATGGTCGCGAGGTGGTATCCTGATAGCACACAACCGCAAACTGCATCGCCAATTTTTATACCTATCAACGCATCTAACCCCGGAAGGGAACCTGCTCATGAAAATGGAGAATGGGACGCCCCCCTGCTTTTGCAACTCCACTGTTCTACACAAGGTGCATCAATTGCTTATACAACCGAACAAGGCGAAGATGTCCGATGGCAGTTGTATACCGAACCGTTGCGTCTACCGAAAGGTGAAACTACTGTCAGAGCAAAAGCAATTCGTATCGGTTATAAAGAGAGCAATGAGAATATCTTTCACGCTAAAATTTTATAGTCTACACCCGTTTCACAAGGTTTTGAAAGGACATGTTTATAGTATTTCACACACGATTTTCTTGACACCGATATTTTAAAATGATATACTTTAAATATAATTCCTAATGTTGTTTAAAGAGGGGAATTGATTTGAAAACGCGAAATGAACAGTTAGGGACAGACGTGTCCGAAATTGAAGCAGATGAAAACCTGGCGCCACATCGTCCTGAGA
>JAPPES010000022.1:8393-18740 GCA_028824125.1 Candidatus Poribacteria bacterium
ACTTAGGACGCCCCGCAGGCCTCCCTCCTCTGAAATTAGCTGAACTGTTGGCACAGGAATCGAATAACGCTCAGCATAATGAGGTTGCTACTCCTATTCCTCTCACGCCACATCGTCCTGAGAACTTAGGACGCCCCGCAGGCCTCCCTCCTCTGAAATTAGCTGAACTGTTGGCACAAGAACCAGAAAATACTGATTCAGAAGAAATAAACACAGGTCCAGCAGTAGGCAATGAAGTATGTTAACGTTATCCCGGTACGACCAGAATTATATTCCTGTGCGTGGGGATGTAGTGAATATTAACTTCAACCCTCAAATAGGAAGAGAAATCTGGGATTGGCGTCCTGCCCTTGTCCTTTCATCATGGGATTTCAACCGCACGAAAAATGTGGCAATTATCTGTCCAATTACTCGGACCACAAGAGGGAGCCGCTTTGAGATTGAAATTCCGGAGGGATTAGAGGTACACGGTTTTATCCGAACAGATCAAGTCAAAAGTCTGGATTGGCAGGCAAGAAAAGCAATATTCTTGTGTGTAATGCCTAATGAAACGGTGGTTGCAGTTGTCAATACAGTTCAAGCAATTATATGGGGAATTTAGTCATTCGTAAGGATAATTCCTGATTTGTAACACCAAGGCCGTAAAAGTTACCTACTGAGTTTATGAGATAAGTTTTAATAAGGAGAATATAACCAATGGCTCAAGAGAACAATCAAGATTATTATGTTTATGTTGGCACCTATACACACGGAGATAGCGAAGGCATTTACGTCTATCGTTTAGATGGTGAAACAGGTGCGTTAGAATATTCCAGCAAGATAACAGGCGTAGAAAATCCTTCGTTTTTGGATATTCACCCAAATGGTCGTTATCTTTTTTCAGTAAATGAGATAGGCGAATTTGAAGGGAAAGCAAGCGGTGCAGTCACAGCATTTTACATCCATGGGAGTACGGGAGAGATTAGTTTCCTTAACCAACGTGCTACCGGTGGTGGCGCACCCTGCCATGTAAGTATAGATGCTACGGGCAAATATCTACTTGTGGCAAATTACGGTGGTGGAAGTGTCGCTGCATTGCCAATAGGAAAAGACGGGAGGCTTGGGGAAGCATCCGATTTTGTGCAACATCAAGGCTCAAGTGTCAATCCGGGGCGTCAATCAGAACCGCACGCGCATGCTATTATGATTGATGGCAGTAACCGTTTTGCTTTTGCGCCTGACCTCGGACTTGATAAAATCCTTATTTACCAACTGGATTTGGAAGAAGGAAAACTTGTCCCTAACGCTCAACCGTGGGCAAAGGTGCATCCGGGAGCAGGCCCACGCCACCTCGATTTTCATCCAAACGGCAAATATGCATACTTGATTAACGAATTAGATTCTACTTTCACAGCTTTTCGTTATGATGCAAGCGCAGGCACACTCACTGAAATCCAAACAATTTCAACGTTACCCGATGATTTTGATGGCACTAGTCACTGTGCTGATGTACACGTCCATCCTTCAGGCAAATTTCTTTACGGTTCAAATCGTGGGCATGATAGTATCGTCATCTGTGCGATTGATGAAGACACTGGCATGCTGAATTATATTGGCTGCGAATCGACGCAAGGACAAACGCCTCGCAACTTTGGTTTGAATCCTGCGGGTACTTTCCTTTTAGCTGCCAATCAATCAACAAATACGATTGTTACGTTTGCGGTTGATGCGGATACAGGTAAATTAACTGAAACAGGAAACGTTGCAGAAGTGCCAAATCCGGTCTGTTTGAAGATGCTTGCATGTAGTTGATGTCATTATTGTTTAGGAAAACCTTATAATTAATGGAACACTTCTGTAGCACAAACTGGAAGTTTATGCTACAACACCGCTGGTAGATGCGGCTTTCTAACCGAATGTCCGATTAATTCTAAAGTCTACTATATTGGTTACAGGCAGAATACGCCAAATCAACGGTATGAATCATGGCGAATACGCATAAGGTATTCGCCATGATTCCCCGCCTCGCCAGCAAGAGTGTCCAGGATTGTTGTTCATTGAAATATAAACATATTTTCGGATTGGACTACAAATAACTCTGAGCTGAATTACCTTTTCAGATTTGCCCAAGTTGTTGCCAATTTTCCGCGGGCGGAAACATCAAGTGTATCTTTCACGATTTTCTGGATGTCCGCTTCAGAAAGGGGATAGTTGGCTAACATCAGTTCGTCCATTCGACCTTGAAAGAAACGTGGACAGCAATCGTTACTCTCACCGCCAAATCGCAACGTCTTATTCGGTGAACTTCTGCCAGTTCCTTTTTGTGGAATTACCTTGCCATCATGCTCGCCGTTAATATAGAAACGTGCCTCTGTTCCGTTCCACACAAGCGCAACATGCGACCATTCTTTCGCTTTCACCTTACCAAAAGAAATATGGTAACCTTCGTTATCGGTGTCGTAGAAATAGTAAGCGAGCTGACCTGCCCCCGGTTCAATTTGCAAATAGTAGGTGTTTTTGTAGAAAATTGTGAATTTGTTCTCCTGCCCACCTGCAGGAAGTTCATCGGGGTAAATCCAGGCCATCATCGTAATGGCTTGATCTATATCCAGCTCATCGGAGTGTGCGACCTCTATATAATTCGGTTCACCAGCTGTACCTGCCATCTGCACGGATTTGCCGAGGATACCGTCAGCCCATTTGACATCACCGTTGAATTTTCCGACTAAGCCAGCAGTAGCGTCTTTCGTTTCTTTTCCGCTGCCTTCATCAAAATGCCAGACATATAACTTCTTGCCGAGTTGTTCCACGTTTCCTTTACCACCGGCAGCGAACCCAACTTGACAGAGAAGTAGACTTAAGAAAATGTTTAGGAAAATAATTTTCTGAGTTTTCATGTTGATTCCTCCTTGAAGAGATATTTCAAATTGTGGAAAGTTGGAAACTATGATGGTTAGCACAAATTAGATTTTTAACAGAGGCGGGTACTGAGGCCCGCCTATACGACAGAATTGCAAATATTAAACAACATTGATGTATTTGCTTATTTCTTTAGGTTTGCCCAGGTTGTGGCGAGTTTCCCACCAGGATCAACTGCAAAGAACACACCGTTGTTCATGTCCTGATTGATTTCGTCTTCGGAGAGGGCGCGGTTGTAAATGGCTACCTCATCAACAAGACATACTGTGCCAGAGAGTCCTGTCTGGGATTTGCCGATGCGGAAGACAACGTCAACGCTGTTTATCTTACCAGCGGGTGGTTTATATGCCACATCTAACTTGCCGTCAATGTATTGGCGGATCATATCGCCATCGTAGGTAGAAGCGACATGGTGCCATTCTTCCAGTGCGGGTTTAATGGTCTGTATTCTTCGGGACCCTTGCCATCCACCAATATTCATCCATGTTTCAATTTGTGGTGCGCCGGTAGGATTTGAACTCCATTGGAGACAATACCCGCCAGTGTTGTTTGCTGTTCTGCGCCCCATCAGATTAGAATCACCTTGGTTTTGTTCTGGGAAAAACCAAGCTTGAATCGTGAGTTCATCCGTTATATCAAGTTCGGGAACAGCGTCAACCTCTACAAATTGTTCTGTATTTGCCAAATGGATGCATCCGCCAATTTTGCCATCTTTTGACCATGTTGCCCCATTCAGCGTAGCCTCAAGGTTATTTCCGCTTGCATCCTTCGCTTTGTCGCCCACACCTTCATCAAAAGGAAGATACATCATGAGTGCCTTGTCATCTTTTAATGCCCAAGCATTGATACTGAGGCTTATGACAACGAGGAGAACAGTAGTAATAAGTTTCATCTCAAAACTCCTTTGTCACGATCGTGAGGTTTGTTTGATCGGACATATTAAAACTTGGAAATTTGAATTTCCTTTGCTGTGATAAATTTGAGCAGCGTCGGAATCTCAATTGCCATAGAAAAATCATTAAATAGGACAGATAAAATCGGAATTTGTTCACGCACTGCGGACTTTCACAATGCCAAAACGGGGAGAGTTGATCGCGTTCTTGACGAACAATGATGGTGCGGCTATCCAGTTTCGCGGCTGTCTCAATAATTGGGTTAACAGGATATGCGAATAGATATTCCATACCTTCTGCCTTCAGGACTTTGGCGATCGCATCAACAACTTTCGTAAAAATCTCCTATGAGGTCAACTATGGTTGGATTGGACTACCAGCTTCCATTACAAGTGGGAAGTGGTCGCCAGCCAATTTTTCGCCATCGTTGACTGTGACAAAGGACTTCATCACATGGTTACCACTTGCATCATAAAGTGTTTCGCTCGTCATATAATGTACTGCAATGGCGCGCCGTGGTTGGCCACTGCTGTTGTCATGCGATCCGTGCCACGTCAAGGAGTGGTGATAATGGACATAGCCTTTAGGTACGGGGCAAAGTTCCACTTCTAATTCGTGCTCTTCAAATTGGACTGGCATTGAGTGGATGTCTTTAACGGAATGCAGGAAGGAAATCTGATTACCCCAATGGTATGATCCAGGTACCATGCGCATACACCCGTTGCTTTCATCAACATCGTCTAACGCAACCCAACCGGTTACCTGACTGGTCTTCGGTGTCAGAATTGGCCAATATGGGGAATCCTGATGCCACATGTTGACTCCACCGACTTGTGCTGGTTTGTATTGGATTTGGTCGTGCCAGACGCGTACCTCTGTCGCCGATGTAAGCTGTCCAATTTCTTCAACGATAATTGAGTTATGAACAAGTTGATGATAGGCAGAACTTGCCTCCCAGATATTGACAATTTGCCAGACCGGTGTTTCTTCCCTGCCACCAAGATTTGCTATATGAACTGGTTGCGGAATATCGTCTTTTTTGTAATCATCAATAACGCGTGCTAATTCTGATCGCAATTCTTCAACTTGTTCGTCGTTCAAAACACGACTTCCAAGTAGAAAGCCCTTCTCACGAAATGTGTCGATTTGGGCTTGGTTGAGCATATTTGTCTCCTATACACATGTGCTTTTTTATCGGAAAGTATTTATAAATTAGTTCGTGTTTTGGTGCCAGTGATTATACTATCGGGTTTGTCGGTGTTCCGTTTTCCATAACAAGCGGAAAATGATCGCCCGCCAATTTTTCACCGCCATTCACAGTAACAAAAGATTTCATGAGGTGATTGCCTTCTTCATGGTAAATCGTTTCGCTTGTCATATAATGCACTGCAATAGCACGCCGCGCGGCATCACTGCTGTTGTCATGCGATCCGTGCCATGTCAATGAATGATGGTAATGCACATGTCCTTTCGGTACCGGGCAGAGTTCCACAGACAGTTCGTTATCTTCAAAGTGGTCATGCATTTTATGGATGTCTCCGACACTGCCTAAAAACTTCATCTGAGGGCCCCAGTGATAGGAACCGGGGACCATGCGCATACACCCATTGCTTTCATTGGCATCGTCTAAAGCGACCCAAGCTGTTACCTGACTCGTTTTCGGCATTAGAATACCCCACAACGGTGAATCCTGATGCCATTTGTTAACGCCGCCGATTTGAGGCGGTTTGTATTGGATTTGGTCGTGCCAGACGCGTACCTCTGTTGCGGACGTTAGTTGCCCGATTTCTTGGACAATTACCGGATTGTAAATAAGTCGGTGGTAGGCAGGGCTCGCCTCCCAGATATTAACGATTTGCCAGACAGGACTTTCTTCCCGTCCGCCAAGGTTCGCAATACGTACTGGCTGTGGGATATCGGTCTTTTCATAATCGTCAATAACGCGTGCTAATTCTGACCGCAATTCTTCAACTTGTTTGTCAGTTAAGACACGGTTTCCGAGCAAAAAGCCTTTCTCGCGAAACGTGTTGACCTGGGTGTGGGTAAGCATGTTTTTCTCCTATGAATTTTGTGTAAGGCATTATAGCATTTTAATATTTTTGTGTCAAATTTCAGCAGCGCATGCTGCCAAAAGCATTCCCTATATTATAGTAGATTTAGAATTAATTGGACATTATGCTCGGTTCGGTTGGAAACCGAACCTACCGGGGGTGTTGAGCATCAAACTTTTAGTTTGGGTCCGCATCTGCACAAACTAACAGTTCATGCTACAGAAATGTCCCATTAATTATAGGTTTTACTATAGTTAGGAAACTACACATGGACGGGTGTAACCAAGTTCACTTTCCCTGCAGCAACTTCAGACACATGACCTCAAGCGCAAAGATTTTGGTAACGTTTGTTCTTTTGAGTAGTTCCTTTGTCTGAAAAACGGTCTTGATGGCTTGTTGGAGCCGTATACGCGAGTAGCGTGGGACGAGTGTTTTTAGTTGTTCTAATGCGTTGGTGTGTGTCATCAATTCTATAGGTGCGTCTTGTTGTAAAAAAAGGAGATCGCGATACCATGTTATCAATTCGTCTAAACTGTCCAAGTCTTTTTCACCAAATTGCTCTGCCAATCGGAAGGCGGCTAATGGGTCGGTTTCTTCAAGGATTTCTGGCACTGTCTCACTTTCAGTAATACCTTTTTCGACAAGCGTGATAGCTTTTCCAACAACACCGCGCGAGAGTATCGCGGCAGCGGAAGCTGCCTCTTTATCAATAGAAAATCGATCCATTAATGCTACTGTTAATTCTTCAATCGGCATCGGGTAAAATGGGAGGAGCTGACAGCGTGATCGGATTGTTAACAAAATAGATTCAATGTTTTCCGTCAATAGGATTAAAGTAGATGCAGCAGGGGGTTCTTCAAGTGTTTTGAGTAGTGCATTTGCTGCAGGATTGTTCGGATTACTCATCCTTTCGGTGTTTGCTAAAATGTAGATTTTCCGCGGTCCTTCAAGGGGTTGATAAAAAATTTGTTGTTGCAGTTCACGGATTTGGTCTATTTTAATTTGTGCGCCATCAGGTCGGATTATTTGCAGGTCTGGGTGGTTCCCGCTTTTTATTTTTCGGCAAGCACGACATTCTCCACAAGGTGCATTATTTTCTGTCCTTTGTTCACAAAGAATTAGATTCGCAAAGTAGAGTGCTACAGTCTCTTTTCCAACGCCCTGTTCTCCTGAAAAAAGGTATGCGCCAGCAACACGTTCTGAGGTGACTGCGTTTTGAAGTTGTGTTACGATGTTTTGATGACCGAGTATAACGTTTTCCATTTTCTCATATAGTGGCACATGCCGAGATATTTGGATTTCAAGACGTTTGTAATAACTGAATTCTTTTTTTAGATTCTGTCGTGATAAGGTTGTGGATAGTATCTGCATCAAGTTGTGCGTCGATTAACTGGACGCGCTGCGGTTCAGCTTCAGCAACTGCTAAATATCCCTCTCTCACTTTTTTGTGAGAGGCGAGGTTTTCATGTTCAAGGCGAGTGAGAGGTTCATCTGAATCCCGTTTGCGTTGCAGTCCGATATCTGGAGGTAGGTCGAGAAGGAAAGTAACGTCTGGTGTTAATCCCCCTGTCGCGATGTGATTGACTTGTTCTATGAGTTTTAGGTCAATCCCTTTGCGATAACCTTGGTAAGCAACAGTAGCATCGCTGAATCGGTCACAGATAACGATCTGTCCTGCATTTAATGCGGGGAGAATTAGTTCGGTGACGTGTTGTGCCCGTGCGGCGGCAATCAACATCAATTCGGTTGTTGCGGACATGGCAGCGGTGGTTAAGAATATATCGCGTATCTGTTCTGAAAGTGGTGTGCCGCCCGGTTCGCGTGTAACAAGCACAGCGTCACCGAGCGCATCTGCTAATCGTTGGATCTGTGTTGTTTTACCGGCACCTTCTACGCCTTCAAGTGTGATGAAAAAGCCTTTGTGTTTCATTGCTTTAATAATATCACGTTGTAGACGCAGTATCAAGTGGAATCTCCAGAGGCATTCAATTGTCACAAAACATCTTTGTTGGAGTGAATCAACACAGCATGAGCGTTTGGCATGCTGCGGGTTTATAACCCAACTTCAGATATACAGTCTGAAAATCGGGGTTACAAACCCCTCCAACAATAGCGAAAATCGACAATTGAATGCCTCTGGTGGAATCTCACGCGGATTCCCAGATTCCGAACGGTTCGATGAAAAAAAAGACTGTTGGTTATTGGACTGGTTGTTCTTACACATCCTGCTAATAATTCTTACTTGCTATTTTTTTATATATCGTTTACTATTAATGAATATAGCAGGGATTGAAACCGGTATTCATATATTACAAGGAGAACACGATTATGGCAGGGAAACTGAAAGTTGCAGCTGTTGGTTGCGGGGGAGTCGGATTACTACATCAACGAGGATATCTCCAACATCAAGGGGCAGAATTAGTGGCAGTGTGTGATATTGATACTGCCAAAGCGCAAGCCCGTGCTGAAGAACTCGGTATTGCCAAGTGGTATCCGTCCATTAAAGAGATGCTTGCAAATGAAGAATGTGACCTGGTCGACGTAGTGACCGCTGACCATTTACACTTTGAGCCTGTGATGGAATGTCTTGATGCTGGAAAACATGTTATTTCTGAAAAACCGCTGTCACTTGATATTGATGAAGCGGAACAGATGGTGGCAAAAGCGGAAGAGAAAGGGGTACACCTCGCAATAGACTATAATCGCCGATTCGCACCCGGTTATGTACAAGCAAGGAAATGGTTTGACGCTGGCGCAATCGGACAGACCTATTACCTGGATATGAAATTGTCACAAGGGGGCCCCGCCTCCACATGGAAAGGTGAGTACTACCTGCTCTACGAGTTACAAACCCACGCCCTTGACCTACTCCGATGGTTCGGCGGTGAAATTGTGGCTGTATGTGCAGAAATGGCAAAGCCGAGACAACATGAGGCACGCGAAGGTGAGGATGCATGCTATACAAGCATGGCAATTTCAGTGCGATATGAAACAGAGATAGTTGCTACCTTGCTGGCGAGTTGGGATAGTGACTTTATTCACCCCATTGAACGGCTGGAAATTTGCGGTGCTGCCGGTGAGATCGTTGTGGATAATGTACTGAGTAAGGCAACTTTGATGAGACGTGATAATCAAGTTGTTGAGGAATACCGTCCCTCTATTTTTCGGATGGAGCAGCTTGCATTTGATGGCACTTTTGCGCTGCGCATGGCTGCCTTGGTAGATGATTTACTTAATGATCGTCTCCCCGAACCAACAGGGCAAGACGGCTTGCAAGCTATGCGGATTACAGAAGCTATCGTGGAATCATGGAAGGAAAAACGGGAAATCGCAGTTAAAATCGATTAATACGGAGGAAATCAAATCATGAAACGCCATAAACCCTTTTTGAAAGAGGATCATTCTGCATTACTAAATAGTTCGTTATATTCAATACTGTGCGCTTGTGTCGTCCTGTTTGTTTTCGCGCTCTTGGCAATTAATTGTGGGCCAATACCACCAGGGGAACACTATACTCCCGAAGCGACAACTACCGCCGCTGAAAATACAACTACAATCAAATCAACACAGAGCACAGCGAACTTGCCAGAAACTGCTACTGTCGATTTGAAGAAGCAGCCTTACGTTACTAATGCGTTTAAACAACTACCGCGTACTCGCAGCAGAGGGAACCTTCATGACCTTCAACTCAAGCTGCGAGAAAGAGTACAGCATAGTGCAATCGTTACCAATTGTTCGTTTGATGTCTTAAAAGCGTTTGTTGCAAAAGGATGGGCTCCCGTTGTGTTAATTCAATTACAAGGGCGAACCCCAGTAATCTTGTCGGTGACCCACTACGACAACCGATCGAACGTAGTGCATCTTCATAATCCGGTTAATCTCAACAAACGTCAACTGACCTACGAGGAATTCAAAACGTCTTGGGCAAAGAATACACGTAATCAATGTTTCTTAATCACACCGCAGCAACTCACGAAAAAAGACATCCAGAATGTGTTAGGAGAATATTTATCTACAGAATCATTTCAAGAAATTAGCGTCAGAAGCCGTTGATACAATAGGGGAATTCCACATTCCAACCATAACTGTCAATTTAGCGGTTCACCACACTTAGTAGGCGCGTTTTGTAAACGCGTCGAGCCCAGACATCAGACGCTATAAACAGCGCTTTTACAAAACGTGCCTACTTTGGGTAATAAATCGGGCTTCCAAAGCCCGATTTAGTCCATACACCTTTCGCACCGCTGGTGCTTTCGGTTTTGGGTGATACGGATTCTATACACATTCCGCACCGCTGGTGCTGAGATATGATTGACCATAGCCTCGGAGAGGCGAAAGGTGTATAGAAAACGTTAATCCCGTCAGGAAGCAAGCCCCAGAGGGGCGAAAGGTGTGTCAGATACACACGTTACTTACTAAATTGACGCCTATGGTGCGGTTAGGAAACCGTACCATAGGCGTCAATTTAGTGAATTCTTGTGGCATTTTCAAGATGTTCCAATGTT
>JAPPES010000096.1 GCA_028824125.1 Candidatus Poribacteria bacterium
ATAGAGCAAATCCCATGGATTTAGAAGTCCTTTAATAGGTGGCAACTTAGGTTAATATATTGGCCGGGTTGCAGGAGCGGATTACGCCTATTTCAAGTGAACGGTGAGGTGGTGGGTGTATATGTGGTGTTTTCCGTTGAATTCGAGTGTGGGCATAGGTTAACTCCAATAAAAAATAAATGTGCAAAGTATTTCTCTAAAATTGGCGTGGAATGTTAGTCTTTTTCTTGGTCTTCTGGATAAAGGAGACCAGGTACATTTGTCCAACCTTCTCGCAGTGGACAATTTTGAAAAATGTTTATATCATACTCTTCGTTTGAAATTACCTTTGCTCCACGGTGAATACAAGCCCGGACAACCGATTTTCGCGGATGATCTTTGTCTTCTTTTGAAGCACTTATAATTGCAGTGAATTTTTCCGTACCTTCTTCCAATTTCCTTGGCAGTCTTTTACCAAGTAAAAAGTCAAGGATTTCTGTTGATACATTTCGTCGTGATCCGTGATGAGGCACTTGAAAAAAGTCAATACCGGGTAGAACCTTGCGTGCAAAATTCGCAGCCTCCGTAAGAGACCCTCGTCCTGCATCTGCAGTCAGCAATATCTTTTTTTCACATAAATAAGCATATTGGACCACGCTCATTTCGTTTTCAGAACTCGTTTCTTCAGGTGAAAATATTTCTTCACCCCAAAGTGACCGTATAAACGAAACTGCATGTAATGCAGCTCTTTGAAAAAGGTTTTGCTCTCGTTTCAAAAAGTGTTCAATGAGTTCTTTTGTTGCTTCAGGGGTCTTCTCAGACGCAACCACAAGATCAAGATATCTTTGCTTTGTAGGGGCAAGAACGGTGAATTTACCTATTTGTGCTCCTTGAAAAGGAGCGTAAATGGGTATACCTTTTGCTCTTGCTATTTTTTCTAATGCTGCAACATTTGGGTAGATATCTTTTAATCGGCGAACAAGATTATCAACATTTGAAAAGCGAGAAAATCTATCAATTAATTCATTTGCATAAAGCCAAGGTCGTAACATCCACAATTCAGAAACCTCAAAATCTTCAAGAACCGTGCGAAGGCCTCCTGCGTGGTCGCCATCAGGATGACTGACAATTACAGCATCAATTCTGTTTGGGTTATTGTAATATTGTCTAATGTGTTTTACAACTTTGTCACCAGTGTCTTGAAATCCCCCATCAGTGACGTGGATTCGTGTAACGCCACCAATGGAATACCACAGTGGTATAGCGTCACCACTTTTTTTTTGCGTCTACATCAAGAAAATCAATTTCAAAATAATCATACATTGTCTACTTTTCCTCCTTGTTCTCAAGTGCAATTTTTACGCGTTTAACAACGTATTTGGTCTGTTTTCTGTAAGAAAGTAAAAACAGGACTAAAAATCCTACAAGTATGATGAAAATAATTGCTGCATTCTCTGATGACCCCCAACCCCATTCTAAATCGTATTTTTTTAACAGAATTAGTGCTATAGAAAGCATACAAAGCGAACGATACATATTATTCTGTTCTGAAAATATTTCAATCTTCGGATCTAACTTTGATGCTTTTACAAAATCTTCATAAGGTGCAAACTTAACAAATTTTATCCATTTAAGTAACGGTTCCAGAGTCAACGATCCAATTCTGCTAATAATTAATCCTATGAAATAATACAAAAACAACGCGATTAGAATATTGTCTTGGATGAGTGAATATGAAGTAAATGTATCACCCAATCCCATGAATATGGTACCGGGCAAGAGATAGTTAAAGATATTATATGAAGTCAATCTGTCAATTATCTCTTTCATAAGATTTCGCTTTCGGCTCGGTGAACTGCTTCCTGCAAGTCATATTCTAAAACTTCAAAGGAATATAATAGCGTAACTTGTGTGATTGTGAACCGATATCTATAATGACTTGTGCTTGACAGTTACTGTCAATATCCTCATTTGGGGTTTTCTGAATTATACACGTTAATAGTCTAATTGTCAACCCTAAAGCCTGCGATAACGTTGTAATACCAAATTAACGCGTTAATTTGGTATTACACCACCATAAAAAGCATTGCACTTCAAACAAAAAATCTGTATAATTTGTATAGGAAAAATAAAAACAATGAAATTGCAAATACTCGGAACTCACCATATAGGAGATTCCCATGGCAAATATAAAAATCCCTAAGGGATGGGAAATCCCAGAAAATCAAGTAACACCTGAATCAGTTTATATTAACCGTAGAAAGTTTATCAAAGAATTGGGTATAGTAGGTGCTGGAGCATTGTCGCTTTTCGGTTCAAGTGCTTGCGCACAGGATAGCAAGGTTGCGAAACAACTTAAACCTTATCAAACACAGCCGCTTGACGCTAAAAAGAACGAAGAATTTACCGTCACACGGAAACAAACTGACGAAATTGTCGCGGCGACCTACAACAACTTTTATGAGTTCACAAGTTCGAAAAGCACCGTTTGGAGACGAGTTGAGAAGTTTAAAACACGTCCGTGGGAAATTGAAATATCCGGACTCGTTGAAAAACCGATGACTTTAGATGTAGATGACTTAATCAAACAGATGCCGCTTGAAGAAAGGATCTATCGTTTTCGGTGTGTTGAAACATGGGCAATGGTGGTGCCATGGATCGGCTTTCCGATGAAAGCGCTGCTTGAAAAAGTCCAACCGAAATCTGATGCGAAATACGTGAGGATGACCACATTTATGGATCCTGATGTGGCACCGCATCAAAATAATTTCCGTCTGCCGTGGCCTTACGTTGAAGGATTAACTCTCGCAGAAGCGATGAACGATCTAACACTGTTGGTTGTCGGTATCTATGGACATATTCTGCCGCCGCAGCACGGTGCACCTATACGGCTAATTGTGCCGTGGAAATATGGGTTTAAGAGTATCAAATCCATTGTCAGTATAGAATTAACCGATAAGAAACCTCGAACTTTTTGGAACATTATACTTCCCAGAGAATACGGTTTTGAGGCAAATGTTAATCCAAACGTTCCGCATCCGCGCTGGTCGCAAGCTACTGAATGGATGATTGGCTCAAGGGAGAGACACCCTACGTTAATCTATAACGGTTACGGTGACGCTGTAGCGCATCTTTACTAAATAAAATGGGAGAACATTTATGATCAAAACAGGGTTACAAACCCTCTACAAATCAAGCATTATGCTTGTGATATGTGGATTAGTACTATTTATTTTTAATGGCTGCGAGCGTGATATGGCTCTTCAAAATAATATCGCTTTGTCTGGTCCTATTGATCCAGATGTCGTTAAGGCTAACACCCAATTTGGTTTTAACCTATTCAATGAAATCCGGAAAACTGAACAGGATCAGAATATTTTTATCTCTCCGTTCAGCGTTTCTGTTGCCTTGGCGATGACGTTAAATGGCGCAGCTGGCGAAACAGAGCAGGCGATGATTGGGACGCTACAACTACAAGACATAACCACTAATTCCATCAATTCAAGTTACGTGCAACTACAACAGGCACTTCAGACATCAGACCCGAAAGTTACACTCACAATTGCGAACTCACTTTGGGGAAACGAAGGGGTCTCGTTCAACCCCAATTTTCTGCAGCGCAATACCCAATTTTTCAACGCTGAAATCTCTGTCCTTGATTTTTTGGTGCCAAGTACATTAACAACAATTAATCAGTGGGTAAATGATAGGACAAACGGCAAGATTCCAAAAATTCTTGATGAAATAAACGCAAATGCGGTTTTATTCTTAATTAATGCCATCTATTTCAAAGGAGAGTGGCAAACAGAATTTGACCCAGCCAACACGCGCGACGGGATGTTCCATCTCGCAAACGGCAGCACCAAGCAGGTTCCGATGATGTTTCGGTCAGGACGCTACTCACATTACTTTGGAGATGCTTTCCAAGCCGTTAACCTGCCTTATGGTGACGGGCGGATAAGTATGTATATCTTCCTTCCTGCCCGCGATTCCAACTTGAACACCTTTTTAGAAACTTTGAACACAGAAAATTGGGAAAATTGGATGTCACAGTTTCGCGAACAAGAAATCTCACTCAGAATGCCTAAATTCAAATTGGAATATGGAACAAAAGAACTTAACGACGCACTGATAGCACTCGGTATGGGTATAGCCTTTGATGCAAATCGAGCAGATTTTAGTCGTATGGCGCCTTTAGAGGATTTAGGACAAAACCTGTATATTGATAAAGTTTCCCATAAAACTTTCATTGAAGTTAATGAAGAAGGCACAGAAGCTGCCGCTGTAACTGTTGTTGGTATCGTGAAAACCAGTCTGCCACCAGAATTCACCGCTGACCGCCCGTTTTTCTTTGCGATTCGTGATAATGAAACAGGAACAGTGCTGTTTATGGGGACTGTCGTGGAACCTTAGGTGTAACATAAAATTCAAAAGCTTAAATAAAAAGGAGACATATCCTAATGAAAACTAATTTTGAAAGGCTCAGATTAAGCGTTATTCTCATGACGATATGTGGGCTGGCACTTCTTATCTACACAGGTTGCGGCTCTGGCGATAGTGAGGAAGATTTCCAAGCTGTGTCGATTGCTCCCAATGATTCTACCTTTTTCGGGTTAAACCCCCCAAATGGTGCCGCTTTTGACGATGTTTTCTTTGAAAATTATGGGACTAATCCTTTTATTGATACAGAGGATGAACACCTTTCAACGTTTGGCATAGATGTTGATACCGCTTCCTACTCTGTCACCCGACGTTATCTCAGAGATGGGCATCTACCTCCACGGGAAGCCGTACGTGTTGAGGAATTTGTCAACTCCTTTAATTACAACTATATGCCACCGTCCAATGGTGCCTTTGCTGTACACATTGAAGGCGCACCCTCCCGTTTCGGAGAAGGCAAACGGCTTCAATTACTGCGAATCGGTGTTCAAGGGCGAATCGTCCCTGACGAAAACCGAAAAGACGCTATGTTAACTTTTGTGATTGATGTCTCTAGATCAATGGCAATGGAGAATCGCTTGGGTTTGGTGAAACGTTCACTAAAACTCTTGGTTGAACAACTCCGTCAAGGCGACAAAGTAGCCATCGTTGTTTATGGAACTGAGGCACGGATTGTCCTACCGCATACGGGAACTGAGGCACGCGAGGAGATTGTGGATGCAATTAACGCACTTGAACCTGAAGGTGTAACGAATGCAGAAGCAGGACTTCGTTTGGGCTACAAGATCGCGCTACAGAATGCAAAGCCTGGTAGTATCAACCGTGTCATTCTATGTTCAGATGGTGTTGCTAATGTTGGGGAAACAGGACCTGATGCTATCCTTAAGAAGATTCGATCCCACGTTGAGGAAGGAATTACGCTAACAACAGTCGGGTTCGGCATGGGGAATTACAATGATATTCTCATGGAACAACTTGCGAATAATGGCGATGGTAGTTATACTTATGTTGATAACCTTAACGAGGCAAGACGTATCTTTGTTGAGAATCTGACGGGAACATTACAGGTTATCGCAAAAGACGCTAAAGTTCAGGTTGATTTTAATCCTCAGACTGTCAGCCGCTTCCGCTTGCTCGGTTATGAAAACCGTCGTCTGGCACATGAAGACTTCCGTGATGACGATGTAGATGCTGGCGAAATTGGTTCTGGTCACAGTGTTACTGCTCTCTATGAGATTAAACTCCACGAAAATGTTATTGGAAAACTCGCAACTGTTTTTATACGGCACGAAGACCCTGATACTACGCGTGTATCCGAGATTAGTAAGGAGATATTTTCAACAGAACTGAAAAGTACATTTGAAGAGACATCGGCTGAATTTCAACTCGTCGCAGCAATAGCAGAATTTGCTGAAATACTGCGTGGGAGTTATTGGGCACAAGAAGGCAGTTTAGAAGCGGTGCGGCAAATCATTAAAGGAATCCAAACTCAGATTTCCAACGAGCAGATTGACGAACTAACATATCTGGTAAATCAAGCAATTAGTCTTAAGGCATATACTGACGAATAGCTGACTTATGCGTATAAAGGTGATGAAAAACCTTATTTTTATTTTCTTTCTTCTACTTGTATTTTCAGTATCTGCAACTGCCTCGTGGGAATCCTTAGAAAGTCCACATTTTCGCGTCTATTACCGAAAAAATACAGTGGATCCAGCGTCAATTCTTCGGATTGCTGAAGATTTTTACGCTCAATTGCCACGGATAACACGGCACATTTCGGATGAAACAATTAAAATTCAGGTTTGTGATACCCAAAAAGATTTTCAAGCTTCTGTTCACGCGCCAATTCAGGATTGGGCGGTTGGGTGTGCGTTTCCGTTGAGTCGTCGCATCATCATCCAAAATCCTTCCCAGATAAGGGTAGCAGAACTACAGTTAGCGCAAGTGCTTCGGCACGAAATAGCACATGTCCTTTTTGGACAATATACGCGCAAATCTGTCAAAGGAATTCCGTTATGGTTTGTGGAAGGCATCGCAATCCACTTCTCAAAAGAATGGGTGCCGGGGCGCCACGAAACTTTGCTGAGAAACGTATTCACAAATTCTATCATGCCGCTCCACAAATTAGCAAAAAAATTTCCGGTTTCATCAAAAGGCGCGGATTTGGCGTATGCTCAAAGTCAGGACGCACTGCGTTGGTTCGTTGAAGTCAATGGAATTGAGGTGCTATGGGCAGTTATTGATAAACTGCATACTGGCATGAATCTCAACGCTGCTTTTGGAGCAGTTCTCGGTTATAATCTGGATACCTTTGATAAACTTTGGCGTGAATCGCTGCCGCAACGTTATCATTGGGCAGCGCTTTTGTCCAGTTCCTATGTTTTTTGGGGTAGTCTCGGCGGACTATTCCTTCTCACTTATCTCGTCTGCTGGAATCGTAGGCGACGACAGCTCAACAAACTTGCACAACAGGAAAGAACTATAGACCCATTCTTCAGAGAATAAAATAATGAATAGCACCCTAATTCACACAACGTTTTTGTTTTTCTGTTTCACAATGATAGCAACCGCACAACCCAAACATATTTCACAGTATCCTAATCAACTCACACGTGACGGACATGTTATCATCTTACCAGATCACGGAACTGTCTACATTGTCTCAGATTTACACGCACATTGGAACGATTTTAATCAATGGCTGCAACGAACGCGACTTGTTGAACGTATCCAAGCGGGCGAAGATGTTTACGGTATAATGCTCGGAGATTCAATTGACTATAAACCCGATGAAACACCTAAGCCGCCTTTCGGCGATGTCCAAATAGTTAACCGCGTCATTGAGATACAACAGCAACTTGGCAATAAGGGTAAAAGACTCATTTACATGAGAGGAAACCATGAATTTGCAGCAGCAGATACCTACGCTATGATGAAAAAATATGGCATGACAGATCAAAATCGTCCTGCATTTATTCAGAAATTGTACAACAGTATAAACGGTAGTTACTATAAACAGTTTAATTTCATTGAGCGGATGACCAATGCGCATTTCGATTTCCTTACCAATCTTCCAACAGTCGTTATTGGGAAAAAAGGTTTTGTTGCCATTCATGCAGGACCAGCGCGTTCTATTATAAGTTTAGAGGATCTCATAGACCCCAGCCCCCAAACGCTTGACGAGTTGCTGTGGGACAGGCCAGATGCTGTACTTGGTGGTAGATATACATTAAAACATACCGAAAATTTTCTCAAAACACTCAATGCGAAATTCCTTATCGTTGGACATACACCTATTAGTTATTTTCCGTCTAAAAATATTAAAGATGGAGTCGCCCGACTGGGTGGCAAACAACTCATTTTTTCTACCGGTTACGGTGGGCTTCGTGGTGGACAAACCTATCTTGAAATTGATTTAGCCAAAACGTATACATCTGTTGAAGAACTAAAATTTGGTGTTAATATTCACCTACTCTATCCGAAATAGTCCAAGAGTCTTGTTATATGCGTGCGTTAATTTATATTATGACCCCTGTGCTGATACTTACCTTCTTCCTGGCATCACGGTTTGTCACATGGGAAAAACTGAAAGGAGTTGACAGAAAAGCCTTAAAGCACCAGATCGACGGAACCCAATTACTTAGGGGCGGGAAAAACCAAAAAGCCATAACTGCACTGACAAAGGCAATTGAGATTGAACCAAAATATGCTGAGGCTTATGTCAAACGTGGACTTGCCTATTACTATTTAGCACGGTACAAAGAGGCAATAGATGATTACACCCAAACCTTATCTCTCAATAGGTTTCTTGCCGATGCTTATGCAAGACGTGGAGATGCTTATCGCGCCCTAAATGATGTTCCACGGGCAATTGCGGATTACACCGCATCCCTCGAAAATCGTCCCACTGCAATTGCATACCACAACCGGGGCAGAGCATACTATCAAAAGTTTCTAATTTCGGATACGGCGGATGAAACTCTAAAACTCGCCTTAGATGATTTTGAGAAGGCTATTGAAATGCAACCGCGTTTTGCTGTAGCCTATCTCAGCCGAGGCGACATTTATGGACATTTGAAACAGCAAGAATCGCAAGAATCCGATTATTCACATGCCCTTGACCTACTCACCGACGCTATTGAAAATTGGCAAAATGAATCGCATGAACTCATTCTTATATACCTTTGGCGTGCAGTTGCTTATGAAAAAAATAACCATACCGACAAAGCACAAAATGATATCAAAAAGATTTATGAACTTTTCGCTCAATTTTATTTGAAAAAAATAAGAATTTCTGATATACTATAAACGGACGCAAAAATTCAGAATTTTCAATAGGAGGAAATAGGTATCAATATGACTGGAGAAGCATTAGGTTTAGTTGAAACAAGAGGTTTGGTTGGTAGCATTGAAGCTGCAGATGCCATGGTAAAAGCAGCGAATGTGAAACTTGTTGGCCGCCAACAAGTTGGTGCTGGTTACGTTACAGTAATGGTGCGCGGAGACGTAGGTGCCGTGAAAGCGGCGACAGATGTTGGAGCAGAAGCTGCTGCTCGCGTTGGTGAAGTTGTTTCAGTCCACGTAATTCCACGTCCGCACGCTGAAGTTGAAACCATCTTGAACAGTGAATCATAATTTAAAACTCTCTGAAGATGTTTAGAGCTGAATAAAACAAAGTTAAGATGCATGATCAAGCTTTAGTTAAGTTAATTACCCGCCGTATAGTCCGTCAATTGACAAACGATCAATCCTGCAGCGGATGTGCATTGCGAACTTGCGATGCGGGTAACCGCGCGTGTGATGTTGCTTTAGCACAGCAAAAAATTCCGGTCGGCGTTTCTGCTCGGCATGCACATGTAACCCAGGAAGACCTTGAAATCCTTTACGGTCCTGGACATCAGCTTACTGTTTATGCACCGCTTTACCAACCAGAAGCGTTTGCGGCGAACGAAACGGTTACAATTGTTGGAAAGCGGATGCGTGCCATTGAACATGTTCGCATCCTCGGTCCCGTGAGAGATTATTCGCAAGTAGAAGTTGCACAGACAGAGGCAATTCGGCTCGGGTTAAATCCTCCCATTCGGGATTCAGGTGATCTTGCTGGCGCTGAAGCAATAACGCTTATCGGTCCCGCGGGAAGTGTTTATTTAGAAGAGGGCGCGATCTGTGCAACGCGGCACATTCACATGAAACCTGAACAGGCTGAAGCTTTCGGAATAAAAGAAACAGACCTTTTAAAAATCCGCATTCCAGGTGAACGTGCCTTAATCTTTGAGAATATTCGTCCGAAAATTCATGAATCTTATGTACTTCAGATGCATTTGGATACGGATGATTCTAATGCCGCAGGATTGAAAGGCGGCGAAGCTGTTGAACTGCTACGCGATGAAACATGACACCAGAACAGATTGCCCAAATAGAGAAAATTGTTGAGAGAGTGCTCCAAGAGCATCTACGTAACACCCAACAATCTGAAGAACAGCTGCTTGCAATATTTGGCGCTACGCAACTTCCATTAGAACCTATCCTTCAACAATTCCAAACGTGCCTGCAAGAAGGATGGAAAATTAGAATTATTCTGTCCGAACTTGCAACTAAAACAGTAAATCTTGAACCGATATATTCAACGTTTGGTGAAGATAACGTCCTGCTGGAAAACGATTTAACTGATATACCATCTTTTGTTGAAACTTATTCACAAATCGTTTTACCCGCGCTTTCCTATCCAATGGCGGGAAAGCTTGCTTTGAAGTTAGTTGATACCCCTTGTACCTATTTGGTTTATCATGCGCTTTGTTGCGGAAAACGAGTTATAGCAGCATCGGATGTTTCAAACACAAAAAAGTATATAGATAAAAAATCACTCACGCTTGACCAACTTGAACCAGCACATGTAAACGCGTTAACTGAATTTGGCGTTAAATGGGTAACTGTAGGGCAAATCGCGGCAGCAATTCGTGATGGCAGTGTGCCGAATCGTGTAAATGTGGAAACAGCTGTCATAAGTGCGAATGTGATCGCGAATTTGGCATCCGATGTTCAAGAGTTAGTATATGCAAAACCTGCAATTGTAACGCCTCTTGCGCGTGAGCAGGCGCAAAAACGCGGTATTAAACTTACACATAAGCCATAATTTACATTAAATTAACCTAAGTTGCTACGGACAAGATTTCGAGATGGCGGACACTGCTTTTTACTAAAAAAACAAGGCATTTCCGCTGATACTTATGTTTTCTGTTATAAATCGGGGTTAGAAATCCCTCCTACAAGAGTATTCGCAAATAGGTGGCAACTTGGGTTAAATTAGAAAATTCTACTTTTTCGGTTAAATTATCTTGACAATTATAGTAAGAAATTGTATAATGTTTTCAATGATGCAATTTTGGAACTGCAAATAAATTACTGAAGCGTTATTTTATACTTGAGATAGAGACTGCTTTTACAAAATTAACCGAGATACGAGCAGAGAGAAGAATATTAAATTATACCCAATAATCTTACAAGCCAACGGTTAACCCTGCTGGTTTAAGATCATTATTTAGGAGGATTCTCAGATGAAACGGATTTTAACTTTAACAATCGCAGGCCTCCTCAGTTGTTTGCTAATCGGGACGTTAGCAGCAATGAGTTATGCCGATTACGGTTATTACGCGGACCGATTAAGTCGTGAACATCGAGTTGCGAATGATGTAGATGAATGGATAGAGCGCGGCAACGCTACAATTACTGCAAGCCCCATTTTTGAAGATGGCATGCGGTTGACCGCTTGGGCAAATTCCCATCAAGATGCTGATAATTTCGAATTTGCAATCGCAAGTGGCGTGTATCTTTTTGAAATTCCACGTAGCGCGCAATCTATTGAAATTGTAGTGCGTTATAAAGGTGAACCGAATAAGTTCGAGATTAACGACCACTATGAACCGATTGCTGGTCGTGTATGGATTCGTAATATCAAACGCG
Source organism: Candidatus Poribacteria bacterium (assembly GCA_028824125.1). GTDB lineage: Bacteria > Poribacteria > WGA-4E > WGA-4E > WGA-3G > MSPOR6. The sequence continues at coordinate 11,383 of JAPPES010000096.1, forward strand.
AGGCGACCCGTCGTGGTTACCATGACCAAAATGCCTCTGAAACACGGTATGGCGATACCTTTGTGCTGCGCGCAAAAAATCGTTCTGAAACAATCAAAATTCCTGTCGCTGGACATGTTGACAATGGGTGGATGGAACTCCATATTGTGGCTGAAGGTGGCGAACAACTTGATATTGAATATATTGAAGTATCAACTTATCGCCGAGCACCAAAGGTGCGCGTAGTCCAGCACTATACACCAACTTACCGTTGGCGTCCTTGGAATCGGTACACCTATCTCTATTTTTATGATGGCCCCATTTATTACAGAAGCGGATATGATTCCTATTTGTGTTGGAGTTATCCGATTTATGATCATCGCTACCTCTCTATCCGCAGCTATTACGGCGGTTACTTAGGTCGTTACCGTGTCTATCATCCAGCCCGTTATTCATATTACCATACACCTTATTACGGGGTATATAGTAGCACGCCAGTATACCGTAAACGAACACAGTTAAATAGGTGGAGTGCACAGCACGAAACAACACGTAAACAATATTCGCGGAGCCGGTTAGCAGTGCCTACGCGGACTTCAGACCGTACACAAATTCAAAACAATGTCCGTGTTGTCATTGAAAACCACCGTAGGCAAGCACCTTCACCAACTGAACGAGTGACTCGGTCCTCAATAATTTCTCAAAAACAACGGATAGCTACCAGATTGACCGCTCGACAAAACGAAGCAGTTCGGACTTATAGTAGTCGTTCCCGTTTTTCAACCCAGACAACGGATAGACAACGAAGTTCTCTTTTAAATTCGCGCTCACGGGTGAATACAAGTAGGAGTAGCACTTCGTCAATTACAAATAGATCTTCTGATTATTATAGAAGGTCGATATCTTCTTCGAGTCGTACGAGCTCTTCGTCCAGTTCACGTTTAGGCAGTAGTAGCAGTGACCGAACAAAACAGCGGAGTTCGTCAGTTACGTCATCAAGGTCTACACCAACGCGAACGGAACCCCAAAGGGTTAGTCGAACTTCATCGTCTTCCAGTTCTCGGACACGTCCGACAACTACTACTCGCACTTCAACCAGTTCAAGTTCAAGTAGTGATGATGACGATGACGATAAAAACGAAGATCGGAGTCGGTCAACGGCACGGACAAAACGAAGATAGACAGTGTAACACAATTGGATTATCTTAATTTGATGCCTCGGGCAATTTGCGTGAGGCATCGTCAAAAATTTGGATTCAACACATAACAGGACTATTTATAGTAAAATCCACAATTACCTTACCTTTACATTGGCGAGGTTAGGAAGAAATCAACGGTATGAATGCCGTTTAGGCATTCCCCGCCTCGCCAGCGTTATGGTGTAGAGATTGTTGTTCATTGAGATGTAAACATATTTTCGGATTTTACTATGAACTGCGCGAGTAATCTTCTCGTGCTGTTTATCAAGACATAGAATTTGGAATCGATGCGTTTTTTATTCACACTTTTGATTTTGTTATTGAGTGTAACATTTTGTTTTGCCGAAGAGGCTAACAACAAAACTATTTCTACGGAATCTGAACACGCAGTAAGGTTAATTTCTCCCGCTGGTACTATGGTTCGTTCAACTATTTTACCGGGATGGGGGCAATTTCATAGTCGTAACTACTTTCGCGGTAGCCTTATTTTGCTTGGCATCGGCAGTTCGGCTGTTGGCGCATTTCTGGCACATCAATCTTTTGCAACAGAATATAATAACTATTTAACCACTGCCGGTTTTGATCCAGATGATGCTACTTTGTTCGCAAGTTACGACAAAGCAAATCAAAAATATAAGCTCAGGATGTTTTTTATCTATACAGGTATTGGTCTATGGGCATATAGCATTATTGATTCTTATGTCAGTGCAAATTTTTACAATGCAACCTCGCAAATCCGCTCAGTTCAAGAGGATGCGCAGCAAATTGAAAATTTGGGGCTCCAAGTTGGAATCACTCCGTCACGACTCTATTTAGGGGTCGTCAAAACATTTTGATTTGGAGAAAAAATATCATGTTAAAGGAATTAGGAAAAATAAGTGGCGTGCTCATTTTAATAGCATGCTTTATCGGTTGCGGCGATGTTGACAAATTCAACCAGGTGCAGCCCGAGGACTATTTGGCAATTAATAGTGTTTTAAAACGGTGGCGCGAAGGTTATGAAACTGAAGATGTAGAAACCTATATGAGTGCCTACTGGCCTGAAGGTTTCCGATACGTTTCAGACATGGGAACAGATGGCGATAAAACGGATGACTTAATATTTGACGATATCCGGGATGAACGGGATTCAGCCATCCGCGTCTTTAGTAAATTTCAGGATATTGAAATTGAACTTTCTATTCCACCGGAAATAGTTGTAAATAAGGATGGCGATGAAGCCGAAGTCCGCAATCATTACCGAATCCAAGGGTTCGTCGCTGATGGTGAATCACTTGAAGGTGGGTTCACCGGTTGGTTCGCGGAAGGTGATAATCTATTTATTTTCGAAAAAAGGGAAGGCGAATGGCGTATCACCGAATGGCATGATGAAGCTTTCAACGATGAAGAAATCCGCATTGCGAACAACCTATAGTTTAACAGAAATGTAAATTAAAAGAAGGACAATTTTCACCGATTTTTGACGAAAAATGGCATTCATGCCTGAAAAAGAAGAACCGTTGCATAATTACCTACAATTCATACGCAAGTACGATTTTATTATCTGCTTGTGCACTTTATTGGTTTTAGGGACTGCGCTTGTTGTTTCACTGCGTATACCTAAAACCTATTCTGCTTTCACGAAGATGCTTCTTATTCAACCGAACACCGCCTCTCCACTCTCTTCCAATAATTTGTTCCAAACAGTCTTTTCAGGTGGAGTTGATCGGAGAGAAATGGCAACAATTAGTGAAAGATTTTCCACAGAATCTATGTTAAACGCTGCGGTTGAGAACCTGGAAGAAAATGAACTGGTAGAGATACAGTCCTTTCCAAGCATAGGAAATCTCAAACGGAGGTTAAAGGCACAAATTCGCCCGGATGCTGACTACATTGCATTGTCAATTGAATTAACCGAAGCCGAAGGAGGTGAACGCAACGCAGCACTTTTGGTTAATCAGTTGGCGCGCGACATGCAGACATTACGGAGTGAAGACAAAAAAACAAAATTAGCAAAACATCAAAGTTTTCTTGAACAAAAACGAAAAGATGTCAACAAGGAAATCGGACAACTAACAGACGAAACCCTTGCATTTGTTCGCAAAAACGGAAGTCCGGAGACATGGTATCCTCAGTTAACCAGTTTATTGGAGCAATATCGTAACTTACAAGAACGCCTTGGAATCTCCGAACAGAAACATCGCACTGCACGCGGTCGTCTCACCCATCTCAAAACTCAGCAAAAAAACCTCCCGCAACAGACACAAATTTCGGAAACTCAAAGCCACAATCCGTTCTGGCTATATCTGCGTGAGAAATTAACTGATTTGGAATCTCAGCGTATACGTGACACTGAAAAAGCTGGCAAAAGTTCACATGAACTCAGTGGACAAGACGCACAAATTGCTGAAATTCGGGAGCAGTCTGAAATCACACCGCAAATGGCTACTGCCACCACCTACGGCACTTCTCCACACTATACCTACATACAAAATCAATTAATTGAGTTGCCCCCAACCATTGAAGGTTATGGGAACGAGACAGAGCAACTGAAAAAAGAATTGCAAAAAACTCATAACCAATTGCAAAAATTACTAAACCAAATCCCAGAAAATCAACATATTTTCACGCAGTTACGCACCAAAATAGAACTTGCCAGCACCCTCAAAGAAGAAATTGAGAAACGTTATCTTGAATCTGAGATTATAAGTGCTGAGTCCAACGTTACTGCCTTACAGAAAGGCGGCATTGAAATTGTTGACAGTGCCGTTCCGAGGAAGGTTCCGGTCAGTCCACAATTCAAATTGATTGTTATCCTTTCGGGGGTTGTCGGGCTATGTTCGGGTGTAACGCTTGCTTTGTTAATAGAATATTTTAAAGAGTTTTCCGGATAGTTTCAAACCTGAATCAACTTTTCATTTTTTGTATAGTAAAACTTACAATTAATGGGACACTTCTGTACCGCAATCTTCATGAAGATAAAAAAATAAATTGGGTAATTTAGCGAGGTTAGGAAACCTCGCCTGCAAAGAACCCGCCGCTGGCGAGGTTTCCTAACCTCGCTCTATTCAGTTTGCATTTTTTTTTCTGTCTGAATCGCGGATTACGCGGAGGACACGGAAAACGCGGAAGGGGTTTTTGGTCCGCTGTCGGTTTTCTGCTGGCGAGGCGGGGAATGCCTAAAGACGAAGCCCGATTCAGACAACAAACAACTGTAGCATAAACTGTTAGTTTGTGCTACAAAACGCAATCTGGAAGATTACGCTACAAGAATCTGAAAACGACTGGACATCCCCAAAACCGCCCTCCGCGTCTTCCGGGTAATCTGCGATTCAGACGACACACATGCAAAAAACTGGACACACCCGCAAAAAAGATTTGACAAAATCTTTTTTAGCAGGTAATATATTATAAATCAAATTCAAATTGTTTGATGATAATCAACCTAATAAATTATGAAAATGAGTCTCAATATCATGAAAGATAAATTGGCAGTGTTCGTCAGCGCGTTTATAATTTTTTCCTGTATCTGCGCTGTTTATGTTGAAGCAGCAACCCGTGAATATTGGATTGCTGCCGAAAAAGTTGTTTGGAATTACGCACCGAGCGGTAAAAACCTCATTCGTCCGAAAATGGGGTTGGGTGTTTGGGGTAAGGCGTTGGCATATCACAAGTACCGCTATATTCAGTACACGGATAACACTTTCACCACGCAGGTTGAACAACCGGAGTGGATGGGTATTCTCGGACCGCAATTACGTGCCGTGGAAGGCGATAATATCAAAGTACATTTTCTTAATCGTGCTGACAAACCGCTTAGCATACATGTGCATGGCTTACAATACGATGAAGCAAACGAAGGTGCGGATATGAAAGGACCTGGCGGTTCAGTTCCGCCTGGTAGTAAGTTCACTTATCATTGGGAAGTTGGGGAAGACGCTGCACCCGGTCCAAACGATCCATCGTCCATTGTTTGGCTTTATCATTCACATGTTGATGCCGTTACAGAGGTATATGATGGACTCATCGGTACGATCATTGTTACGAAAAAAGAGATGGAAAGGTCAGAAACCGATGCACGTCCAAAAGATGTTGACAAATCGTTTACCACGCTATTTCTTATTTTTAATGAAAACGAGCGTGAAATAGCCGAAAGCGAACAGCACGAAGCTTATGAATCCGATGAAGAAGCAGAAGAAGGAAATCTCAAGCATGCAATCAACGGATTTATCTTCGGAAATTTGAAAGGTTTGGAAGTGAACCAGGGTGATAGGGTGCGTTGGCATCTCATCGGTTTGGGAACGGAAGTAGACATGCATACGGCACACTGGCACGGGCAGACCGTCCTCAATGGTGGTAAACGCACAGACGTTGTTGACCTGTTGCCGGGCAGTATGGTCACCGTAGATATGATAGCGAGAATGCCGGGCAACTGGCTTTATCATTGCCACGTTGCTGACCACATTACAGCGGGAATGAATACGCGCTGGCGAGTCGTGCCGAAACGTTAATTGGGGAAAGCAACAGTTCTGAACTTATTATCGCTATATGTGTCCAAGTAAAAAGTTCGATTATATATGCACTCTTGCAAATATACGCAAGTCCTAAAAATTATCAAAGAAACGCAATCAATTGCGCAACTACAAACGTTGGCAATCTAAGAAAATGTATATAGTGAACTTTGAATTATTGGGACACTTTGATAAACTTATTTTGGAAACATAACGGACAACAGAAGTTGAGCATCAAACTTTTAGTTTGTGCCGATGAGACGCAAACTAAATGAAGATAAAAAAATAAGTTGGGTAATTTGGTGAGGTTAGGAAACCTCGCCAGCAGAGATGTACACCTGCTGCTGGCGAGGTTTCCTAACCTCGCTCTTACCGAAATATTTATTTAAACTTCATAAAGTTTGCACTACAGAAGTGTCCCATTAATTATAGATTTTACTATAAATGTTTAGATTTAAAAATAGAGGAGATAACTATGTTTAAAAAACGACCCATTTTGTTCAATTACTTTTTATTCGCCTTGCTTTCATTCGTCCTCATTGGGACGTTGCATGCCGAAACAATAACGCTTTATTCCGGACGAAGTAAGAGTCTTGTTGACCCAATTATTCAGCAGTTCGAAAAGGAGACTGGCATTGAGGTAAAGGTGAGTTACGCGAATACGACACAGTTAGCAGCGAAACTCTTGACTGAGGGGAGAAAAAGCCCTGCCTCACTTTTTTGGGCACAAGATGCTGGCGCCCTTGGTGCTGTTAGCGCAGAGAAGTTGTTTGAAAAATTACCGAAATCTATTCTCAAAAAAGTTCCTAAAACTTTCCACCACGATGATGGATACTGGATTGCGACAAGTGGTAGAGCACGCGTTCTTGCCTATTCACCTGAACGCGTTAAAATGGAAGATCTTCCTGAAAGTGTTTTTGATTTAACACAATCGAAGTGGCGTGGCAAAGTCGGGTGGGCACCACTCAATGCCTCGTTCCAAGCATTTGTAACAGCGATGCGCGCACAGGTTGGTGAAGAACGCGCGGAAAAATGGCTACGTGATATGAAAGCTAATGGCGCAAAAGCCTATCCTAAAAATACACCGATTATAGAGGCACTTGCTGCGGGAGAAATTGATCTCGGTTTACCAAACCACTACTATCTTTTCCGTTTTAAAAAGAGAGATTCAAAATATCCAGTGGAACAGACCTTCTTTAAAGCAAAGGATGTCGGGAATATTGTCAATGTTGCAGGAATTGGATTGTTGAAAAGTAGCGACAACAAGGAAGCTGCTCTAAAGTTCATTGAATTTCTACTTTCTGCTAAAGCTCAACAGTACTTTGTTAGTGAGGTATTTGAATATCCCGTGACCGAAGGTGTGATACCGAACGCCAATTTATTGCCATTAGAAGATTTATTCAAAATAGTACCGACATTTGATTTAAATGAGATGGATGATCTTGAAGGTACTATCAAACTCCTTCGGCGCGCCGGTATTATGTAACCTAAGTTGCCACATAGTAGCACAATCTGTTAGATTGTGCCTGTGAGGACGCAAACTAAATGAAGATTAAATAAATATTTCGGTAATTTCTTTAGTCCCGTAGGGA
>JAPPES010000055.1 GCA_028824125.1 Candidatus Poribacteria bacterium
AAATAAAAATTTTTATTTTCAAAAATAAAAATTTTTTCCCCCGCCCTCATCCCCTTCCCAACCCCCCCCCGCAAAAACGGGGGGGGTTTTCCCCAAGCTCTACCTGACCTACGAAATGTTATGGCAATTTGTCAATTAGAAATGGTATAATTTTAACGTGAGTTTGATAAATAGTTAGGACTTTCACATTTCCTCTTAAAGTCCCCCTGATAAGGGGGATTTAGGGGGTTAAAAACACCAAAATAACGATTTTTTAAGCAAATATGCCCGTTCTCTGTTCAATTTGCGCTTGTCCTGTTAATTATCAAACTCACGTAATTTTAATACCCTTTCCGTTTATCAATAACACTAAGTAGCGGTTTGCCGACGAGAAATCTTTCCAGATTATCACAGAATAACGCGACGGTCCGATCCATCCGAATCGGTGAACCGCCAGCAACGTGTGGTGTAATAATCACATTCGGCATATCCCACAATGGACTATCAGCACGCAGCGGTTCTACAGGTGTGACATCCAGCCCCGCTCCACCGATGCGTTCTTCATTTAGCGCGCGGATGAGTGCCGGTCCATCAACTATCTTGCCGCGCGTAACGTTGATAAGCAGTGCGTGTGATTGCATCTTTTGAAACGCTGTATCGTCAAACATACCCTCTGTTTCTGGTGTCAGCGGCGCACAAATACACACAATGTCAGACTGTGCAAGCAGATCGTCAAATCGGTCCATCTTCCAGATTTCATGGACAAACGTTGGTGCTTCTACGGCTTCAGGGTCAACAGCAATCACATGCATTTCAAATCCCTGCGCACGACGCGCAACCTCAATTCCCGTTCCACCGAGGCCGACAATGCCGAGCGTACGTTCGCCCAATTCCCACGTTGCCAAACGAATTGACATTTTGTTGTCCCACGTCCGTTCTCGCACTGACCGACCAACGCCGCGGAGCAGCCCGAGAATCAATGCCCACGCCTGATCCGCCAAATGTGTTCCGACAAACCCCTTCGCACTTGTCAAAATGACATCGCTGTTCACAAATTCTGGGAAAAGGATACCGTCAACACCTGCTGCCCACACTTGTACCCATTTAAGTTGCTTCGCGTTTTCAAAAAGCGAACGGTTAAATCCACCAAACACAATGTTGGTATCTGCAATTTCACGTAACGTTTCCTCTGAATTCTGCGGCTTAACAATCCGTATCGTGTCAGAAACTGCTTCTATTTGTTGCTGCTGTTCTGATGTGATATCCGAGTTAACCAATATTTTCATTTGACATCCTTTCCATTTCGTGGTATGATATATTTCTAATAAACGACTTCATGCATATCTAAAATTAAAGAAGGAGAATAATTTGATGCGTTTAGAATCAAATCGTTTGTACTCAGTTATACTTACAATATTTTCCGTCAGTCTTTTGCTCACTGCTGGCTTCATAGTCGGCTGCGGTGACGAGGGGGATCCCGTTACGGATATGGTCAACGGAAACGGTGACAAAACGACAGAACCTGATCCTACGGAACCTGTTGTTGAACCGCCAGTTGATCCACCAGTTGTTGAAGAACCGAAGGTATCCTTTAAGGATGATATTATGCCAATCCTCACCGAGAGTTGTGCCTTAGCAGGATGCCATGTCGCTGGTGGCGCAGGTGGTCTTAACCTCTCCGAATATGACACATTCAAAAACGGCGGAAACAACGGTGCTGCTTTTGCTGCTGGCAATGGCAAGGGAAGCCTTGTGGTGAAACGTATTGATGGTTCTCAACCACCGCAAATGCCGCCAGGCGGACCACCTTTAGACGGAGAACAGATCCTACTCTTCATTGATTGGATCAATGAAGGTGCAGAAAACAACTAATTCTATCTAAAAACCACTTATTTGCAGGGTAGGTCACCTTTGCCCTGCAAATATAGTAAACCTATAATTAATGGGACACATCTGTAGCGCAAACTTTTAGTTTGCGTCTTATAGGCACAAACTAAAGTTTGATGCTCAACTTCTGTTGTCCGTTATGTTTCCGAAACAAGTTTATTAAAATGTCCTAATAATTTCAGAGTTTACTATAGTAACCTAAGTTGCCACCTATTTGCGAATGCTCTTGTCCGAGGGGTTTCTAACCCCGATTTATAACAGAAAACACAAGTATCGGCGGAAATGCCTTGTTTTTTCGTAAAAAGCAGTGTCCGCTATCTCGAAATCTTGTCCGTAGCAACTTGGGTTATATTATCTACCTCCGGTTGCAAACCAAGTTTTTGATATGATTCAGCAGTCGGGAAAATCTTACCGGGATTACAAAGTCCAGTCGGATTGAAGACCTCTTTGACATTTGCCATTACCCGCAAGTCTGCCGGACTAAAGATAAGCGGCATATAATCCATCTTTTCAACACCGATACCGTGCTCACCCGTGATTGTGCCACCCACTTCGGCACACACAGTCAGGATTTCTTTGTTCACATGTTCCACCCGTTCACACTGGTCAGCATCGCGTTCGTCAAATAGAACAATCGGATGGATATTGCCATCACCTGCATGGAAAACATTGGCAATTGCAATCTGATATTTCTCAGAGATTTCAGAGATACGACGTAGCACCTTTGGCAGGCGAGTGCGTGGCACAACGCCATCTTGCGTAATATAGTTCGGTGCAAGTCTGCCGAATGAACCGAACGCGCTTTTGCGTGCCTTCCAAAGTTCCTGACGTTCCGCATCATCTTTGGCGTAATTCACCTCACGCGCGTTGTGCTGCTTGAAGATTTCCAATATTTTATCTGTTTGATTCTGCATACCTGCCTCAATCCCGTCAAGTTCAACGATAAGAATTGCTTCAGCATCAAGTGGAAAACCGAACTGGAACGCATCTTCCAATGCTTTAATGACAAGTGTGTCCATCATTTCAAGCGCAGCAGGAATAATACCGGCACCAATAATTGTTGATACAGCATTTGAGGCATCGTCCATTTTATCAAAAACTGCAAGTGCTGTCTGGTATGCCTGCGGATTCCGCGTGAGACGGACCGTCGCTTTCGTTACTATTCCAAAAGTGCCTTCAGAACCGATCAACACACCGCGTAGGTCGTAACCGGGCACTTCTTCAACTTCCCCGCCAAACGTAATTATTTCACCATCCGGCATCACAACTTCCATGCCAAGCACATGGTCAGAAGTAACACCATATTTTAGTGTATGCGGACCACCAGAGTTTTCCGCGATATTTCCTCCGATTGTGCATGCCTTTTGGCTTGACGGGTCGGGTGCATAGTGGTAACCCTGCGCCTGAACTGCCTGCGATAAAAGAAGATTAACAACCCCAGGTTCAACCACTGCTTGCTCGTTTTCAATATCTATCTCAAGAATTCGGTCCATTCTGTTAAGCGCAATGATAATACCGCCTTGAACCGAGAGCATCCCACCGCTTAAACCTGTCCCACCACCGCGTGCAATAAAGGGCGTGTTGGACTTGTTCGCTAACTTTACAATATCCGATACCTGTTGTGTTGTATCAGCAAAGACGACTACATCTGGCATTGCTTTAAACGAAGGTGCTGCATCACATTCGTATACCGACAAGGCGGTTGCATCTGTTAGGACATTTTTACTACCGAGAAGTTCAGTGAGTTCTGCAATGAGCTGTTCTTTTGGGTCCATGGCATTTTCCTTATTTCTCAAAAATTATTTCGTGTTATTTCAGATTACCATATTTTGCACTGTTTGTCCAATTAGAAATAGTGCGCGGGTGTGTAAATATTTTGGCAAAAGTTTGGGATAAGGTGCATTGTTTGAGACATTTATCGTTTTTTCTGTCTGAATCGCGGATTACACACATACCAAAAACTTACACACCCATAGTACGCAATATCAATTTTTTTTTTGGCATCACAGCCTAAAAAATGTTATAATAGAAATAGGTACTGAATTAGCATCGTTTAATTCGGGAAAATCCATTAGATTCTTAATTTAATCAATGCGCGCCAAAGCGTGCAGAAAATGAAGGAGACATAATGCGAAAATTAGCTTTAATTTTAGGAATTGTCTGTTCAATCGCATGGTTGATGCCACATATCGGTTCTGCGAAAATTGACCCAGACACAGCAGTCGGTGTTTGGTTGTTTGACGAAGGTGCTGGAAATAATGCCACAGATTCTTCTGGTAAGGGTAATGATGGCACGATTAACGGGGCAAAATGGAAAGATGGAAAATTCGGTGATGGACTTGAATTTGATGGTGCCCAGTCAGTGTCCATTGACTCAACGCCGGACCTACAACTCGGAGATGAACACACTATGATGGCGTGGTTTTATGCCACTGACATTACTCAGCACAGGATGTTGATTTCTAAAAATGCTGAATATCTATTACGTATTGATGTACCAGGAGAAGGTAACAAAATGTCAACATTTGTAAACATCGGTGGTTGGGAACCGAGAGCATCCGCAGGTGTCCCTAATGAGGATACTTGGACTCACATCGCAGCAACTTTCGACAGCGGGGCAAACGATAATCAACTTGTTATCTATGTCAACGGTGAGCGTGCCGGATCAAGCACACGTGCTGGCAAAGGCGTAGGAACTGCTAATGCTGTTGACATCGGCAAATGGGGTGGCGGTTCATATTTCGTCGGTATTATTGATGAAGTTGCCATATTTAAAGCCGTACTCACAGCAGATGATCTGAAAACTATTATGGACCACGGGTTAGATAAAACACTCGGCGGCGTCGCAGTTGTGGATGCATCAGAAAAGCTGACGACAACTTGGGCAAATCTGAAATCTGATAGATAGTTTATCATTGTTGTTTTGGTTAAAAGGGCGGATGTGAATGCAATCCGCCCTTTTATCCTATACAAATACAGTCTCCACTCATTTCCAACCAAATTTCTTACTTTCCATCCTAATTTACTCTAAACATAAACAACTTCTCAGCGCATTACGGACTTCTTGTTCATTTGTAAGGGAACGTTAAAATCTACCTTGCTACTCCGTTACGCAACATGCTATAATAACTATACACAAAGGAGGATTGGCTATGAAAAAATTAGTGATTTTCGTATGTGGGATTTTGATTGTCGGTCTAATCTCCACTGTTTCTGCTGGTGTTTGGACAGATAATTTTGATGGGAACAAACTTTCTAAAGACTGGGAATTTCGCGATCATAATGCTGAACAAACGAAGTACGAAGTAAAGGACGGTTTTCTACATATTACTAATCCCGGTAATTGGGCACACACAACAGCTGATAAACCGATGATTGAACGTGATGTTCCTAAGAGTGCAGCGGAAAACATTACCGTCAGCGGGATTTTTTCTTCTGATCCTGATAAACCAGCAGATGCATGGATCGGCATCTTTATTTACAGTGATGACGATTTAAATTATGCGTGTTTGTTGTTTGGCGGGGAATCCAACCAACCACAAAAAGCTCTTATAGGGAGTATGATCAAAGCAAATTGGAATGACCATGGACACCCTCAAACAGGTTTTGATGTTCCGGTTCATCTCAAACTTGTCAAAGAGGGGGATGTCTTTTCAGGCTATTTCCGTAAGAGCGAAAAGGATGATTGGACCCTTGCTGGGAACAAAGAGTGGAACCATAAATTTGATGTTGAGCAGGTCGGAATCGGCTTCATGAACAATTGGGGAGGCAAAACGGTCACTTTTCTTATAGATCAACTCTCTATTGAAGGTGATGGGATTAAACCTTTTCCAGTTGAACCAAAAAGTAAGTTGGCAACGACGTGGGGAACGCTCAAAGCAGCTCAGTAGTCACATGAAGATTAATTTTTTAATTCGGTCCTTTTCTGTCCACACGAGACAGGTGTACCCACTGCTGGCGAGGTTTCCTAACCTCGCCAAATTACCCAATTCATTTTTAATCTTCATCAGACTACGTTAGTTTGAAATGCGGCGGGTGTGGACAACATCCGCCTTTATTATGCGTTGGGTTTAAAAGTCTACTGATACGCGGTTTATAATCATTGACTTTTTGTAATGCAAATTAACAGAACCAAAAACATATAATAGAAAATAAAATAAACACTAAGGAGAAAAATCACCGCTATGTCCATTCCAAAGATGTCCGTGAACAACCCTGTTTTAGCAAACATGCTGATGATTCTCATCATTATTTTTGGGTTGTATGCATGGATAAACCTTCCCAGAGAACTCTCCCCAGAAATCGCACTCCAAAGCGCAACCGTTACAACTTTGTATCCAGGTGCCTCTCCTGAAGAAGTAGAAAAACTTGTAACCGCACCTATTGAGGATTCAATTGAAGAAAACGTTAACAAAATTAATCTGATGCTTTCCACATCTTCAGAGGGAAGATCAGTCATTTCAGTTGATTTTGATGAGATGAGTGATCGAGAGTTCGACAAGGAGATGGAAAATCTACGAACAGCTATTGAAGGTGTGAATGATCTACCAGAAGAGATTTTAGACGATCCCAAAGTTATGGAATTGGATATTATGTCCGGCTTCCCGATGCTAACAATTGTTGTCGGAGGAACCATTTCAGAAGCGCAGATGCGAGAGATTGCAGAAAACCTAAAAGACGAAATATTAGAAATAAAAAATATCGCATCAGTGCAAATCGCCGGGCTTCGCGAACGAGAAATATGGATTGAGGTAGATCCAAATCGGTTGAAAGCATATAACCTGCCGATTACAAGAGTAACCACTGCGTTACAAGTCGAAAATTTAAATCTACCTGCCGGGACGATGGAGATTGGTAACTCTGAATTTATGGTGCGCACAATGGGAGAATTCCCTCATCCAGATTACATCGGAGATACCATTCTTGCAGTTCAACCATCTGGTACACCGCTTCGCCTTCGCGATGTCGCTACAGTTTCCGACACTTATGAAGAACCACGCACCCTTTCCCGTATTGGTGGTCAACCTTCCATCAGTCTCAGCGTTCAGAAAAAGAAAGAGGGAAACACGATCTCTTTAGTGGCGAAACTTCGCGATTTAGTTAAAGAACGCCAGAGCGAGCTGCCTGAAGGTGCTGTGTTGACACCTGTCAACGACTATTCCGTTATCTTAAAAGAAAGATTGGGAATACTTGAAACCAACGCCATTTTTGGTCTTATCCTTGTTATATTGATGCTTTTCCTATTTATCGGTTGGCGAAATGCGTTATTTGCAGCCCTTGGTATTCCGGTCGCGTTCATGGCGACGTTTTGGTTCATGTCAATTGCAGGCTATACACTCAGTGGGGTTGCACTGTTTGGACTCATCTTGGTCGTTGGAATTGTTGTAGATGACGCCATCGTTGTCATAGAGAACACCTATCGGCATATTGAGGCAGGTGAATCTCCGAAGGTCGCAGCAATACGAGGCGCAGAAGAGGTGGGTTGGCCTGTTTTAGCAGCAAGTTTAACAACAATTGGTGCATTTGGTCCCTTAATGTTTATGTCCGGTGTTTCAGGGCAATTTATGCGGATCGTACCAATAATGGCGATTCTCGTTTTGGTGGCTTCTCTCTTTGAAGTGTTTGTGATTTTACCTGCACACGTCTCTGAATGGGGACGAGCCAGAACCAGAAGGGGGCGCAGCACACTTGACAACCTCCGAACTCGGTCTCGCGGTGCCTTCACCGCGAGTATACGTGTCACCGGATTTTTTGCGTGGTTTACCACGATTTTTGACACGATCCGAAACCGATATGTAAGAATTCTAAAGATAACGATCCGCAGACGGTACGTCTTTGTCGGAAGTGTTCTTTTAATTGGATTGATCGCATGTATCAGTGCTTTTTTAGTACTTGATAAAGAACTTTTCCCCGGTGAAGATTTTCCACAATTCTACGTCAAAGCCGAGATGCCACCATCTTACGGCATAAAGGAGACAACTGCTGTCATGGCGCAACTTGAAGATGCAGCCAAAACGTTACCGTCAAATGAAGTCGCTGCGATTGTTAGTAACATCGGTTTACATACGCCTACTTCTGGTCTCCTTGAAGGCGTTACCTACGGTTCCAATTTTGGTGAACTGATCATTGAACTTGCCCCCAAAGATCAGCGCCCTCGGAACACTGACCAAATCATCGATTCCTTACGACAAAAGACTGCTAATATCAGCGGCATGGAGAAAAAACCCAATTTTGTCAAATTAGAAGGTGGTCCACCCCAAGGCCAAGACGTTGAAGTCAAAGTCAAAGGGCCCCAATTTGAAACGTTAGCAGAAATCGCTGATCGACTAAAAGCCACATTAAGCCAAATTGATGGTGTAAAAGACATTCGAGATGATTTTCGTATTGGCAAATCTGAATTACGTATCTATTTGAAACCAGAAAAAGCATCCCTATTTGGAATGTCTACCCTACAAGTTGCACAAACTATTCGGACAGCTATTGAAGGCGCAAAAGCAACAACCTATCGGGAAGCAGATGAAGCGATTGACGTAATCGTCAAATACGATGAGGATCGCTTACAAACTATAGAAGAACTGAAGGACCTATTGATAGCAACACCTACAGGGGCGATTGTTCCTCTTAAAGATGTTGCAGTAATAGCTGGGGAGAAAGGATATGCAGATATTCGGCGCTTTGAAGGCGAACGCGCAATCACTGTTTATGCAGCGGTTGATAATACAATAACCTCACCTTTTGAAGTGAACCAAGAATTAATTAGTGCCTTCGCGAATGTAGAATCGTTGTATCCTGGCTATCGACTCGATTTCCGCGGTGTTTTTGACGAAATACGGGAATCCTTTTCAGAATTATGGAAACTGTTTATTGTCGGAATTCTTGTTATCTATATGATATTAGGGGCACAATTCAAATCCTTTATCCAACCGATTATTATCCTCTTTGCCGTACCGTTTGGGATGATAGGGGCGATGATCGGATTGCTTCTTTCGAATGCTACACTTAGTATGGTAGCAATGTTTGGAATTGTCGCACTTGCAGGTATCGTTGTCAACGATTCAATCGTGCTAATTGATTTTATTAACAAATACCGAGAACGCGGTTATAACCGATGGTATGCTATTCTGAAAGGCGGAAGCGTACGTTTACGCCCAATTATTTTGACTTCGGTGACGACAATTTTTGGGTTAATTCCGATGGCACTGGGACTTGGTGGTAAATCCCCTATCTGGCAGCCGATGGCAAATACCATCATCTTTGGACTTGCCTTTGCCACGACTATGACGTTGTTTGTTATGCCTGCTTTATACGCAATCACAACAGACTTACGCGGACTTTTCTTGCGACGATTTTTCTTGCGAGACCCAGAGGAGCGCTTCCGCACTGTCTCAGATGATGAATTGTTAGGTGATACCGTTCCTGCTGATGATTAGAACTCCAATGAAAATTCTTTTTTAGAAAGGACACCGATGTGTTATATTAAAAATTGGCATCGTTTCAATATTAGCACTATGAGGACGGAGATTGTGAAATGGCAACATTAGAAGGTTTCAGAGTAAGAAATTTCGGAGTTCTCAAGGATGTGACACTCGGTCGCCTTTGGGACAGACGGAAAGAAGAAGCACTAACTCCAATGACAGCGATAATCGGAAAAAATGGGGTCGGTAAGAGTGCTTTATTTGATGCTTTCGGTTTCCTTGCTGATGCGCTTAACTTTAATAATGTTGAAGAGGCTTGTGATGCACGAGGACGTGGCGGCTTTGACAAAATGCGAACACAAGGGACAGCAGATCCTATTGAATTTGATGTGTACTACAGAGAACGCGGAAATGCCAGACCCATTACATATCAAATTGCTATTACCGTTGATGAGTTTGCACGTCCCTATGTGCTGCGAGAACGTTTTAGGCAGAGACGAAAAGGACAAAAGCGTGGTTGGCCGTTCTCTTTTTTAATTCTAAATAACGGTAGTGGCGTAGCATGGAAAGGTGAACAAGTAGGACTCCAGATTGTTGAAGACACTGAAGATTTTGATCTTTTTAGGGCATTGATAGAAGATAGGGAATCTGGAGAAACGGAGGAAATTGAAATGGATGACCCTCGAAAACTTGGTATTGCTACACTTGGTGCCTTAAAGCAACACCCTCGAATTGCTGCTTTTCGTAGATTCATTGAAGGGTGGTATCTCAGCTACTTCACTCCTGATGCAGCACGTAGCCTGCCGCTTGCGGGACCACAAGAACACCTAAATATTCACGGTGATAACCTCGGCAACGTTGTGCAATTTATGGAACGCGAACATCCACAACGTTTCAAAGCAATTCTGAAAAAAATTGCTGATAAAATACCGGGGATAGATCAAATTGATACTGAAAAAACGAGTGACGGTAGATTACTACTTAGATTTAATGATAAAGGCTTTCAAGCTCCTTTTTACGCGCAGCAGATGTCTGATGGAACGCTTAAACTGTTCGCCTATCTGTTGATGCTTGAAGATCCAACTCCGCCTCCGTTTATTTTTATTGAGGAACCGGAAAACGGCTTGTACCATAAACTATTAGAAATTCTTGCTACTGAATTCCGAGAACATGCAACGGGACTTAAAGGCGGTTCACAGGTTTTTGTTACGACGCATCAGCCATACTTCGTTGATGCGTTAGATCCAAAAGAGGTTTGGATTCTGGAAAAGGGTGAAGATGGGTTCTCTAATATTCGTCGGGCAAGTGAAGATACGCTCGTAAATAACCTTGTTGAGGAGGGACTTCCCTTGGGTGGACTTTGGTACAGTGATTATCTTGATCCGAGGTGATAAATGCATTTTGAGATACTTGTAGAAGATCCATCAGGCAAAAAAGCACTTGACATTCTGATGCCAAAAATTATTAGTGATAAAGACACATTTAATGTTGTTGATTATCGAGGAATTGGACATATCCCGAAAAACCTTAAGAGTCCAACCGATGTGAATAAACGTATTTTACTTAATCATCTTCCGAGACTACTCAGAGGTTTTGGAAAAACATTTGCCAACTACCCTACAAACTTTCCAGCAGCTGTAATTGTCATTTGCGACTTAGATAATAAGTGTTTGAAAACATTTAGACAAGAACTTTTTAAAGTCTTGAATTCATGTAATCCCAAACCTGAGACTCGATTTTGCATCGCGATAGAGGAGGGCGAAGCTTGGCTACTCGGCGATATTCCAGCAATCAAAGCGGCTTATCCAAAAGCTAAGAGCAACATCCTGAATAGTTATCAAAATGACTTAATTTGTGGGACATGGGAAACTTTAGCTGATGCGATATTCAAGGGTGGATTAAGTGCATTACTGAAATTAAAGCGGCAATTGGGAGGGCATGTAATTGGCAGAGAAAAATCTGCATGGGCAGAAAAAATAACACCATACATGGATGTCGATAAAAACAAGTCCCAAAGTTTCTGCTATTTTCGAGATAAGATTCGAGAACTAATCTGAATTCCCTTCGTTGAACTTCCAATTCGCTGAAATTTAAGGAGAAAACAGTATAAGTCAAAGGAATTTGAAAATTACTTTTTCGGTAATTAGGCAGAGAAGTTTGGCGCGCTTGCAAAGTTCACCTACTGGGTTTGGCAAAGGATTATCGAATTGAAAACTTATCTTCATGAAAGCGCCCCTCATGTGTTTGCGTCCCAACTTTAAAACAATCACTCCAAAATGAGTGCCTCTAATACGTCCCTCCAGAATATTTCCCAAATTAGCCTTACGTCCTTACATCTATCCCAAAAATGTTCAGATATGTTTGAATATATGCTAAACTAACAAAAGGGAATTTTTTCAACATTACATTTTATTGCAAAACTAAAATATGTAAATATTGTTCAGGTGAGAATTACCATCATGTCGATCCCTAAAATGTCTGTAAACAACCCTGTTTTAGCAAACATGTTGATGATTATTATCATCGTATTTGGGGTATACGCATGGTTTACCCTTCCACGTGAGATGCTCCCGGAAATCACCATAAAAAGCTCCTTTGTGACAACCCACTACCCTGGTGCTTCTCCAGAAGAGGTTGAAAAACTGGTCACTGCCCCAATTGAAGATGCAATTGAAGAAAACATCAGTAGGATAGAAATTATGTCTTCTACTTCATCTGAGGGCAGATCGAGAATCTATGTCAAATTTGAAAAGATGAGTGATCGAGATTTTGACAAGGAACTTGAAAAACTCCGTTCAGCAGTCGAACAAGTGAATGAACTTCCAGAGGAAATTTTGGAAGATCCGACAGTCAGAGATTGGGATGTTTCCACCGGTTTTCCTATATTGACGGTCATTGTTGGGGGGCATATCTCAGAAAAACAGATGCGAGACATCGCGGAGGATATCAAGGATGAAATTTTGAGTATTAAAAACATCGCTGCAGTTCGGATAGCAGGTTTCCGTGAAAGAGAAATATGGGTTGGGGTAAATCCTGACAAATTGAGGGCGTATCAACTCCCTATCTCCGCAATTGTCAATTCACTGAGTGCGAACAACTTGAACCTTCCGGCAGGTACAATGGAACTTGGTGAAACAGAATTCATGGTACGCACGATGGGAGAATTCAGCACTCCTGACTCCATTGGTGATACTATCATCACCGTTCAACCGACAGGAACGCCGGTGCGTTTGCGTGATGTGGCAACTATCTCCGACACTTACGAGGAAACACGCACCTTGTCCCGTCTTAATGGAGAACCTTCAATAAGTCTAACCGTTCAGAAAAAGAGCGGAGGAAACACATTAGCGTTAGTTACGCAACTACGAGAATTGGTTGAAAAACGGCAGCGTCAACTTCCACAAGATGCTGAATTGACAGCATTTAGGGATAATTCAGTCATCCTGAAACAGCGTTTAAGCATCTTAGAAACAAACGCGCTCTTCGGTTTGATTCTCGTTGTTCTGTTACTTCTCGTGTCCATCGGATGGCGAAATGCTGTTTTCGCGGCACTCGGAATTCCTGTTGCGTTTATGGCAACTTTCTGGTTCATGTCTATAAGTGGTTACACACTTAGTGGAGTTGCTCTATTTGGGTTAATCTTAGTTGTCGGAATTGTCGTAGATGATGCCATCGTTGTGATAGAAAATATCTACAGACATATTGAGTCGGGAAAATCTCCAAAAGTCGCTGCGATACTCGGAGCAGAAGAGGTCGGCTGGCCAGTATTTGCTGCAAGTTTGACAACAATCTGCGCATTCGGTCCTTTAATGTTTATGTCCGGTGTTGCTGGACAGTTTCTGCAGGTAGTGCCGATTTTAGTGATTCTCGTCTTGTTGGCGTCTCTCTTTGAAGTATTCATGATCTTACCAGCGCACGTGTCTGAATGGGGAAGAACGAAAAGGCGAGAAGCACGTACAAACAGATGGTTTGATCTAATCCAAAATCAATATATCAAAATCCTCAAAAGAACGATCCGACAGCGCTATGTATTCGTTGGGAGTGTCCTCTTTGTTGGTCTGATTGCATGTGTTAGTGCGTTTATAATCCTTGACAAGGAGTTTTTCCCTAACGAAGAATTCCCTCAATTTTATATTAAAGCTGAGATGCCTCCTTCCTACGGCGTCCAAGAAACAACCGCAGTCATCGCAGAAATTGAGAACGTTGTTAGAAGTGTACCAGTGAATGAACGTGTTGCAATCGTTAGCAACATCGGTTTACATACTGCAACTTCTGGGATCGTGGACAATACGGTTTTTGGATCAAATTTCGGAGAGGTTTTAGTTGAACTTACACCAAGCAAAAAACGCACCCGGAGTTTAGATGAGATTATGACATCGCTAAGACCAAAAATAGCAAAAATTAGCAGTATCGCAAAGCTGAATTTTGACAAATTGGAAGGCGGTCCCTCACAAGGACGAGACGTTGAAGTGAAAGTAAAAGGACCACGATTTGAACAACTCAGAAAACTCACCGATCTGTTAAAGGCTGAGTTGAATCAAATTGATGGCGTTTACGATATTCAAGACGACTTTGACATCGGCAAATCTGAATTGCATATCTCCTTGAAGCCAGAAAAGGCACATCAATATGGAATAAGCACACGCCAAATCGCGCAGACGGTGCGAACCGCTGTTGGAGGTATCAAAGCAACGACCTATCGTGAAGCAGACGAAGCCATTGATGTCATCGTTAAATACCAAAAGAATAGTCTAAATACGACATCTGAACTCAATAATCTTTTGATTGCTACTCCTGCTGGTGCAATTATTCCGCTCAACGATGTTGCAAACGTTACAGAAGAAAAAGGTTATACTGATATTCGTCGCTTCGATGGTGAACGCGCTATTACGGTGTATGCATCCATTGATAAACTAAAGACGACAGCGGCCAAAGTGAATCAGACATTAATTAGTGCTTTTGCTGGTATTGAATCTCTGTATCCAGGATACAAACTCGATTTTCAAGGACTCTTTGATGAGATTGTAGAATCTTTTTCTGATTTGTGGAAATTGTTTGTCGTAGGGTTATTATTAATTTATGTTGTGTTAGGAGCGCAATTCAAGTCATTTAGTCAACCGATAATTATTCTCTTTGCAGTGCCGTTTGGTATGATAGGTGCTATGGTTGGCTTACTTGTTTCTGATGCAATGCTCAGTATAGTAGTGATGTTTGGGATTGTTGCCCTCACAGGAATTGTGGTAAACGATTCAATTGTGCTTATAGATTTCATTAACAAATATCGTGAACGCGGCTATAATAAATGGTACGCAATCCTGAAAGGGAGTAGTGTTCGGTTGCGCCCAATTATTCTCACTTCGGTGACGACAATTTTTGGACTTATGCCTATGGCAATCGGACTTGGTGGAAAATCGCCTATTTGGATGCCAATAGCAAACACGATAATCTTTGGACTTGCCTTGGCAACGATAATGACACTGTTTGTGATGCCCGCACTTTATGCTATCACAACCGACTTACGCGGATTTTTCTTGCGACGATTTTTCCTGCGAGACCCAGAGGAACGCTTCCGCACTGTTTCAGATGATGAATTGTTAGGTGATACCGTTCCTGCTGATGATTAGAACTCCAATGAAAATTCATTTTTAGAAAAGACACCGATTGTTATACTAAACATTATAATGTCTATTATAAATAATACATCTAAACTTCAACCAATGGGCGTTGGCGATATTCTTGATACGACTTTCAGTTTGTACAGGAAGCACTTCTTACTGTTTTTAGGAATAGTAAGTATTTATTTCTTTGCAATCCTAATTGAATATTCGCTAAAAGGGTTTATATCAGGAACTATCCAAAAAGCGCTCATACCCTCCCTCACTGCAATGCCATTTGCAATAGTAAGCACAGGCGGGGTAATCTTGGCAAGTGCTACAGTTTACTTAGGTGAAAACATAACAAGCAGTGCTACACTAAGACAGGTGTTTAAAAGGTTTTTCCCAATGCTTGGAAGTCATCTTATATGGAGACTGTTTCTTGTATTTACACTCATCAGTATAAGTTTTTCAATTATCCTAACGATACGTCAAGGGGCATCCGGTATACTTTTAGGATTAATTGGTTTTCCAATAGCATGCTATTTTCTTGTATGTTGGGTGTTTCACTTACCAATTGTGCTACTTGAAGAGCCGCGTGTCGGATATGCCCTCAAACGGAGCAGTGAACTTGTCCGTGGTACGTGGTGGCAAGTTGTTGGAATTCTAATCTTGATACTTCTAACAAGTTATGCAATTGCAGTCATATTTAAGGTATCACTTGGATTCATTTTCATCTTCACAAAATTCGCTGGTAATACCGACTTAAGAAGTATTATAGAATGGTCAATAATGGAAAAAGTTCTTGATACCAGTAATTTCTTTTTTTATGTAATTATGACTTGCGCCGACCTAATTCTTAAAGCACTCGTTTTGCCAATTTGGGTAATCGGTGTTACAATCTTATATTTTGATCGCCGAATACGTAAAGAGGGTTCCGATATTGAGTTAACTGCAAGCACTAGCGAAGATGTTTAGGCTAATTCCAATTCAGAAAACCTAAAAGTCTGCTATTTGTGTTGCCATCTTCAAAATTCCTGTGGTATACTTTTATCGTAATCAACAAACTTAATCGTAAAACCTGATATCCAATCAGACCAATTAAAACCCATCAGAATTGTATAACATTATGGAAATTACACGTCCTTTTTTATTGTTCTTGCTGCTTTTATTGCCAGTCCTCTACTACGGTTTTCGACGCAGCCTTGTTGACTTGTCGCGAACACAACGCTTGATTAGCTTATGTGTCAGGATCATTATTGTTCTCCTACTTATTCTAAGTGTGGCGGATCTGCAGTATCTAAAAACCGATGACAAACTTGCAGTCATGTTCCTCGCGGATATTTCCGATAGCATTTCTGAAGACGGGTTAACAAAATCAACCGATTTTATCAATGAAGCACTTGAATCACAGAGCGGAAATCAGCAAGTTGGGATTATTGCATTTACAGATAAAGCCGAGATACTTCAGGCATCCCACATGGAAAATCAGAAAAATTCCGAAGAAAAATTGGATATTGCTGAAACAAAGAAAACTTGGTTAGAAAATGATGAAGACGCAGCTGACACAACGAATATCGCACAAGCAATTGAAACGGCATGGAGTGTTTTCCCCGCAAATGCAAATAAACGGATTGTCTTAATTACAGATGGCCTTGAGACACAAGGCGATGCTATTCACACAGGTCTTCGCGGAAAAGACTTTGGTATTCAGATTGACACGGTTCCTATATATCCAAGTGATGACCCTGAAGTAATGGTCCAACGAATTGATGCGCCTGCACAAGTCAAACAGGGTGCTCCCTTTAATTTAGAAGTGCTTATTCACAGCAATCATGACGATATCGCGCAAATAAATCTCTATAAGAACAAATTTGAGGTAGCAAAAAAAGAGGTCCGACTTACTGAAGGTGAAAATCGCGTCTTGTTCACCGAAACTTCTATGGAGAGTGGGACATTGACTTACGATGCAACCTGCCGCACAACACAAGATACACGATACGATAACAATCGGGCATTCGGTATCGTTTCAGTCTCCGGTAAACCGAGAGTCTTGCTTATTGATGAAAACGAGTCACAAACCCGATATCTAATGCGTGTGCTTGAGGATGCGAAAATTCGTGTTGATGTGCGCAACGGTTTAGGTGTCCCGAATGAACTTGCCGATCTCCAAAACTATGAACTTGTTATCTTCAGTGATGTTCCTGCAAACCGTCTTAACGAAAAGCAGATGGAACTTATCCGCACCTATGTCCAAGACCTTGGGGGCGGATTCATGATGCTCGGCAGTGAAAACAGTTACGGACTTGGTGGTTACTATAAAACACCAATTGAGGAGGTTTTGCCTGTCCGTACCGACACTGAAAAGAAAAAGGAAACCCCCTCCTTAGCAATGGTGCTTGTGATTGACAAATCTGGAAGTATGGGAGGCATCAAAATTGAATTAGCAAAAGAAGCGGCACGCGCAACAGTTGAACTACTTGGACCGCGCGATAAAATTGGTGTCATCGCTTTTGATGGTTCACCATTCTGGATTACAGAAATGCATGATGCATCAGATAAGCAGTTCATTTCAAATCAAGTAGGGTCAATCACTGCAGGTGGCGGCACTAATCTTTATCCCGCACTTCAACAGGCGTATTTTTCCTTGACTGAGACAACGGCTAAACTCAAGCATGTCATTGTTCTGAGTGATGGACACTCTCAACCGGGCGACTGGTATGGGATTGCAAGTTCCATGCACTCTGAACGTATCACAATTTCCACAGTCGGCATCGGCAGCGGTGCCGACATGAATATGCTTGGCGATCTTGCAAAGTGGGGCGGTGGACGTGAATATTTCACACAAGACCCATATAACGTGCCGCAGATATTTGCGAAGGAGACCGTCACTGCTTCTAAATCAGCTATTATTGACGCGCCTTTTATTCCACAACAAATCAAACCAACCCAAGTATTGAGCGGAATTGACCTTGAACTCGCGCCGTTTTTACTCGGATATGTGGCGACCCATCCACGGCCCACTGCCGAAATCTTTCTTGTCTCTGACCGTGGTGATCCTATCCTTGCAAGTTGGCAATACGGTTTAGGAAAGGCGGTCGCGTTCACATCTGATGCGAAAGCGCGATGGGCTTCAGATTGGTTAGAATGGCCCGGCTACGGCAAGTTTTGGACACAACTCGTTCGTGACACGATGCGAAAGACAACTCTTAGCAATTTTCAAGCTGAAATCACTAAAGAGAAAGGGGTTGCACATCTTGCCATTGATGCACTCAGTGAGACAGGAGATTTTCTGAACGAATTGGACAGTGATATTTCGCTTATCGGTCCCGACCTCAAAAAGAAGCAACTTGCTATCTCACAGACCTCTCCAGGACGCTATGAACTCGAATTTCCAACGCAAGAAGTCGGTCCCTACTTCTTGAATATCATGCAGAAACAAGCAGGAGAAATCGTCAATACCCAAGTAACTGGCACAGTTGTCTCCTACCCTGAAGAATATCTTGTCCACAATGCCAACGAATCACTTCTCACACAACTCTCAACTGTGTCCGGTGGAAAGTTCAACATTTCTGCTGAGGAAGCATTTCGTTCACCTGAAAACCCTGTAACGCTGCGGATTCATCTGTGGCGACCTTTCCTCATCACTGCCCTAATCCTATTACTCATTGATATTGCGCTGCGGCGTATTGATATGAGACGTTCATAATCTACCCATAGGCGTCAATTTAAGAAGTCAAAAGCATGATTTCTGAAAGAAATAGTAG
>JAPPES010000076.1 GCA_028824125.1 Candidatus Poribacteria bacterium
TGCTATTCACAACACGCAAGCCAATCTTAATCCTGGATAATTGGCGAAGGTATTGCTATAAGCAGATCAGGTTAAATCGTTGTTGACCTGAATCATAAACTTTCTAATGAAGGAGGATAAAGTTGAAAAAACTATTTTTATTTACGCTGACTCTTACTACAATCTTAGGATTATTTTTTAGCGTTTCACACCTTGCATTTGCACAAGGGAAGGTTAATCAAGATGGCGGGCCACTAAAAGACAACGAACTTTTATTGACTCGCCCAGACGCAGATCATTTAAACGAGGACCATGGTGCTGACGCACCTTGGATTACCAAATGGTATGGCCCCGATGGTAACTATACGAACAATGGTGGGTTCAATACCTCTGGTCCCAAAGATTTAATGTCTGAAGGCACTAATGGTGAGATCACCGATGTATCACTTTCCACAATGGTAGGATTGAACAGGACGAAAAGGTTTGATGTTGAGTGGGAAGCAGGAAACGGTGGCACACGAGGTTGGACTGTATTTCAAATAGATCCAGGCGACGGTAACAATATGAACCGTGGCGGTCCAGCGGACAATACTGATATCTATGCTGTTCTTGTTATTGATGCTCCGAAAGCCATGACCTCTGTAATGTCCCCTACCCATGATGATTACGCGCAGATATGGATTAACGGTGAAAAATGGTACAATAATTCAAGGTGGACAGGTGCGGTATATAATGTTGATTATAACATTGAGGTCAAGTTCAGAAAAGGCACCAATGTGCTACTATATCGTTGTGGGGAAGGCGGAGGTTCAGCATACTTCAACTTGCACTTTGATGACGAAACTCACAACGCTGTCAAAATCTATCCCGACAAAGCAACAAATCAGGATACATTTTTTGCCGAAATCGATGGTATTTTGCCCGTTGAACCGGTTGAAAAGATAACAACAACATGGGCAGATATCAAGCGAAACCGCTAACAAAATTCGAATATCTCTTGTTTAAATACAAGTTGTACAAAAAATTGTCGTTTTAGCTTGTAACATATTGACAAACTTTTGCCAATATGTTACAATAGTCATTGTAATGTTGGATGAAATTCAACGTTTTATAACCTATAAATGTTGGATGAAATTCAACGTTTTATAACCTATATAGGAAATCTGGGATAAACCTTAGTTTTACCAGATCAAAACAATCTAATCTATAGAGAAGGAAAAAAATGAAAAGATTTTATACTTTCGCACTTGCAATCACTACTGTTTTTCTAATGGTCATAAGCGGTTCCCATCTTGTGATGGCACAAGGAGTCGTTAATGAAAGTGGTGGTCCGTTAACTGAAGAAAATCTCTTAGTAACTCGACCAGACGCAGATCATTTAAACGAGGACCATGGTGCTGACGCACCTTGGATCACCAAATGGTATGGCCCTGATGGCAACTATGAAAACAATGGTGGATTTAATACTTCCGGTCCTATGGACCTTATGGCTATAGGAACTCGTGATATGATTACGGATGTTTCCCTTTCAACAATGGAAGGCCTTTTGAAGACACAAGAAGTTGATGTTGAATGGGGAGATGATCATGGCGGCACCCGTGCATGGACAGTTTTTGAAATTGACCCCACAGATGGGAACAATATGAACCGTGGCGGTCCAGCAGATAATCTGGATACCTACGCTGTCATTGTTATCGATTCTCCGAGTGACATGACCTCCGTGATGTCCCCTGCGCAAGATGACTATGCACAGATTTGGATTAACGGTGAAAAATGGCACAATAATTCAAGGTGGACAGGTGGCGTCTATAATGTTGATTATAACATTGAAGTCAAGTTGCAAAAGGGTGCTAACGTCCTGCTCTTCCGTTGTGGTGAAGGCGGCGGCTCAGCATACTTCAACTTGCACTTTGATGATGCCACACATGATGCTGTGACAATCTATCCCAAAGATGCAACTGATAAAGTAAGTTTCTTTGAAGAAATTGAACCGTTAACAGCTGTCGAAGCCACAGGAAAATTGGCTACAACCTGGGCAGACATCAAACGGAAATAGATTTTATTTCGGTTTAGTAGCCACAATTTGGTTGCTATCTAATCTATCGTTATTAAACAGTAAAAGGTAGTGCTTTATAGCACTACCTTTTACGTTTTTAAGTAGTGAAATCCGAAAATATGTTCACATTTCAATGAATAACACGCCCGACACGTTCACGCTGGCGAGGCGGGGAATCATGGCGAATACCTTATGCGTATTCGCCATGATTCATACCGTTGATTTGGCGTATTCGCCATGATTCATACCCGGGGAATGACTAAGACGAATGCGCGTATGGCATTCGCCATGATTCATACCGTTGATTTCTTGATTTCTTCCTAACCTCACCAAAGGACCAAATTTATTTTTATGGAACAATTTCGTTCTTAAGTGTATAATATATAAAAGGCGGTGAAACCCAATGCAAATGGAATTTGATTTGAAAGAATATCTTGATGAAAAATTTGGTCAGATAGATAAGCAATTTGGTCAGATAGATAAGCAATTTGAACAGATAGATAAGCAATTTGAACATAACAAAAAAGAGTTAGACGAAATCAAGGCAGAACTGAAAGAACATCGTAAAGTAGAGAATGAAATTAAATTAGATGTAAACACGCTAAAAACGAAAGTTAATGTAGTCGTTTCTATTTTATCTGTTGTCGGGACGGCTTTAGTTGTAGGTGTTGTGAAGTTTGTCTTTTTCTCATAATCTATAAACTGAACGAAAACACTTTGAAATTTAAACATATCTATCTTGTTTAGAGAATAGGAGATGACACAAACTAAATGAAGATTAAGAAAATAAATCGGTAATTTGGCGAGGTTAGGAAACCTCGCCAGCAGCGGGGTACGCGTGTCTCGTACGGGCAGAAAAGTTACCGAATTAATAAATTAATCTTCATACAGTTTGTGCTACATAAGAGGACATATTATCAGACTAAAACTTCCTACTAATTCGAAAAGGATTAATGTCAAAATCGGTTTTACCATTCAATGCCAACTCACTCATAATACGCCCAACAAGTGAACAAAACTTAAAGCCGTGCCCAGAAAAGCCTGCTGCTATTAAGATATCTGGGCAGTCTGGATGAGCATCCATGACAAAATCTTCGTCCGGTGTTTCTGTGTAGAGACAAACTTCAGAATGCACAGGACTTCCAAGTTCGGGGACGCGTTCGCCCAAATAGGTATCCATTCGTTGGATGTAATCTGAATCAGGCATGCGATTACAAGTATCAGGTGAAACTGCCTGCCCCATACCATGTCGTGCGACCTTAACCCCATTTCTACCAAAATATGGCATACCATACATAAATTCGTTTCCGCTTGTAATCTCTGTAAAGACTGGAAACCCTTTTGGCTCAAACATTGCAGTATCCGAGGGTTTATAATAGCAGACTTGCTGCCTTGTTACTGTGAGTGGTAGGTTGAGTTCTTTGAGTAGAGAGGCTGTCCATGCCCCTGCCGTTACCACGACTTTTCTACCACGAAATTGCCCGTTTTCAATATAGACAGCTGGGATATCCTCCTGCCACGCTATTCGGACGACAGGTGTGCTTTCGCGGACCTCTGCCCCATGTTGTTCAGACAATTGCAGGTGAGTCAAAACGCATTCGGAAGCATAAAGAAAACCGGTATCTTTCTGCCACAAAATATCCATATCATTAGACACTCGGAATTGTGGAAATCGCTTCACCAATTGTTCCGCATCCCACCACTCCGATTCAACACCTGCCGCATCTAAGCTTTGCCGCACCGCAGCTGTATACTGATTTCCACTTTTACCAAGACTGACACTCCCCGTAATGAACAACAGCTGCTTCCCTGACACTGCTTCAAGATCGCGCCATTCAGAGTACGCAGTTTTCATCAATTCGGTGTAAAAAGGTTTATCGTAGAAAAAGCGGATGATGCGGGTTTCCCCGTGTGAACTGCCGAATGTATGTCCACGCTGGAACTGTTCTAAGACAAGTACATCCGCACCTGCTTTGGCGAGGTGATATGCGGTTGCACTCCCCATGCCTCCTGCGCCAATGACGATTGCATCGTAGATATGAGATTGCATTTTATTTTTCTGACTCGGCACAACCTAACAGGTTACGCTACGAAAAAGGGAACGGATTTGGCACAGTAGTGAAATTCTGATACTGATCTTCCCCACGCAACAGAATCGGTTTCCACGGACGTTTCAGTGAATTATCCTCTGCTTGTTTCACTGATGGTGGGATATATCGGACTGTTAAACCGCAGCGACGCCGCGTAGAATGGTTTGGCAAACTACCGTGAATTATCTGGCCGTGATGGATAGACATTTCACCTGCTTTTAACACAAGATCAACTGCAGTCTCTGTTTCCGCTTCGGTGACCGGGACTTCTTGATTGATGCTCAGCAGATTGCCTTCCTGTTCAGATTTACCGTGCTCTTGAATACCTTTATGGTGGCTACCCGGAATTACCCGCATACATCCGTTTCCTGTGTCGCTGTCATCTATAGCATACCAAGCGGTAATCGCATCAGGTGGTTCAAGTCCCCAATAGGTCACGTCTTGGTGCCACGCAACGAATTTCTCCTTTGGTCCATATTTGCAAAAGAAGTGTGTGGCTAACAGCATCACGTCAGGACCGATAAGTGCTTCTATGACATGAACGATTTTGGGATGTGTAGCAAGGTCCCAAATAAATTTATAATCAAAGTGCCAATCAATGAGACCGATTTCGCATTTCTCTGCACCGACTTCTGCTTCTAACGCATCGTATTCCTTACGAAAATGTGATGCCTCAGCATCTTCAGCAACGTGGATACCGGTTAAAAATCCATTTTTTTGGTAATTTTCAGCAAGTTGTGTGTTGGTCGTTTCCATACGATGTCCTCTCTTATGAAAGTTCTGGTAGTTTCCACTGACGAAACCATTGGGAATCCTTTGGTGGCGGTTCACCTGTGTTTTGCATGGTCTGAAAGGTCTTCAAAGCAGGTGTCACCTGTTCTGTCCAAATCTTTTCAACTTCTTCAAAGGTTACGGGTTGACGTTCAGTGATATTCTGTTGTGTGTATGCATCAAGCAAGCCCTGCATCTTATTGCCAAGCCATGCGACTTCATCGTTCACCATGCGCTCACCGATGCGCCGGTCTGAGTCGTAAGCATTTCCGCCCATTGCAAAGTGCGGTCCTGGTTCATCTTTTGCTGGCATCCGAGACATGTCAACGCAGTCCGGTTCTAACGCCCATAAGAGTGAGGTTTCAACCCTCCCCGCGTGGTCTGCACCATCACCTTGTTTGCTGAAACCGATGTGATTTGCCTCAAAATCTGGCAGTCCATATAAGCGCATCGCGAAATGTGATTGAATCAATTCCAACAGTGTTTTGAGGTCTTGCCAATTCGGTCCATAATGCCCTGTGAGGAAGATGGCAGCGTGAAATCCGAGCGCATCGGCAGCACGAACATGATAGCACACATTTTTGAAGTGTTGCCATGCGGGCATAGCCGTCATCCAACTCCGTACTTCACCGACATTCTGCTGTGCCCAGTTTGCATACGTCCCATGTTCATGGATGTGCCAATAGTCTGGCGGCGCGACAATACCGCCATGCGTTTGTGCTGCACGACACGCAATTGCATGCGCTTTGAGTGCATCAAGCCCGACTGTGTTTTGCGGCCCGTGTGGTTCACAGAGACCATAAGTAAAGTAAACACCTGGACACGCCGCGAAGGCAGCTTCTAATTCATCAGGGAACATCCGTTCCCAGCGTACTTCATTTCGCATAATTCTTCACCTCAATAATGAACAATTTTAGACTACTATTTCTATTCTTTCCAATCCTTGAAAACAACACCACATCGTGGACACTGTGTTGACCAACCCGTTTGTCGCTGCCCGCAATTTGGGCAAAACAACCTTACCCCGTACTGTGTGCATAAATCCAAATTATCGCTATAATAACTCAAGTTGCTACTTACAAGATTTCGATATAGCGGACACTGCTTTTTACAAAAAAACAAGGCATTTCCGCTGATTCTTGTGTTTTCTGTTATACATCGGGGTTAGAAACCCCTCCTACAAGAGCATTCGCAAATAGGTGGCAACTTCGGTTATAATAACAAAAGGTATTATCATTATGATAGTTTCAGCCAACTTTCTTCTCCCTGTGTATTCTTACTCAACAGTACGGCTTTCAATAGAAGATACCACCTACTGGTTTCCTATATTCAAAGTTCTGCAAATCTTCTTAGCACCGGCAAGATTAGGTTGCAGTTCAAACGCCAAAAGTAAAACCTCTCGTGCTTCTGGAAACAGATCAATTTCAACATAGAATTCAGCAATCTTTTTGTACATCCATGCAGTTTCACGATTCGGAAGTTTTAATGCATGGATTTTCGTTAATGGAAGCTGATCCATCTGTTCATATCCTTCAACACTGAAATGATAAAGATAGATTCTTTTCAGACGTTCTTTTACCTCTTTAATAAAGTGCTTGAAACAGGGACGTTGTCCTTCTGCGGATAACAGAGACTCATAAATTTGCATTGCCAACTCAATTTTTCGGTGTCGTTCGAGGGCAGAAACATCTCCATTGGAAAAACCGAGATTTTGATACGCTTCGGCAATAAGAAATTCGCAATCTCGACTATCTTCGTAGTTGAAGAAATCGTCAATACACCATTTAGTGCCCTTCTTTTCACATTTTCGGCACAGTTGCTCATAAATGGAAATACCAGTCTCGTAGTTTTGATGGAGTAGTGCTTGGAACAACAATTCTAAATTGGCATAGTCCTGATCAAGTCTACTGCGTCTGTCAAAATATGAACGATATGATTTCTTCTGACGGTCAATGTTCTGGAGGATTCGATCGTAGTCAGATTTGCGTTTTTGGTCTTGCAAAACATCGTAAGCGTTACAGACTTCTCGGAACTTATGTTCGGCATGCGCAACCTCCTCCGGCCCAAAGTTGATATGAAGTTTATCGGGATGGTATCGTTTAGCAAGTTTGCGGAATGCTTGTTTTATTTCGGATTCAGTCGCATTTCGACCAATCTCTAAAATTTGATAGTAGTTTGGAATCTGCATAGATATACTAAGTCTACTGAATAAATATAGTATTATAATTCCATGTAATATAGGATTTGTCAAGTGGAAATTTGGACTGCGGGGTGTCCAGTTTTTAGTACTGCACGTAGGCAGGAAGACGTATCAAAACTTATCTGAATCGCGCAATCTGCGATAATCCGCGATTCAGACAACGCACCTTAGCCCAAACCTTTGCAAAAATATTTACACACCCTACAAGAGTCAACTATAGAAAAAAAGTTGCATGCTTGCTACAAACGTGATATAATTATTGCAATTCGGTTGAATGTATAAAAACGGTATTACCAGAGATACACACCTCCAGATTTGCACAGGGGTTCTCTCGTCATGAGAGTCTGATGCAAATATGAAGGGGGTGGACGTATAAACCCAATGCGGAGTCTTGCGGCTCCAGTAAACCCAGGAGGTTATTTTTGGCAGTTACAATGAAAGAACTCCTTGAATGCGGAGTTCACTTTGGTCACCAAACCAGGCGCTGGAACCCGAAGATGGCAGAGTACATCTTCGCTGAGCGAAATGGAATCTATATAATTGATCTGCAGAAAACGTTAAGAATGCTCGAAACTGCAGTGGAATTTGTCCAAGGCATTGCTGCAAGCGGCGGCACAGCACTTTTTGTCGGCACGAAACGGCAATCCCAGGAAGCTGTATTTGAGGAAGCAGTTCGATGCAGCATGTATTACGTCAATCACCGTTGGCTCGGCGGCATGTTAACAAACTTCCAGACAATCCGACAAAGTATCAGTAGGTTAGATGAACTTGAGGCAGAAGAAACAAGCGGTGAACTTGAAAAACGCCCGAAAAAAGAGATCATCCGTCTAAGACGAGAAAAGGGGAAATTATCAAATAACCTTACCGGTATCAAAGAGATGTCCGTACTCCCCGAAGTCGTTATTGTTACGGATACACGAAAGGAACACACTGCTATTGCTGAAGCAAACAAACTCGGTATCCCGATAATTGCGATAGTAGATACGAACTGCGATCCTGATCCGATTGATCTACCGATTCCAGGCAACGATGATGCTATCCGTTCAATTCGGTTAATTTGTGCTGTTTTAGCAGAAGCAGTAATTGAAGGGCGTGGCGATGCATTAGAAGGTGAACAAACTGAAGAAGAAACAGCAAAGCCCGAAGAAACTCAGATTGATAGAGTTGCTGAAGCTGAACGACATGAGGAACAGACAGCACAGATTTTAGACGCCGCGCAGCTTTCTGCCGAACCTGAAGCAATTGGCGACAGCGAACAACGGCAAGCACGCCAACCACGTCCAAAAAGAAGGACAGGACGACCCCGAAGAAACCCACAGTAGTTTTACATGCAAAGATATTTCAGAATGGTCGTCATAAACAACTGAATACAAGACTGAAAGTCTTTAACTTTAGCATTCAAAACATGGTGCTTGAAACCAAATTTGAATCTAAATTGGAGGAAATATGGCAATTACAGCAAAAATGGTCAGTGAACTCCGTTCGCGTACGGGTGCCGGAATTATGGACTGCAAAAAGGCATTAACAGAAACGGATGGAGATTTAGACGCTGCGATTAAGAAATTGCGCGAGCAAGGCTTGCGCGCTTCTGAAGTCAAAGGCGGACGAGCAACTGAAGAAGGACTCATCTTTTCCTATATCCATCCAGGGAACCGCATCGGTACTTTAGTTGAATTAAATTGCGAAACCGACTTTGTCGCTCGCACAGAGCAGTTTCAAAAATTAGCAACAGAAATCGCTATGCAAGTCGCCGCGGCCAAACCCAGATATGTCAGCGAAGAGGATGTCCCCGCCGACGAACTTGAGGCTGAAAAAGCAATTTTAAAAACGCAGTCACTACAAGAAGGTAAACCTGACCATATTGTTGATAAAATTGTTGAAGGACGGCTTTCTAAATTTTATTCGGAAGCATGTCTGTTAAAACAACCGTACATTCGCGATGCCGATAAAACCATTGAGGACCTTGTCAAAGATGCGATCGCACAACTCGGCGAGAATATCGTTGTAAAACGTTTTGTACTCTATATCCTCGGACAATAGAAGTTGTCCCACAAACTGTTAGCTTGTGCTTATGAGTCCGCAAACTAAATGAAGTTTAAAAAAATAATTCGGTAATGTGGTGAGGTTAGAAAGAAATCAACGGTATGAATCATGGCGAATACGCACAAGGTATTCGCCATGATTCCCCGCATCGTCAGCAGTGAGTACACCTGCATTGGACAGAAAAGTACCGAATTAAAAAATTAATTTTCGGACAGCTTGCGCTACAGAAGTGTTCCATTAATTATAGGTTTTACTGTACATCGGAATCTGCGAACCAGAAAGGAATAGGAAATTCAGATGCAAGAAGTACTGAAAAATGCCGAATCACGAATGAAGAAAACGGTCGAATCCACAGCAGCAAAGTTGTCGCATGTCCAAACAGGGCGTGCCACCACAGCGTTGTTAGACCAAGTTACGATCAATTACTACGGTAGCAAAACCCCATTAAATCAAGTCGGGACAATTACGACACCGGAACCACACCAACTTGTTATTCAACCTTGGGACAAAACGTTAATTACGGAAATTGAAAAAGCAATTGCGCTTTCTGATTTAGGACTCGCCACCAGTAACGATGGCAGTATTGTGCGGATACAGGTCCCAGAGTTGACAACTGAGCGGCGTGTTGAACTCACGAAACTCGTAAAGAAATTAGCTGAAGAAGGTAGAGTCGCTATTCGGAACATCCGCCGAGATGCAAACGATGCCATTCGCAAACTTGAAGGGAGTGAGGCAGGTTCAGGCGGCCGAAGAAGCAAAGGCAGAGGCGGCGATAAGAAAAGTAGTCGCAGTGATACTGACCCGGTACAGAAGCTAACCGATACCTACGTTGACCAAATCAACGATTTAGCTGATGCAAAAGAATCTGAACTGTTAGAGAACTAATTATGTTTTGGCGGCGAGCTTTAAGTGTTGTAGTGCTGGTCCCGCTAATCCTCCTGATAATTTATTGGGGCGATTGGTTTTACCTGCTGCTCATTTCCGCTGCTGTCCTCATGATGCAGATTGAATACTGTAGATTAGCGGGTAACTTCGGGAGCAAATTGAATCCGGTGATACCTGTGATTCTGACGGTAGCGTTCTGTTTGTTAGCGTTTCGCTTGGATCCACCAATAGAAAAGGCAACTACTTCGCTCATCCTGTTCAGTTTCTTTGTCGTTGTGTTTATCTATGCTTTTGCATCAAGCATATTCCGAGGAAAAGTCGCAGGCGAATTACTTGCCGTCACTCTAAAACTTACAGGAATCCTGACAATCGGATGGTCATTCGGTTATCACTGCATTCTCTTACGAAAAGCAGAACCTGTAGGCATGCAACTTATTTTCTTGCTAATTGGAACAATTTGGTGTAGCGATACTGGTGCTTATCTGATCGGGAGAGCTGTCGGAAAACACAAACTCATCACACCAATTAGCCCGCGTAAAACAGTTGAAGGCACTATTGCTGGTTTTGTGGTAGGAACTTTGGTCAGCATAGCACTTGGTGCGCTCCTTTTACCAGAAACCCTCTCTTTAGTACACGCGGCTATTATAGGTCTGCTATTGAGCATTTTAGGACAGCTTGGTGATTTGAGCGTGTCGCTTATGAAACGCACCGCTGGTGTCAAAGACTCCGGCGATTTCATACCCGGACATGGAGGATTCCTTGACAGGTGTGATAGTTTAATCTTTAGCGCACCTGTCCTTTACTATTTTCTTGCATTAATGGGTCTTTTTTCATAAGTCCGCCCATGTAGACTTTTTGCTGACGCATCTATCTTCACATTAGAAAATGGGCAATACTCGCAAAGTGGCACTTAGTTTAAAAGAAAGTGAATGCTACGGCACTGCCATCATAAATAAAACACATGAAACACATTGCCATTTTGGGTAGTACCGGTTCTATTGGAAAAAATGCCCTCAACGTTGTTAAAACGCATAGTGAAGAATTTAATGTTGTCGCACTTGCCGCGAATAAGGATGTTGACACACTTGAACACCAAGTACGCCAATTTCGTCCAAGGTTAGCAGCACTCAATGATTCAACAGCAGCAGCTCGGCTAAGTGAACGCCTACATGATCTCAACAACACTGAAGTCCTTTCTGGTGTCAAGGGAATTCAAGCCGTAGCCACTATCAAAGAAGCGGACCAGGTTTTAGATGGAATGGGTGGAAGCGCGGGATTGTTACCCACACTATCTGCCATCAACGCGGGGAAAGACATCGCCTTTGTGAACAAAGAGGTGATGGTGATGTGTGGGCCCATAGTGATGGACGCAGTCCGAAAAAATGGGGTAAATTTAATACCTATAGATGGCGAGATGAGTGCTATCTTTCAATGTTTAGAGGGAGCACGAGACCAACAAGTTGACATACATAGGTTAATATTAACTGCCTCTGGCGGGCCATTTCGTGATACACCAAAAGATGAACTTTATAAAGTAACACCGCAACAAGCACTTTGTCATCCGAATTGGGATATGGGCGCGAAAATTACGATCGATTCCGCTACCATGATGAACAAGGGACTGGAAGTCATTGAAGCGAAGTGGTTGTTTGATATTGAACTTGATAAAATTGACATTGTTATCCACCGAGAAAGTATCATTCATTCAATGGTTGAATGGACAGATGGCTCAACACTTGCACAGTTGGGACCGACGGATATGCGAATTATGATTCAGTACGCCTTGACATATCCCAATAGACTCTCAACACCAGTCCCACGGTTAGACCTGTGTGAATCTCGTACGCTGCATTTTGAACCGGTTGACAAAGATAAGTTCCCTTGTATCTCACTTGCGTACACTGCAGCAGAAGTCGGCGGCACACTTCCCGTTGTGCTTAGCAGTGCAGATGAGGTCGTGGTAGAGGCTTTTCTTGAGGAACAGATCGGATTTATGGATATTCCTGCTATTTTAGAATGCGTTATGAACAAACATGTCGTAATTACTGATCCCTCACTTGAGGACGTTCTTGAAGTTGACCAATGGGCAAAATCAACAACACGTTCAATTATAAAAGATAAAAGATAAATCACATTATTGCAAACACTTAAATAAATACCGATTTTTGCAATCATTAAAAGTAGGAGATATAAAAATGGAGTTTTTTAACCCAATTCTTGCAATTTTTCCTGCCATCAAAGCGGTGCTGCTCGCAATTATTCCGCTTGGCTTTCTTATTTTTATCCATGAACTTGGACATTTTCTTGCTGCAAAGCGGGCGGGAATTAAGGTGAACACTTTCTCGATCGGTTTCGGTCCAAAAATTGTTGGATTTAAACGGGGAGAAACAGAATACAAACTCTCTTGGTTGCCGTTCGGTGGATATGTGCAAATGGAAGGTGAAAATCCAAGCGAACAGACTGGTGCTGAGGGTGAATTTGGGAGTGCTTCGCTCGGTAGCCGTGCGTTCGTTGTTATCGCAGGTCCCGCTGTAAATCTCTTGTTTGGCATATTGGCGTTTTGGTTTGTTTTCACTGTAGGTCTGAATGGCCATTCCGCAAACTTGATCAACGGATTAACAGGACAATCCATTGGTGAGAAACAGGAAGGTGTTCAGATAGGTTGGCTTGATAATCAGGGACCAGCTGCCGCTGGCGGCGTAATGCCCGGCGACATTATCGTTTCAATAAACGGAAACCGCATTAAAAATTGGTCCGCCTTCCAAACCGAAGTTTTTATCAGTCCTAAAAAAGAATTGGAACTTGTTGTGCAACGAGATGGAAAATTAAAAACTCTTACTGTAGTACCCGAAGCAGTCTCCGATTCAGGAGTTGAATACGGCAGACTCAATCTGCTAAAGCAAGACGATGTCATCGTATCACAAATTGATGAAGGAAGTTTGGCTGCACAAGCAGGACTCAAAGTAGGCGATCAAATTGATACTATCAACGGACATAAAATATACAACGTACCACATTTCGGAACAGGGATTTGGGATCCCAAATCCGAATGGCTTGGGACAAAATATCAAGAACTTTACAACAACATTGATCAAAACAAAGATTCACTTGAACTTGGTATTCTACGTGGTAGTGAAACATATACTCTTCAACTACCTGTGCGTTGGCAAATGAAGACAAATGTTCAGAAGGATAGCCCCGCACAAAAGGCGGGTATAGAAACCGATGACATCATTACTACTTTTAACGGAAAAGTTGTGAATAGTAAATCACTCTATGATGAGTTAAAAGCTGCTGATGGTAATTCGGTAGTGCTTGGATTAATCAGCAAGGGCGGAGTAGAAAAAACAGTAACGTTTTCTCTGACTGAAACCTCAAAGAATGATGTAGAAGGCATCTACGGACTAAAATGGTATGGCCACCTGAGCGGTATGGAACTGCGCGCTCCCGAAATACCTTTGCCCAAATATAATGTTTTTGAGGCGTTTGGAAAGGCGTTTGAAACCACTTGGTTTACTTGTACATACATTACCCGATTCTTGAAAAAACTGATCCGTCGAGATGTTCCACTGAAGTATGTTGCGGGCCCTATCGGTATTGGGCAGATGACAAACGAGATATTTAGTTTCGGCTTAACCAGTGTACTGTTTTTCACCGGATTTATTAGTATTCACCTCGCTATCGTGAATTTATTACCGATCCCAATCGCTGACGGGGGACATCTACTCTTTTTTGCTATGGAGAAAATTCGTGGTCGCCCAGTGCCACGGAAAGCACAGGAAATCATTTACCAGATTAGTGTAGTACTGATTATCGCATTATTTCTATATATCACTTGGAATGACGGTCTAAGGCTATTTGATAACCTACGCAATTAACGCAGATATGCAAGAGAAGTGTATGGATAAAAACGATCTTAGAGAAGAATATCTACAAATTGTTGCAACTGTGAGGGAACACGTGGCTGAACAACTTCAACTCGGTCTGTTTGAAACAGAAAAAAATGAATCTGAACCAGAATCCAAATTCGCAGGTTTTGATTTATCTGCTTTAGATGCCGATGCGC
This sequence comes from Candidatus Poribacteria bacterium, assembly GCA_028824125.1. Lineage (GTDB taxonomy): Bacteria > Poribacteria > WGA-4E > WGA-4E > WGA-3G > MSPOR6. The sequence continues at coordinate 14,091 of JAPPES010000076.1, forward strand.
AAAGTTGTACTAAATGCAAATTGCACGAAGGACGAAATACCGTCGTTTTTGGTGTGGGAAACCCGAATGCTGATCTCATGTTTATCGGTGAAGCACCCGGTGCTGATGAAGATAGACAAGGTGAACCTTTTGTCGGTAGAGCAGGGAAATTACTCACAGATATTATAAAGGCGATGAAATTAACTCGCGAAGATGTCTACATTGCGAACGTGCTGAAATGTCGTCCACCCGGTAACAGAAACCCAGAAACAGATGAGGTGGAAACATGCAGCCCCTACCTCATACGACAAATAGAGCTAATTCAACCAAAGATCATTGTAGCGCTCGGTAGTTTTGCAGCTAAGATGTTGCTTGATACCAAAACAGGAATTACGGCGCTCCGTGGGGAATTCCATGCGTATGCCCTCGCCCACCAGAGCGATAATACACCAGTCATTATGCCGACCTATCATCCCGCATATCTGCTCCGCAATCCAAACGCGAAGCGCGAAGTCTGGGAAGACATGCAACAGGTGATGGTACTTTTAGACAAAGATTGATATACTCTCTGAGACATAAGGACAAATGAGTTTCGCTAATATCGCTTTCCCTATTGCAGTCAACCGACTCTTCACTTATTCCGTCCCAAAATATCTGGATGCAATTGTGCAGCCTGGCGTACGTGTATTAGCACCTTTTCACGGAGATAAGCTGGAAGGGGTTGTTGTAGAACGGGTAAATGAAACTGATTTAGCACCTGATAAGATTAAGAATATTACCGACTGTCTTGATGAAGAACCAACATATTCCGAAGAACTACTTGAACTTACAAAATGGATGGCAGACTACTATCTCTCTTCGTGGGGAAACGCGCTTTTTTGTGCAGTTCCTGCAGCCGTACGAAACCAAAAGCAGCAACTAATACAACTGCGGCCTGAATACACTGCCCCAACAGGAAAAGTCCAAAAACAGATAGTTACACTTTTGGAAACGGAAGGTGCCCTCTCTCCATATCAGCTGGCACGCCGTATTGGTGCGAGTTCTACCAGTCTGCGTCCAAAAATTACAGCACTCCGAGAAAAAGGTGTTATTGATATTAAAGTTACGCACAAACCGAAAGCGACTGCCCAGTTTACGAATGTTGCTACCTTAGACTTACCCCATGCAGATATTGAGGCAGAAATTGCTGAATTAACATCTGGTGACGATGGATATGGAAATTCGACTAATCAGAATACAAGACGTGTGCCTCATGCAGCGGCTGTCAAACATGCCGAAATCCTACAAATCCTGCTTGACGAAGATGTTCCAGTAGCCACTTCTGAACTGACAAAACAGGTGCGGGCAAGCAATTCACTCCTTCGTACACTTGAAAGACGCGGATTTATAAAAATTACACGCGCTGCAGCAGTGCGTAACCCATTGAGTTCTCAACCTGTCGCACCAACACAACCCCTCACTTTGAATGAAGCACAAGCTGCTGCATTTACTGAACTTCAATCCGAAAACCATTCAAACAAGACGTTCTTGCTTCATGGCGTAACAGGTAGTGGCAAAACTGAAGTGTATATGCAGGTAATGGCACAAATTCTTGAAAACGGAAAATCGGTTATCGTACTTGTGCCAGAGATTTCTCTGACACCGCAAACCGCATCAAGGTTTATTGGACGCTTCGGAGAACGCGTGGCTGTGCTTCACAGCCGCCTCAGTGCTGGTGAACGTTTTGACCAGTGGCATCGCATCCAAAAAGGGGACGCTGATATTGTCATAGGACCCCGTTCTGCTGTTTTTGCCCCTGTCAAGAAACTTGGATTGCTAATTATTGATGAAGAACATTCAGATTCGTATAAATCGGACACAGCGCCACGTTACCATGCCAGAGAGGTAGCACAGAAACGCACCGAGCTTGCAAACTGCCCATTAATTCTCGGCAGTGCAACCCCGTCCCTTGAGAGTTTTTTCCATGCGAAGAAGGGTAACTACAAACTTCTTAGTCTTCCCTCGCGAGTCTTGGACAGAAAGATGCCTGAAGTCCATATTGTTGACATGCGAAATGAACTAAAAAACGGAAATCGCACTATCTTCTCCGAACACCTTAGAAGTGCAATTGCTGAACGACTCCAAAAACGTGAGCAAATTATCCTTTTCCTTAATAGGCGCGGGCATTCAAAATATGTTTTCTGTCGCACTTGTGGGTATGCAGAAAGGTGTGAAAACTGCTCAATTTCATTGACATTCCACTTCGAAACAAAAAAGTTGGTTTGCCATCATTGTGGTCATAAACGTGAAACGCACCCATCATGCCCGGATTGTGGTAGTCCTGCAATTGACTACTTCGGACGGAGAGGGTTCGGCACTGAAACCGTAGAGCGAGAAGTGCAAAAGGCATTTCCAACAGCGAACATCAAGAGATTTGATGCTGATTCTACCGCAAAGAAAAATGCACATCAGCATATTTTAGAGGATTTCCAAAATCAGAAAATTGATATATTAATAGGCACTCAAATGGTGGCAAAAGGATTAGATTTTCCAAACGTGACGCTTGTTGGCGTCATTGTAGCGGACACCGCCTTAAATCTACCCGATTTCCGAGCGAGCGAACAGACATTTAGTCTACTTACGCAAGTCGCTGGGCGTTCAGGACGCGCTGAAGTCGCAGGTGAGGTTATCATTCAAACCTATATGCCGGACCACTACTGCATTTCAGCCGCACAAACACATGACTATATCGGTTTTTACGAAAAAGAGGTTGATGCACGAAGTGGCTTACAGTATCCGCCTTTTTCACACGTCGCCACGCTATTATTACGCGGCAAAAATGAAAACGAGGTCATTGATGCTGCGAATACTATGGGTGGTCGTCTGCAAATTTGGCAAACCGACGCGTTTCCAGAAGTAAAAATTTTAGGCCCTGCGCCTGCGCCGCTTTCAAAAATAGATGGTAAATTTCGGTGGCGTTTTCTCCTACGAAGTAAAAATGTTGAAAAAATAAGTCAACTCCTTCAACGCTTAAATGATGATCTGCCACCGGCAATAAAATCAAACGCTATTGAATGTGTTATAGATATTGATCCAACCAATACTTTGTAATACTATATTAACCCGATGTGTAGGGAGAACTAAGCAGAATTACCCTGCACCACTTTAAAGGAATTAATCATATATGGGCAACCGGATATTTGAAAAACTTGCTGATACAGAGCTGCTTGCGAAAAGTTCTATTCTCGTTTTTGCCGCTGATCCACTTGCATCTGCAGGCATTAAAGGACTTGGACAGGTTCAACATCCAAAACCACACTATCGCACCCACGCTGAGTTTTTACAACTGCAACGCGACTTAGCTGCAGATGGACAGCTTGATGGACTTCTGATGACACCCGCGGATGCTGAAACATTGGCACTCGATGAAAACCTTTTTGAAAGCACGCCTATCACACCTATTGTCCGAATGAATTCGGAAACCGCTATTTGGAACCCGCGTTTTGGTGTCTATACTTCGCGACCGTCAATGCCTTTTCAAACGGTGTTTCCAGAAGACATGCAACGGTATTGTGAAAACCTTATCGGTCCGGCATTGGATTGCCGAGTCAGTCTCGGATTATATTCAATTACCCTTAACAACGACCCTATTGTTGATGAGCGGATGTTACAGGCTTATGTGCAATTCGCCCATGTTGTCGGTGAAATTGAAGGATTCGATCATCTATTAGAGGTGTTTTTACCGAATGTAAAATTGCCGGGAATGGATGAAGAAAAACGAGGGATGTACGTTGCTGATTCTATCGTCCGCACGATGAGTTATCTCCGCAAACACCAACGTCCACGGTTTATCAAAACTGCATACACAACTGCTGATGTTTGGACTGAATTATGCCAATTTGATACGACACTTGTGATCGGTGCTTTGGGCGGTCCGAGGCAAAATGCACGGAGCACATTTGCCCTTGCACATAACGTTGTGCAGAACGGCGGGCGCGCCATCCTATTTGGTCGTACTATCTTCGGTGAAGACGATCCTATCAGTTTTGTGCAATGCCTCCGTCGTGTGCTTGATAGGGAGTTTGACCCGCAGACTGCACATGCTGAATATCAGAAAAACCTCCGAACTCAGACGCTATAGTGAAGGGACTTTTTTCACAATCCCAACGCATTATCAACGATTGGTGCGGTTTCCTAACCACACCATAGGCGTCAATTTAGTGAATTCTTGTGGCATTTTCAAGATGTTCCAAT
>JAPPES010000074.1 GCA_028824125.1 Candidatus Poribacteria bacterium
TCGGTTTCCTAACCGAACCGAACATAATGTCCAATTAATTCTAAAGTCTACTATAAATAACCCTGACGCTGCATAGAAATCAGTTGACACTTTTGTACTATTTAAGGTATCCTATAAATAATATGATTAGAGCAGGAGATGAAGATGGCAAATCAACCTATAAACATCCTTGAAACACGGGAGTTGAGTCGACACTATGGTGGTGTCATCGCACTGTCTAAAGTTACAGTTCAGGTGCGTGCTGGACAAATTTCCAGTTTGATAGGGCCTAACGGTGCCGGGAAAACAACACTGTTTAACTGTGTTACCGGATTAGATAAACCGACACTGGGCAGAGTCAATTTTTTAGGAAAGCAAATTAACGGTTTTCGTCCAGATGAGGTTACTGGGCTCGGTGTTGCCAGAACGTTTCAGAATATCAGGCTTTTCACAGAACTAACGGTGTTGGATAACGTCAAAATTGGGAGACACCCGCGCACCTCTGCCACATTTATAGGGGCAGTTTTTCGAACAAAGCAACAACAACATGAAGAGCAACAAATAACAGAATATGCTGAGGAGATGCTAAAATTCGTAGGTTTAGCGGACGTTGGTGCCCAGGCAGCGGGGAACCTATCCTACGGAGACCAACGACGTGTTGAAATCGCAAGAGCCTTGGCGACAAAACCTTTGCTGCTTCTCCTTGATGAACCCGCTGCGGGGATGAACCCACAAGAAACACAAGAACTTATTTCGCTTATCTATACTATCCGAGAACGGGGAATCTCTGTGTTGCTGATTGAACACGATATGAAAGTTGTGATGCAAATCTCTGACTGGGTAACTGTGTTGGACCATGGCGAGAAAATCAGCGAAGGGCAACCCGCAGACGTGCAAAACGATGAAGCCGTTATAGAAGCATATTTAGGAACATCAGATGATGCTTGAACTTAAAAACATTCATACGTATTATGGAAATATCCGTGCAGTGCGCGGCATTTCCGTTGAAGTCAACGCTGGTGAGAAGGTGTGTATGATTGGCGCAAACGGTGCTGGCAAATCTACTACACTGATGACTATTTCTGGCGTTCACATACCGGCAGAAGGCACTATATATTTTGAAGGTGAAGATATTACTTCTACTTCAGCGGAGCAGCGTGTAGAGCTTGGGGTTTCGCAAGTGCCCGAAGGACGGCTGATTTTTCCGGATATGACGGTGCTCGAAAACCTTGAACTTGGTGCCTACATACGAAAAGATGCAGCAGGTATAAGAACCGATTTAAACAGAATTTTTGATTATTTTCCTGTACTTTCGGAGCGGAGAAAGCAACGAGGTGGCAGTCTCAGCGGTGGCGAACAGCAGATGTTAGCAATTGGGCGTTCTCTGATGTCAAATCCGAGACTACTGCTTCTTGATGAACCCTCTTTAGGACTTGCCCCCCTTATTGTTAAACAGATTTTTGAAATTATTCAGCAAATTAATGACGAGGGGACAACAATTTTATTGGTCGAACAGAATGCGCAACTTGCTTTGACCGTAACAGATAGAGGTTATGTTATGGAGACAGGCGAAATTACAATTGAGGGGACCTCTGCTGATCTTTTGGCGGATGAACGGGTGCGGCAAGCCTACCTCGGAGAATAATTGTAAATGTATCCTACACTCATTGATTTTGGGACGATCTTTTCTATTCCGATCGGCATTCATAGCTACGGTGTTATGTTAGCCACTGCCTTCATCACGTGCAGCATAATGTTGCGCCGCGAATTGGACCGCCAAGGTTTTCAAGGAGATGTAGCCGTAACAATTGTCGCCGCAGGAGCTATCGGTGGGGTTATCGGCGCGAAAATCTATTATGTACTGTTCTTAGTAAAAAACTTTTCCATTCACAACCTCTTTAGTCCAACCGGATTAGTCTGGTACGGTGGACTGATCGGTGGGAGTGCAGCTGTTGCCTGGGTTATCCATAGATCACCCAATCCGTTCCTACCAACTGTTGACGTAATTGGACCACTTTTATTGCTTGGGTATGGTATCGGACGCGTTGGATGCCTGCTTGCTGGTGATGGAGACTACGGTCCGCCTTCTGATGTACCGTGGGCTATGGCATTTCCAGAAGGTACTGTACCGACAACTGACCGTGTCCACCCGACACCTATCTATGAAACGCTGATTTCGGTTACATTCTTTGGCATTCTCTGGTCACAACGCAAAAAATTTGCGTCAATCCCAGGTTTACTCTTTGGCGCGAGTCTTATTATGCTGGCAGTGGAAAGGTTTATCGTAGAATTTTGGCGGTTGACGCCGCGTGTGTTTCCAGAAACATCGTCTTTGTCGTGGTTGACATCGCCTCAGGTCGTTAGTATAATCCTGTTCTGTTTTGGAATCTTTTTTATGCTATGGATGTCCAAGCGACCAAGAGTGGCTGTGAATGTTGAAACGCCAATTCCTGAACCTGAAAAAGTAGCATCACGCCCGCAAAAACGGAGACGGCGACGATGAGTTAAAAGCAGTAGGCACGCTCCGCGTGCCGTAACGCAGGTTAAAAGCTGTCTGTCTATTCTAACTTATTCTTATTCGTTTTCGGTTGCCACGCGCGAATGAGTTCCGTTTCTAACAACACCTTTTCCTTGACATCCTCTGTAAGTTCTACTGAAAATTGAACGATTCCGCCCAATTACCGAAATGAGTTTTTTCGGTAATTGGGCATATTGTTTCCTTGGTAATTCATTTTTACTGAAATTGTGCAAGAAGATCTGCAGCTGTTACAATAAAGATACCCTGATAATTTCCAAGTGGTAACAGGTGCCGCTTATCTCCCGTAACAATGTGAGTAGCATTTCCGGCAATAGCACATTCTATTATCTTGTCGTCATCAGGATCTGCGGTGACGCTCTGAAGTTGGTTTGTAATTTTGACAGATTGATGAAAATTCAGAAGTTCAGCTACCATTTCTGCCGCTTGTAATGGAGAAGCATTAAATTTGGTAGTTAACTTCCGCGAAAATTCTTCAAGTATTTCAGTACAGGTTACAGCTTCAACTATATTTCTTTGTGCGAGTGCAATGCAGTCGTAAGGAACGCCTCCCCAGATCATACCTGATATCAACACATTCGTATCGTAAACCACTATTGGGCGCATTCACGGTCCTCGTGGACAACATCATTGATGAAATCTTGGCGTTCTTCATCTGTCATTGTATTCCAATCCAACCCTCGTTCCGCACAAAGTTCTCGAACATTTGATTCAAGGGACTTCATCCGTTCGGCACTTCCAGGCAGAGACTCCTCTGCAAGTGCAAGAATGGCTGCCAGTCTTTCTTCTCCAGGCATTTGTCGAATAAAATCAATAACTTGTTCAGTTGTCAATTTGACAGTCAGTTCCATTTTAATTTCCTTTCAAGTTAATGGTAAATCATCAAGATTTCCTGTTTTTGCCATATTATCGCAGTCTTGCGGCATAGAAATATTGTACAGTAATGCCCCAAGAAAGTCAAGCAGAACGGTTTCGGAACCAGGGTTATTTAGTTTTCGGTTTTCTGCTATATTTTCACATTTCAATATAAACCACCTGTTCGTCGGGTAGAGCGGAGCGAAACCCATAACTGTCAATTTAAGGAATATTATCTGTCCTGTGGATGTGTTCAGTCCAGAAAATAATGTCAAATGCGCGTTTGTGCAGCTCTTATACCATTTCTATTAATTTTTCTCTCATTACCGGTTTTTAAATCAAACGGAGGATGGCACAAACTGACAGTTTATGCTACAAAGAGAGACATTATATATCAGAAATGGTAATATCTTCTGTAGGAGCGAGCTTTGCTCGCGACATCGGACGAACGGTCGTGAGCGAAGCTCGCTCCTACAGAAAACATCGGGTTTGAAAAGCCCTCCTACAAGAAAATCAAGTGCTAAATTGACAGTTATGAGTAGAGCGGAGCGAAACCCATAACTGTCAACGCTTTTGATGCATCTCATGCAGCATGCCACACAAAATATTAAAACCTAATACGGAGGGAGAGACGGTTGCTGATGCCTAAATCTGGTTGTCGTTGATAAGCGTAGTCAACATGGAATGCTGCGCCGGTAACGAATCGGAGTTGAAGACCTGCACCTGCGGTGAAGTACATCGCGCGGGAAGTACCGTTCCGACCATCAAATCCGCAACGAAGTGCTAATAGATCAAAGAGAACATATTCGGCACCGGTATGGAATTCATAGTCATTACGAGTATCTACATCGGCAGCTAAGGTGAGTCTGCTATTAAAAATAGCAAGTTTCTGGTGGTAAGCAACTCCTATTTTTAGACGCGGCAAGAGTGTCTCTGTATGAGGTGATTCACCAGCATTTTCTGGCGGTGTGTTCCAATAAAGTTTGGTTGTGAGAAAATCGCTCGCGACAACACCAAAGGAGAAGGCAGTCGATCTGTCTGCGTTAGTTTTTGCGAGAATACCGAGGTCACTTCCGCCACCAATAGCATTAGCATTACGATACGCATCAATATAAATCAGTTTGAGACTGGCACCGAGATGGATAGAGACATCTCGCGGTAAAGTGGTAAGATGCCGGGCACCACTGAGTAGAAAAGCATTACTTGTATTACTAAAAGTGCCAACAACATAAGGACGATTATTAGGACCAATTGCTTTGGTAGTAACCGGAACGCCTGTAATCGGGATATCGTCAACACCAACCCGGAGCCAACTGATACCGAAGGTTGTTTTGGAAGAAAACGGGTAGATATAACTTGCCACGTCATACGCAGCGAGGTCCGCAAACGTGGCATGCATAAAATTAAACTCATGGTGTGTTAGCTGCGCTATGCCAGCAGGATTATAATAAGTGGTGCTTGCTTCATCAGCGATAGCAGTAAAAGCGTTGCCCATGCCCAATGGACGCGCACCTGTCCCAAATGTAAGAAAATCTGCTGTATATGTCCGTTCAGCTGCAGCGGGTAATATTACGAGTATAAAAAGGATATAGATAATAAAAACTTTTTTCATAAGTTGTTGTTCAAACTGCCAATGGCTACTTCAATTTCATCATTTTGAGAATGTGTGTCTGGTCTTTTTCATCATCAAGGCTTTTAACAATAATTTTTCCATAGTAGACCCCGTTAGCAACCTCATTCCCATCATCATCCTTACCATCCCACTTCAGTTGGACAAAACCTGCAGGTGCCTCTGTTTTGAGTTGCCGGATAAGCCGTCCGGTAAGGGTATATATTTTAACAGTGAGTGACTTCGCGGGTTTCGTCAATTCACATGTCACTGTCGTGTCTCGGGTGAAAGGATTCGGATAATTCAAGGGTTCCACTAATTGGAGTTTACCATGGATATGAAAGGTGATTTCATTCTCTCCCTCATTACCATCAAGGTCGCTCGCTGTGAGTCGGAGCTGGTATTCACGAGGTTCAAGTTCAGGAGAATTGTATGTCAAAATGAGTTGTGTTGAACTTGGATGCTGTGTCAGTTTGTATTCGGTTTCGGCAATATTCTCAAATTCCCCAAAGCGTCCCAAGGCGAGTTCAACGGGACGCGTAATGTAATCAATACCGCGCGCATCTGTGAGTGTCGCTTGAATAAGCGGTGCAGCGTCAACCGATGCACCAGAAGTAAAATGTTGCTGGTTGCCAATGGTTAATTGGATGTCTGGTGGCACCGTATCTTCACTTCGGAGACAGGTAACTGTACCTAAATATGAACTTTTTGCTTGAATTGTTCCTACTGTAGCAGTTTCAAACAGGAACCGATCCCCTGCAGCGAAGGGTTTGGGACCTTGCGTTATGAGTAGATTCAACCCATAATCACTGTGTTCCAAAGGTTTGCCAACCGTTCCGTATATTGATGCGCCATCCTTTGTTAAGACTCCCGTCCTTTCCCCTTCAATCTGAAACTGCGTTGGGGAAACAAACATGATGAGCCATGTGTCCTGAGGTATTATCGTCTCTTGTACCAAGTCAAGATACTGAATTGTCCCATTTCCTCTGTTTCCATTGGCAAAAGCGGATGCATAGAATTGAACATTCTCCTGACCTGGTATTTCAATTTTCGTGACACTGAAACGTAAAATATCACCGAATTGAAAAGGGATTTCCCCATCTCTTATATCAAAAGTAAATCCCGGGACATCTGCGGTGGCGTTTATTTCTACATTCGTCCAAGATGTACGCGATATTCCTTTTGCAATCTCTTCTAATTGGTGATTATTTAATTTCGTGTTCCCTGAAGATTCTCCAGGTATAAAGAGGAGACGGTAGGTCCGCGCCGTCTCAAAAAGTACTATCCAGACACCTACGTCAACACCTTCTTGCGGAATATGAACATCTCTAATTATACCATCACCGGTGTTATTATTCCGTATTTGGGTAGCACGGGTAGCCGTATCAATTTTGCCATTGACATGTCTTTTGATTTCAGATTCAAGCCGTGTCCAGTTAGCTAAGGCATCAAGCCAGAGATAGACACCTAAATCGCGCGCCCGCGCTTCAACAGCAGTGCTAAGCGTGTCTTCTATAGCAGACATATCAATTGACACATCCGCATCACTTCCAAAAAGTTCCTCTATTACCTCTTGTTCTAATGCCGCCCAATCAAAATCAAGTTCAACGGTAACCGGAGCATGGAGTTTAAACGAATTCCATAGGGCATCAGACGCAGTTTCGTTTAAATGTAGCGTGTACCCCTGTAAAGACGGGTGTGCTGCAAGTGTTATCGGGAAAAGCATTCCTGTTTTGAAATTGCCTTTTCGTTCACTTCCAATAATAGGAAACGGTGATTCTGTTTTAGTATTTCGCACCTCTCCTGTCCCACCAATAAAATAAGCGTCATCAGCGTCATCAGTATCCGGCATTATTGGTAAAACAGTAAGAAGTGACGGCTTATCCGCAACCACTTCTGCCGGTGTTACTATGCGGATGCCGCCATCAACACTGACGGTTCGCGCTGGTCCTTCACCGATGATGCTATCGGAAACAGTGAGCTGCCTATACCCGATATTATCTTGTTCATTACTTTCAACTACTTTTCCTTGCTGATCCGCTTCGCTAAAAATCGGATCAACGTAGACAAACACATCGTGTATACCACTACGCAGAGATATTGGAATAGCAACAGTCGCAATAGGATTGATATTAAGTGGATCCGGTGTATACGCGTTAGATTGTTGATGTAACGGATTTCGCACAACCCAGTCATTCGGTTTTATCTGCGTTCTACCAAGCCGATTCGCATCAGCATCAACGATACCATTTTCATCTATATCTGGATTTCCACTAAAAAAGATAACTTCTATGTTAACATCAGAAAGCCCAAGTTCTGAAATCAGATCGTTTTCAGAAATAACATCATCGTTAGCATTAGTGGAACCTACGATTTCAATATCAACAGACAAAAAACGTTCATGCGCAGCACCTTTAGAATCACCCAACTTATAGCTAATCTGCCCCATGTGTTCACCCCGTTTAGAAACCACCGAAAGATTAGGGTACCTATATGGATAGAACCGGTAATAATCGGAGATTACAACAAAATCATCTTCATCCGTAACCTGAATATCGTATCGTAAAGCGGAACCATCAGTTGGGACAGGTAAAGGCTCAGGAAGTTTCCACCATCTTGCCGTGGATGCTATAGCAGATGTTGAATCCGAATTTGTTTCAGCAGGCTCTAATGCAACCTTCCCATTATCCGCGGTTTGTAGATTCCGCCATTCTAACACAACAGAAACGGTTTCCTTGTTCTCATCAGAAACAAGGACGGAGATTTCAAACATGTCCTCTCCTGATGAAGTGGTAACCACTTTCGGTTTTATGTCCAATATTTTTGGGACCTCCACAGTGAAACCATCACCTCCAACAGCGATTTCGGTTGCATTTTCAGCATAGTACTCTACATGTGCATCGCCTGGTGAAATATTTTCTGGGACGCTAAATTTAACAGCCGGATAACTACCGCGCTGCACTGAGATCGTTTTTGTGTCAACGACATCTCCAGAGTAGAATTCCTTCGGGGCACCAGTTTTGTCTATACCAACAGATTGTTGTCCGGGAAAAACCACCTTTACTGTTAGTTCTCCATCAAAATTGGTATTCCGTGTAAAAACTTTCTTGTTCGTTTTAGGATCATAGCGTGCAGTCTGAATGAATCCGGGGGCAATTGTAAGCGTATCGCCTCCTTTGACTGTCTTTGTCTCAATTTCGGGCAGGATTTCATAATCTGCCATTGCAATCTGCATCGCCGGATCCCCGAAAAGTGTATATTCAAGCATGATATCAAGCTGCGATGTGCCTTCTGTCAGAAGATATTCAAGTTTAGAATCAAAACTGAGAGGACCAAGTTGTCGGACATCGCGTTGGAATAACATATCAAAAATAATGCGGTTTAGTGCATCGTTACCGCTGCCGTAAGTGAGGCGTGTTGCGCTGAGCATCCCGATGATACCGCCCCTATCTTTACGTAGCAGTTTTTCAGCCATACTCGGTTCGCCGGGTTTGTCAAAATACCCGTTATAGCAACTCAAAACGAGCATAAAGGGTTGATGCGCGGTCTCTTTGACTTTATCAATAGAGGTATTATCAAAGATGATTTCGTGTGCCCAGACGACCCGTCCGCCGTGTCCAGCATATTGAGCAACAACGCCTCCATCTCCCAAGGCATTAATAATTAAGTCTTTCGCGACGTGTCGAGGATGTCTTCCTGAGAATTCGTCGGGATTAGCTTCAACTTCATCTGTGACATCTTCAAGATAAATTTCAACAGTTTCGTAGCCAAGGCGTGTATGGTCTTTGGCAATTTCGTTCAGACTCTTTTTAAAGATATGATCACCGGAATTGCTAACTTCATCATCAGCAACCGAGATAATTCGGCGTCTCCATGCTCCATTAGGGCGTTGTGCTTCATAATTGATAATCTTGTCAACAACTGTGTCTGCTTCCGCCTCACTTTCAACACTTAATCTGCCGACATAAAAATCTACAAATTCATCGTGCCCAGAGACTGTGGCGTACCAATGGTCTGCGGAGGTTCGACCGTACGAATCAGTTGAAATATAGTGAGGAGGTATATAACCTGTAAGCTCCGGCGGTTCAAGATAAGTATCTTTATCTATACCTCGGAAATCATAAGTGCCATCACCGAGGATAACCAAATATGAGAGTGCTGGCGGTGCCCAATTTTGGTATGCATACGTTAGAAAGTTTTTTATCCAAATCGGATGCACTGTGCCATCACCGAAAGTGTTATAAACATCTGTCACGTTAACAACTTTGGTTCGGTATCCGCCCCCTCTTGTTGTCGCTCGCCAGTTCGCTAATTTTTCGGCTGTACCTCTAAATCTCGGATGTGTCAAGACGAGGTAATCCGCACCATTCAACGGGTTTCGTAAATCTATCGGTGGGACGGTTTCAATCTGAACAGGTTTCCGAAGTGAAGTCTCAGCTACTGCTATAAACTCAGTTGTGCGGGTATCCGGTATCTGAAAAGTTGCTGTATATGTAATATTTGGTACAGTTCTCAGGTCTCCGGAATTTAATGCTTGGAGACGCGTGCGCATGGCGTTATCGGTTGCCCGACGCGTAATATTAACGCCTTGAAGTTTTGCCGTAAGTGTGTCCCCATCTGTTTCAAAAACGGTAATCTGAGAATCAAGAAAGGCATCAATCCGAAATTGATGTTTAATACCTTTATTTTCATTGTCCTGCCTTGCCTTGACAGGAGTGCGAAAACGGAGTTGGTTGTTCACAGCTAAAAAAAGGCGTGTATATTCAACCCAAAATCTATTGAGGTAAATATGATACGGATAGCGTGTTGTATCCTCTTCAAAAGTGGTATCAATACGGGTTAAAGAAAGTACGTTTGTTTCACCTTGTGCAACATCTTTAAGATTATTCCAGGTACGGAGGCTCTTTGAAAGGGTCACTTGTGCTTGGTAATCCCATGTTGCGCGATCAAACTGCACACCATTAACCGCTGCTAAGATTTCATGTGTTACAGGCGTTCCACCTTGCAAAACGACCTGTACCTCTGGCGGTTCAAAACTTTTCGCAACGTCGTAGAGCGGAAATTCAAGTCGCAATTCTCCAATTTCACTTGCATTTTTGATACCGTCCCAGTACCAAAAGTCTAAAGCATCAAACCATTTGTGTTTATCACCAGACGCAACGGTATCCGGCTCAACAAATTCAAGGTTATTGGTAAGATGATCCTCCTCAAAAACGACGCGCGATCGAAAGGTTGGCACTTGCACCGCTGTTGCATCGCTGGGACTTGCTTCAATCTGTGAAACCCGTGCAGGATGTTGCCCTGCGTTAGCGATACTTAGCCAGTAAACGTTCCACAAAGTGTAAGCATTCTTTGGAAAAGGACTTTCGGGATCAGTAGTACTGTGGGCTAAGAAAAAGATCGCATCTTCTGCGTCAAAACTTCTATCTACTGCACCACTAATGTAGATAGGAATTTCTTGGTCCCCGTGTGTGAGGCGGACTTTTCGCGGATCAATTCCTATCAGGTCAATGCCCCAATCGGTACGGAGGGATGCCGCAGTAACCTTATATACGCCGCTTTCGTCAATATAAAGTTTATAACGGGTCTGAAGTGATTGGTCTGCCTGTCCTGGTGCAGCAGGAGCAGATGGAAGCGTACCTATACCAGCACCGACACCCCGCGCCCTTTCCAAATCAACGCTGAAAACCTTGCGGTAGTCCCCGTAGTTGAAAATCTGCTGTGCAAATGTTTGTTCGTAAGGCGATACGGGACGCTTTAAGTTTGTGGGGACAGCGTTGAATAAGGTGCCTGCCTCACGAGTTTTCAATTGTGAATTAAAAGGAATAAAAACAGTAAGACTGCTATAAAAACGAAGTTCGCGCGTTGCAGCATTATATTGTACTGGATGTAAAGATAAACTGATAACCCGTTGTGAACGGATGTAACCATCCATTTCTATGCGTGCTAAAACTGCTGGATACGGCGCGGCACCGGAATTAGGGTTTGTCTCTTTTTTATTCGGGAGATGTCCCATACCGTTATCGGTTTGTAAAGGGCCGGCTTTAACAGAAATACCTTCGGTACTCACAGGAACTTCTTTATGCGTTAGCAGAAGTCGGACACCACCATGGGTCCGTGAAGTCCCAGCATTAACAGAAACATCAGCGTTGTTCAGTTGTGCGTCAGCAGGAACAGCTAAAAGCAGACGCGTAGCTGGCAATCGGGGATAACCCGGTTCTTGAATCCAATCACACTCTGAATATTTTACCGCATGGTACACACCACCACCCGCACTTTTAAACTGGGTATTCGGTTTGACTTGTGTGACATGGAGTTGTGGAAGTCTGAAATTTACGGTAATACCATCTGCTGTGGTCGTTTGGGTCAGAATAAGCGAATTATCAGCAATTGCAGCGAAACTAAAGACATACAAAATTGATACGAAAATAAAATAAGGCGCGCACATGGCACGCATTGATACCATGGGAAATATTCTCAAAAAATGTTGTATCGCGTATAGTAACGCGGACACAATACGTTTACACAAAGACACTGATCTCTTATTCCAATGTTTAATTGAGGGCATTATCAAAACCTGAAAACGAACTGTAAGGTATATTTTACTAAGGATAACGATTTATTTTTTAGTTGCAAACCGATTTGGTTTTCTTCAAAAAATATGAATTTAACGAGTTGTGCTAAATAATTTTTAGCAACCAATTGTTTCACATAAATGTATGTTTATAGAAAACACCAATTAAGAAAACGATTGCATTTTTTGAACATAGTTCAATATCCATTATCATTGAGACTGTCCTATATTTAGTCCCGTAGGGACGATATGTTTATAGATAACGTTAAAAACCTTCACTTTAGTCCCGTAGGGACGATATGTAGAAAATATGTCGTTGGGATACACATATCGTCCCTACGGGACTAAAGACATATGGACATCTCATATCTATAAACATAGCGTCCCTACGGGACTGAAGAAGGTTCCCAAGTTTAGAAAACCCTTAAATTGGCACCTATGGTGCGGTTAGGAAACCACCAAATCAACGGTATGAATCATGGCGAATGCCATACGGGGAATGCCTAAATGGCATTCATACCGTTGATTTGGCGCATTCGTCTTTAGACATTCCCCGCCTACCGAGAATTATCGCGTTAATTTGGTATTATATCTTCAAAATAATCTTTCCAAAATTACGATTCGCTTCCATATATTGGTGTGCTTCACAAGCTTGTGCTAAAGGATACACAGAATCAATGACTGATCGGAGCGTTCCTGCTTTTAAAGCCGGCAGCCAACGTTGGACAAATCGCTGCGTGATAGCAATTTTTTCATCAAGTGATTGCGGGCGCATGACAGAACCGATAACTTGCAGGCGTTTGCGCATCACTATGCCTAAGTCTATTTCTGTAGCGGCACCACCCATCAATCCAACTTGTAATAAACGTCCTTTCGTTTTCAGAATCTGCAAGTTCCGCGCGAGATATGGCGCACCAATAAAGTCCAACACAACATCCACACCTTCCCCATCTGTCAGCCGCTCAATTTCAGCAACAAAATCAGATTGCTTATAGTTAATACCTGCTATAGCGCCCAGTGCTTTGCACTTGTCAATTTTATCGGGTGTGCCTGCGGTGACAAACACACGCGCCCCAACGTGATGTGCTATCTGTATGCCTGCCGTGCCAACTCCGCTTCCACCTGCATGAATTAGAATACTCTCACCGTCTGTGAGTTGTCCTAATGTAAAAATGTTCTCATTAGCAGTAAAAAACACCTCTGGCACAGCAGCGGCTTCTTCAAAACTCCATTCGTTCGGGACGCACATTGCCATGCGGTAGTCTATAACCGCCTGTTCGGCATAACCGCCGCCGCCTACAAGTCCGAAGACTCTATCACCTTCATTAAATCCGGTAACAGCTTCTCCCATTCCCGCAACTGTGCCAGCAATTTCTAAACCGAGTATTTCAGATTCACCGGGCGGCGGCGGATATCCGCCGCGGCGTTGGATGAGATCAGCGCGATTCAGGGCAGTTGCCTTGACATCCACCAGTAGCTGCGTTTGTGTCGGTTGAGGTGGAGCGACATCGCTCAATTGCAGGACTTCCGGTCCTCCGTCTCTATCCCTAACAATTGCTTTCATCATTTTTCCTTCTCTACAGTCTATTTAGAATTTTATCATAGATTATGCCGTTGCGTCAATTTTCTTATTTCTCTCCAGGGTTATTTAGTTTTCTATTTTTCTGGTCCATTTTTCACATTCTGCTGGCGAGGCGGGGAATGCCAACAGGCATTCATACCGTTGATTTCTTCCTAACCTCGCCAAATTACCGAAATATTTATTTAAACTTCATAAGCATGCCTACTACCTTTAAATCAACGTTAAGTTGACACATAAGGGGAGAGCACAAGCAAAACTCGACGGACGATATAAACTATCAACCCTACTCATTAATTGAAAATTCTTAAAACTAAATATCCTTGTTTCTCCCAAAGGTGTTCTGTTTTAGAGTTTTTCTCAACAATTAACACCTGAAAATGAGGAAATTGCGTCCGTCCCACATACAATACGCAAAAAACACCCCAAAAAAGTTGTTGCGCAAAAAATGTAAAAGTCGTATAATACTTAAAAATGGAAATTACTTATAAAGTAGTTGACATTTTTTGTAAAGTTATGTATTATACTTTACAAAAGGTGTGATAAATGCACAAGATGTGTGTATGTTGCACCTGGGCACGCTTACCCAGCTATGCTGGGGCGCGCTGATAGTGTTAGAGCCACTCTCAACGCGCGGCCATGCCATTGATTCAGAATGACAGGGCTGGTTTTCATTTTAGCACAGGCACGGGGTCTGTGGCTATTGAAAGATGGAAACCAGCGGGCCCGAAGGAAACAGTTGACAGCAACTTTTCATTTTCCTGCCAACATCTCTCCTTTCGGGACTGTCAAAATCAATAATGACCGCTGGACGCAAAGAGCGTTCAGTGTGATAAGTTCAACGATATGCTCAGGAGAGTATATCTACTTCTATGAAGGAGAAGAAAATATGTTTAATCTACGAAACGCTTCTATTTTAGCACTAATCGTGCTTTTTTCTACAATCTGTCTGTTTCCGATGGATCTATCCGCTGACCATGACAATTGGTTTGTCCATGGTCTTTCAGCACAGACTATGGCGCGTGCTGATTATTATCACCCGGAAGTCAGAGCTGGTGGGTATGGGGGCATTTGGAATACGAGTGAGTTTGTTGTTAAATACTATGTCACCATCAAAGCCTCTGTGTGGTTGGGCCATGGACAGAAGAGATTTTCGATTTGGTCACCAGACCCTCAATCACAAAAAGGAACGTTACAGCCGGGTACGTGGTGGGACGAAAACGACGATTGGTGGATGTCCTTTTACCACACCTTCACGTACGATATGGAAGGACGAGAAGGGGATTTCACTGCGGTAGGCGAAGGGAAATTAGAGTTGACCTTCGATTTGAATGGGAATGGTGGTTTCGGTGACGAGGGTGATGACTCTCAAACGCTCAGCTCGACTGCCGAACTTCAATTTGAGATCGAATAACCCTCTCTGAAAGAGAAGCAGAAGCGGTGCGGTCTATCCGCATCGCTTTTCTAAAATGTTCCCGTATAAGAGGAGGTCTATCTAAATGAAATATCTAAGCTCTTTAATTGCTATTTTGTTCAGCGGTTGTCTGTTCTTGTCAAGCACGTCTGTTGTGGATGCGAAGATTGTTTGCCGTATAGATGGTGACATTTACGTGATGGAAGATGATGGCACGAAGCGGCGCAGGCTCACCCAAAACACGGCGCCAACAAGAGACACATACCCCCGATGGTCGCCAGATGGCGACAGGATCGTTTTTACCCGATATATGGAGCAGAATCAAAATTCGTCGGAGTTGTTTCTCATGAACGCAAACGGAACGAACGTCCAACGGCTCACTGACGACAACTTTGGCGACAATTATCCATCCTGGTCGCCGGATGGGAAGAAAATCGTCTTTCGGAGTTCGCGAAGTGGAAAATGGGAGGTGCATGTGATGGACCTGGCGACGCGGGCTGTCACGCGGCTCACTGGGCTTGAAGACGGAGAAGAAGGAAGTTCCACTGTTCCCGACTGGTCGCCGGATGGTGCCCAGATTGTTTATGAAAAGTTTACAGAGTTTGGCAAAGATATTTATGTCATGTCCGCGGATGGCACGAATCAGCGCCCGCTGCTGCGGGATCTGGGGCCGGCGAAACAGAGGCTGCGGTTTTTTCCGCGGTGGTCTCTGGATGGAAAAAAGGTTCTGTTTGATGATTGCTGGGTGCATGGCAACGACGTGCAACAGGAACTGCGACACCGGCTCACTATTGTGCCAATAGGCGGTAAGTCATACCAAGTCCAGGGGCTTTATAAAGAACATGGTGACAATTTGATTTATGGCATTGCGTGTTGGATGCACACGGACAAATCACTGCTTTTAGACATAAGATTGCGTGATAAACCGAACCCGAATTATGATATTTATCGCTACGATCTCAATACACAAAAACTCACGCGCTTGACAGATGGGGAAGTAAATGAAAAGAGTCCAGACTGGATAGAAGGCCCGTTGCACGTTGCCCCACGCGGTAAAAAAAAAGTGACGTGGGGGACGATTAAGAAGTAAAGATGTCCACAGAGACAACCCTTTGAACAGGCAGGTATCCCTTTTGGGTATCTGCCTATTTTCTTTGCGTTAATTGACAGCACTGTCAAAAGTAGCCTTATACCGAATTCACGTTAAGTGGACGAAACACAGAAAAATTTAGTGGGATTTACAACTTTTCCGATATAATAACGTCTAATTTAAAAACACATTTCACGTAAAAAATTACGCAATAAGTCGTTTTGGACTTGCTTTTTGATAGGGGTTGCGATTAAGTATTTAGGGTTGATATTGATTTAGAAATATGTTTTAACAGATTCAAGTTAAATAATATAAAAGGTAAACGGCTCAATATCTAAAACCGAACCGTTTACCAACTATACAGAAGGAGCATAGAACGATGAATACTAAAAATCATTCTATACCGTCAACATCGGATGTTCGGAATTATGTTTTTTACGGTAATTTTGTTAAGTTGTTTTCGGATGTTAATTTTGAACGCATTGAATAGTTCCTGACATAAATTGATTTTTGCTTGCATTCTATATTCCTACCTGCTATAATTACTACCAAACCCACTACAATTCGATAATATTTCTGAGTGTTCATAACACTCATCTGTATAGGGAGAAATATCATGAAAGCTATATACAGTGCTATATGTCTTGACTGTCCTCCAGAACTCCAAGAGCTAACTATGTTAGATGGAACACTGGATTTCAATACAAAGCTTGCATATAATCACAATCAATCAGAAGGTCATACTTGCCAGGTATTAGAAAAACCAATGTTAATTTTTGTCAATAGACACCAAATCAAAACCAGTTTTAATAATTCCAGACGCGTAGTCCAAACTTTTATGTCATAAACTACTAAGTGCGTTATGTAAAATAATTCAGGAAAATCCGAATTCAGAAATAACATTATTTGACGTAAGATCGTGTATCCGAAATCCGAAAAAGATTGCTGTTATTATACAAGGTGAAATAAGTTTTGTCAACTGATTTCAATATATGTTTCATGTTTACGTGAGAGTATTAAGTCGTTTTGAACTGGCTTTTTGATAGGGGTTGCGATTAGGTATTTAAGGTTGACAGCGATTCGGAAATATGCTTTAATTGATTCAAAGTAAATAATATTAAAAGAAAACGGATCATAATATCGAATTGAATCCGTTTTCCCAACCAATATAACTTACATCCCCTAATCAAAGGAAAATCGATTTTCACAATCACATGAAAAACTGAAGTATAACCTACGTATTCAAATACCTAGACAAATAGAAATTTGCCATGTGCAATGTGTCAGTCCTAACACGATAATTATTAGGATTATATTTTAAAGCTTCAAAATAAGTTTTATTTACTAGATCTTGATATGCATTCATAATAAAATTGCATATCTCACTCCGTATCTCGTCAGCATTTTCATGATAGTCTTCCCTGCCTTCAAATCTTATACGTTCAGTTTCAGGCACAAACTCTAATGCTTCTCGATATTTAATTATCGCTTCATCAAAATCACCATTACTTTTATAACTAAACCCTTCATTTACCAATCTTTCACATTCTAATTTCTTCTGTAAATCATTCATTATTTTATCATCTATAAATAACTATATTGTATCGCAATAATTAGTAATGAATACAAATACTAATCAAATTAACCAGTTGAAATCAAATAACGAAATTCTGTATAATCGGAGCATGGTTGTTAGGTTTTCCGACTGCCACACACATGCTCATGCATGATATTTCACAAGTAGTTATATCAGTCAGTCGGTTTGGATAAACCTACATCCACATCAACAACTTTATCAGGTCGCATATCGGGATTTTGACCGTTTTCTGCCCACTCAACCCACTTTTCACGTTCCTCGGCTTTACCCTCGGCTTTACCCTCGGATCTAACTTCTTTTATTCTCTCATTATAGTATTTTTTCTGTCTATCAAAAAACCAGAATGCCATATCTATTATCTCCGTTAAAGTTGCTGTTATACCGATAAAAAAAGGGTATAGTGCAGATGATCTTCCTATAAAATCATTTTCTATATTGTCATCACAACAAAACATGTGTATAAATAAAAGTATAGTACTAAATATTACTATAGTTTGGACAGTTTTAAGATTTTTAGAGACAAAAAGTAGAAAAGAG
>JAPPES010000120.1 GCA_028824125.1 Candidatus Poribacteria bacterium
AGCATCTTTCTGCGCTGTCCAGCGTTTCATTTAACCTAAATCTACCGGATAGAAATTTTTAAAATTGTCCAAACTATACTTAAAATTAAATTACCCTAAGTATCAATTGGAAAAAAATGGAAATTAGGGTAAAATAGAGTGTACTCATAATAAACTGTACCGGACGCAATGTCTGAATAATTGTAAATCTACCATAAAGATGAAATTCTGTTGGAGGAATATCTATGCACATCAACGATTTAGACACGCCTGCCTTAATCGCTGATTTAGATGTGCTTGAGCGAAATATCAATGGAATGGCAACCCTCTGCCGTAACATTGATATTCCGCTACGCGTTCATACCAAAACACATAAGGTCCCAGAAATCGCCAAATTACAACTTGACGCTGGCTCTCAAGGAATTACGTGTCAAAAATTAGGTGAAGCAGAGGCGATGGTGAAAGCGGGAATTGACGACATCCTTATTCCGTATAACATCGTTGGCAAACCGAAGTTGGAGCGGTTAACAACGTTATCAAAACGTGCGCGGATTATAGTTGCCCTCGATTCTGAAGTGACAGCGACAGGTATTTCGCAGCAAGCGAATGCGGATGGGTGTCTCATCCCCGTTGTGCTGGAATTGGATACAGGTGGTGGACGATGTGGTGTCGGTTCACCACAACAAGCGCATCGTCTTGCTCAAAAAGTGGCAAAAATGTCAGGAGTCGATTTTCTGGGTGTGATGACCTATCCGAGTAACGTAAACGCAAAGCCGTTCATCACCGAAACAGTGGATCTATTGAAGAACGATGGTATTCTTGTAGAAATAATCAGTGGTGGTGGAACAGGTTCAGAAGTAGCATCAAAAAAACTTGGCTGCACGGAAACACGCAGCGGTTCTTATGTTTATGAAGGCATGACACGCATCGGTAATTCAGAGATGTTATCGCCAGACCGATGTGTGCTTCGCGTTCTCGTAACAGTCGTCAGCACGCCAACATCCGACAGAATAATCGTTGATGGCGGACAAAAAACGTTTACCAGTTATCCACCATCGCCTTATGGGCATATCATTGAATTTCCAGAAGCCAAAATCTACGGCATGTCCGTTGAACACGGACATATAAATGTTAGCGAATGTTCACATCAATTTCAAGTCGGTGAAAGACTCTCTGTAATTCCGCTGCACCAAGGAATGACAAGCAATCTTCACGATGAACTTATATGCGTACGCGGACAGACAGTTGAAACTATATGGAAAATTGCAGGTAGGGGGAAGGTAAAATAATGATTCGACCAACATCAGAACAGAAAACACAATGGGAACAAGAAGGGTATCTCGTTTTTGAAAACGCGATACAAGGCGATCAGTTGAAACGGCTGCAATCAGTCTTTGATTATTGGGCAGCAGAATGTAAGGAAGAATGGTTAGATAAAGTCGAAGGAGGTGAAGCCGCTGCGACCTTTTACGACATTCCAAGCCCACTTGAAAAAGACCCAATATTCATTGACCTGATTGATCACCCAAGCTACTACGGCGCGTTGATGGAATTTACAGATGATGACCTGATTTTGTTAGGACCACAAGTCAGAACGGTTGCACCGTGGCCCGTCAGCTACACAGGGTGGCATCCCGATGTGGGGCAAAGCAATCCACTTCATATTAAAGTGCAAATCTACGTCAACGATGTCCCCACAGGAAGCGGTGAATTCGGTTTTGTTCCGCGCAGTCACAAGCCTAATTCAGGTCCTTATAAACGTCCGTTGCTACAGGAGAGTATGCCGGGATACAAAACTTTCCCGGGAAAAGCAGGCACTGCTATTATGTTCAATTCGTGTGGTTGGCATACCTCAATGGACAATGCTTCGGATGTGCCACGAAAATCAATTATTCTGATTTATGAGAAACGCACACCAGGGCGGATTGGACCTGAGCAGTTCGCCGCTATTTCCGAATATTGCACAACACCTGAACGTCGTAAGTTGTTTAGTTTGGCTGACTGAACCTTAATACACGTGCGTTGAAAATCTGTCCACAAAGGAAATAATCTTATGCCAAGCATTGATGCACATGTCCACGTATTTACAAAGGTTTCACCCGAATTCCCACGAGAAATTACCTCTATTTGTCCCGCTGAACGAGAAGAACCTGCCGAAAAACTGTTAGATGAGATGGAAAAACACCAGATTGACCAAGCAGTACTCGTTCAAATCGGCGGCACAAGTATAGAACATCACAGTTACCTGCTGCATTGTCTCAAAAGTTATCCGGATAGGTTTCTTGGAATAGGACTTGTTCCCCTTGATCATCCACAACCAGCAGAACACATGGCTGAATTGGCAGATGGAACAGGCATAATCGGATTTCGTCTCTTTGAACTTGGCGGACCAAGGGATATTTTTGCAACAACGGATGTGCGAGAGTTTAAGACATACCCTATTTGGGAGTGTGCTGCTGAAAAAGATTACGTTTTATGGCTTTATCCGCGTTCAATTGATGCACATCTGCTTCCGTATTTAGTCCAAGCGTTTCCACAAGTTCGGGTGGTTCTCAATCATCTCGGTATGACACCGGGCAAGGGCAAATTCACTTTAGACGAACTTGGCAGACCACAGATCCAAGTATCGGGTTACAACCTCAATATGCACACAACATATCGGATGGCGCGATTTGAAAACGTTACCGTACATCTATCCGGTCAGTACGCGTTCAGCAGGGAGACATATCCATATAAAAATTTAGCTGGATGGCACGGGAATTTGCTAAATGACTTTGGAATAAAGCGATTGATGTGGGCAACTGATTTTCCGTGGATTTTGGAAGAACCGGGTTACGGAGAACTCACAACTATCATAGAGAAATTGCTACCTAACCTATCAGAATCAGAATTAGTCGATATTATGGGTGGGAATGCCAAGCGGTTTTTACGGTTTCCCAATAGAACGTAGAATTTGCGAAAATATGTGCATACTCCCCGGTAGGTGCGGTTTCTAACCGCACCAGATTTCTGCAATATTACCGATTTTTTATGTAAGCCCACCGAATGCCATAAACTATTTGGCGTTGATTCGCAGTGTATAAATAATTGAGGAGTGTGCATAAATATTTGGCACATCAGCATAGACAGGGACAGGCTTTAGGTGCGGCATTATTTCACAAAGTGCCGTTTAATCGCAATTCATTGCGCCTCTTTGAATTTGTGGACGGCACACGGCGTGTGCCTACTACCTTTAAGCGCATATTTAAATCGGAATTGTTTATGCACACCCCTCAAATAATTGAGGGGTTTACTATTAATCAGGGCGCAGACGATATAACCCTAAAAACAGTAGGATAGTAACTCCTGTTCCAATTACTATCCCGATCCATGACGGCAAACCTAACGCAGCAGGAAGATAACCACATATTAAGGCAATTACTGCAACAGTCAGCGCATAAGGCATTTGCGTCCTCACATGATGCATCGGATCGCAACTACTCACAATTGCACTGAGGATAGTCGTATCCGAAATTGGCGAACAGTGATCGCCGAAGATAGCACCGTCTAATACCGCACCGAGACAGATGATTGTGGTAATTCCATAACTATTGTTGTCAAGCAGAAACGCAACGGGAATCGCTGTCGGGATAAGAATAGCCATTGTCCCCCAACTGGTGCCGGTTGCAAATGAGGTAAGCGATGCAACAACAAAAACGAGGGCAGGAAACCACAATGGCGACACCACATCGCTGAGTAGTGAAGCGATAAACTGACCTGTCAATAGTTTATCACAACTTGCCTTTATACCCCATGCACATAAAATAATTGCTATCGGTAAAAGCGTTCCTGAAAGTCCTTCCTTGACAGCTTTACCAATTTCTGGAAAGGACAATTTAGAGAACACACGCGCACATATAATCGATGCGACAAACGCGGTGACGGCGGCAGATGCAAGTATTTTGACGTTATTTGCATTTGAGAGCGCATCACGCCATGAAATTAGCGAGAAAATAGAACCTGTTCCTTTACCATCTATCCATAATCCACCAAGAATCAAGCCAAAGAGGAGCGTAAGCGGAATAACTGCAGAAAGGATTTGGGTTTTACTGTTTTCTGTTCCAATGTCTGCAGCAATATTACCCATCACTTTCGCATCGGGTGCTGAAACATCTCCTGTGTCCCGAGCACGTGTTTGCGCACGCCGCATCGTCCCGTAATCCCGCCCACTGAGGGTATTGATGAGCACAAAAATGATAGTCAAGATACAGTAAAAGCGGAACGGCAGCGCATCAAAGAACATTGAATAGCCATCACTATCTAAACCAATATTTTCAGCGACCGCGTTAAAAAGACCCACCTCATAGCCGATCCATGTGCTAACAAACGCAAGCCCAGCAATCGGGGCACTTGTCGAATCCACAATATACGCTAACTTTTCACGACTTACCTTATACCGATCCATGATAGGTCGCATCGTAGGACCAACGAGCATGGCGTTGCTATAGTCACCTATGAAAATAACAGTGCCCATCACTGCAGTGATGAATTGGGTAGAACGGGGCCCCCTTGCAAGGTGAGATAAAATTGAAATGGCACTCGCTATCCCTCCAGATGCTATTACTACGGAGATCATAGACATCATAAAAAGGACGAAAAGGATCACCCATAAGTTGAAGAGATCAATTCCGTCATTAGTAATAGTAACCGCACGCGCAAACCAAACTACTTCCGAAAAAAATGTATTTAACGATAACCCTTGGTCTCTCCAGGCCAAGAGGAGTCCTGCACCCACTGCCACACCAAGACTTAGAAATAGGCGTGTTGTTATGACTGCCAAAGTGATAGCAAGTAGTGGTGGAATGACGCTATACCACCACACAACTTTCCCATCATCAGATGCGACATTGGGAAATTGCCACATCAGGACAAAGCATATCAATAAAAAGATTGGCACGCATATCAGGGCTTTTTGTTTGTAACTCAAAAATTACCTCAAGAAATGTTGGGTCGTTTTGGTTTAGATAAAATATCATAAAAGAACAAAAAAATCAAGGTTTACCTTGATTTTTCCACTATGGCTATTTTGGACAAACGCCAAACAGACTTGAGCGGTGGTATGATACCAAATGAACGCGATAATTCTCGGTAGGCGGGGAATCATGGCGAATACCTTATGCGTATTCGCCATGATTCATACCGTTGATTTGGCGGTTTCCTAACCGTACCATAAGCGTCAATTTAAGGATATACCCTATTGTTGGAGGGGTTTAAAACCCCGATTTTATAGGATGAGGCGGACAAAATCGGGCTTACAAAGCCCTCCAACCAGAAAATCAGGCACTAAATTAACGCTTATAGTGCGGTTTCCTAACCGCACTCCGTGAATTCTCAAATTAATTACTTAAGTGAAAAGCGAAGCACACCCTGTCTATCCGTCCCGACATAGAGCGTGTTATCATCAACAGCAAGACAGGTAACATGATGCGAGATTTTTGGCGTGACTTGTTGCCATGTGCCAATGTCCCTCTTAAATTGATATATTTTTTGGTTAGATTCACCGTAAACTGTTGTGTCATCCACTGCCAGTCTATTCATAACGAGAGGTTTCCCTTTTGCAGTGGTAATTGTGTGCCAATCAGTGCCGTTGCCTGACAACACGACGCCTTTGTCGGTTGCCACATAAACAAAGTTTCCAGCGAAAACTATTGCCCTAAAACCGTCTACAGAAAATGGAAGATTTGTGGTGACATCGTTCCACGTGTTTCCCCCATCAACAGACTGCATGAGATGATCATCTTGTTTTCCAACGTAAACAGTATTTCCTGAAACAGCAAGTTTAAAACCGATAGTTTCAGACCAGTTGAGAGTAAAGAAAGAATGGTCAAGACTATCACCTTCATCAAAAATGCCTGTATCCATCCATTCAGAAAGACCCGGTTTCCATTTAAAGAGTTTGTGTATGTATTCAACATAGTACGTCCCCTCGTTAACAGCAAAACTGCCAAGCATTGAAGTATAAAAACTTCCCATCATTGTTAGTGGTCTGCTATGAGTAGTATTCATTTCACGCAATTCTTCCATTGCTTTGTTTGGGTCATATACATTAAAAAAGGCGGGTACTTTGGAAACGTCAATGAGTCTATTATCTTTGGTAGATAAACGGTAAAACCGAGGTGTCCCGATTTTATCATCTCTCACATAGAGTTCTCCATTAGATTCGGTCATACGCGTGAAATAACCCGTATCGCCGGGAACAGGTGTCCACGATTCACCACCATCAGTTGAACTGAGAAGCCCACTTGGCGTATGCGCGTAGAGGACACCGTTAACAGCAATCAATTCCTTAATATGTGTATTTACGAATCCAGTATTGAATTGATGCCACGTTTTTCCGCTATCAGTTGTACGATAAATTCCGAATTTTCCAGATCTATAAAAAGTATTCTCATTTAACAATACCGAAGCAAAAACACTTCCCATATTGTTAGTATTGCCCAACGTTTTCCAAGTTTTACCTGTGTTCGTTGAATAGAAGTGTTCTTTATCACTTACCACCAAAACCTGTTTTCCGGATGCAGCAATACTGATAAATATTCTAATTCTATGATTATAGGGTAATTTATTATCTTTTTCGCGCCGTGTAAATGTATTCAATAATTTGCCCATGGAAATGGCTTTTTTCTCTATATTGTCTTGTGTCGGTGTTATAGGATCCCATGAATCACCTTGATCGGTAGAACAGAATAGTGACCATCCGCCGAATGCGGTTTCCTGTGCTCTTCTTGCCAATCGAGAATCGAATCTCATTCTCGAAATAATTCCAAATCTAAGTTGATATTGATGTAAATTGCTATTAGGTCTTGCGACATAGAGATTATTTCCTGAA
Source organism: Candidatus Poribacteria bacterium (assembly GCA_028824125.1). Lineage (GTDB taxonomy): Bacteria > Poribacteria > WGA-4E > WGA-4E > WGA-3G > MSPOR6. Next base: position 6,848 of record JAPPES010000120.1, read on the forward strand.
GCTGCTAAAGTAAGTATAGGGTAAGTGTTACTTCTTCGATTTGTTTGATCGTAAAACAATTGTTCCCAAATCTCTCCATTCAGGCGATAGAGACCTTTATAGGTCCCCGCAAAAACGGTATTTCCAACAGCAGTAAATGCGCGAATTGTCCTGTCTTTTATACCTTCGGGTAACGGTGTCCACGATTTACCCGCATTATCTGATCGGAATACTCCTTTTTCATAAGCAAGGTAGATTGTCATATCGCTTTGTCCACCTGGTATTTGATCCGTTATCACCATACCGACAAGTTCACCTTTGATACATTCACAAAAAACTTTCCAAGTTACTCCTCCATCTGTAGAAGCAAGAATCTCTTTATCAACAGCACGGTAGAGTGTATTCTGCCACTCTGCCATATACCGAAATACATTCCTTCCTGTTAGTGCATCACGGACAGAATATTTGATAGTGTTTATGAGTTTCCACGATTGTCCATCATCTGTGAGTCTATAGAGACCGTTTTGTGACGTTGCATACACGTCACCACGGTTTGTTGTGAATAAGGCCCCAACTGTACCACCTTCTGGTCCTTTTACATCACTCCATTGCCGTATCGGTTTTGAGATTTCAGTTTCATCGGCATGTGCTGCAGCGAGCAGTGGCGCGTCCGGTTTTTGCCCTACTCCTTCGGGCCTACCAGTTCCATCAGATTTCCCAACTTGAGTCCGCACCGCTGGTTTTGCTGGCGTGTCAATAACGAGTTGTGTATCTATTATTTCAATCGTTGGTTCTGATTGTGCGTTTAAGCTATACGGCTTCTGAAAACGATTTAAGTATTGCGTACCAGATCCCATTATCAATAGAACTAAAATAGCAGCGGCCGCAGACACTGCTAACGGTACCAAGGGTTTATTTCCAGACGGAGCTATAGGATTGAGACGTGAAATTTCCTTCATGATGTTTTCTGTCATTTGTGTTGGCAGTTGAAAACTACTAAGGTTATCTTTAATCATTGTTTCCTCCTTTTTCAATCGGTTGCGTGCACGATGAAGCCTGCTGCGAACCGTGTTCGGAGATACGCCCAAAAACTTGCCAATTTCCTCACATGTCATTTCTGCAATATAATACAGATTTACGATTGTGCGGTCACTCTCTTGCAGCTTACTGAGCAACTTCTGCACTACTGCACGTCGTTTTTGATTTGCTGCTTCTTCGCGTTGTTGGATCATATACTCTGAATAGTACACTTCCTCTAATTCAACAGGATTTGTCTCCTCTAAAGATTGGAGAGCTAATCGTTTTTTTCGGTGCCAATTCTTACACTTGTTGTTTGTAATGACATAGAGCCATCCCACAAATCGGTTATGATGTGTGAGCGTTGCCAGCTTTTGATACGCAGTGAGAAAAGTATCCTGCGCAATTTCTTGCGCAATGTGAAAATCACCAATTTTCTGCCATGCTAACGCGTGGACCTGCTTTTGATATTTTTTCACAAGCGTAGTAAAAGCGTGTTGATCACCATCTAAAGTTTGTTGAATCAGGTCGGCATCATTATTTTTCATCGCGCACCTCAAAAACAAATTGATCTTTTAATATATAGACACAATTTTGAGGTCAATAATTGCACTTTTTTGAAAAAATTGCAATTATTTCAGAGGAAAATGAATTTTTCTTGGGAAAAGAACGGAAAGAGGGCGTAAAAAGGAAGAAATTGATGTTCTTTAATGTGGAAGAGAAAGATGTAATACCAATTCTAATAAATACTATTTCATTAAGAGATTCAACTATTGGCTGCTGAAGGGGCCTTTCTTCTGTAGGAGCGACTTCCTGGTCGCGACCAGGAGGTCGCTCCTACAAGATATTCCAGCAAATGACACATTATATATTAGAAATGGTATAATAGTGCTAAACGAATATTATAGCTTCAATGGGTAAGCGTATAGACAATAGCGTTAATCCCCATTTTGAATGCCATATCTGAAAACTTACGCGGATAGAAGGCCTCCGCAGCATTTTGCCACGCATCGCCCAAATCCGTATTGAAGTTAATCATCATCATAAGTCTGCCTTTATCATCAAAAACACCCATACATTTCACCTGAAACCCATCCTTTTCATGTGTTCTTCCACTCCTATAGGCAGCAGGAGCAGGGATTTGCATCAGTTTGTCAATCTTAAAAAAGCATTGGAAAAGAGGGTGCGTTATTGGAATATCTCTTGGTTTACGTTTAGGGAATATCTTTTTGTACTGTTTATAAAATCTTTTCCACTGTTCTGTACCGTGAAAGTCGTCCATCATGATAAAACCGCCACGTAATAGATATTCCCGAAGATTTTCAGCTTCTGCTTTGGAAAGATTGAGCCGACTTAATTCCGCTATGTATGCAAACGGATAGTCAAAAAGTTCAGGTGAACCTACCTCAATAACTTTTTCTTGAGGACTCGCCTTAATGCTTGTATGTTTGCGAAGTTGAAAGAGTAAGTTTCGTTCTGCGGCTGGGTAATCTATATGCCACAAACTCTTATGCCGAAAACTTCCACTATATTTCAAACGGACAAATGTGAAATCATATTCAATATCTTTACCGATTGAAAGCGGGGTAATGAACAACATTAATAAGAAAATCGCTATACAGGCTTTTTTATATTCCATAGAACTTGTCTCCTACCTGTTTTAATAGTTCCGGTTTATCATAGCACGATTTGCGATGTAGAATTAATTTAGGTAATTCCTACGATATTATAGCACAAAACAAGGAAAAGTGTAAATGCTATTTAGAACATATTTTAACGTGAGTTTGATAATTAGATTGAATATAAATGTCCGTTGGGTAGAGCGAAGCGAAACTCTTATGTGTCAATTTAAGGATATATCCTATTGTTGGAGTGAATCAACGCAGCATGCGCGTTTGGCATGCTGCGGGTTTGTAACCCCGATTGGACAGAGTGAGGCGGACAAAATCGGGCTTCCAAAGCCCTCCCACAAGAAAATCAGGCACTAAATTGACGCCTATGGGTAGAGCGAAGCGAAACCCAACTTACGAAATAATGCAATATAAACACTTAGAAATGGTATTTTCTGCATCGTAAACCGTGATTATCTTTATTGCGTCATTCGTTCAGCTTGTTTCAACCAACCCCAGAGAGTCGTCTGGGTGTCCACAGTCGGAGAAACGGAGAAAGGACTTTCGGGGACCCATGCGGGCGAACCATTTTGCCGAGGATGGTGTGTGATTTGCCGTGGCTCGCCCCCCTCGACAGAAACAATAAAAATGTGTCGCACCGCATCCGGGTTTCCCCAAGGATTCGCAATTCCTGCATCGTAGGCTTGGTAGGCAATCCACTTACCATCAGGGGACCACGCAGGATTATAGCTAAAAGTCCCAAGAGGTGATATGCAGCGGGCGTTTTGTCCATCTGTATCCATGATGTAGATACCATTCCCATCATTATTAGGTACCTGACAAGCAATCTGTTTTCCATCAGGTGACCAAGCTGGAGACCGAGGAGAACCGCCTACATGTCGCGGGTTTATAATCTGTCTGGAATTTTTTCCATCTGCGTCCATCACATAGATACCGAAGCCATCATTTCCAATAGAATGGAAAGCAATTGATTGCCCATCTGGAGACCAGGCTGGATTATGGTTGTCTTTTCCTTGATAAGTAAGCCTCTTTAGATTCTTGCCGTTGATATCTATTTTGTAGATATGAAATTCTCCTGTTCTCTTGGATACAAAAGCGATCCAATTTCCATCAGGTGACCAGGCTGGAGCATAATCTAACTCCGGATGATTTGTCAACCGACGCGCCTGAGCGACATTGAATGTCTTAATATAGATTTCGTTATTTTCATCACGGTCCGACACAAAAGCAAAAGAACGCCCATCTGGTGCCCACGCTGCTGCACCACCGTCTGGTGCGGGATGGTTTGTTAGGTTGCGTAGATTCTTACCGTTTGTATCAATGATGTAGATGTCACTTTGCCCTGTCCGGTCAGAAGAAAAGGAAATATACGGAGCTCCCCAAGCGTTTACGGCAAGCAAAAAAAAACTGAACAGGAATGTCATTCTAAAAAACATATAGGTGCGTTTCATTTTTTTATCTCATGGAAAATCACTATCAAGAATAGCGAGTTGTGAATAGTTTGACGTAGAATTAAACACAATACAGCAGTTATTGCAAATTTCGGAGAACGGAGGCAAATTTAAAGACTGTCAGTCGCCAATGATATGTAACTTCTAAAATTATTTATCAAACTCACCTTATTTTAGACTCACCATAATTGTTTATCGATCCGTAGAATCGTCAAGTGAAAAGCGAAGCACACCCCGTTTTCTTGTTCCTACATAAAGCGTATCCCCATCAACATCAAAACATGTAATAGTATGCGCAATAGAAGGCGGAATTTTCGGAGTAACTTGTTCCCACGTAGTCATACCGTTATTCACTTGATATATTTTTCTCCTTGCTTCCCCGTAAACCGTTGTCCCTTCCACAGCAAACATAGTAACAATAAGCGGTTTTCCTTTTGCACCGGTGAGTATATACCAATCAGTTCCATTAGCTGACATAACAACACCTTTATCGGTTGCAACATAGACAAAGTTGCCTGCCAAAGCTATCGCTTTGTAATGATCTATAGGAAATGGAAGGTTTCCTGTAACATCAGTCCAAGTCAATCCTTCATCAAGTGAACGCAGGAGTTGACCTTCCTTTTCACCGACGTAAATTATGTTTCCAGACACTGCAAATCTAAATCCTATTGCATCTATAAATATATTATTTGCATAGCAATAAGACCAATCTTCACTAATTCCTTTATCTAATAATCCTGTGTTTAACCATTGAGTATTACCGGGTTTCCATCTGTAGAGTTGATAGCCGTATTCAACATAGTAAGTCCCATTGACAACAGCAATACCCCCAAGCTGCGATTCAAAGAAGGAACCATCCCCATGGGACACATTTCGTCTCATAAAACCGGTAGGACGATTTAATTGAGGGTTTTCTTTATACGGATCAACTTTATCTAAAACAGGTATTTCAGAAATATTGATGAGACTATTGTCTTGAGTGGAAAGACGGAAAAAACGAGGTGCACCCAATTTATCGTCTCTAACGAAAATATCTCCATTGGATTCCATAATGCGTGTGATAAAACCTGTATCACCATTAACTGGTGTCCAAGATTCACCGCCATCAATTGAGTGGACAAACCCATTTACCGAATTGGCGTAAAGCGTGCCGTCGACAGCAATCAATTGCCAAACATCTGTATTTACGAGTCCGGTATTAAACTGATGCCACGATTTACCGCCATCTGTTGTGCGATGTATTCCGTAGTTTCCACTTCTGTAGTAAGTATCCTCATTCAACGACACCATTGCATAAGCACTTCCTAAGTTTTCTGTATTTTCTAAGGTTCTCCATGTTTCACCAGAATTAATTGAAAAAAAGTGTTTGTCATGATCTATAAGCATCAACTTTTTTCCGGTTACAGCGATTTTCAGAGGGGTGTATAATCTTGAATTATGTGATGATTTAGTATCCTTTTTCTTCATATCTTTTTTGTCAGGTGAAGTCACATTTTTATCTGTATTGTCTTTCCTCGGAGTAATATTCTTCCATGTTTTTCCATGATCAGTTGATTGGAACAGTGCCCATGACAAATCTGTTGCTTCCTGTGCCAGACCAATTGCACGGTGTAATGACAATGGTGTTTCCTTTAGTTCTACATAGGAATCATTAGTGATTAGATGTACGGGTTTTCTACCTTTTCCATCTAAAAATACGCGAAAACTATTTTCAATACGATAACTTCTGGCAACATAGAGAAAGTTGTCCTTCACTTCCATAGATATAATTGGTAAATATGTGCTTTTTTCACCTATCTCATCAAGGAATATTTGTTCCCAGGTGTTTCCATTAAGACGATAGAGTCCTTTATTGGTACCGACATAGACAGTGTCATCTATAACAGCAATTGCACGAGGTTCTATGTTTGGGTATTTATTGTCAAATGGTGTCAACCGAACCCATGATGCACCATTATCATCTGAACGGTAAACACCGTTATCACCTGAAAGGTAGAATTCATCAATTAGACACAGATAGAATGTTTGATCCAAAATCACCATATCGATAAGTCCACCTCCAGGATGCACAGAGAGTGTTTTCCATGTTTTCCCTCTATCTTTTGATCTCAGGATTTTTCTATCTGTGGCAAGATACAGGACACCGTCTTTTTCTACCATTGGTCCGGATCGCATCCCGCTCATTTGTTTTCTGTGTGAGAATATATCACGTAAGTAGATGCGATTCCACGCTGCACCATCATCTGTGAGTTTATAGATTCCGCTCTGTGTTCCTGCAAATACATCTCCATCGACTGTTGCATAGAGATTGACGACTCTACCCCCTACAGGTCCATTTGTTTTGCTCCATTGTCCTTTCTTGTCTGAAATACCATTTTTCTCTTGTGTTGCATCAGTAAGCGCCGTGTCAGAATTTTGTCCTGCACTGTTGCTATCATTGGTTATATCTGTATTTCCGACTTTGTTTTTAACTGTAGGTTCTGTTGGAGATTCGAAAACTATTTGCGTGTCAACAATTTCAATCGTCGGCTCAGATTGTGCGTTTAAACTATACGGTTTCTGAAAACGATTTAGGTATTGCGTACCAGATCCCATTAGCAATAGAACTAAAACGGCAGCGGCCGCAGACACTGCTAAGGGAACCAGGGGCTTACTGCCTGAAGGTGCTACCGGATTAAGACGTGAAATTTCCTGCATGATGTTTTCTGTCATTTGTGTCGGCAGTTGGAAACTGCTAAGGTTTTCTTTAATCACTGCTTCCTCCTTCTTTAATCGGTTACGGGCACGGTGCAGTCGACTCCTAACGGTGTTGGGAGCCACACCTAAAAACTCAGCAATTTCTTCACACGACATTTCTGCGATATAATAGAGGTGCATCACTGTGCGGTCACTTTCTTGTAGCTTACTGAGCAGTTTCTGAACTATAGTACGCCGTTCCTCTTTTGCCGCTTCTTCGCGTTGTTGAGACATATATTCTGAATAATATACCTCGTCTAACTCGGTAGGATTTGTCTCGTCAATCGATTGCGTTTCTATTTTTTTCTTTCGGTGCCACGCAATGCATTTGCGATTTGTCACGACATAAAGCCACCCCGCAAATTGTCTGTAGTGTGTGAAGGTAGGAAACTTTTGATATGCAGTGATAAATACATCTTGCGTAATTTCTTGTGCGATGTGATAATCACCGATTTTCTGCCACGCAAGGGTGTGTACCTGCTCTTGATATTTTTCTACAAGTTGAGCAAAAGCGTGTTGATCACCTTCTAATGTGCGTTGAATTAGTTCAGCATCATCGTTTTTCATCAGTACACCTTCATATAGAATAACCTAAGTAGCTACCTATAAAATACTTCTAAATCCATGGATTTCCTCTATAATGTTTTATCAAATTAAACAGAAGGAAAAACCCCATGAAATTAACCATTGTAATAGTTTGCACGATTTGTGACGATCTTTTAAATAGGCAATAAGACACCAAGCAGAAGACTTACACTAGGAACAGTTATGTTCCATTTTTTGAATGAACCGATTTTGGTCATTGTTAGGTATACTCCTCAGTGAATTGGGATAGGTAGGACACATGTAAATGGCGTCCTGTCAAACTAACACAGTTGCTACTTATAATGTGCTTGGCAGAATACGCTTTTGGTATTCTGTGCATGATTCTACATGATTTGTCGGGCCTTCAATCCCGCAGCGTGCCATACGGGGAATGCCTTAATGATATTTGTAGCGTTGATTTCTTGATTTGGCGCACGCTGCGTCGATTTGGATTTATCGGGTTTACAAAGCCCTCCAACAAGAAAAAGACATAGTTAATGCCAAAATATTTACACATCCAACTTAGTGGTTCACTCGGTAATCAATTACGGCATGAAGTACAATATTATACAAATTACAGAGTTTATACAAAATTTCATTGCAGAATTTTTCATTGAATGAAGAGAAAACTGAAAACACTCTTTTGTGAGATATCAGGTCAGAATTACCGGATATTCTTGATTTGTGCCCATTGCGTTGTTAATTTACCAGCGGGTTCAATTGGCAAGAAAATGGCATCAATTTCGGCTAATTCATAGTCGCCGCCTACGCCGAAGTGCATACCCCATCCACCACCACGTTCACTGACCTTTATCATGATCAAATTATTTCCTTTTATTAGATCAACCTTTAAATGATCTTGGAAGGTGTTTTCCTTGCCGCGACTCCGGTTCTCCGCATGGGTATGAACAACTTCGCCATTAACCCAAACCTTAACTGAGTCATCACTACTGACACCCATCGCTACGTTTGCTTGCGCTCTTTTCGTTTTGAGGACAATTAGCGCATAAGACGTTATATGATCTAACTCACCAGCCTCCAAACCTATGTCATTAACGAGAGCATTAATATCTCCGTTATTGGCAAGTGTGCCAGGTGTCCACTCATAATTACCAACTTCGTAGCCTTCTCTTGCACCGTTTTTGGCGATTTTCTCTTCGGTGACTTTGCCGTTGCTCGCTTCATCAAGTGAATCAACATGGGTAGAATTTGCACCACCTTGTCTATCTACAGTTTTAGCAATCATCCAGAGATACGGACCAAGAATTTTTTCTTGAGCATCAGCAGTCAGCGTCATCACCATAAGACTCATCAGAAAAGCCAATCCTATTATACACAATTTTCTGAACATTATATACAACCTCCTAAAATATCAAATACTTTTTTATTGACAATAATTACACTGATATTTCTCATAACGGCACGCGGAGCGTGCCTGCTACCATGTTCAAATCAACGCCAAATGCGCGTGTAGCATTTGGCGGGTGTCGCAAGCGAAACCCAACTTACGAAATAATGCAATATAATCACTTAGAAATGGTATTTTCTACATGGTAAACTGTGATTATCTTTATTGCGTGATATGTTCATCTTGTTTCAACCAACCCCAGAGAGTCGTCTGAGTGTCCACAGTCGGAGAAGTTGATTTTCAGCGAATAACTTGGCACATAATTCCGCCTCTGCACCGGTCAATCCGACTGCTACAAGCACACGATAAAATTCATCATACAGAGTTTGGAAAGGCACACGGACCATGCAATTCTTCCTTACACAACGCACCAACTATTTCTCATACTCAGAACGATCAGTGTTCCCACCGTATTTTAGTGTATAAATCATCAGATTCGTCATAAAACGATAGACATCAGTGGAACGGCGCATCCTAAGTGCAGTTCTGGATTCTATTTCTGCTGTCTCCATTGCACACAAATAATCTTTTTGATTGAAGATAACACCGAGTCTATTTGTCGTCCGGAGCACACCTTGTGAATCTCTAAACGTAAGATTGGGTTGTTTCCTGGCACCTGGTGTCCGTGGTACATATATGCCGCGATGAAACTTATACTTTGTCGGTTGTGCTTTATTTTCACTTTGCCAAAATACCTCACCTCCTTCTGGGGGTTTATTAAGATTATAGTAGATTTTATAGATTTCGTGGTCATGCGGTAATCTTTCTAAAGCATACTCAGGAAATATCTGTCGCAGTTCATACTCAACAGTATTTGAAAATGTCGCTTTCAAACCGCAATCATCAAAGAATAGCGTGCCCCCTCTTTCAAGCACATATTTTCGGAGGGCAGCCCGTTCTTCATCTGAAAAGCCGGATTTCATTGTTCCACCCCGCATCAAATTACGTTTATTGGTCATTTTCCTCTCGTGTCCCGTCATAATTATAAGTGGTGCGTCCAAAATCTTTGGATCCGTCAGTGGTAAAGCACCCCCAGCAAAACTCATATCCG
>JAPPES010000118.1:0-49962 GCA_028824125.1 Candidatus Poribacteria bacterium
CTTTAGGACAACCGCCCTATTTATTCAATCATTTTTTTGGCGAAGGTATTGATTAATGGGACACTTCTATAGCGCAAACTTCCAGTTTGCGTCCTCACAGGAAACTCAATCTAACAGATTGTGCTACAAGGTGGCAACTTAGGTTATAATAAGAAATTTGCGACAACGCATTAACAAAAATAATCAACCTTGACCTACGCTTCGTTTGCATTGCTACGCATATATTCATCTAAAATTATCACCGCTGCAACTTGGTCGATAATTTTTCTTCGGTCCTTAGGATCCACGTTGACTCGATCCAAAATATCTTCTGCTTCCGATGTAGTAAACCTTTCGTCCCAGAACTCCACAGGGATATCAAGCCCTTCCGACAGTCTATTTCCAAATTTCTGTACCTTTTCTGCCTGTGTCCCAAGGGTTCCATCAAGTGAGACAGGCAGTCCAATGATGATTCGTTCTGCCTCATGAATAGAGGCGAGGTCACCTATTGCTGTTATGTCACGCTGTCGATTTGTTCGAGTCAGGGTACATAACGGATGTGCACCACTACCAAGAGCATCGCTAACGGCTACACCAATCCTCACATCACCGACGTCTAATCCAAGCAAAACAGCCATGTTAACTCCTCCTGCGGAAAACCCGTTCAACCTTCTAATTTCCCAGTATTTTACAATTTTACACGAAAAAATACGTATCGTCAAGAAAAATATCAGAAGTTTAAATTATAGAAGATTAAACGCCTCTGACCAGTACTAAAAACACCTTGACACTTTCCCACTTTGCATGGTATTTTTTAAATATTCTAAACCTATTCTTGGGCGAGGTGAAATCTTGAGTATTGTTGTCCACGTCACACACGAAGCCATCCAAAAAATGGGAGGCATCGGTGCAGTTTTGGAGGGGTTGTTGACGACCCGCAGCTACAACGAAGCGATTGATCAAACTTTTCTTGTTGGACCTCTTTTCTCTGGCGCCGATTTAGGGGCATTAGATTCGGTGTTGTATCACGCTGCCGAAGGAACAAAAACGACACCACACGCAGCGGCACTCAGCGAGATTGAAAAGACCTATCAAGTTGAAATCATTTACGGACAACGGCAATTTAAAAATAAAGATCAGAACGTTACCACACTAACAGACGTTATCTTAGTCAATGTTTCGAATAGCAATGAGGACCTAACTGGACAGTTCAAGTGGCAACTTTATGAACACTTTGGCATTGAATCAACTCGTTATGAGAGTGAATGGGAATATGAGGAGTATGTGCGCCTCGCTGAACCTGCCTACCAAGCACTGCGAGTACTCATCGGTGAAGAAACAGAAACTCTCGTTTATATCATTTCGCATGAATTTATGGGAATGCCGCTTGCGCTCAAAACACAAATTGAACGTAAAAACGGCGGCGCAGCAAACATGCGTACTGTCTTTTATGCTCACGAAGTGGCAACGATACGACCTATTGTTGAAGGACATCCCGGACACGATGTGCGTTTTTACAACGCGTTAGATCAGGCAAAGACGCAAGGCAAGTTAATTAACGATGTATTCGGTGATCCGTTCTGGTATTTCAAGCACGCATTGATTGACAAAGCGCACCTCTGTGATACGATCTTTGCTGTCGGCGATCTTGTTGTAGATGAACTTCGCTTTTTAGCACAACCTTTTGAGGCGTTTCCGATTAACCTTGTCTATAACGGAATTCCTGCGTTTGAGATGAATTTGGAGGATAAGTTAGCATCAAAAGCACGACTCCAAAAGTATGCAAGGACGCTCCTTGACTATCGTCCTGATTATGTGTTTACGCATGTCACTCGGCTTGTTAAAAGCAAAGGATTGTGGCGTGATTTGCAGGTGCTAACCCATTTGGATTCTTTGCTTGCTTCTAATGACAAAACCGCAGTGCTATTTATTCTTTCTACCGAAATAGCAACTGGAAGACCGCACGAAAGCATTCATGAGATGGAACGTGAATATGGCTGGCCCGTGTATCACAAAATCGGTTATCCTGATCTGGTTGGCGCGGAGATTGAATTGAACAACGGTGTTTCTGCCTTTAACCTGCAGTCTAAGGCAATAAAGGTAGTTTTTGTTAATCAGTTTGGATGGAGTCAAGCGTCTTGCGGCAGTCGGATGCCGATAGAGATGGAATTTATGGATATCCGTAAAGGCAGTGATGCAGAATTTGGACAGTCAATTTATGAGCCTTTTGGAATTGCACAGGTAGAGCCTCTCAGTTTTGGTGCGATCTGTGTTGTTAGCAATGTGTGCGGATGTTGCGGTTTCATTCAACGTGCTACAGATAATCGCGAAGTTCCCAACGTTGTTATTGCTGACTATACGCACCTTAATGCTGCGCCGAAGTCGTTGGGCGACGTGCTGAACATCGGTTTGGTAGAACGCACGCAGATTGAAGTTGAAAATAGTAGGGATATTGCCGCGAAACTTCTGGGTCGTCTACCGCGGAAGCCTCGTGATGTTGAGGATATGATTAAAGAAGGTTATGAAATCGCCTCTCGTATGAGTTGGGAAGTTGTTGTTAAGGATTTTTTCTTGCCTGGATTGAAACAGGCATTGTAATATCTTGGTTAGTTTGTCCATAAAGGATTTGATTATTATGCAAGAAGTACGACATTCTCATGAACCTATACCATTAGCCCCAGGAGAGAAATTGATGACGCCTGAACAGAAGTTTTTCTTCGATCTACGCGGTTGGCTTCTGGTACCATCGGTATTGTCAGAGTCGGAAATCGAAGAGATGAAAGCGGAAGTGTATGCAGGTGCCAGACATAGTTATCAAGGAGCACTCCAGAATCTACTTGATCATCCTGCAATTGTAGGTATTCTAAACGAAATCCTTGCGGATGAACGATTTATCTTTGATGATTGCTACGGTTTTCGATGTGAGAATTCGGTTACGACGGTCAGAAAACCTGGCTGGAGCACTTATTCTGATAGAGGTACTGCCGTACCGCATGTCGTACGACCTCCACAACAAGCAAATGCGATGCGGTATCAGGTGGCAGGTGGAAAGATATTCGCAGGACTCACACGTGTGATTTGGGAGTTTGAAGAGGTGAAAGCTGGACAGGGAGGGACTACTTTTCTAAGTGGTTCTCATAAGGCACATTTCAACTATGGTGGCCCGGACCCAAACCGTCCGAATATCAGTGAATCTCCTTGGGAAAAGAAAATAAAGGATATGATGGAGGACTATAGTTGTCCTCCTGGGTCGGTACTTATTTTCACTGAGAGTGTTATCCATGCTACCAACAACTGGACAAACCCTGACAATCCGCGTTGTGCTGTGTTTAATTGTTACAACTCAATCTGGGCGCAATGGTTTCGGTTGAATCTAAGTCATGAAATAATAGAAACGATGTCGCCAAAACGCCAATCTTTATTCCGTGGAACTTGGGCAATCGGTGGTGGTGCTGGTGGAAATCGTGCGTATTCACTGGAGAATAACACCACATAATTTTAAAACTATTAAGGAGATATCAATGTCAAAAGAAACGTTAAAAGATGAACCCGTGCCGATGACTTCAGAACAGAAGTTTTTCTTCGACTTACGCGGTTGGATTTTATTACCATCAATACTGTCGGACTCAGAAATCGAAGAAATGAAGGCAGAAGTGTATGCGGGCGCAAGACAAAGTTATCAAGGAGCACTTCAGAACCTCCTTGATCACCCTGCAATTGTAGGTGTTCTCAATGAAATTCTGTCCGAAGATCCGTTTGTACACGATGATTGCTACGGATTTCGGTGTGAAGGGTCTTTTACCACAGTCCGTGAATCTGGTTGGAGTGTAACATCACGGGGTGACAACGGTTTACCACACGTTGTGCGACCACCACAACAAGCAAATGCGATGCGGTATCAGGTTGCTGGTGAAAAGATATTTGCTGGACTTACTCGTGTGGTGTGGGAACTTGAGGAGGTGAAGGCAGGACAAGGCGCCACCTCTTTTCTAAGTGGGTCTCACAAGGCACACTTCAACTATGGTGGCCCCGACCCCTATCGTCCGAATATCGGTGAGTCGCCTTGGGAGAACAGCATGCGGGATATGATGGACGACTATAGCTGCCCACCGGGATCTGTTGTTATCTTCACTGAAAGTCTTGTGCATGCAGCAAACGATTGGACAAATCCTTCAAATCCTCGCTGTGCGGTTTTCAATTGTTATAACTCAATTTGGGCACAATGGCATCGATTGAATCTGAGCCATGAGATTATTGAGACGATGCCGCCGAAACGACAATCGTTATTCCGTGGGACGTGGGCGATTGGTGGTGGTCCTGGTGGAAATCGTGCGTATTCGCTGGAGAATAACACTACGTGATAAAAAGAGCATTCAAAAGGCGAGGTTACAAACCTCGCCTATATTTGCCGTTAAATGTTAGAGTGTCTGGCTCTAACAACCCAACATAGACATACCGTGAAGGTAGAGGTCACGGTTGGCTGTCCCTAGCTTTCCCAAAGAAAAGCACCGTCCGTACGGCACGTATTCGGGCAAAGGAATAATTATAAAGTGTGCGTTGCGTGCTGCTATGCCTTAATCTGCAACTTTATCTTCGGATGATTCAATGGGCGTAGGATTCTCTGTAGGCGGTTCCGGATCAACGAACTTATACTTACCGGATTTTCGCAATCTTTCACCTGCCTTTTGATAGTAGGCGAATATTTTATCGGGATCGTGTCCACATTTTTCTGAAATTTTCATCCGCATTTCGCGAACTTCCTTGACGACTTCGTTCACTTCTGTACTGCGAAGATCAATTTTCTTACTCATTTTATGCGGAACCTCCTAATATTCAAATTTTTTGATCGTTACCTGAGACTAACACCAGCGCGCTGCGAGCAGGAACATAGAGCTGAATAGATTGTGTATGCCCTTCTGTCGCTACGTCTTGCCACGGATAATGAACACCCTCTACAGCACCGTAGCCTCCAAAACCGGTATCATCGGTGTTGAGAATGAGACGGTAATCTACCTTTTCAGGCACGGGTATACGCCAATCTGTCGCAGATGTTGCCGGATGGAAGTTGAAGGCAAAGACGAGTCCCCCTTGAGCATAGACAATTTGTTTTGCGTCTTCATGAATAAATAACAGCTGAATGTCTTCATCAGTGAGCAGATGATTTGCTGTATCAAGACCTTGCATCGCGGCATCAAAAGCATTTAGATGGTGATAGTGGAGTGTGTCGTCATCAACAAGATGCCACTGCCTACGTGCATACCAATAGGAATTGTTGTTTCCCACTCTCGGAAAGTCTATCCACTCAGGGTGTCCAAACTCATTACCCATAAAGTTGAGATACCCTTCTCCCCCTAAACTAAATGTAAGTAGGCGAATCAGTTTGTGTAGCGCAACGCCACGCGCAATTCTAATGCTTGGTGTAAAAACGCTCATTTTTGTATAGAGTTCGGCATCCATCAGTTGCATCGCAAGCGTCTTATCGCCGACAATGCTCTGGTCGTGGCTTTCGACATAAGCGATGTGTTTTTCACCTGCGCGGCGGTTGCGCAACATGCCATAAATCTCACCGATGTGCCAATCTTCATCCTTTTTCTCTTTCAACAACCGAATCCAATAGTCTGGAATCCCCATTGCAAGGCGATAATCGAATCCGAGTCCCCCTTCTTCAATTGGGCGTGCAAGACCGGGCATTCCGCTCATGTCCTCAGCAATAGAAATGGCGTTTGGGTTGACAGCATGCACAACCTCATTTGCTAACATCAGGTAGGCAATGGAATCTAACTCCACTTTAGGACCAAAGTAATCATCGTAGCCTGTGAACTCCTGTCCGAGTCCATGATCACTGTAGAGCATACTCGTAACTCCATCGAATCTGAAGCCATCAAACCGATAGGTTTCCAACCAATAGCGGATATTGCTCAGTAGAAAGCGCTGCACCTCGTATTTGCTATAATCGAAACAGCGGGAGTCCCAAGCGATGTGTTCGCCTTTTTCACCTGCATGGAAATAGTGATGTTCTGTGCCATCAAAGTGGTTCAATCCTTCATTGATGTTTTTAACAGCATGGCTATGCACCAAATCCATGATAACCAGCAACCCCATTCCGTGTGCCGTATCAATGAGTTCTTTAAGTTCTTCAGGCGTTCCAAAACGGCTTGAAACAGCGAAAAAGTTGCTTACGTGATACCCAAAACTTGCATAATAGGGATGCTCCATGATTGCCATCAGTTGCACAGTGTTATAACCTAAATCGGCAATTCGGGGCAGCACATTTTGTGTAAACTCTGCAAACGTTCCGACTTTCTCTGCTTCCTGCGCCATGCCGACATGTGCTTCGTAAATACGCAATCCCTGTTTGTGTCCGTTTAAATCTGGTGCTTTGTTTTTCCATTGATACGGATTTGACGGCGACCAGTATTGTCCCGTGAATTCGGTTTCACTTTCTTGAATGACGCGTTGGATATAGGCGGGGATTTTGTCTAATTCACCCAGTGCTGATTTGACATGCACTTTGACTCGGGTTCCGTGTGTGAACCTATCTGCATAATGTTTATCGGGCAGAAAAAGATGCCATATTCCCCATTCATCAACAGACATTGGGTTTGCATCACGGTTCCAGTCGTTAAAATCGCCTATTAGGGAGAGAGATTGTGCCCCTGGTGCCCACTCACGATACCAGACACCGGGTTCACCTGCCTTAACGCCGTGGTTGAAACCGAAAAACTGATGTCCTTGGCTAATCTCACCTAATACACCGCCAGTCTTTTCAATTATTGCTTTGAAATGTTGATAGTGCGCAAACCGTTTACGTAATTGAGAAGCATAAGGCTTTAGCAAGGAATCACGTTTAATGAGGAGAGTGCCGTCTGGTTGATGCTTGCCCATAATGTATCAGTTTAACACAAGATAGCTGCCAATTCAAGCATCATGTCATTATGGTATTCAGCAGGGTTTACTTTGCTATACCGATTACAGATGATTTATATAGAACACCGAATTAGATATGGGATTAGCCTGCACAAAGGCAAGCGTTCACAGGACAAGTGCCCGCTGGACAGAATTCTGGCGTTGGAATGCGTTTGGGAATAGAGGACGATTCGGAGGGGTGACGTAGTTCTCTGGACGATGCCTTCAGAATAGAGATCGCGGACTTGAGAAAGATACTTGTAATGAGTAAGCCTACGACTATGTCTGGCAATTTGGATTGTGTGATGGCAACGAGTGCCGCTGCTGAAAAGACACTTGCGTTTGCGATAATATCATTGCGGGAACACACCCATGTTGAGTGCATGTTTATATCATCTGCTTTGTGCTTGGACAGTAGAAGCAGACAACTTGCGTTTGCGATCAATGCAAGCGCACTCATTAGAAACATGAAATGCGACTCCGGAATACCACCCGCGAGGAACTTATAGATACTCTGAAATAGGACACCGATGCCAAAGATTGCCATAATGCTACCTTTGAGCAAGGCTGAACCCGCACGCCATCGGTTACTTTTGCCTATTGCATAAAGGCTGAAACCGTAAACCAAAGTATCGCTTAACATATCAAGCGAATCGGCTTGCAATGCCACTGAACCTGCTAACAAACCGACAAGTAATTCTAAGCAGAACATGACACCGTTAATGCCAAGTACAATCCATAATGTTTTGGATTGCCGTTCGCGGAGTCCTGCAAGTTCATCTGTTTTATCGTGACAACAATTATCCATAAATAATACCATTTCTGATATATAAAATTTCTCTTTGTAGCACAAACTGTCAGTTTGTGCAGATGTGGACACAAACTAACAGTTTGATGCTCAACACCCCTGGTAGGTTTGGTTTCCTAACCGAACCTACCAGAATGTCCAATTAATTCTAAAATCTACTATAAAACATGATACCATTTATCATGAACAGATGCCAATTATCTTCAAAAATAGACGCGGAATGAGGTAAAAAAAAGATTAGGATATGCCCCAAACTCCGACTGAAACTCTGTTGGATCATCATTTGTCGGCCGTTTTCCGAAGCTAAAGAAACTACCAATGGAGAGATGGATATCCTCTGCGATGTTATACGCAATCTGAGGTGCAATCCAAGCTGATGGATCGGAAAGATTGAACAGCAATTGTCCGCTGAAACTGACGAGCGGTGTGAGTTGATGCGTGAATCCGGGCGCAATATAGTGGACACCGAGTAGATAAACGCCGCCATGAGTATATGCGGGTTGGGTCACATTGGCAAGAAAATTTTCCGGGTTATCCGTACCTGCTCCATTGAAATGATATTCAATAAATGTATAAGTTTCACCACCGAAACTATAATCTAAACCAACAGAGGTCCGCAAGTAGTTGTTTGATCCGTTAGGTTGATGATCAAGAGATCTGACAAATACATAGGCAGTTTCCAGCCAGAATCCTGCGCCTCCAATACCGCGAGTAATATCTAAACCTACAAGCTGTTCTTTCTGAAATTCCAACAGTAAAATTGAGAAATCCGTCTCTGCTGCATTTAATTGTGTCCGGACATAGATAGCACTTTTATCAAAATTGAACCTGTTACCAAAGATGTATCCGGTATCCACTTCTCCGAGGATACCGACTGGAATACGGATACGAACTGCGTCTACACCAACACGGTCTTCAGTGTCTAACTGGTCATAAGTATAAGGTGCGACAACGTCGGTTGGGTTGATAATTCGTGCGCTGCCCCAAGCGATTGCGTCTCGACCAATAGAGATGTCTGCGAAATCGGTGCTAAACTGCACAGAAGCACGATCAAGATTATGGTAAATGCCTACATTGCCAATTGATTCATTTTCACCGGGATAGATACGAGAATCGAAATCTGCCACGCGGTAACGGGATGAAGCAATACCAACAACAAATGGGGATTGAGAGAAAAGTTGCGGGTCTTGAACCCGTGGCGTAAAATCATAAGCAAAGGCAAGGGAAAATGTGTCAATAGGCGCATAAGACAAGTTGAGTCTTAGTCTATTGACCACCGTACCCATCAGGGGTTCGCTCGTGGATGGGGAATTGAAAGTTGTAAAAAAATTTTTGTAGTAACCACCAACTTGGAATTCAGCGTTGACGATTTTTACAAAAAGGACCATCACAAGGCAGAGAACAAGCGTTACAATTTTTTTCATTTGTCAAATTTGCTATTTTGTCTCATCAGTGTCCACTTTCCCATCACGAAGTGTAATCAACCGTTTTGCGCTTTCCATTACCATCGGATCGTGCGTTGAAAAGATGAAAGTCATACCTGTCTCATCGTTAAGACGCCTCATCATCTCCAGTAAGTCTGCTCCTGTTTTAGAGTCGAGGTTAGCTGTCGGTTCATCGGCAAGGATAATAGCAGGTTCAGAGACCATAGCGCGGGCGATAGCAACACGTTGTTGTTGTCCACCTGAAAGCTGCGTAGGAAGTCGGTCTTCAACATCCTTTAGCCCGACTGTTTCAAGCATTGCTACAACTCGGTCATGCCGTTCTGTTTTCGGCACACCGGCTAAGAGCATGATGTATTCAACATTTTCCTCAACTGTTAGCACGGGAATCAGGTTATACGCCTGAAAAATGAAGCCGATGTTATCCCGTCGAAAGTCGGAAAGTTCATTGCCGCCCATCTCTGATAGCACCTTGCCAGAAAGCCATACTTTGCCTTCTGTGGGAGCATCTAACCCAGAAATGATGTTGAGAAATGTTGTTTTCCCCGAGCCGGACGGACCAACAATTGCTGTAAATTCTCCTGATTGGATAGTTAAATCAACACCGTTAAGAGCATTCACAGGAATTCCATCAGCATCATAAACTTTCATCACACTTTCAGTAACAATGACATCTGTTTTTTGTATCTGTTCCATGGTAACTTCCTAAAAACTACGCCGCATTGCGTCAACTGGTGACATTTTGGCTACATGCCAAGCAGGATATAATCCTGCAATGATAGTAAAAATAAAAACCGCAAGTGGATAAACGGTAAACTGTTCAATCGTTAGGACAGGATAGATGAATTCTTGTACTGTTACTCCCATCATTTCATTACCGGTATAATCAATACCGACATTTGCAAATATCGTAGTTAAAACAAAGCCGAGTATCGCGCCGAGTATGATACTCACAATTGCCAAAGCACCTGCCTCAAACAAGATGATGCGCGCCATCCCGAAAGAACGTGTTCCAACGGCACGCAACACGCCAAACTCGAACATCCGTTCGTATAATGACATAAAAAGTGTGTTGATAATACCAAAAATAACCACGCCGAACAGCACAATTCCCATGATATATTTGCTATATTCTGACATTGCAAATACTTTTGGCAATTGCGGGAGTATTTCTGTCCAACTGAGAGCTTCGTTACCATGTTGAGAATAAGTTTCCCAAAATGGCACTTGCTTATCTTGACCATATTCGGTTGAAGTAAACTTAATTGCTATTTCGTGGACATTATTACCGATAGCAAGCATCTGTTGTGCCTTTTTGAGTCGAACAAATGCCATTCCACTGTTCATTGCTGCGTCAGCAAAATAATAGATCCCAGAAACACGAAACCAATCTTGAAAATAATCTCCACTTTTGGCTTGAACGACTGTCACAACCGCCTTGTCTCCGAGTTCAACTTCCAAAATTTCTGCAAGTTTGCTACCAATAACAATATCATGTTCATTCGTCTTTTGAAAAAAGACACCTTCCGTAATTGCATCATCAATCTGAGATAGAAATTTCTCTGTTGACGGTTGAACGCCGATGAGGTTAATTGCACTTCTATTTGCAGACGATGCAATCATACCAGTAGAGAACGTTCTTCGTGTAAAATATCGGACGTTTGCTTCCTTAGCCAGATTAGCACCTACTTCATCAAGTTCCTGAATCGTCATTGAAACTTCTCGCGTGTCCCTGAACTCCTGCCGATGAATCTGTGCATCACCGATGAAGGAATCGGTAGCTGTCTTAATCAAATTGTCCATCATCCCTATCATGAAAGCATCCCCGAAAATAAGGGCTGCCAGCCCGATACTGATTGCTATTGACGCAATAATCGTCCGGCGTTTATTCCGTAAGATGTTTCTCCAAGCGAGTTTGATTAATATCAGGAACATAGTTTTAATAGTTTTCGGTCATCAGTTTCAGTTATCGGTTGCCAATAAGAAAAAATTTCTTTCTAATAACCATTTAATGTGTCCGCATCGCTTTTGCAGGCATAATTCGGGCAGCTTTTATTGCTGGAAATAGACCGACAAGCGTTGCCGACAACAGAACAGTAATACCTGGGATCATGAGACTTCGGGCGTTGACTTCAGCATACATCGTTCCAAATTCAACGCCGCCGAGGGTCAATCCTTCGGCATAAGTGAGACCATGTATGGAGAATACATAATTGATTAAAACCCCAAGCAACGCCCCAATACCGATGCTGCCAATAGTGATGATAACTACCTCACATAAGACCAACCAGAAAATTTGGATCGGTTTTGTGCCGACCGCCTTTAGCACACCGTATTCACGTGTCCGCTCTAATACAGACATCAGCACGGTGTTGAGAACACCAATTGCAACGATAAGCATAATGATGAGGCGTGCAACAGCATCTCCTTGCTTATCAGCCTGCATCGCATCATAAAAGGATTTTGCTACCACTTGCCAAGGTAAGACCTCAAGAGATGAATCGTTAAGACTCTCTTTAATCGCTTCCGTTGTTTTGCCAACCTTATTGATATTTGACACAATCACAACGATTTCGTGAGCGCGCCCCTCAAGCACAAATAATTCCTGTGCATCTTCAATGTGTAGATAGCAGGTTACCCGATCTGTTATATCATCACCACTCTCTGCAATACCAACAATCGTGTACTCGTCATTTGCAATTGAACCATCAGCAGCTTGCGAAAAAACCACAAATTTACTGCCAAGTGTTGCAGCAAGCGTTTTTGCGAGTCCTCGCCCGATAACTGCTTCACGCGAAGCAGTTTCCGCTAAAGAATTGCCTTGAACCACTTTTTTATCAAAATGGGTCGCTTCGGTTTCCCTTGCGACATCAACGCCGATTACTCGTACTGCCGTGCTTTTTTCACCAACCGAACCGAGTCCACCTGCAAAAACCCGTGGTGTCCACGCTTCAACGTCTGTGTTACCTTGAATTGTTTCACCAATAGATTCATAGTTACTAATCGTTTTATAGATAGAAGGTTTGTCATGGTAACCTTCATGATGCACCTGGATGTGTCCGATACGGTTTCCGGTGAACATCTTGATGACATTAGAATATGCACCATCAGATAGGCCTATAACTATTGAGGAAAGTGTGAATCCGACAATCATTGCAAGAGCGGTAAGGATTGTACGCCGCTTTTGTCGAAAGATATTACGGAACGCAATTTTAAGTATCATAGTATAATAGAACGTAATTAGTCGTTTTGGATTTAGGTTTTCGCAAGGTTGTTGAAATTAGTTTGGCATTAATATGAAATTTCTGATATAACAAACCCCTACAAGTCTGCTGTTATCAGATTTGCGGGGGCTTATTGTGCGTTACTATTTGTGCAATACTTCTGTAAGTTGAAGTGCCATCGATTTTTTAGTTGGTTGACAAAACACAGTCGATGCTGGTTCTGAGATTTTTGTCTACGTAGTTGATTTGGTGATAATTGACGTTTTTTGAACATAATAGCAACCCACTGTTAATAGTAAACCTCTAAGAGCTTAACCCATTACCTAAGTAAGGTTCCACAAAACCTCAATAGGGTTTCTATTACTATTATACCACAGGGTTTTAGAAGATACAAATTTATTGCAAGCGATGGAAACTTCATTGCCATGACAAAAAGAGACGTTATACGTTAGAAATGCTATATTCCTGTAACCTTGTCAAGAATAATTATTTACTTGACAAATTTGAAGTACAAATGTAAAATGGAAATCGGAGGTAAAAACTATGATTGATCGACGTGCATTTCTAAAGTCATTGGCAGGATTAACCACAGGTATTCTCCTATCTTCGGCAAATGCAGAAGAAGGTCAGGAAGCGAAACCTTCAAATGACCGTTTAGGTGCTCTCCTACCAATGCGAAAGTTTGGTAGAACAGGTGAAGCTGTTACGATACTCGGAGTTGGGGGTTGGCACATTGGTGAAATGAAAGAAAAAGAAGCGCAAAAAACAATTGAGACTGCTCTGGAAGGTGGCGTGCGTTTTTTTGATTCAGCGGAATCTTACCAAGCAGGTGGAAGTGAACGGCGCTTGGGAAAACTTCTTGTTCCCAAATATCGTGATGACATTTTTCTCATGACTAAAACAACAGCACGCGATGCTGCAACCGCGAGAAAACACCTTGAAAACTCACTTAAACATCTCAATACTGACCATCTCGATCTCTGGCAAGTTCACGCTGTTCGAAACCCTGAAGACGTAGATTCAAGGATTGATAAGGGCATTTTTGATGTAATGGTAGAAGCAAAGGAATCTGGAAAAACCCGTTTTATTGGATTTACAGGGCATACAAGTCCATCTGCACATTTACGTGTCTTAGAAAAATCCGATATTTTTGATGCGTGCCAATTGCCGGTCAATCTTACCGATATGAGTTACGAAAGTTTTATTGAAGGGGTTGTGCCTACGCTCGTTGAACGAAATATCGGCGTGATCGGGATGAAATCGTTGGCAAATGGTGGTTTCTTCGGCGGTTCTAAACATGGAAAACACGGTCCAAATCCAAGGGTCGTCCCGAATCGCGTGAGCATTTCAGAAGCTATCCGTTTCGTATGGTCGGTTCCTGTCAGTACGCTTGTCACCGGTCCTGACAACGCGGCACAGATGCAAGAGAAAATTGACATCGCCAAGGCTTCCGCAGGCATGGGTGAACCTGAACGAAACAAACTGATAGAAAAAGTTGCAGACATGGCTGGCACAACAGTAGAATTTTATAAAGCCTAACTCTGATCTAAGTTGCCACCTTTGTAATACAGTAGGTTATTAATTCGGTAATGTGCGGGCGAGGTTTTCTCGCCCGGATGACCGTTTTTGTGGACTGGATTATGGTAATATTTTCTTAAATTCATAAACAGTGCCTATTTTATATGTGAAATCTTTCTAATGTCCCTCAAGTGCTTTCCGTAATCCATCCCCATGTTCCCGCCACCAACCGTAGAGGATTGAAATATCGGCGCCGATACAGAAATGCCGCACGCCCATATCAAGAAAACGTTTCGCGCCATCAGCACTCCCGATTTCTGCGCGCGGTGGCACACCCATCTTCAGTGCAGTCTCAAAAACTCGCCGTTCTGCCTCTTGAATTTCAGAGGAACCACGCTGACCGACCTTCCCAATACTCATAGAATAATCCGATCCACCCCACTGGATCATGTCTACACCTTCAACAGATAACACCTCTTCAAGGTTTTCAACTGTCCCTTTTTTCTCGATCATAATCACAACTACGACATCACGGAGTGCTTGAACATATTCCGGTCCACCACCGTATCCCATATAAGCAAACCTGCGCATTGCCACGCCGTAGCTGCCGCCATCTTCAGGCGTATCCGCACGCGTAGTCCGCACACATTCCTTCACATCTTCAACGTTTTGGCAATCGGCATATAGCACACTTTGGAAACCGGAACCGATTGCGCGCTGTGCAATGAAACCGCGTGGCTCTTGGTCAACTTTTATCATTGTTGAGATATTGTGTAGTTCCGCTGCGCGACACAAATTATCCAAATCGTGCAGATCAAATGGACCATATTCCCCCACAAATTCAACATAGTCATACATTCCTGTGTGTCCAATCGCCTCAACGATAGAGGGCCAAGTGGTGTGGATATGCGTGCCAACGGTCGGTTTGTCAGCATTGAGTAACTCTCGAAAGGTATTTTTTCTCATCAATTTTCCTCTTCTGTTTAGTAAGAACAATCTGCAATTGCGATGCTTCGGCCTGTAAATGTGTTTATATTAACAGGATTCCAAACTTTTTTCAACGCCAAAATTACGTTTGCGAATAGACGCAATTTTTGTTAAACTGATAGTGCATCGCAACTTGGAACAGAACGGAGGAATCTTATGAAAAACAAAATTAAATTACCCACAAATTTCGATGATTACTTACAAATAGAAAACGCTGAGTTACGTTTTGACGAGGCAACCGATGTTGCCAAGCATATCACGGAAGCAGGTGTCCAAATCTACCCGAACATGGATCACGCCGCCATTTTCTGTGACCCGCCGCATCTTGTCGCCGATGGTTTAAAACAACTCGGTTATGTGAATGGATGGGATGCCCGATGTTATCCATCCCCTGTTGACGGATGCGACTATATCAACGTCTCTGCACAGTTGGCTGCGGATAGTGCAGCACACGATGATGGGTGGTTTGACTACGTTGCCGTTGTGCATCCTGTTGACACAGCAGCGCTGCAACACATGCTCGGGCAGGGATACGGGAATCCGTTTATCCATCACTTGACATGGGGACTTGTGCCACCAGACTGCACCACCACAGATGATTTTGAATATGCAGGCATTGTTGTGCCGTTTATGGTCCAAAAACGAGAGGTTATCGGCAATGCAATCGGTGATGAACCGGGCACCCTGATTATTGCTCTCCCTGAGAACGTCATGGCACACCCGAAATTTGAAGATGCACTCCCTGAATGGATTGGTGACCTTGATACAGAGGAATATCAGGTTGAATCCATGCAGGGTGGGGGATTCCTAATCCAGTTCTTTGTGTTGACAGGGGGTAGAATAGAGGTTGCGCTACGTGTAGATACTACACAGACGTTCAACCCAAAAAGTGTCCACAAGATTTCTGAAGATGAGATTAGTGCTGTGCAAGGGGAATAACAAGCGTTAAAATCTATTAGTTCTCTTGACAGATGAAAATATAGGTGATATACTTAACCATAGGTTATAGGAAGAATAATATCCTAAGTAACATTTTGAGAACTGTCAATATTTTGGAGACTATAAGCCTTGAATTGGAAAATAGGGAAGCGAATCTACATTGACACGTCAATTCCCAGTTCCTATTATACATTACGCACTGACGAAGATGCCATGGCAAAACAAAGAATAACTCGACACTGGTGGAGCGTCTATGCGAATCAATTCAGTTTAACGTCAAGTATTGCTGTCATCGGTGAACTCGCCCGCGGGAAAAGTGAAGCAACACAACTACGCCGAACCTTAATTGAAGGTATTGAACTGTTGCCAATTACAGACCGAATTCTACAAATTGCGCAAATCTATATAGACCGACTAATAATGCCACAAGACCCGCATGGTGATGCACTTCACGTAGCAATTGCCTCATTTCATAATGTGGATGCTATACTCACTTGGAATTTGGCACATATTGCTAATCCTAATAAGATTGATCTTATCCAACATGTTAATCGTGAACTTGGTTTACCTACACTTGACTTAACGACACCTTTAGATTATTTTGGAGGTACCGACTAAAATGGAAAACAAAGAAAATATAGAATGCAGTATAATGGACGAAGTTCGCGAAATGCGCCGCAAAATCTCTGCTGAATTTGGAAATGATCTTAATCAATTGGTTGCGTATTATCAAGAGTTAGAAAACGAAATGCGGGAGTCGGGAAAATATAAGTTTGCAGATTTGCCAAGTGAGGAGTCCAAATCAGAAAAAGATGTCTTTACCAGTTTCGTTCCTGTTCAGTTAGAACCCGAAGAATTAGAGAAAATTGAGACTCTTGCTAAGGCGCGTGGCATATCGCCTGAGAATCTAATTCGGGAGTGGGTTGTTGAACGGATTGCGGTAAGGTAATCATTAAAGGAGATATAATATGGACGAAAAAGTGTCTGAATTACTTGATTTGACGAAAAAACTTTTAGATCTATCAAAGGATATTTTTGGGGAATCTCTTACACCACATGAATCTTTAGAACGTATGAATGCTTTATACTCAGTTTTCCTCCGAGTTCAGATGCAGGAAGCTTTAAGGTTTGGCTACGGTGCTTACTATAGTTGTTATCATGGCTGGGGACACGGAGGTATTGGAGCAGCCCGTTCCATATACGAAATTCTGCTTGACATTAAGTACATTAATCACGATCAGGCATGTAAAGATGAACGTTTTGAGAGGTTTATGGATCATCGTGCTGAGGTTCGTTACCGTGTGATGGAAAGAGCACTTCAAATAGGAAGAAATGTACCTCAAGAAAAACAGCGCAGGATTAAAAATGATTACGATCTTTTGAAAAAGAAGTACAAAGATAAGCACGATCAAGACCTCAAATCAGGCTTAGCAAAGGCGGACGCTACACCTCGCTACAGATCAAATAATTGGGCCGGCATTGACACCGGTGAGAAGGTTAAAGAGGTTAATCTGGAACAATTCCATCAATTGTATAAGAATCTTTCAGATTTATCTCATGTCAGTATGCGAGCAGTACTTGAGGCTACAAGAAAGGATTCTGAAAATCAAATTGGAGCGAGCTTCAATTTTCATCCAAATGAAAAACACTGTTTTTCCGTGCTAAACGTAGTATTTCCATGTATTTACGGGATATTAGGAGAATACATGACATACTTCGGCATTAAGTCTTCTTGTTATCCTACTCTTGAAAAAATCTTGGAAGATCGAGGAAGCCTTAAAAATAAACCCAAAGGTTAACATAGAATAAGTGAACCTGAAAGCAATTCCAAACACAGAGTAAAACAGAGATAAAGTTTATGAAACAAACCTATTTTCCCATTTTAACACTACTTCTTACCTTAACCTTTTTCACCTCAAACGTTTTTGCTCAAGATTACGTTCACTACAAAACACTTACAGGACACACGTTTAGTGTCAAAAGTATAGGGTTTAGCTCCGATGGACGGATGCTTGCGAGTGGGGATTCGGGGGGGATAATTCGTTTATGGAATGCTTCAGCGGGGACACATAGGCGCATCCTAATAGGAGATCTGAATTGGGTCTCAAGTGTAGCGTTTAGTCCGGATGGACAAACACTTGCGAGTGGGAGTCTTGACCACACAATCCGTCTATGGGATGTTGTCATAGGTCAGCATAAGAAAACACTCACAGGACATAAAGATATGGGCTGGAATGTGTTGTCGTTCAATCCGGATGGACAGATACTTGCGAGTGGGAGTCTTGACCGCACAATCCGCCTCTGGGATGTGTTAACAGGTACAAACAAGCGCACTCTAACAGGACATACAGGTAGTGTCTCAAGTGTAGCGTTTAGTCCGGATGGACAGATACTTGCAAGTGGAAGTTACGACAACACAATCCGCCTATGGGACATGTCAACGGGTACAAACAAGCGCACCCTAACAGGACATACAGATGGAGTCTCAAGTGTAGCGTTTAGTCCGGATGGACAGATACTTGCAAGTGGGAGTCTTGACCGCACAATCCGTCTATGGGATGTTGTCACAGGTCAGCATAAGAAAACACTCATAGGACCGAATCTAATCTGGAGCATATCGTTTAGTTTTGATGGGCAGATACTTGCGAGTGGGAGTCTTGACCACACAATCCGTCTATGGGATGTTAATACAGGTCAGCATAAAAAAACACTTATAGGGCATACAGGTGGGGTCTCAAGTGTAGCGTTTAGTTCTGATGGGCAGATGCTCGCGAGCGGGAGTCTTGACAAAACTATACGCTTATGGAAATTAACTTCCCCTACGCCACCAAAACCCACCGCAAATCAAGTCTACACCAACGCCATCCGTGCAGTCATGTGGATAGTCAACCCCGAAATAGGAGAAGGCAGCGGCGTGCTACTTGATAAAAAACACAAACTTGCTGTCACCAACGCACACGTCACAGGTCCACAGAACACGATAGACGTATATTTCCCCGCACCAGACGAAAAAGGCGAACTCATTAAAGATCGTAACTTCTACCTAACAAGTGGAAACGTGCTAAAGCGACTCGGTTATTATACCAAAGGACACGTCGTTGCCAAGAATGAAAAAACAGATTTAGCCATCATCAGACTTGACGGTTTACCCGAAACTGCCCGCGAAATTGACTGGAAACTCACATCACCCATAACAAAAGCAGGCGAATTGGTCTATATCCTCGGCAATCCTGCGAAACAGGAGTTGTGGCGTTGGACTCTTGGCGAATTTCTGAACGATCACGGGGATTTCCTGCATATTCAGTCCGATGTGTTTGGTGGCAACAGCGGCGGTCCGGTGCTTAATAAACAAGGCATCCTACTCGGCATTGTAGCACGGAGCGATCAACTCATGAATGCTGCAGCTATTCCGATAAGACACATAAACCGGCTGCTATCTGAATCAAAGGTGAAACACTCACGGATACGGAGATAAAATTGGAAATTTGAGGCGTAATTTGTTATACTATTCTTTAGGAGGGTTAACATAATGGTATATAGCGATTGGACTTTAGAAGCAGCGGTAGAAAAGTTCGACCTAGAAATTGTCGAACCTGTAGGCATTTTCTCTGATTTAGGAGTTGTTGATCCAGGGGAAGATTTCACAACGCAGCTTGCAAACAGAGCACAGTTAGCCGATGCCATAAATACAGATAAGGCGAGGTCAGAATTTATTATCTCTTACACCATCTTTAAGCTCCGAGAACACTGCGATTGCCCTATCAGTTTCTTTTCAGGAACCGATTTTGACGTTGATGCCGAAAACGGATTGAACGGGACCTGCGATTTTATAATCAGTCTATCACCGACGCAACTTTTTGTCCGAGCACCCGTTGCTATCCTTGTTGAGGTTCCTCCAATTGCAGGGAAGGATGAATCTATCATCATCGGTCTCGGTCCATGTGTCGCGAAGATGGTCGCCGCACAACGTTTTAATGCCAAAAAAGGAAACGAAATTCCGTGCATTTACGGAACTACTACTAAAGGCATGGAGTGGATGTTCCTCAAATTGGAAGAGCGGAGACTCATCATAGATATAATGTTTTACGGAATCGAGAAGTGCGATAAAATTCTCGGCATCCTCTCAAGCATGGTAGAACAAAAAGCGTAAAGAGAGCTGGAGGTACTACGATATGGCTTATAGCAATTTCACTTTAGACACAGTGCTTACAACGTTTCAACTTGAAATCGTAGAATCTGCCGGTGTATTTTCTGAAACGGAAACGGTTGCCCCAAGAGAACATTTCATAGCGGATTTACAGGAAAAAGTGCAGTTAGCCATCTCTATAGGTACCGAGAAAGCACGATCAGAACTGATTGTAACTGGTATTTTGTTTGAACTCCGTGAGTACTTAGATCGCCGCATCAGTTTCTTTTCAGGGACTGAGTTCAATGTTGATTCTGAAAAAGGATTAACAGGCGTTTGCGATTTTTTAGTGAGCTTATCACCGATATTGTCTTTCTTAGAGGCACCTATCATCATCATTGTTGAGGCGAAGAAAGAAAACCTGACTCTTGGTTTCGGACAATGTGCCGCCGAAATGCTTGCCGCACAACGATTTAATACTGAAAAAGAAAATAATATTCCTTGCGTCTATGGAGCTACAACCTCCGGAACAGATTGGCGGTTCCTCAAATTAGAGGGACAACGCCTTCATATTGATAGATCACTCTATTCAATTGGGCAGTGCGATAAGATCCTCGGTATCCTCTCAAGTATGGTAGAGCAAAAAGTGTGAAGTATTCCAGTCCATGAGAATCTAATTCGGGAGTGGGTTGTTGAACGGATTGCTATGATGAAAGAAGTATTAGATTTCTTTGACGCACATGCGAAACTTTCGGAACATAAAAAGTCAGTCCAACTGACTTCAGGTCAATGGGGATATCGTGACAAACCTATCTACGAAAAGATACTCCCCGACATTGAGAAGATTCTCATTATCCGCTCGGATGGTATAGGCGATTTGCTGAACTCTACACCAGCGATCACATTGTTGCGACAAAACTACCCATCGGCAGAAATCGCGGTCCTGGCGCGACCACTCAATGCGCCGGTGCTACTCGGAAACCCTGATGTTGACCGGGTGATCGTGTTTGACAGGCGAGGGGAACATCGCCAATTGTCAGAGCGACTCCAATTCTATCGCGCCCTACGCCGTGAGCAGTTTCACCTTGTTGTTGCGATGCAGACCGCTACGTGGCCGCATCTTATTGCTTTTCTCTCAGGTGCTCCGTATCGCTTAGGTCGCTATCAGAAACGTTTAAAATCTACACTCACACATGCATGGCACGGCAAGTATCAAAAAGGTGAAACCCACGAAGTTGATAGAAACTTGGAATTAGTCCGGCTAATCTGTGAAGGTGAAGGCAACCGACAACTTGTTTTCAACTTGTTGCCCGATGAAATTGCGAATGCCGAAACACGTCTTGCGTCTTTAGGTATCGGGAACGATGTTTTTCTAATCGGTATTCATCCTGGGGGCAGTTCTTTTGATAAACGGTGGCCCGAAAAGCAGTATGCTGAACTTGCGGACAGACTCGTTCACCATTATAACGCTACAATTCTCCTTTTACACGGTCCCGACGAAGCAGAACTAACACATAACATTCAAGAAGCAATGCAGTCCGATGCTATCACGTACGCGCCAAAGACAATTCGTGAATTGGGGGCACTGCTTTCCCGCTGCAACTTGGTTGTGTGTAATGATTCTGGTCCGATGCACCTCGCTGCAGCGCTTGATATGCCAACGGTAGCAATTTTCGGTCCCACCGATCATGTTGCATGGCGTCCGATGAGTGAAAACGCATCTATTGTGCGGCGAGATATGCCATGTTGGCCCTGCAGTGCCCACAAGTGCAAAATCGGATGGGAATGCACCAAAAAACTCCCCGTCGAAATGGTTTGGCAGACAACGGCAATGACCGTAGAAGCGAGTCAAAAATGAAGATTGCTATAGCAGCTTGGGGAACAACGGGAGATGTCTATCCGGTTTTAGCACTCGCGGAACGTTTGCTCCAAAGAAAACACCATGTGCGCGTATGCGCGCCAGCCATCTACAAAGACAAGATTCTTGGCATCGGTTCGGACTTCTATGAAGTGGGAATTGCCTTTGATTTAGCAGAATTTCATCAAACGATGGATACCGTCATGGCGATGCGCGATCCTATGGCACCACTATTACTCATCGCGAAGGAGGGTATTCTACGTCGCGGCAAAAAGTGGTATACCGATTGCCTCACTGCGATGGAAGGATATGATTTAGTTATATGCCATTCCATAGACATCCCTGGACAAGAGGCAGCTATCCGAAACGGACTGCCGTGGATAACTGTGACGTATTGCCCAGGCTTCATTAAAGTCCCAGATAATGCGCCGTATCCGTTTCCGAATTGGAGTCGAACACTCAACGCTATTATATGGAAATTGGTCCGACTTCGCCTCAGATATGCTGTTGACCCGCTTTTTAATGAGTTTATCACATCTGTTGGTGGAAAACCGAGGGCATCAATGGCATTAGATGAAATGTATTCACCGCACATGAACCTTATCGCATCATCACCTGCGCTTTGTCCACCAGCTAACTATCCACTGAACCACAAGTTTACAGGTGTGTGGCATTTTGCGCAGCCAGATTATGTCCCTCCATCCGAACTCACAGGTTTTTTAGCAGACGGACCACCACCTATTGTTATTACTTTCGGATCAATGGGCGGAAGTGATGGTCGTGAAACAACAGAAATCTTAATTAATGCTATCAAAATGACAAAACAGCGCGCTATTATTCAAGCAGGATGGGGACTTTTAGGTGATCAGGATGCTGGAGAGAACATCTTTTGCACGGAGTATGTCCCGCATCAGTGGCTATTTCCAAAGGCGTGTTGCGTTGTGCATCACGGTGGCGCAGGCACAACAGCATCAGTTTGTCAAGCCAAAGTTCCGTCTGTCGTAGTGCCGCACATCGCCGATCAGCTCTATTGGGGAAAGTTACTCTTTGATTTGGGGGTCGCACCGAAAAACCTACATCGACGTAAACTTACCGCGAAACACTTAGCAAAACGGATTGAACAGGTTTTTGCCACACCTTCAATGGCAGAAAAGGCAAAGACCTTAGGTACACAAATGGAATCTGAAGATGGTTTAACTACAGCAGTTAATCTGATTGAATCCTTTCCTTTGTCCAAAAAATGAAAAAAATCCTTGTCTTCAGTTTCAGTTTTATAGGCGATGCAGTGCTATCTACTGCTGTTATTCAACCGCTACGATCACACTTCCAAAATTCCTACATTACCTTTCTTGTGGGACCGAACGCGTTTGACCTTCTCGCTAACGACCCGCAACTCGATGCCACCCTTGTTTACGACAACCGAGGTAAACATGCAGGCTTAAAAGGGCGGATAAAACTCATAAAAACTTTACGCCGCGAAAAATTCGACCTTGTTGTGAATCTGCGGGATAGTTTCACAGCAAGGTGTATCGGAGCGGAACATTGGGGATTGGTGCGCGGCGATAAGAATCGGCATGCTGTTACCCGGTATCTGGAAGCTCTGAGTAAGCAAGACGTTGACACAACGGATGCACATCCTCACTTACAGCTGACTGAAACAGAGCAAGCAACAGTGCACCGTTTTCTGGCCGAAGCAGGTGTTACATCAGAAAGATTTTTAATTGGCATTCACCCAGGCGGGAATTGGGTTTACAAATTGTGGAATGCTGAGAAATACGCGCAACTCACAACTGCTTTATCAAAAGAAAAAAATGCTTCAATTTTGCTTTTCGCCGGCCCAAATGAACGAAAACTGCAATCGCAAGTTGCGGGCATGATGGATACATTACCGATCCTTGTTAAAACCGAAAATTTGCGTGAAGTCGCAGCGTTGATTGCAGCGTGTGATGTCTATATCGGCAATGACACGGGACCGATGCACATTGCTGCTGCTGTTCAAACACCCGTAATTGCGCTTTTCGGTTCAACAAATCACATTCGGAGCGGTCCCTATGGTGATAAGCATACAGTTGTGCAGAGTGGGATGGAGTTGGGGTGCAATCCGTGTCATCCGGGCAGGCATCCTGGCGGGTGCGGTGCGGGTAGCTGCTCTGTGATTGATGCGATTACGGTGGAACAGGTGTTGGCAGTAATAGATCGTGTGTCATAATTTCCTCCACTGCAACCGCAGACTATTTAATACAACCGAAACACTACTAAACGCCATCGCAAACGCCGCAAGCATTGGATGCAACTCACGTAACATCTCAGGCAAAAACGAAAGCGGATATAACACACCCGCAGCAACTGGAATTAACAAAACATTGTAGAAAAACGCCCAAAACAGATTCTGTTTTATCATGCGGAGCGTTGCACGGCTCAGTCGGATAGCATCGGGAATAGCGCGAAGGTCACCGTGCATCAATGTCAAATCGGCTGTTTCCATCGCAATATCTGTCCCTGTGCCGAGTGCCATGCCAACATCTGCTTGTGCTAACGCAGGTGCATCGTTGATGCCGTCTCCTACCATTGCCACATATCCATCTGTCTCTTCCTGTGCTTCTTTGACAGCAGCGGCTTTGTCTTCAGGCAGAAGTTCCGCCATCACATTAGTAATTCCAACATTTTTGGCAATAGCAGCGGCAGTCCCACGGTTATCGCCTGTCATCATTGTAATTTCACAGCCGAGTTGGCGGAGTTCAGCGACAGCAGATTTTGCTTCCGACTTCACCGTATCCGCAACCGCAAGGAGTCCACTTACCCGCAAATCAATCGCCACCCATAACACCGTTTTAGCATCTGCTTGTAGTCGTTCCGCTTCTGCTTCAAACACCTGAGTCTGAATTTGATGTTGCTCCATTAAGGATAAATTGCCTATTATCACTTTATTCTCACCAAGTTGAGCGATTATACCGTTGCCAGCAACAGCAGTAAACTCCATAGGTGCAGAGGTGTCAATCTCGTGTTCAGAAGCAGCAAGAACAATTGCTTTGCCAATTGGATGTTCACTGCCACGTTCTGCAGAAGCAGCAATCTGAAGTAATCGGTTTTCATCTCCATCGTTTGCAATAATATCAGTGAGCGTCAGTTGTCCTTGTGTTAAGGTGCCAGTTTTATCAAGAACAATTCGCGATAATGCACCCACATGTTCTAACGCTTCACTGTTCCGAAAAAGGATACCGCGATGCGCTCCAATGCCTGTGCTGACCATAATTGCAGTCGGCGTTGCAAGTCCTAACGCACACGGACACGCAATGACCAAAACTGCTACCAATCGCAGCATCGCTGGTGTAAATCCCTCACCAACGAAAAACCACCATACGAAAAAGGTCATTGCGGCAATACATAAAACAACAGGCACAAACACACTTGCAACTGCATCCGCTGTGCGTTGAATAGGTGCTTTGCTCTGTTGTGTTTGTTGAACTAATTGGACAAGTCTTGCAAGGGATGTCTCTGAACCGACGCGCGTTGCCTCAATTGTGAGCATGCCACTCTGATTGATCGTCGCGCTCGTCACAGTGTCCCCTATTGACTTGTCTATCGGCATACTTTCACCAGTGAACAAACTTTCGTCAATAGCACTTGAACCCTCGCGCACAATTCCATCAACAGGCATGCTTTCACCCGGACGCACAATGAGTAAATCACCAACTGACACTTGTTCAATCGGAATCTGCTGTTCTTTACCATCTTTGAGAAGACACGCCGTTTTCGGAGAAAGTCGCATCAGTTTTTTCAGGGCAGCACTTGTCTGTCCTTTTGCACGTGCCTCCAAAAACTTGCCCAGTTTAATGAGGGTAATGATTACTGCCGCCGTTTCAAAATAGACATGGTCTCCAAACTCTTGTAGATTAAAAGTTAGGGCAATCATCACAACAACGCTATAGAGAAACGCAACGGATGACCCCATTGCAACAAGCACATCCATATTGGCAGAACGATTTCGCAATGCCTTGACGCTACCGACATAGTAATTCCAAGCGACGTAGACCTGCACTGGCAGTGCCAAAATAAACATCATCCAGTTGACCCAGGGGGCGTGTGCCCACTCACCTACTAATTTCATATCTCTACTCATACTGAGTAGGAAAAGTGGGAGCGTGAAAAGTACGCCTACACTGAATTGCAACTTTTGTCGTTGGAGTTCTGCAGCACGCGCGGCTGCTTCAGAATCCGCATCAATAACGTCATATCCGAGAGATCGGATTTTGTCAACGATTACTGTCTCACTAAGATCAGACGGATTGAAGGTGATCGCCGCCTGCTCCGTGGCAATGCTAACATTTGCTACGGAGATCCCCGCCATTTCTTCAAGACTATGCGTGATAGTGGCAGCACAACCTTCGCAATGCATGCCCGTAATGGGAAGGGTAATTTGCTGTTGCATTGGACTTCACACAAGGTTGATCTTACGCAAGATGAACAGGTTCACCAGTTGCCAAAGATTGATTCGCCGCGATAGACAGAATAGCAGTCTTCGCAGCATCAGGATACGGGGAACGAATTGCGCTACCGTCTCCTGTGCGAACGGCCTCAATAAAAGTGCTATCCATATCTATCGTACAATTATTTTCCGGATTCCACGTTTCTTTTCCATCAGCTGTGGAAAGCACAAGAGCACGTCTCAGGTGATATTCCAACGAACCGTCCTCACAGAAGATGTCTAACCCAGAACGCCGAAGTCCGTTCGTTGTGAAACAAGCAGAGAACATAATGCCAAACACGCCACTCTCAAATTGTAATGAGACAGCAGATGCTTCCTCAATATCGTAATCGGTATCGGGAATCAGGTCATATCTTGCAACAGCGTAGACGGTTTTGACTTCACCAAAAAGATACCGTGCCATGTCAAATTCATGCGTCGTCTGCTCCATGAGTTGTCCACCAGATTTTGCTTTCTCACGCCACCATCCACCAGGCATGCCGCCCATCCAATACCCCATGAAAAAGCCAACACGTCTTGAGGCGAGCAGTTCCTGCGCTTTGTCAATAATATCAAGATAACGTTCCTGATAGCCGCAGGCGGTAATGATACCCTTATCCTCAACTTGTGCTGCAATCTCCTTTGCTTCGTCGGCATCCATGTGGACAGGTTTTTCAACGAACATCGGCAATCCGGCTGCAACAACAGCCTTCTCAGGTGCGCCATGTGCAAACGGTGGAATTGAGATATAAACCGCATCCAATTCCTCTTTTGCAAGCATCTCGTTGTAATCCGCGTAAGCCTTACCCCCGTACTGTTCAACGGCGCGCTCCGCTTTCTCAATCACAATATCACAAAAAGCAACGAATTTGTTGCCGCCAATTTGGGTTAATTCACGTAAATGGCGATTCATGTTGCCACCTGTACCGATAAAACCTAATCTTACGTCTGACATAAATTCTCCTATATGAAATACAAATTACTATAAATATTTTTAGTATTGAACTGAAAACCCATAGGCTGGATAAAGCGAACCCAACAATTATGTTGTTGAATACATCATAGGCAAAAGGTATCCTCTCCCGATGATGCTTTCAAGCATAGCACAAATTTAACGGAATGTCATGTTATTTCTGTAACCCTGCGAATCATGGATTAGACAACAAAAGCGGAGCATAGAATCTCCACCCTACTACGATAAGAGCATCTTAGTTTAATTGGGTAAATGAATTCGCTGTCCGGTATGTGCAGATTCATGCAATGCATCAATGACGCGCATATTGCCCAACGCATCTGCAATAGGCAAGCGGAGCGGCGCGCCGTTTTTTACTGCTTCACATAAATTCAAAATCTCAGCAGCGTAGGGATTCACACCGGTAACACTGAATGTTTCTCCGTTGACGGTGAAATGCGATTCTCCTTCTCTGTTTCCCCACGCACTTTGGACAAAAAGTGTCCCCTTTGTGCCAGCAACTTCATAACATTCACGCCATGTCCACCCGAAACTGGAATCAAATTGACCGGTGACACCATCGCCAAAGTCCATTGTTCCGATAAGGGTTTCCCAGACGTTGTTAATCGGTTCAAACTTACCTGTAGCCCACACAGATTGCGGTTCTTGTCCCATGACATACCGAATAATGTTGATGCAGTAGCACCCTAAGTCCATCACGGCACCGCCACCGAGGTCGCCTCTTAATCGCCAATTTGTTCTATCGGTGAGGCCCGTTGAAAAAGAGGAGCGTGCATAACGAACCTCCCCGATTGCACCTTCCTCAATTTTCTCTTTTACTGCCAACGTTAACGGATGATGCCGATACATAAACGCTTCCATTAAGATGATGTTGGCGCGTTCTGTAACCTGAATCATCTGCTCAAGCTGCGATGTATTGACAGCAATCGGTTTTTCAACGAGGATTCCCTTGACGCCACAACGGACTGCTTCCAGCACATTTTTGAGATGACTTGAGGGCCACGTGGCAATCACAAGGATATCAGGGTTCTGTTTCTCCAGCATCTGTCGGAGATCGTTGTAAGTATTTTCAACATTGTATTCAGTAGCAAAGCGCGAGAGTGCCTCAAACTTCTCATCACATGCACCGACAATCTCAATTTCTGATACGTTTCGCCAAGCATTTCCGTGCGCGTGTGAGATGCCACCGCACCCCACGATTGCGACGCGGTATTTTGTTGTCATAATTTTTTCCCTTATTTTAGGACCTTCACATTTTCACGATTTTCAATCTATGCCGTTCCTACGGAACTCAAGAGGGGAGGACAACATTTTTCCATACATAAACATTGCGTCCCCGCCAAATACCAAACGCGTATTTGGCGTTGATTCACGGGACTAAAGATACCGCAAATACAAATCAAAATTCTTAAATTGGCACCTATGGTGAACTGATAAAGTGACATTATAGCCGTCAATTTAGCGGACCTCCACCTGGTAGGCGCGTTTTGGAAACGCGCCGAACCCAGACATCAGACGCTATAAACAGCGCGTTTACAAAACGCGCCTACCTTTGGGTAACGTGAGTTTGATGATAAAATGCGAGTTTGCTCTAAACACTTTTCAAGCCTAAAAAAAGCAGTATTTTTGTAGCATAACCTGTTAGGTTGTGCCGTTTTTGCCAAAAATAACAGAGAATGCTGCGGGTGAAAACTTTTTCAAACTCACGTTTGGGTAATAAATCGGGCGGACAAAGCCCTCCAACAAGAGATAATCCAGCATTTTATTCTTAAATTGGCGCCTATGGTGAACTGATAAAGTGATACCTATGGACAGGGCCAGAGCAATATATACCCTACGGATTATTCAATACGGAAACTCTTTGAAATACCGTTGACTATGACTATGTAATTTCCAGGGGAAAGTATTTCAAGATCAATTGATTCTTGATACGGCTCTGTGGCTGTTATACAGTATTCCCCGGGGATGCTTGGAAGCCGTTCCATGCTGATGTTAATAGTGATTTCTTTCCCGTCTTGTGATCGCATAACTTTAGTTTCATTGTGCTTATAATTACAAGGATTTGGAAACCATCCATTGACTCTAACGGAAACCGGAAAAGGTGCATCTTTGTGTTGGTGTATTATTTCAAAATTGTCTATAGGCAGGTCGGAAATGTGCCGGTTGTCATCAATCATCATGATCTCTTTTGTTATCTGCTTTTCACAGCCAAGTATGGATAATATGATAATAAGAAGTAGACTTAACTGTAGTTTAATAGAGTTTAATGTAGAATTCATTCAGTTCTCCTTTTATAACTCAAGT
Organism: Candidatus Poribacteria bacterium; assembly: GCA_028824125.1. Taxonomy (GTDB): domain Bacteria; phylum Poribacteria; class WGA-4E; order WGA-4E; family WGA-3G; genus MSPOR6. The sequence goes on from JAPPES010000118.1 coordinate 29,530, forward strand.
TGCCACCTTGTAGCACAATCTGTATGAAGATAAAAAATAAATTGGGTAATTTGGCAAGGTTAGGAAGAAATCAACGGTATGAATGCCATTTAGGCATTCCCCGCCTCGCCAGCAGCAGGTGTACATCTCTGCTGACGAGTTTTCCTAACCTCGTCAATGTAAAGGTAATTGTGGATATTACTATAAGCGCATATTTGCCCAATTTTTTTTGCACACCCTCAAATACTTTATCTTTATCAAAGCGCCTACCGTTTGTGCATAACTCATGCTTATAGCGAAGAAATCTGGACAAGTCTATTTTCTTGTGCAGAGAGATTTGCTGCGAGTGATATTTCAAGCGTTTTGACAGCATCAGTATAAGGGCTCAATATCTGGGACGCATCACTGCTACGGACTGCATTAACAAAAACTTCGTCAATGGTAGGGCCGGGTTCTGTTTTATCCACCCATTCCCCATCTTCCTGTACAGAGACTGTTGCTGGATTCCAATTCAGCAACTCGCCTTCATATAGAATGTCAAGCACATTGGCGTTGTTCCAACCACCAGCATAAGCCCATGCGGCTGTCATTGAACCGACAACGCCATCGGTAAATTGGAGGTTTACACAATTGCTATCTGGGCAATCAATCTCTTTCAGAAACCGATTTGCTTGCATCGCATAGACCGATTCCACCTCACCAATAAGATTGCGCATCATATCAATTGTGTGTGTTGCTTGTTCCACTAATTGACCGCCAGACTTGTTCCATTGGCGTAGCCAACCTTCAGGATTACCACGCCCGCTGCCACACCAATATTTGCCGACAACCATGTTAATTGTCTTTCCTGCAAGGATTTCCTGCGTTATCCGCGTTGAACCGAGATAACGGAGTTGATAGCCGACACATGTTATCAATCCTGCTTTTGTGACAGCAGCTTCAACCTCACGGGCGATGTCAATGTTAATCGCCACCGGTTTCTCAACGAAGAACGGTAAACCACGTTCAATCACGTCTAATTCGGGTTGACCGTGTGCGAAAACGGGGAGACTTAGATAGATAGCATCAAGATCATCCCGTTCTAACATTGCGCGGTGTTCTGTATACGGATCGGCGTTGTGTTTTTCCGCTGCATTTTGTGCTTTTTGTGGTACAATATCACATATCGCAACGACATTCGCACCTTCCATCTCGGATAACCGATTCATGTGACCATTTGCATTGCCACCCGATCCAATAAAACCAATTTTAATTTCTTTCATATTTGTCCTTTCTGTTCGCAAATTTAGAGATGCAGATAATTGTATGATGCACAATCAAGATGATTATGCTACAGCTTGTTGTTATGCGCTGTAGTTAACGCGCTTTAAAATTAACTTGTAACGCCTTTTCAATATCTTCACGCGGATGAATTCCAAATTGTGCCTCAAAGTTCCAATCAAACGCTTCTTCCTCTTTCGGATCAGGTTGAAGTGGGAGTTGAATCGGTTGCCGATTTGACTGAACAGAACGGTGTGCGGCGATAACCATCTCCTGATCTGCCCTACCCATTTCGCCTGTCCACAGCGGTTGTGTGTCTTCTCGGACAGCGCGCCCGATACCGTCAAGCATTGTTGCAAGTGAAATGCCACCTTCGGAGATTTTGGTATCTCGGTAGGGATTAAGCCACTCAACCGTGCCACCAAGAGATTGGGGGAGTTCAACAAAAATACGCTGTAGCACCTTATCCTCACCATATTCTCTCTGAAATTCGTAAGTTTGTGCTCTTCCTGCGTTTCGGCTAATATCTTCATCTGTGCAAACGTTGACAGTTTCACCGCCAGAAGCCCCTTGGTTGCCGTTTGTGATAATTGTGCCGCGTTCACCGCACGTCTCAAAACCGACCAGTTTGTTCCGTCCGAGACATCCATTCTTGTTGCCTACCATAGCGATGCCGAGTCCGCCATTGTCAAAATCAATTGCGTAGAATTCAAGACCTTCCTGATTGAAATCTCGTTTTGCCCTATCTACATAAGACACAACAGGCATTGAATGTCCAATACTGCTTACCGTAGTCGGGGCAGCATTCATCCGACACCGGATTGCTGCAAGTCCATGGTACCCAGTCGTGGAAAACAACCGATAGCACTTATGCACCTTACCAATTACGTCTTCCTGAATAAGTTTACAAACAAACTGTTCCACAGGAACAAAGGGAAAATTCTCGGATGTCTGAAGTTTGACACCATTCTCTGCAGCGTCAGCAATCATCATATCCATCAATCCGAGTGTCGGGGCAAGTCCTGTTTCTACGTTATGTGAGATACCACGACGGGACAGATAGCAGGAAACGATATGATGTAGCGGTGCAGGCACAACAACATCACACACATCAGGTGACATTTCGTCAATGAGTTTGCGGATATCGGTATACGCTTTGACACCGACTCTTGCAGCGCCTGCCTCTGCTGATTCTTGATGTGCATCGCACACCGCTACGATTTCAAAAGTATCTTTTAGTGCAGCAGCTGTTGACAAATGCGCTGAACCGCGTCGTCCGTGACCAATTAATGCATATTTTAAACGTGACATTTTGCTTCAACCTTCTGGGAATTGGAAATCGCTCCTACTATTTGAGGATTAGCATTTTGCGCGTAGCAGAAAAATCGCCAGCAGTAAGCGTGTAGAAATACACGCCACTTGCCACCTTTTCACCGAATTCATTTTTCCCATCCCAATACGATGCACGGGAACGGCTTTGATAAGTACCAGCAGGCAAATATCCTAATGCAAGCGTCCGAACCAATTTACCATTAGCAGCATGGATAGAGATGCTAACATCGGTAGGTGCTGCCAATTGATACGGTATCCACGTCTCCGGATTGAACGGATTCGGGTAATTCGCAAGCAATGCAGTCTCTTTTGGCATCAAATTTTGCAAAATTTGCTCCAACACCTGAATTCCCCGTTGATATGAAAGCATATCCGGCTTTTGTGATATTTCTTGTTTAGCAAGTTTTAACCACTCCTGCACCTGCGCTGTGGTCAGCTGTTCTCTTGAAATCGATTGCATAGAAGGTGCTGCTTCTATATTTTGCAATGCATTTGCAATCAAATAGAGGTCCAAAAGGTTCACAGCACCATCACCGTTCAGATCAGCAGGACTCTCACCAGATTCACCAAAACTTGATGCTATCAACACGACATCGAATATATTCAAAACACCATCGTTGTTAACATCTGCAAATACTGTGAGAACTTGCTCTATACTCAGCGGAAGTGGAAATGCCCACAAAATGACAGTACCGTCGACACTTCCGCTTGCAATAGTGCTGCCATCGGGACTAACAGCGACACTTGTGATAAAATATGTATGACCTTCAAGAGTTTTCAGCTGCTCCCCTGTGGCAGTGTCCCACAAACGTATCGTTGCGTCATAACTTCCACTAACCAGTACTTTACCATCTGGACTAAAAACGATACTTGTAGCATTTGCAGGAAGGTCCGTCGGCACGTCACCTGTCAATTCTTCCGGTGCGTCTACCGGGATTTCGCGATCAAGAGGCCTGCGGAATGTTTGTAGTAGCTCCGCCGTAGCGACATCCCATAAAGATACCGTGTCGCCACCACCGCTGGCAAGTTTAGTCCCATCCGGACTAAACGCAACTGCCCAAACATCATCCTCATGTTCGCTGATTGTGTGTATAACATCGCGTGTTCCGAGATCCCATAAGATAATCCTATCGTCACGGCTGCCACTCGCAAGCATAGTACCATCCGGACTAAACGCAAGCGTTTCAACACCTGCCTCATGCTCCCATAAACCTCCCATGTATCGTCCAGTAGATACATGCCATAAACGGATACTATCGTCCTCACTACCGCTTGCAAGTATACTTCCATCTGGACTGAATGCAAGGCTGATCAGATAGGACCAATGTCCTCTGAGCGTCTTGATGTGTTCACCTGTAATTGCATCCCATAGACGGACGGTATTATCTTGACTGCCGCTTGCGAGTGTTTTACCGTCTGGACTGAACACAACAATGTCAACATCATCTTGGTGTCCAATGAGCGTATGTCGAAGTTGCCCTGTATCAGCGTCCCAGAGGCGGATAGTTTTGTCCCAACTCCGGGTGGCAAGGATCCTACCATCAGCACTATAGGTGACACTCGCAACAGCATCAGTATGTCCGGTAATGGTTTTGAGGTGTTCCCCTGTGATAGGATCCCATGAACGTATTGAGGCATCCCACGCCCCACTGGTAAGCACCGAGCCATCCGGCGTGAAAGCAAGCCCAAAGACGTCAGCTGTATGTTCAGTGATTGTGTGTAAAGGTTCACCTGTGGCTGCATCCCACACGCGGACGGTGTCGTCTTCCCCCGCACTTGCCAGAATGCTCCCATCTGGACTAAATCTCATATCATAAATATGAGACGTATGTCCAAGAAGTGTCTGTTTGATTGTCCAAGTAGCTGTATCCCATAGATGGATAACAGCGTTCAAATCTCCGCTGGCAAGCGTTTTTCCATCGGGACTGACTACAACACTTGCAACGTTATCTCTATGTTCTTCAAGCGTTTGCAGTAGTTCTCCTGTAGCAGCATCCCATATTCTGACAGTATCGTCTCGAGCGCCACTAATGACGGTGCCGCCATCAGCGCTGAAAGCAACACTGTTGAGACCATCCGTATGTCCACGCAGTGTCCGCAGAAGTTCTCCGGTTTGAGGATTCCACAAACGGACGGTTCTATCTCTACTGCCACTTGCGAGCATGGACCCATCAGGACTAAAAACGAGGCTACGGACACTCCGCCAATGGTTGTCGAGGATTTGAAGGATTTCACCTGTTTCAGTGTCCCACAAACGAATAGTCCCGTTTGCACTTCCACTGGCAAGGATACTTCCATCGGGAGAATAGGTAAGTGCTGAAACACCCCATCCAAATCCATTTAATAATGTAATTTCTTTATCGGTTGCTGTGTCATAAATCCAAACGCCAAGAGTGCCGCAAGCAGCAAGTCGTGTGCCATCGGGTGAGTATTGAATTTCATATAACCAGCCTTTTCCCAGGCGTTTCGTTGCGCCTGCAGGTAGATGCCATTGTGGCGAATCTTGAGCGAAAATATTGGGTTGATAGAGGATTGAACTGATAAACAGTGTTAAAAAAATGTAAAGTTGAGTTTTTTTCAAAATGAAAATTCTCCTTTCTTGATATGTGCGATTTGAAGCGAGACCTTTCCGGTAAATATGGGAACAGATCATTGAGTTCCGCTTTGGCAAGTTTGTATCCTGTGAGTTCACTATCCTTGCCTTTTAGACAATATTGTTGATAAATTATACATATTCTGATATAATTTTTCCACAAAAAAGTAAACCTAATAGTAGTTTTAAAAGCAAAAATGGGGTATGAGCAACATGTCTACACATCATCTCTATTATGGGGATAACCTTGCAATACTTCGGGAGCATATTGATGACGAAAGCATCAATATGATTTACATTGATCCACCGTTTAATACTGGAAAGCTACAGCAACGCACTGAAATACAGGTTGAACGGGACGATCAAGGTGACCGGGTAGGGTTTCAAGGCAAGACATATAAAACTCACAGAGGGAAAACCAGGCGCTACTCTGATAAGTTCAAAAGTTCGGATGCCTATCTCGCGTTTTTGCATCTCCGTTTTGAAGAAGCATATAGAGTCCTGCACCCACAAGGCAGCTTTTTCCTACATATTGACTACCGTGAGGTGCATTACTGTAAAGTAATACTTGATGAGATTTTTGGACGAGAATCATTTATGAACGAGATTATCTGGGCTTACGATTTTGGTGGAAGGTCCAAATCTCGATGGTCCGCCAAGCACGATAACATCTTGTGGTACGCTAAAACACCGAAATATTATACTTTCAATTTTGATGAGATGGATAGGATTCCGTATATGGCACCGGGATTGGTGGGTAAAGAAAAAGCGGCGCGAGGTAAAACACCTACGGATGTGTGGTGGCATACAATTGTTAACACCAATGGGCAAGAAAAAACGGGTTATCCGACACAAAAACCGCTTGGAATTCTTAATCGTATCGTCAAGGTACACTCATCCCCTGGTGATACACTTTTAGATTTTTTTGCCGGTAGTGGGACGCTTGGAGAAGCTGCTGCGCTGCACAACCGCTCCTCAATTTTGATTGATAATAACATCCCCGCTATCAGGAGCATCATGACCAGGTTAGCAATGTTTAGCATTGAACTTGTCAATGCTGATTACGAAACATTGTAAAGACACTGTTTTATAGTGAACTTTGAAATTATTGGGACACTTTGACAAATCTATTTTGGAAACATAATGGACAACAGTACTTGTAGCACAATCTGTATGAAGATTAAGTAAATATTTCGGTAATTCTAATTTTCCCCAAACCCTGTAGGTGCGGTTTCCAACCGCACTGGATCTTTCTCCAAATTACCGAATTAATAAATTAATCCTCATTTAGATTGTGCATATTTGACGCAAACTGTATGAAGATTAAGTAAATATTTCGGTAATGTGGCGAGGTTAGGAAACCTCGCCAGCAGCGGGCCCCGCGTGTCTTGTGTGAACCGAAAATTACCGAATTAATAAATTAATCTTCATACAGTTTGCGATACAGAAATGTCCCATTAATTGTAAGTTTTACTATATATTGAATCTTAGTTTATACGAACAATAAAAAAATGTTTCTATCCTTAGCAAGTTTAAATGTCTCTTTTAAAATGGTACATCCAAGGTAAGTAGTCAATAGAAGTATTATCAGAAAATTCAATAGAATAGGCATCGGAGGCATCAAAATGGAAAAACTAAAGCAAATTTCAGAGCAGATCAAAGAGAACATTGACCAATTTATAGAAGCAGCAGAAAACAATAAAACTCCTCTTGAAAAAACTATCATTGATATGAAAAAACGGATAGTGGAGGCGAAAGAACTTGTGGCTACAGCGATTGCGGAGTTGCAAAGACTCAAACGCACTCATCAGGAAGCTGTTAATACGGCAGGGATATGGGGTAAAAAAGCAGACGCTGCGTTGCACAACAGTAATAAAAAACGCGCAACTGAAGCTCGTCAGTGTGAACAACAGTACCTGCAACGCGCAAATGATTTAGAACGGCAAATTCATGCCCAGGAAGCAGTTGTAGCAGACCTTAAAACGGCTCTCATCGAATTTCATCAACAATTCCGAAACACAGTGAAACGTGCAGAAACGCTGTCTCAACGCCAAAAACAGGCAGAAACGCTCACAGAATTCTATAAATTATTGGCAGAATTTGATCTGCCTGACGAGAATATCACATTTCAACAAGCTGAACAGACGTTGAAAGAAACAGAAGCTAAAGCGAAAATGTGGGAAGAACGAAACCGCCGCACTCAAGTTAAAACAGAAACACCCGCAGAGGAATCTGAGTTGGACGTAGCTCTGGCAGCACTCAAAGAAGATATACTTGGCAGTAGTCAAAATGATTGAAACCTCAAATCTGACGAAATATTTCGGTAAATTGTGTGCTGTAGATTCGCTCATGCTGTATGTAGACTCTGGGGAAATATTCGGTTTTCTCGGTCCTAATGGCGCAGGTAAGACAACCACAATCAATATGCTCACGGGGTTGCTTCGTCCTACATCTGGCACAGCAACACTTGGCGGGTACGACATACAAAAGCAGAGTTTACAAGCGAAAGCGATACTCGGTCTTATGCCAGATACACCACAACTTTATGAAGCATTAAGTGGTAGGCAGTTTGTACGGATGATAGCCGATTTATATGAAGTGCCGCCACAACAAGCTGAAAATGAGATGGAGGTGCTGCTTGAACAACTTGAACTTGCTGATGCTGCTGATGACCAGATTAAAGGATATTCTTATGGTATGCAGAAGAAAATTCTGCTCATCTCTGTCCTTATACATCACCCAAAAATCCTTTTTCTTGATGAACCTACGAGTGGATTAGATCCGAGAAGTGCGCGCACTGTCAGGGAAATTTTGCGCGAACGATGTGAGCAGGGATGTACAGTTTTTATGACAACACACATCCTTGAAATTGCGGAACGTATTTGCGACAGAGTCGGCATTATCAGTAAGGGACGCCTTATTGCTGTGGGGACTTTGTCCGAATTACAGGAAAAGAAACGAGAATTACGCACACAACCCACAGATATTGACCCACATCGTGCAGAGACGTTGGAGGATATTTTTCTTGACCTTACCGCAGATGCTTAAGGGGTAAAGTCGAAGAGACACATAATTTTGTACATAGGCTACAAACTGTAGAGATATTGTGTTAGAAACCGATGTTAGAAAACATAAAAATTTTGTTAAAAGCAGATTGCCTTGGATGGTTGAACAGTTTAAAACACGACAAACAAGCATGGCGTAAAAGCGTTTTAAAAGGTATTGGATACCTCATTTTCATCGTCGCCTTGTCTGTCATGGGTTATTCCCTTTTCATGCATTTGCGGTCTACTGATGCCCCTCCGCCGCTACTTTTAAGCGTGATTAACGGCTTCATGGTGTTCGGAATTATTGTGGTTGCGAAAGAATTAATGGAGAGTTCGTTGAAAATCTTGTATGAAGCCCCGGACAGTGCTTTGTTACACGCTGCGCCAATTAAACCGGTAGCAATCTTTGCATATAAGTTCATTCATATTATTGCCACCCGATTTTTGAGCATGCTCTGTTTTTTGGGACCACCGTGGATAGCATTCGGTATTATATTTGAATTGCCGCGGTATTTTTATATAGTGCTGTTTCCTGTGTCCGTGTGTCTGCTTGTCCTTATTGCAAGTTATGTTACCATTAGCGTGATGGTGATTGTCCGGTTTTTTTCATCTGCGGGTTTACTTGCTACACTTAAGGTTATTGGAACAGCAATAGGTGTCGCAGTAGGCTTTCTGCTATCATTTTCGCTTTTTGCTGGGTCTGATGCAGTACCGATAAAACGTTTTATTCTCGATTGGGCTTCTACCAAAACAGGCAGTGCAGCTGCAACGTGGTATCCACATGAATGGATCGGAAAATTCCTATTAAGTTGGACAACCGAAGCCACGTTATGGATTAGGCTGCGATGGGTATTCGGAGGGTTAGGAATAAGCCTTGTTTCAATAGGATTAGCAGTGCTCACAGCACAAGGAATATACCAACACGGATGGGAAAAAATTCGTCAATTAAAAACGAAACGTAAACCTGCACGGAACAATAATCATCCTACTGCTTCAAACCTTAGCAGCACATTTGTTATACTCGGACGGGGTAAAGTCCAATCTCTGATGCTAAAGGATTTTCTAATCTTTATCAAGCATAGTGGACGAGTGATTGCAATTGTCATGCTAACGTTCTTTTTGGCAATTCATATCGGTGTACTGTTTGCGAGTGGAAGCGGTACTGATGAAAACGCAGCCAAAATTCTCACCGTTCAAGTCCTACTTTATAGCTTACTTATTACCTTCGGTATGAGTTGCAATGGATTGCGAGATGAAGCGAAAACATGGTGGATGTTGAAATCCGCACCTGTCACACCTAATCTAATATTCACGAGCAAATTTCTTACGACTTTGTTGTGTGCGTTGATATATGCGGAATTTTGGTCATTAACTGCTGTGATTCTACTCGGAATTCCGACACACAATTGGGTGCCAGTGCTATTAACCCCCATCATAACGCTTCCAGTTGCATGTGCATTGAATACGATGATTGGGACATTGCCGTGGATGGCAGAACTTACACATCAACCGAAACCGATTTTAAGAGTCTTAACCTTCACTGTGACACTTTTTATTGATATGGTATGTGTCATTGCCCCGATAATAGCATGGTGGACAAAGAATATTGCGATATTTTTCGTCCTAATCATTTTGCTTGTGGGCGTTTTTGTGATGTCTTATAGGTCCGGAATAGGTAACCTTCGCAAACTGTTGGTTGCACAAGTATAAACCTTCAAAACTTGTTGTGTGGTTTATACCTCATTAACAAGTGCTCATTAAAGGATGATATATGATAATAGAATACGAAGGCATAACACCGAATGTCCATTCCTCTGTCTTTGTCGCACCAGGAGCGATGATAATTGGAGACGTAAAAATCGGTGAAGAATCGAGTGTATGGTTCAACTGTGTGCTACGGGGGGACTTAGAACCGATTCACATCGGATGCCGCACCAATATTCAAGATGGCACGGTAATACACATGGATAAAGAGATTCCATGCCTTATCGGTGATGATGTCACCGTCGGACACGGTGCTATTCTCCACAGCTGCGCTATTGAGAACGAAGCGCTGATTGGGATGGGGGCGATCCTACTAACAGGCTGCAAAATCGGTGAACGGGCAATTGTTGCAGCAGGAACGCTTGTGCGTGAAGGCCAAGAAATTCCGCCTGGGACAGTTGCAATGGGAGTGCCCGCAAAAGTCCGAAGAGAAGCTACCGAGGCAGAACTTGAACGCGTCCGAAACGGTAAAGATGATTACGTTTTACGCGGAAAATTAATGCAAGACAGTTTAAAAACATAGTCTAATGTGAGTTTGGTAAAAGCAATTTTTTGTAGCGTAAACTGTTAGTTTGCGTTCCACGGATGCACAAACTGACAGTTTGTGCTACAAAGTGCGGTTAGAAACCGCACCTACCACAGTGTAAAATGATTATGGATTCTACTATAATTCCTACTCATAAGTTTTGAAAAGGAGAAATTATGGCAAAACACACATGTTTGATGATTGGTGGTAGCGGTATGGCTGGGGGTTGGATTCACAACTTCAGAAATAATTTCAGTGACCGCGTTGAGATTATAGGTTTGGCAGATGTAAAAACAGATGTCCTTAAAAATCAGGGTGAGGCGTTAGGGCTGAGTTCTTCGCAACTTTTCACAGATTTCAATGAAGCGTGTGCATCGGTCAAGGCAGATTTTTGTGGCGTTGCAACTCCACCGAAATTCCACAGTCCGGCAGCAGTGGCAGCGATGGAAAACGGCATGCCTGTCATCTGCGAAAAACCAATCGCAGATACTTTAGACGCAGCAAAAGCGATGGTACGCACATCACAGAAAACGGGGTTACCTTGTGCGATTATCCAAAATTATCGTTATGCAAATAATAAGCAAGAATTGGTGCGCATCCGTGAGGAAGGTAGATTAGGACGGCTCCAACACATTGTCGGCAGATACGCCTGTGATTATCGGCGCTATCTCTCATGGGGTGTAGATTGGCGTCACGATATGGATTTTAGCCTTCTTTTTGAGGCATCAGTACATCACCTTGATATGCTCCGATTCCTCTCTGGTGGTGATTGTGAAACCTTAGTTGGATTCGGTTGGAATCCGGAATGGTCAAGTTTCAAGCACTTTTCAAGTGGATACTATTTAATGCGAATGGATAACGGTGTCCACACCTCTTATGAGGGAAACAGTTCCGCAGCAGGTATCATAAATTGTTGGAATGGTGAACACTACCGTGCCGAATTTGAGCAGGGAGCGGTTGAAATTGCAGGCGGCAACCAGATGACGATTCATCGTGTCGGCGGAGAAAAAGAGGTTTATGAAGCTCCCGGTATACCGTATTATGCACATCAACATCTGTTTGATGAGTTTCTGAATTGGCTTGAAGGTGGCAAACCCTCTGATACGCGGATTGAAGACAATATCAAAAGTTTTGTTCTCGTCATCGCTGCAATGGAAACGACAGTTGATGGTCAACCCAAGCACATTGCGGATTTACTAAGTGATTTGGATCTCTAAATAGTGTAGATTAGATTAAACCGTAAATGTCAATTTAAGGAATGAATTCATTTTGTGGGAGTTCGGAGGTGTGTTGTCTGAATCACTGATTTTCGCGGATTACACAGATGACGCGGATTTTAAGAGTATGGGCGTTTGTAGTCGCGCAATTTATTGCGCCTCTTACATTTTGTTGAGTGCTTTGTAACCCCGACAATATATTAAGCTTACAAATCCCTCCTATAAGAGAAACGCTAATTGACACCTATGGGGCAGAGCGAAAGCGAAACCTAACCTACACTTGAAACCTAATATTGAACTCCCGTTATCACAGGTATATACTGATGTACAATGAAACCCCAGAAATACCGACTGTTCTTGAGGACATCCCAGAATCGGAACAGCACGCTTTGCTTGAAAAACTGGCACAATGGATCGTGCGCCGAAGTCTAACCGCGCCAGCTATCCTTTTTCTTGAGACTGGCAAACCGCTAAACTTTTTGGGATCGCAATTGTTGATTGCATTTAGTCCTTTTGTGCAGGCGTTTTTCAAAGGGGATCAATACCATAAAATTGCACTCATTCTGGAAAAAGATGAAAACGTCGAATTACTCATACAACTTATAGAAAAATCCGAAGGATAAAACATGAAATGAAAACAGGAGAAACTTGATGGCTGTTGAACTGAGAATGCTCCAGATGGATCAGACAATGACAAAGGGAAAAATCGGAAAATGGCTTGTAAAGGAAGGTGATACCGTAACGGAGGGACAACCCCTGTTAGAAATTGAAACGGATAAAGTTGTCCACGAACAGGAATCGCCTGCTGATGGTGTTATTGCACAAATTCTTCCAGAAGAGGGCAGTGATGTGCCTGTTAATGCGTTGTTAGCGATTATTGCTGCGCCGGGTGAAGCGGTTGAACGGGTTGAAGTAGATACCATGGTGGAAGCCCAGGAGTCCGATGAACCAGAGCCGACTACTACCACACCTTCAGCACCAATTAAAACGCAACCTCAACCGACAACACCAGCAGCAAAAAACATTAAAGCATCACCTGCAGCAAAACAACTTGCCGAAAAACTTGCTATTGATTTGACGCAAGTGAAAGCCTCTGGCCCTGGAGGGCGTATCCTTGAAAGTGATATTCATCGCTATATTGAAACGAGAGGAGCGACTCCAACTGAATCGACACGTCTCAAAGCCTCACCACTTGCGCGCCGATTAGCAAAGGAATTTGGACTTGACCTCGCTTCGATTTCAGGTTCAGGCCCCGATGGCAGAATTGTCCGCGACGATGTGATGCAAGCCGCCGATGAAATACCGCCTCATGTGTTCCGCACTGAACCTGCTGCTTCGGAGATTGTTGAACTTAGCGGCATCCGCAAAATCATCGCAGAACGCATGACAATGAGCGTTCAAACGAACGCAAGTGTCACGCTTCACACGGAAGTTGACGCGACAACCCTTGTTGAATTACGTGGACTGTTCAACGAAGAATTAGAAAAGAGAGAGGTAAGTCTTACCTACACCGATCTGCTTGTAAAGATTGTTGCAACTGCCCTGCGGGAACATCGACCGCTCAATGCTACGCTCACAGACGAAGGGATTCACATGTTAGCGGACATAAACATCGGGGTGGCAGTAGCATTGGACGATGGTCTTGTTGTGCCAGTTGTCCGCAATGCCGATCAGATCGGTTTAGCTGCTATCTCTGAACAGGTAAGAACCTTGGCAGAAAAAGCACGCAACAATCAACTTACACCCGGTGAACTGCAAGGCGGCACCTTTACCTTAACGAATCTTGGTAATTTTGGGATTGATGCGTTTACACCTATTATTAATCCCCCTGAGTGTGCGATTCTTGGTGTAGGGAGCATTGTTAAGAAGCCGGTTGTCCACAACGATGAAATCGTTATCCGGAGCATGTTGGCACTAAGTTTGACGTTTGATCATCGTATCGTTGATGGGGCACCTGCTGCACAGTTCCTGCAAACAGTGTCTCAATACATTCAGAACCCATATCTATTGCTTGTATAGGAAAATATTTATGAAAAAATTGATCTGTTTACTCGTCTCATTATCTCTGTTCACAATTGGGTACGCACAAGAAACAGGTTTAGATGGCTTGCTCGCCTCTGATACTAATGCGGATGGAATAGTCAATATCCTTGATTTGACGTTTGTTGCTTCTCACTTTGGTGAAGCACTTTCTGAAGATCAGCATCCTAATCCAGATGTGAACGGCGACGGAACCGTAAACATTCTTGACCTTACACTGGTCGCGAGCTACTTCGGTAAGTATTCTGGTATTCCGCTTAAATTAACCGATAAGACATTTGACAATGTTGTGCGGAACACAAAACTCCCTATTTTGGTCGAATTTAAGTCCGATTCCTGAATCTACTGTTTATTGATGAGACCGGTGGTCTCTGAAATTGCATTAGAATATCGTGACGTTTTCGTCATAGCAAAATTAGATGTGAACGACAATCCAGAGAAAACTGCAGCATATCGTATCCGAGGAACACCGACATACATTTTATTCTACGAAGGAAACATTGTGAAAACAATCATCGGTGCAATGCCGAAGGAGAGATTGGTAAATCGGATTCTGGAAGGGTTAGCTACGGTGATAGAACCACCACTCACACAAGAGCAGGCAGACAGCGAATAGTGCTGTCCATTGCCACACTTCTCGCGTGAGAGGTTGTATCAGATTTTTTTCGTTTACTCGTTCTTGTATGTTTGATTCTATTTTTGGAAATGGGAGTGCGGATTCAGTAGCGTCAAGTAAATTAACTGCGAACCGTTCAAACGGAGAATCATCAACAAGTACGGCGTAAATCCCAATTTGGTCTGTTTCTGTAAATACTTCATTGTCTAATTTAATCATATTTCCATCAGGTTTTTTCACCTGAATATTGGGGTTCTCCACAGTCGGTAAATCAATTTTCAATTGTTCCCCTGTCCGAAATATTTGCCTTGTCCTGTCTGCTTGAATTGTAAGCGACTTTATCGGTGCAGCTCTGGATTCAAGCCACGCTAAGCATCGGTACATAAATATTGGGACATCTGGAATAGTGGAGAAAAAATCAGAAATTTCTGGATTAAATGCATCAAATTCAAAAACCAAAAATTGCTTGCCTGTCTCAGTACCAAGCCATACTAACGTCCCTTTTTCAGATTCAATAAGTGAATTTGCCCAGAGTGGCAATTCTCTCCGCACAGATTCCTTTACCTGTAATCCCATAATAGATACGTCCTGCATAATCGGGTGGGTTTTATTCTCTTTAATAACAGAAACAGGCGTTGTGACGATTTCAACAGAAGGGGTTGTCATAAACGGCAATTCCGTTTGCGAATTGATAACGATTATACTCTCTGTGCCGGAAAGGTTTAGAAAATCATGTTTCGTAGGGATTTCACCGTGAAAAATGACGGCATCCGCATCCCCCGGACCGTGGTATTCATCTGTAGAGACTGTCTGTAGTTTAACATGGTTTCCGTAACTTCCTAAAAGATCTGTTAGAAAAGGTTGATCCCTATCACTAACAAGCAGTATTCGGAATTGTTTTAGTGGGTTAAGGATTGCCCACGCGTTGTTGTCTAACTCAAAGTCATCAGCGACATCAATAAGATTGAGGCTAATGGATCTACCTTCCAATCTGTCCGAATTGATAGAAAATAGAGCAGATTTTACTTCTCCAGCAGGAATTACCAAAGTTTTTTCATCAATTGCTGTTCCACCTTCAAGTGCTAACGCAATGTCTATTTTTTTTTCCGTTTCTGTCCAATTTTGGATACCCGCGAGAATTGTATATTGATTAGCAATTCTTTCCACACTGAATTGCACAATACCGATATTTTCTGCAGCATCCCCGACCGCGATTTTGCTAATAGGCACAGGCGTATCCGGCGGCAGATTTTCAAATGAATCGCTAACAAAAAAAATCTGATCATTCGGAGAGTCAGCATAACGCGTTGCATGATTAAACACTGATGTCAACTCACCAACTGCATGTGTTGACGTAATATTTTGCACGGCACGCCGAAGTTTATCTTTATCTGTGGTAAATGCTTGTTGAATATAAGGCTTCGGAGCATGCGTTGCCATAAGCATCATGCCCCCACTTGCAAAAATCTGATTGATGTGTTTCAACACTTCCTGTTTTGCAAGTGACAATCGGGTTTCTCCCATCTCCTGTGACTGCATACTTGCCGAATTGTCAACGATAAAGATTATTTTGCCATGAATTATACCGGGAATTTGCAACGCTGGGCGCGCTACACTTATGATTATGACAAGTAAAAACAGACTTTGTAAAATTGGTAGGAGTAGATTCCGAAGACGTTGAAAAGGGACATTTGCTTTTTGATCCTCTGCACTTGCGCGCCAGAGCATCATACTCGGTACAACATAACGTTGTCGACGCAGCTTCAGAAAGTGCAGCGCAATTACGATAGGGATAATTCCTAACAGATAAAACGCAGCCGGGTTCAGAAAAGCCATTTTCAATATCGGGAGTTAAATCGACAGAACACAAATTAACTGAAGTTTCAGAAAATAAATCGGTACTTTGGCGAGGTTAGGAAACCTCGCCAGCAGCGGGTACACCTACATTGGACAGAAAAGGACCGAAATTAATTAATCCTCGGACAGTTTGTGCTACTTAAGAGATATGTGGACATTTTAATGAACAACAACCCTCGCACCATCACGCTGGCGAGGTTAGGAAACCTCACCAATGTCCAGATAATTGTGGATTTCACTATAAGCTATTGAAGTAAAGGTGTGGACTGTGTTTCTTCAGGAGTAGATGAAGATTCTCCATTCTCTCTTTCGTTGAGATTCTTAATAACCTCCTCCGCATCCAATTTGCCTACTTCACCATAATTTTGCAAACGTTCACAAGCTTCACGGACTTTATCATATTCATCAAGTTCCAAATAGATGTTCGCCAAGTTCTTGTGCATTTCACGAAAAACGCCAGGCCAATTCCGTTCACCTTCCTTTTCAACAATGCGCGTTGCATTTTCTATAGCAGTGTCAACAATATTGTTAAGTTCTGCTTTTTCTGAGGCTGAAAAAGGAGCGTTTTCCTGTTTCCGTTTCTCGTTATAGGCACGCAAAGCACCTAAAGCTTTGTCACATTGGTTGTAAGTCTTTTCAATGCTCAAAGCACCTTCAAATATCTTTGTTAAAAACCCAAATTTCATATAACAGTTCTCGTTAGTGTAGGGGGACCAAAATTAAAAAGCTTCTTTCAGTTGTCCCCATGTAACTGCCAATTTGTTTTTCGCTTCCACAGCGAGGACACCAGCAACTCCCAATTCCATGGAAGCTTTAACCTCTTCTTCAGTCAACGCTTTTGAATAGATGACGACTTCATCAATAATCGCATCTTCCACCTTGTGGTGGTTTGGAGTTTCACCAGCGCCGATGTAAATTGATGCCTCTTTGAACTTCGGAAACTCAAAGTTTTCTGGTTGAGATCCGATAAATTCACCGTTGACATAGATTTTGCCATCTATTCCATCAGCAACCAAAACATAGTGATACCACTTTTTCAGTTCAAATTTGAAATTTACCAATTTTTTATCCGCGTGGTGACCAGCATCCCAAAATGGATTGAAGTCAGGATTCACCATAGTGCGAAATTCGCAACAATTTCCACCAGGCACTTCAATTGAGATGATGCCATCATACTCTGCGTGATTATTTAGGTAAAACCACGCTTCCATCGTAATTTGACCGTTCTCACCGATTGGAACGATAAAATCGTTAGCCGGACTCAATTGGACTACGCCTCCGTTTAGGTGGATCGCTTTTTTAAATTGTCCATCAACGAGTTTACCGTTGCCAGTTAATTTGGCATCGTTCCCATTGCCAGAGTCGTCCTTGAATATGTCTCCATCAAGTTTATCAAAAGAGTAGTAAACTAAAATATCATCCTGTTCAACAGCATCAGTGAAACTAACAGCGAAAATTAACAGCGCTGCAAATCCTAACAAAAATAAATTTCTAAGCATATTTTTTGCCTCCTTCAAATTTTTAGTAAAACTATTGTAGCAGAAGCATAGAACGGTGTCAACAAGTTTATTTCGAGTCCCAGGGTTATCCATAGTGAACTTTGAAATTGTTGGAACACTTTGATAAACCTATTTTGGAAACAGAACGGACAATAGAAGTTGAGCATCAAACTGTCAGTTTGTGCATATTTGACGCAAACTAAATAAGGATTAATTTATTGATTTCGTAATTCTGATTTCTTTTCTGTCTGAATCACGGATTATCGCGGAGAACGCCAAATCAACGGTATGAATCATGGAGCATGCCATAAGTGCATGCTGCTTTAGGCATTCCCCGGATGACGCGGAATTAAGAGATTGCTTGTTACCGCCACGGCTCTTGCGAGAGGCAATATAGGAGACACCAAAACATTTTCCGCGTCCTCTGTGTCTTCCGCGCCTTCCGTGATTCAGAACAACAAGATAATGGACCTCACACAAGAGAAACATAAAACAAGATGTCCATGGTTACGAAATTACCGAAATATTTTTTTTCATACAGTTTGTGCTAGAGAAAGAAGTGTCCCATTGTATCAGACAACGCACCACAGCACAAATTTTGCCAAAATATGGGCGCACGCCAAAAAATCTTGACAAAAGTTTGTAGATAAGTTAAACTTTTAAGATTAGAAACGTCTTTTAAAGTAAAACCGTTTTCTAAAAGGACCTATGCGGTGAAATTTTTAGGTTTTTTAAAACACATTCGTGTGAATCCTGAATTTGACTTGATTCCCAAAAAGGAAAGTGGTAAAATGCCAATTTAGAAGGTTTACAGGTCAAATTTAAAATACTACCGGTACGGGTGCCGTAGTAAAAGTGGTAGTCTATTCCTACTTGGAAGGGATTGGCAAACTGCTACCGAAGAACCGCGAGGTCTCAACAACCGAGAACGATCGCGTTTTTTATTTTAGAGAAGGTAAAAAAATGGCAGAAGGCATTGAAACTACCGTCGCAGAAATGTTAACGCCGCTTCTTCAAACAGAAGGGTTTGAGTTGGTTGCCGTAGAGACAGCTGGCAACCGAAAAAATCGGATTCTTCGGTTGCTGTTGCACAAACAGGGTGGGCTTTCAGTATCCGATTGCAAAGCGGCAGCTCAAGTTGTTCGTCCAATTTTAGAAGTTCACCAGCTATTATCTGCGTATAAGCAGTTTGAAATCGCTTCACCGGGTGTTGACCGTCCGTTGGAAACAGCGGCGGATTTCCGGAGGAATCTCGGCAGAACCGTACAAATTGAAGCCACTTCGGAGAGAGGGCAAGCGTTTGAAGTGCAAGGACAAGTTGTAGATGTCATAGACGGGTGTATCATTTTAGAACAAACATCAGGTAAAACCGTCCACATTGAAATCTCAAAGGTTTGCAAAGCATATATTCAACTGGTTTGGTGATCAGTTGAAGCAATATATTACGCGTTTACAAACCGCGCCATGATACAGGAGAATTATGAAACATAAAACACAAAAAAGAAGAGAGAGTTTACAACAGTCTATTCGGCAGATGATGGGACATACTGACTTGCCTGAGGATATTTTTGTCAAGGCAATTGAGGAGGCGCTGCGTGTGATTGCTTTGCGCCACTATGGCCCAGAAGCTAAGGTATCAATAGATATTCAGTTGGACACGGAAGAGATAAGATGCCACGTTCCGAAAAAGGTTGTAGATATTATGCGGGACTTCTCAACGGAGATCCCGATTGAGGTGGCACAAAATCTTGATCCAGAGGCAAAAATTGGCGATATGCTGGAAGTTGAGATTAACCCTGACGAATTCGGTAGAATTCAGGCCCAATTGGGGCGCCAAATCCTGCTTGGCAAACTTAGAGAAGCGGAACGTGAACTGGTTTACAAGGAATTTGAGGGACGTGAAGGTGAAGTTGTGGTTGGATACTTACAACGATATGACAAAAAGGATGCTATTGTTGATTTGGAACGGACAGACGTCTTGCGAACTGAGGCATTGTTGCCCGCAAGTCAAATACCACCACCTCATCGATATAATCGAGGTGATGCCCTGCGGTGTCTGATTTTAGAGGTAAAAAACACTCTAAATAGAGAACAGATTGTTGTCTCGCGGACACATCCTGACCTGGTTTCAATGTTGTTTGAGCAAGAGGTGCCGGAAGTTTATGAAGGACAAGTGCGCGTAATGGCGGTTGCTCGAGATCCCGGGCACCGAGCCAAAGTTGCCGTGACTGCAAGCGAAGAAGGGATTGATGCTGTAGGCACATGTGTAGGTGTTAGAGGCGCGCGGGTACAAACTATTGTCCGTGAACTCAAAAACGAAAAAATTGATATTCTTGAATGGAATGAGGACCCTCAAGTTTTTATCACGAATGCTTTAAAACCGGCGGAAGGTGTGCGCCAAATTGAACTCAACGAAGAAGAAATGAGTGCAAACGTCATTGTTCCAGATGACCAATTGTCTCTTGCAATCGGTAGACGCGGACAGAATGCCAGGCTTGCCGCAAAATTGACCGGCTGGAACATTGACATAAAAAGTGAATCCGAATCGCCTGTCTCTTTGGAAATATTGTTTAAAGCAGATATAAGCGATGATGCAGAGGCGGATACGCCATCTGAAAATGTTGAAGGGGAACCTACAGAGGCTACTATTGAGGAAACGGAGGAAGAAACGGTTGAAGCTGTTGTTACGCTAACCATAGACGA
>JAPPES010000118.1:50062-95943 GCA_028824125.1 Candidatus Poribacteria bacterium
GGATAGTTCAGACGACACCGTTGAATCAGAAACCACTGAGGAACTTGAATCAGAATCAACCTCTATAAGCGATGATGCAGAGGCGGATACGCCATCTGAAAATGCTGAAGAGGAGTCTACAGAGGCTACTATTGAGGAAACAGAGGAAGAAACGGCTGAAGCTGTTGTTACGCTAACCATAGACGAGGATAGTTCAGACGACACCGTTGAATCAGAAACCACTGAGGAACTTGAATCAGAACCGCCTCCTGAATCTGAGGAGAATTAACAGCCGCGCAAACCTTCAAGTTCGTAGATAACACTACCGAAGCGGTTTGAAGTGAGCTGTTTCCGGAGTCAATCAATGAAGAGTAAAAAATCACCCATGCGGCAATGTCTGGGGTGTCGTTATTTATTTCCAAAGAATACATTAATCCGTTTTGTCTGTCGCGCAGGTGAGACTTTAGTGTTGGAAGAATTACAAAAACTTCCAGAACGGGGTGCTTACGTCTGTCGTTCGATGTCTTGTATTGAATATGCTTTTAGAGGGGCTAAACGGGTAAATACATCACTAAAAGTGAAACTGCCAGTATCGGTTATTGAAGAATTCAAACAGACAGTCCTTGAGAAGGAGGTTATCGCCGATGAAAAAACCGAAACAGCGAACAGCTGAAACTAATCAAAAAACAACACCGAGCCAAAACGTAAGAGTCTACGAATTGGCAAAACGCCACGGATTAAGTAGTAAAGAACTTATCAAAGCATTAGAAAATTTTGGGGTTCCCGTTAAAAATCACATGAGTACTTTGGACCCGGAGACAATTATGTTGGTTGAATCCGAGTTAGATCCTCAGCAAGAAATAAGTGAAGATGTAGAAAAAAATGTGGAAGTGACACCCGAAAAAGAAGTTGACATAATCCCCGAAAAAGAAGCTGACTTAACACCCGAAACAGCTGAAGAAAAAAAACCTGCCGATGCTCCGTTGCAGGTTCAGGAAGGTGTGACAGTTTCTGTGTTAGCATCAATGCTGAATTTACAACCAACCCAATTAATTATGCAGTTGATGAAATTAAAGGTGATGGCATCAATCAACCAAAGTTTAGACTACCAAACCTTGTTAATTTTAGGGGAACACTACGGTTTTGGGGTAGTCCGGCAAAAGACGTTAGAAGAACAACTGCTTTTAGATCAGGAGGATCCGCCCGAATCGTTGGTAGCGCGTGCGCCTGTTATTACTATTATGGGGCACGTTGACCATGGCAAAACTTCGCTCTTGGATTCTATACGTCAATCTAACGTGAGCGAATCCGAAGCGGGGAATATTACACAACATATCGGTGCGTACCACGTTGAATTAGAAAATGGGAATATTGTGTTTCTTGATACCCCTGGACACGCAGCCTTCACAGCAATGCGAGCACGCGGAGCGCAGGCAACAGACATCGTGGTTCTTATCGTTGCTGCTGATGATGGCGTAATGCCACAAACAATTGAGGCGATTAATCACGCCAAAGCAGCACAGGTCCCGATTGTTGTTGCAATTAACAAAATCGATGTTCCGGGTGCACGTTCTGACTACGTCAAACAACAGTTAGTTGAAAACGAGTTGGTTCCAGAGGAGTGGGGTGGTCAAACGATCTGTGTTGAAGTATCGGCAATAGAAGGTACAGGAATAGAGTTGTTGTTAGAAATGCTTCTTTTGGAAGCTGCGCTATTGGAATTAAAAGCGAATCCGCATAAGCTAGCCCGCGGGGTCGTGATTGAGGCGCAAGTTGATAAAGGTCGTGGGGCAGTTGCAACCGTTTTAGTGCAGAGCGGCACCTTGCAAGTTGGCGATGCATTTGTTTCTGGACGTTATTCCGGAAGGGTTCGGGCAATGATGAGTGACGACGGTAAACGAATTAAGAATGCTGGACCTTCTACGCCCGTTGAAGTGCTTGGGTTCACCGGCGTACCGGAAGCAGGAGATCTATTTTATGCTGTCGAATCTGAGAAGGATGCTCGTGCCATAAGCGAAGAACGACAAGATAAACACCGTATCTCTAAACTCGGCACACATAGCCATGTGAGTCTTGACGATCTATTCCAACAAATTCAAGAAGGTGACATCAAGGAATTGAACGTCATTGTTAAGGGCGATGTGCAAGGTTCAGTCCAAGCCATATCAGAATCTTTGGTAAAATTGAGCACGGGAGAGGTGAAGATAAATATTATTCACGAAGCCGCTGGTGGTATTACAGAGACTGATATTTTGCTCGCTTCCGCGTCTGATGCTATTGTGGTCGGATTTAATGTTCACCCGACCACAGAAGCGGTCAAAGCTACCGAGGTGGAAGGGATTGATGTGCGAACTTATACAGTTATTTATGACATCATCTCTGATATACGCGCAGCGATGGAAGGATTGTTAGACCCAGAGGTTAGGGAAGTAATTATCGGACGCGCTGAAGTAAGAGAAATCTTTAAAGTCCCCCGTATCGGATTGGTTGCAGGCAGTTATGTCAACTGGGGCAGAATCACATTTAACCAACCCCTTCGTGTGTTGCGCGAAAACCGACTAATTTACGAAGGCAAGGTCGACTCATTGAGACGTTTTAAAGACAACGTCAATGAAGTACAAGCCAATTATGAATGTGGTATCGGCATTGACGAATTTGACGATATAAAAATCGGGGATGTGTTAGAATGTTACGTCCACGAACATGTGGCTCGAACTCTCTGAAAATATGGTTCCAATATCTTCATACGTAATCCTTGTTAGAACGAAATTCTGACACCATAACGTTCTACCATTGTTGTTGCACTCATTTCCAAAATACCTACAATGTATAAAATTGATAGATAGTTTCACACCTATCTAAAATCTTTCTTTTACTCGTATCCTAAAGTTCATTTCAAGCGTTTTTAAGGATTGACAATTCAAAACCGTATCACTAAGAATAACACCAGTTAGATAATAAATGATGTCCGTTCTATAAACGGTATTTTATCCCGAGAGGCACACCTTGTAGCACAAATTTTCCAGTTTATGTCGAATGGGCGCAAACTAAAAGTTCGCGCTACAATGTGTTTTTATCAAATGTTTTTGTGGATTGACAAGTTCCATTTTAAAATTAGACTATAGATATGCATATCGGAGTTTGCAAAATAAAGTTATATCTACCAGAGAGCCAGTCCCTGAAAGAGAAACGCCGGGCAATCAAAAGTTTAATTGCGCGGCTCAAAAATCGATTTAATCTTGCAATTGCTGAAGTTGAAGCACAAGATGTACACCAATCTGCAGTTTTAGCAGCAGTTTCAGTTGCGAATGACGTAAAATTTGTGAATAAAATTTTAGCACAGAGCGTTAAATTTATTGAGGAAAATTCATCAGTAGTTTTGGTTGATTATGAGACAGAATTTTTCTTTTAAAAGAGATACTTGGTGTGTGGAGGTCTGTGGACATGATAGAAAATAGAAGACAGGACCGAGTCAGTGCTCTTATTCAGCGAGAGTTGAGTGAGGTTATTCAACGTGTTGTGAAAGACCCGCGTGTTGCCTTTTGCACCGTCACCCATGTAGAAGTATCTGCTGACCTCAAATACGTTAATGTGAAGGTGAGTGTTATCGGCGATTCAGAACAGAAAGAAGCATCACTTATAGGACTCAAAAGTGCTACGGGGTTCATCAGACGTGAAATTAGCCGGCGTTTAGCACTCAGGTATTCACCTGAACTTCGATTTAGTTTAGATGATTCGGTTGACCATATCCTGAAAATAGATGGACTTCTCAAAGAAATTGAGACCGAAGAAGACGTGCAGGAGAATTCAGCACAAGATATTTAGCTGAGATGGATAGTTTTCAAGCACTACTTACCCTATTTAAACAATACCAGACGTTTGCCATTTCCACACACGTTAATCCGGATGGGGATGCAATCGGTTCCGAATTAGCGTTGTTCCTATTTCTGGAGAAGCTAGGGAAAACCGTAAAAATCTTTAATACAGATTTAGTCCCGAAAAAGTACCGGTTTCTTCCGTATTGGAATAAAATTAAAAATGCTAAAGCGTCTACGAATTTTTGCCCGGAAGTTTTAGTAATCTTAGATGCAAGTTCACGAGAACGGATTGGAGATTTTCTCAGTAGAACCTTGATTCCGACACATGCTGTCATAAATATTGACCATCATATTACTGCGGAGGCTTTCGGAGACTACAACATTATTATACCTACCGCTTCATCAACGGCAGAGATTATTTATAAGTTTATTAAATCTACGCAGATACCGATTGATGAGGTATCCGCATTGTGTCTATATACCGGCGTAATTTTTGATACGGGATGTTTTCGCTATAGCAATGCAACACCGGAAACACATCGAATAGCCGCAGATTTGATAGAGATTGGGGATTTTGCACCCGATGAAGTTTACCGCCACGTCTATGAACATTTGTCATTAGGGAAGATTCACTTGTTGGGTCAAACCTTGCGGACATTAGAACTTACTTCTGATGGCAAGATAGCTTGGGTTTTGGTTACGCAATCAATGCTAAAAGAAACTAAAACAACCCTGGATGATGTGGAAGGTTTTGTCAAGCAGATTCAAGCCATTAAAAATGTTGAAGTTGCTATCTGTGTGTGTGAACTATCAAATGGTAAAACCAAGGTAAGTCTACGCAGCGAAGGCCGTGTTAATGTTGCGGCACTCGCGGCGGAATTCAACGGCGGCGGGCATGAACGTGCTTCTGGATGTCGTATAAATCTTCCTTATGCATCTGCTATAAAGGCACTTGTAGCAAGTGCCAAGCAGCATATTGAAGAAAATTGTTGATTTTTGTGTTCGGCATCACCAGCACTACACCTACTCCGCAAAGTATATTACTGAGGAAGTTACAATTAGTGGAGAAAAGTTTTGCAAACCTATTATAACTTGGAATCTATCCCCGAACTAACACAAGATTCGGTGGTCACGTTCGGAGTATTTGATGGATTACATATAGGTCACCAAGATGTGCTCAAAACAGTGCGTGCCCGTGCTGATGCCGATGGACTTGTAAGCGTTCTGTTTGGGTTTTATCCACATCCCTTGGCATTCCTTGCGCCAGAAAAATGCCCACCTGTTTTAATGTGTCTGCCGAAACGTATAGAAACACTTGAACAACTCGGAATAGACATTGCAATTTTTGTTAACTTCAATGAACAGATCGCATCAATGTCGCCGGACGCTTTTGTGAATAATGTTTTGCTTGAGTTGTACCGTGCCAAACATGTAGTTGTCGGTTATGCCTGTCAATTTGGAAAAGATCGGGAAGGGAATGCAGCGTTATTGGAATCTATAGGGGAGCAGTTGCAATTTGGTGTTACGGTTGTTCCTCCGACTCAATTAAACGGTTTACCGGTACATAGCACACGTATCCGGCAATCAATTGCCAGAGGAGATCTCGGTTTAGCATCGCAGCTGTTAGGAAGAATCTATTCATTGAGTGGTACTATCATACGCGGGGATGGACGCGGCAAGGAACTCGGTTTTCCAACTGCGAACATTGAACCGGGTGAACAACTTTGTCCCCCTAACGGTGTTTATGCTATTCGTGCCAAATTAGCAGATCGTTGGTTAGATGGTGTTTTAAACATTGGAATCCGACCAACCTTTAATGGGACAAAATTTCAGGTAGAGAGCCACTTCTTTAATTTTAATGAAGTCATATATGGCGAAAATATCGAAATATTCTTTATTGAAAAGATTCGTAGTGAACGCAAATTCTCGAACATGCGTGCTTTGGTACAGCAGATTCATAGGGATATTGCTGTTGCTGATGAAATTCTTGCGCAGCAACCTACAGTAACGTGAGTTCGGTCCAAACAATTTTTTGTAGCGCAAACTGTTAGTTTGCGTCACACGGATGCACAAACTAAAGTTTGTGCTACATGCAGAATAATACCACACGCGCATTTGGCGTTGATTCACCGTCGTTGTTAGTGAAAATTCAAAACATTAAGAACTTCATATCTGGACACCGAGTTCACGTTAAATTACATTTATAACATATCTGAAAATGCACCACATTTTTAAAGCCTATTTCCTACCCACAGAACGCCTCTTCGGACAACCTCTTGAAAACTCGGATTTTCAAGCACAGCCATATCGTGTCCTAACGCAAAATAAAATACACTACCCTCGCCATACTTATGATGGAACGCCATAACATGAGTTTCATTCTTCGTGTGATCATACGCGGACATTAGGTGCTGTGAAGTGCCAGGGTTATGTTTCAGATAGTAAAGTTCATCTGTCACCTCAAAATCAGTTAATCCAGTAGAGATAGGATGCTCAGAATCGCTTACGTTGACTGTGAAATCCATATATGGGCTATGTCCATTGAAAAACCCATTGAGCATGCCGTGATAGCCTTCAGATTCTCGGAAGGAAGCTGCTGCGGTGTGTAATCCAAAAAATCCACCACCAGATCGGATATAATTGAGCAATCCTGCCTCTTGTTCCTCTGTAAGTTCGCCAACATCAGTATAGAAAAGTACAGTGTTGTAGACTGCAAGACTATCGGCAAGCACAGCGTAGTCTCGTGAGAAATCGGCTTCAATGTTATCGGTGTCATTGAGCATTGTTGTTAAAAACTTTCCATTTCCCTCATGGTCGTGATAAATACCTTCTGTTCCGACAAATACAAGTGATTTCAGAATATCCATTTTTCTCCTTTAATTGTTCGGCATCACAAGAACTTTTACGGATCCGTGTTCATCACGTCCCGCTGCAACGGCAAAAGCTTGTGTAATTTCGTCAAGGTTAAACCGGTGCGTGACCAATAGGGTGGGGTCAAGTTTACCGGCAGCAAGCAGGTCAATAGCAATTTGGAATTCGGTTTTGCCACCGCGCCTGCCATAACAAAATGACCATAGGACCGTCAATTCACGACTGCGGGCAAACCGTTCTGAAAAGGTGAGTGGTGTGCCATGCCCGCCTACCATACAGACTCGCCCCCTTTTTGCTGCTATCTGCGTAGCCTGTTCCAACGTATTTGCCTTACCACCGACTGCTTCAAAAACGACATCAGCCCCGCGCCCATTACTCCAATCCATGATGGCTTCCACAACATCAGTTTTATCTACATTAATTGGCACAGCACTGACCGCCTCATGTGCAATTTGTATGGGGACATCCGGCTTTCCTAAAACTGCAATGGATGTCGCTCCTGCAACATTTGCTACCTGTGCAATCGTCAAACCGACGGGGCCGCTCCCGATAATCGCAACGCGGTCGCCGGGTGAAACCATCGCCCTATTAACAGCATGTACTGCAACTGCATATACCTCTGCCAACGCACCACCTTCAGCAGAGACGCTATCTGGAAGAGAATACGCATTCGAGACGCGTGCAACCATAAACTCAGCAAAACCGCCACCAGCGTGCCGTAAATTTCCACAGATATTATAGTAGCCGTTGTAACATTCCGGACAATTGTTACATGGACTAATCGGTTCTATTGCGACACGTTCCCCTGTCTTGTGATCGGTAACGTCTTTTCCTATGTCAACAATTTGTCCCGTTAATTCATGTCCACCGATGCGAGGTGACAAAGGTTTATCCGGTTGATGGTGATATCCGTGCAGATCGCTTCCGCAGATACCAGCCGCTTCTACCTGTACCAATACCTGTCCAGTTTCTGGCGTTGGGTCAGGGACTGTTTCAACCCGAATATCTTTTCCACCGTAAAATTGGGCGGCTTTCATATACTCTCCCACATGTGCTAAAAGTCTGATTAAAGCGTAGCACGGATAGAAGATTACGTCAAAGCGTTTTCTATATCGGGGTGGGTATGTAAAGTTTTTGTAGCATAAGCGTCAATTTAGCGTGCATCCAGACCGGTAGGTTCGGTTTCCTAACCAATGCAGAATACCATACGTGTATTCTGCCATAACTGTCAATTTAGCGTCCTTTTCTCCTGTCTGAATCACGGATTAGCGCCAAATCAACGGTATGAATCATGGAGCATGCCATACGTGCATGCTGCTTAGGCATTCCCCGGATTTATCAGATTTCGCGGATTGGACACCTGGGGATGACAAGTCGTTTTCATATAAATCCGCCAAATCCGCGATTCAGAAACACACAAACCAATAATGCACAAAAACCGATACATTTTCCTAAAATTGACGCTTATGGTGTAATGGCGGAATCGTCATCCGAATTCCGTTTGACTAACGCAGCTGCCATAGTAAAATTGTGCCATCGGTTCCGCTACTGGCAAGTGTGTCACCATCCGGAGAAAACGCAACAGAAACAACAACTTCCGTATGTCCTGAAAACGTGAATAAGTGCTTTCTTGTGCGAACATCCCACAACCGTACTGTCCCGTCGGCACTTCCAGAAGCAATTATGGCACCATCGTGAGAAAATTTTAGGGATTCGATCCGATCTGCATGTCCTATGAGTGTGGCTATGTGGTCCCCCGTGCTCGCGTCCCATAACTGTACCGTGTTGTCTCTATTTCCAGTTGCGATTGTTTTTCCATCCGGAGAAAACTCTACAACCATGATCGATCCACCATGCGCTACGATTGTGCCAATGTGTCTTCCTGTCCGTGTGTCCCACAACCGCACCGTCGAATCCCAACCCGCACTGGCAAGCATCATGCCATCCGGAGAAAACGCAAGGGATGTAACAAAATTCGTATGCCCTTTGAGTATGGCTTTTTGTTGTTTCGTCTGAGTATCCCACAATTGCACAGTACTATTGGTCATACCACTCGTAGCGATTGTTTTACCATCAGATGAATAAACTACGGTATTAATCATATTGGTACGTCCGACGAGTCTATTAATGTGTTTTCCAGTTTGTGCGTTCCACAACTGCAATGTTTTATCTTTATCCTGGCTACCTGTGGCGATTGTTTTACCATCCGGAGAATACGCTATAGAATAAACACGTTTAGTATGCGTATGCCATGAGAGTGTGGTTTTGTTTTTTCTTGTTTGTGTTTCCCGCAGCTGCACTGTTCCATCATAACTACTACTGGCAAGCGTGTTTCCGTCTGGAGAATATGCTATGGCGGTGATCCAAAAAGTATGTCCTAAAAATGTTTTCTTATGTTGTGCCGTTTGTGCGTTCCACAATTGCACTGTTCCATCAAAGCTGCTACTGGCAAGCGTGTTTCCGTCTGGAGAATATGTTATGGCGGTGATACCGTCTGCGTGTCCTGAGAGTGTAGTTTCGTGTTCTCCAGTTTGTGCGTTCCACAACCGCACTGTTTTATCCTGGCTACCTGTGGCGATTGTTTTACCATCCGGGGAATACACTATAGAGTTAATACCATCTGTGTGTCCTGAGAGTGTAGCTTTATTTTTTCCAGTGTGCGTATCCCACAATCGAACCGACCTATCAGCACTTACACTCACTAATATAGCACCATCTAAGGAAAACGCTACGGAAGTGATCTTACCCGTATGTCCTGTGAGTAGGTTTTTTTGTTCTCCGGTTTGTATGTCCCAAAACCGCACCGTCCTATCATCACTGCCACTCGCGAATGTGGAACCATCGGGAGAATACACTACAGAAGTGACTTTATCTGTATGTCCTGTGAATGTAGCTTTGTTTTCCCCAGTGTGCGTATCCCACAATCGAACCGCCGAATCCGAACTTGCACTTGCAAGTGTGGTGCCATCCGGAGAAAACGCAACGGATGTAACCCTTCCCCCATGCCCTTTGAGTGTGCTTTTGTGTATTCCTGTGGCTGCGTCCCATAGACGCACCGTATCGTCCCAACTTGCACTGGCAAGTGTCCCACTATCTGGAGAAAATGCTATTGAGGTAATACGACCAGTATGCCCTGTAAGTAGATCGAGTTCTTTTTCTTTGCCGGGTCGCACATCATAAATCCAAATACCGATGGCACTTGCAACCGCAAGCCGATTGCCATCTGGCGAGAAAGCGACATTACCAGTAATTTTTCCTTTACCCAGTCGTGATTTGGCACCTTCGGGCAGCGCCCATTGTGTGTAGTCAACTTGGTCAGTTAAAACCTGATTTGATTCCTGCCCGACACCATTACCTTTACTGGGATTATCAGATTGATTTCCTCGCAGATTTCTGACATCCGGTTTTGCATCAATATCCTGGACTATAGGCGCATCAATAATTTCAACCGCTATCTCAGACTGCATGTCTAAACTATAAGGTTGCTGTAAACGTGCTAATTTCTGGCTACCCATTCCAAGTATCAGCACAATTAAAATAGCACCTGACGCTGCCAATACCCACGGCATGAAAGGATTGCTCCCGGAAGGCGCAACGGGATTAAGATGTGAAACTTCTCTCATTATGTTTGCAGTTAAGTTTGTAGATATTTGGAAATTGCTGAGCACCTCTCGAATCATCGGTTCCTCCTTTTTTAGACGTTGTCTGGCACGACTGAGGCGGCTCTTAATCGCACTTGGAGATACACCTAAAAACCGACTGATCTCTTCACACGTCATGTCCCCAAAGTAGTGTAGGACCATTACTGTGCGTTCACTCTCTTTTAGTTTAGCGAGCAACTTTTTAACGACTTCGCGTTGTTCATCTACCGTAACTTTTGCTTGCTCTTCAGCAACATATTGGGAATATGTCGGTTCTTCTATCATTTCACTGTCTATGTCTTCAAGCGATTCTGTTTCCAGGCGTTTCTTACGAAGCCATGCAAGACAGCGGCGTGTCGCGATTACATAAAGCCATCCAGAAAACTGATTCGGATTTTTCAGAGTAGAGAGTTTCTGATAGACTTTGAGGAAGGTGTCCTGTGTAATCTCTTCAGCGATATGGAAATCACCAATTTTTTTCCAAACAAGTGCGTGAACCTGTTTTTGGTATTTTTCCACCAAACTTGCAAAGGCAGCATCATTACCCGCGAGGATACTATGTATTAGTTGAACATCACTATTTTGCATCAGGCGCCTCAAGAAAGTGATAGATTAATGTTCTTTCTATATATAATGACGCGGGTAGGGGGCAAAACGGTCGCATAATTCTGCAAAATTGTGATTCATACATCGGTTTTTGACGAAAAGGTTGGATTGCGTGGATTAAAATTTTCGATATTAGATTCTGATTAATGTCACGGAGGTGTGCTTTCGAGATAGCCCAAAAATATCAAGGTGATTATTCTATAGAAAATTTATTTCTTCGGCATAAAAATTACTAATCAGAGATTGTGAGGCAGACCTTTCATTTTCTGAAGTAAATCGGTGTAGCTAACGCAGCTTCCATAGTAAAATTGTGCCATCGTCTCCACCACTTGCAATTGTATTTCCATCTGGAGAGAATGCGACTGATGTAGCATCTTGTATGTGTCCCTTATATGTTGCTATACGGTTGCCTGTCTCGGTGTTCCATAAATGTATTGATCCGTCTCTATCACCCGTAACGACAATCTTTCCATCTGGGGAAAATGCAACACTGGTAAAATGCCATATAGGCGGTGCAAGTACTTTTTCCTGCTTTGCAGTGTGAGTATTCCACAAGATTACCGTTTTATCATAACTTGTACTGGCTAACATTTCGCCTGTTGGCGAGAACGCTATGGAAGAAACGCCCTCTGTATGTCCCTTGAACACAGCAATTGTTTCTCTCGTTTGAACGTTCCACAATCGGACTGTTTTGTCCTTACCTGCACTGGCAAGCGTGCTGCTATCAGAAGAAAAGGCAATCGAAGCGACACCTTGTGCATGTCTACTGAGTGTAATTGTCTGTTTCTCCGTGTGAGCATTCCAAAACCTCACTGTACCATCCGCACTCGCACTTGCAATAATTTTACCATCCAAAGAGTATGCTACAGAAGTGGCTGTACCTTTTTGCCCTTGCAGCCGCGTTTTAGGTTTTCTTGTGCGCGTGTTCATCAAACGCGTGCGCGCATCCCACAAGTATATGTTCCCAAATAGACCACCACTGACGATAAATTTACCATCAGGGGAAAATGCTATAGAAAGGACTGCAGCTTGATGCCCCTTGAGTGTGGCTTTGTGTTTTCCAGTGTTTGCGTTCCATAAATATCCCATTCCATCCCTACTACTCATAGCAAGAGTTGCGCCATCTGGCGAATATGTTACAGCAGTAACTGAGCCTGTATGCCCTTTGAGTGTGGTTCTATGTTTTTCTTTCTGCGTATCCCACAACAGCACTAAATCGTCAGAACCAGCAGTCGCGATAGTTTTTCCATCTGGAGAAAATTCAACAGATTCGACAGAACCTTTATGTCCTTTGAAGGTTTTTTTGTGTTGTCCTGTCTCAGTATCCCACAGCCGCATGACTTCATGACCTGCTGTTGCAATAGTCTTGCCATCCGGTGAAAACGCTACAGAATAGATGATATTCGATCTGCTGTTATCTTTGATTGTAGTTTTGAGGTAACCAACGGCTGCATCCCACAGTTTAACCGTTCCATCCCAACTTCCTGTAGCTAAAGTTTTCCCATCAAGCGAATACACTACTGATACAATCTGCTTTTTATGTTCAGTGAGTAAAGCTCTGTTTTGACCAGTATGAATATCCCATAAAAACACTTCTCGGTCTTCACTGCTACTTACAAGCGTATTTCCATCCCGTGAAAATGCAAGTGAAGTAACTGCTTCTGCATGTGTTCCAAATTTTGTTATGTGCTGTCCAGTTTGCACGTTCCACAGTTGTACTGTTTTATCCCACTCTCCTCCGCCAGTAGCAATCGTGTTGCCATCCGGAGAGAATGCTAATGCTTTGACATACAATTTATTGTATGTAAATGTAACTTTCTGTTTTCCCGTAACTATATCCCATAACTTGACCGTTTGATCTAAACTGCTTGAAGCGAGTGTAGTCCCATCCGGAGAAAATGCAATAGCACTGACAACACCCGTATGTCCTGTGAACAAGTCAAGTTCTTTTTCTTTACCAGGACGCACATCGTAAATCCATATCCCAATGGCACTTGCAACCGCAAGCCGATTGCCATCTGGCGAGAAAGCGATATTCCCTGTTATCTCACCCTTACCGAGGCGTGCAGCGGCACCTTCAGGTAAACCCCATGTAGTGTAATCTTGAGCAAACGCGTTTGGGAGTAATAGAATAAAAGGTAAAAGTAGGGTGATGAGGAATAGACATGTTGTTTTCATGGATCGGCATCTCCTCTGAAGCCAACCATTCATTGAGTGATTATTGCCGATGAAACCGTCGTTCCAATTCATCGCGTCCCATTTCAATGATAATAGGTCTTGAATGCGGACAATTGAACGGCAGTTTTGCCTCGGACAACTCGCGAATAAGGTTAATCATCTCTTTCGTGTCCAATGTATCCCCCGCTTTCACAGCGGAACGACAAGCAAGCATTATCAACGCATCGTCAAGTGCTTCGGGGATTTCTATCTCGGTATGCGGTTGTTCGGGAAGTTTGTCAAGCAGATCGGTAATAGTCTGAGAAGCAGTCCGCGTTGGCAATGGCGATGGTATTGCTCGAATAAGAATTGTATTCCCGCCAAATTCTTCTAACTCAAACCCTATTTTTTTGAAAAGGTCCTCGTGTGCTTTGAGAATAGCAACCTGTTGCGGTGTCACTTCAACCGTAACAGGAAGTAACAACCCTTGCACAGGAATGCCGTTAGTTTTTAACTGGTTAACGAAACGTTCATAAAGCACCCGTTCTGCAGCAACGTGTTGGTCAATGAAGAAAATTTTATCTTCTCCTTCCACGACAATATAGGTCTTAAAGAGATTCGTTTTCAGTTCAACATTTTCAAAATCGAGCAGTTTGAGCATTGCCCCTTCGGGTATCTGCTGTTGTGGAGGTTGCACAACAGTTCTGGTCACTTCGGGTATGTGTTGCGTGTCTTCGTCCATGGTGGGTTGAGGAACACTCCGTTCAGACTCAACATTTTCCGGTTGTGGTGTTTCAATGGATTCTACATTTCTATCTGTGGAGATAGTCGGACGTGGACGCAGTGGTGGGATTGAGATTTGCTGCGATGTGTCAACGGGTGTATTATTGACTTCAACTTCTTTAGTTGGTGTGTGTGCAGCTTCTGTAGATGTTTCAATCTTCGGAATAAATTTCTCTTTGTGAATAACGTTGCGGATCATTCGAACAATGCCGCTGAAAATTGTCCGTTCATTCCGAAACCGTACCTCAATTTTGGCAGGATGAACGTTAACGTCAACTGTATCGGGTTCAAGCGTTATGAAAAGCAGTGCAACGGCATGCCGATCCTTCTGAATTGTTGCACCAAGTGCCTCTTTTAAGGCTGCACCGATCATTTGACTACGGATCGGCCGTTGGTTCATGAAAAAGATCTGATATTCACGGTTCGGTTTCGTAAAATCGGGTTTTCCGAGCAGCCCTGACAGCTTAAAATCGGGTAATTCTTCAGCAAATTCAATGAGATTATCAGCAAATTCTTTACCATATAGGAGACGCGCACGTTCCATGTGTGAATCGCAGGCTCGGACATCCAAAATTGCTTTACCGTTGTGTGATAGTGAAAAATGTATTGACGGATGCGCTAAAGCCGACCACGTTACCTGATTGGTAATGTGGCGCACCTCAGTCGTGTCAGTTTTAAGAAATTTGAGACGGGCAGGGACATTATGAAAAAGGTTATTTATTGAGATATGGGTGCCGGGGGAACATCCACTTTCTTCTACAGAACGGAAAACGCCACCATCAACACTAATCTTTGTTCCCTGAATGGCATCAGCTGTACGCGTGAGAAGTTCAAACTGAGATACAGAGGCAATACTCGCTAACGCCTCCCCACGAAATCCAAAGGTGTGGATGTTTTCAAGGTCTTCTATGCGACTGACTTTGCTCGTTGCGTGGCGTTCTAAAGCAAGAAGTGCGTCCTCGCGTTCCATACCGCTGCCATTATCAGAAACGCTAATGAGTCGTTTTCCACCTGCACGGATTTCGACGCGAATACTTGTGCTTTCAGCGTCTATTGCGTTTTCGATCAGTTCTTTGACGACGGATGCGGGACGTTCTACTACTTCGCCTGCCGCGATTTTATTTGCTACATCTGCAGAAAGTATTTTGATTTTTGGCATGTGTCGTTGAAACCCTGTTTTTCGGGGCTGCCTCCACTCTATTAAATTTGATGTTGAATGAAATGCTATTAATGCAAGGCAATCTTTTTCGGATAAAATATGGATTTTGAAATTTCGGACGTTAAATCATGTTGAGATGTGTTTAATTTAGCACATCCAAAGGCGAATGTCAAATGGATTTAATAGTGGCAGTCTAAATAGCCTTGTAAACCACTAAGTGAGTAAGTTTTTAGCCCAAACCAATTTCAAACATCTACGCGCACAAACGCAAGGAATGCTCCCACAAGCAGCACAACCAAAAATAGCACCAATAAGAACAAATCCATCACCGCAGCGTTGAAATCACGATTGAGACTGAGTGTGTCTTTAAACTTGGGAATCGCCTCAGTGCTGACAGGCTTTTGCGACATACCCTCAGGCACCCCAATAGCATGAAGACTCATCGGATCCGCCCTATCAGTATCAATCACAAAATCTCTATATTCGCGAGCATACCGTTTCGCGTTCTCAATAAATTGCAGATGCCGTTCTAACCCTGTGCCAGCAAAAGATTCGAAGAGGTGTTGAACAATCGCTGCTGGTGAGATACGGGTTATCGCACGTGCCCGTTTTCCCTGTGTAATCTGCTGGTTTAGATACTTTTCGGTAAAACGTTCATTTTCTCCTGCATCTACAGTGAGATACTCAGCAATTACGTGAACTGGTGGCGTAGATTGTGAGTCTCCATATTTATCTTGGTATCCCTCACGAACCTCATCTCCAAGTCTGATACCCTCACTCCAAAATTCTATATACGCCATCGGAACGGATGTCCGACTGCCAATAGATGCCAGGGTGTTCGGCATAAAAACGACAAAACTCACCCAGATTAACAGCAGGACGACAAGGCTCACCCCACTCTCTCGGACTGCGGCGGAGACAAGGAGTCCTAAAGCGATAAAGAGACACGTATAGAGAATAATGATAACGAACAAGATGCCTAAACGTCTCCATGCCTCGGCATTCAGCTGCACCGCATCTGAAGAGGAAATTAGAAGTAGGTTCATTAACACCGCAAGCGTGAGGGGAATGTTAATGCTGATGAATGTGCCTAAAAACTTTCCGACCAAGATAATGTGGCGCGGGATGGGATTCGCCAATATCAAGCGTAACGTGCCTCGCTCTTGCTCGCCAGAGATCGAATCAAAAGTAAACAGTATTGCTACGAAACTCAGCACATAGCCGACGATGAACGCCCAATCCAACGTAGTGAAATTGGGACGGATATTGTAGATATTTGGAGTTTCTTGTGGATAAGTCAGCCGCCAGAGTGGTCTCACATTGGCGATGTCGCGAAAGTAATTTTCTCCGCGGGCGTATGTTGCCAGAAACGCCTCATCGCCTTCTGCACAAAAACGGAGGGGTGAGTGTGCTTTATACAGATATCCAGGTCCCTCTGTCGCGAGGCGATATAAGTTGTTGCTGCGTGCTTCAAGCTTCTTCACCGCCTCAGCGGTTGCATCGTGATATGCCTGTGTCTGCGCCGGGTGTTCCCGTATATGGACAACGGCATTGGTTAGCATCAATGCCAATAGCAGAATCGTTGTTAATGCGAAACGCAGGCTATTGAGGTTGTCGTAAATTTCGCGTTTTGTAATATGCCACATTTTTTTAATTTCCCTGCGGTTCGTTCAGGGACTTTTGGGAAAATAATTCTCCCCATCTATCCAGCCAACCTGTTAGTTGGGCTTAGACCCATCGGCACAACGGAGTGTGTCTACTACCTTCTATACTTCGCTTTTGGTGAAAATGAGAACTATCGCCATGAACAAGACGAGGTTGTATATCAGTAGTAGAAATAGGTCTGGTAATGCCCGTTTTGCATTCGTTTCCATATCATTTCTCTCGAAAGTAAACTGCGGTAATGTGCTCCAATCAACCGTGCCTTTATCGGCAGAGAACCACTGTCGGGACCCAAAGGCACCCTTCGCGTAGAGATGGTCGATCACAACTTTTCGGTAACGCCGTCCTGCCTGAAAAAAATCTCTGAGTCCGCGCAGGTCTGTGCCTACCCACGCCTGCGTTGCCGCATCATAAATACCCACGGGTGAGAGTTTCAACAGCATCCCATCTATCTTGGCTTGTTGAACGAAAATGTCATCAAATGCTTGCTTCTGGATGCCCCACGATTTATCTGCGGCACGGATAATGAGTGGTTCAACAAATTCAAAATATTCCTTCGCTACGGGGACAAAATGCTCAAATTCCGGACGGATATCTGAAATCAGACTCACATTTTCGATGTAAGAGTACAGGGTTTCTGGATTAACATATACCTCACTATAAAGTTCCAAGGCTTTGCTAAATTCAGATGTTTCCCCAGCGATCCCCTCGTTTTCAAGGAACTTTTGACGTTCCCTTTTATATTCATCTAAAATCTGTTGAATCTGATTC
The DNA here is from genome assembly GCA_028824125.1 of Candidatus Poribacteria bacterium. Taxonomy (GTDB): domain Bacteria; phylum Poribacteria; class WGA-4E; order WGA-4E; family WGA-3G; genus MSPOR6. Next base: position 67,510 of record JAPPES010000118.1, read on the forward strand.
TCAGCGGTTTTTATACGTGCTTGAATGTCGCCACCGGGATTAACCGCTGCTCGGATCAGGTTCGGGTATATAAGTATCAGAAACCCCCAGATAAACATCGTAAGCATTAGTGCAGTGCCGGTTCTACGCGTCGCTACGGAAATTAGTAACCCGATGAGGTAGAACAGAGATAGGTACGCGAACGATGCGAAAACAATACCTCCGATACGTAGGAAGTCAGCAGATGACAACGGAATTGATCGAATTAACAACAGTAGCGCCAATAGCAGACTTAATATCAGAGGAACCAACAGACATGTCATCGCACTGATATATTTGGCAAGCAGAATCTGCCCGCGTCGGATAGGTTGTGCGAGAACGAGGCGCAACGTGCCACGTTCACGTTCCCCCGCAATCGCATCGTAAGCGAATATCAACCCCATTAAACTTAAGACAATCTTGAAGATAAAGACAATATCAATTGAAGAAGAGAAGGCTATAAAAGGGTTATTGGTCCCATGCATATAGGTGTTCCATAGCATTGGCACGTGCCCGTTCCAAACACTAACGGCGTTTCCTAACCGCTTATCTAACCCGACGTTGAAAATACTCAGAGGATTCGGAGGACGATCTAGGTATAGGAACATCGTAGAATAGGTTTTTGCCTTCCGTATTTCCGCATCATGCTTTTTTACAGCAGCGTTGTAACTTTCCAAGCGTTGTTCGTAATCTTGGATAAGTACAGCGGTATTGGCAACAACAAGTAACAGCGTGATGAGTAGGACCGCTGCGAATCGGAAGGTCATCAGATTGTTGAGCAGTTCTCGGCGGATGAGTGTTTTAAGCATTTTCACATCTCTACATGTATAATAGATTACCGAACATATAATATATCATGCTTTTTACGGATAATTCAAATTTACTTTCAACAATTAGCTGTGGTAGTCGGTAGTCGTTCTTAGCATCTGTAGGCGCGCTCTTTAAGCACCCTATCATTTTGTTCAAATTATAGGCTTTCTTAAAAAAGATTTTCCTCGGCGAGGGTATCACTGAGGAAAATCTTTTTAGGCGTGATATGTTATCTTGATTTGGGTTAGAACCGAATCCGTTATGGATTGTCGCCATGGATAGAATGTGCTTGGCTTGGCGTGTGTGCGACTACCGAACTATTTGGTTTTCTGTAAAGGAATTTCAAAATTAATTTCTTCAGATTCTTCGTAAGGTAATTCTTCAAACCGAATAACGTCGAACTTTCCAGCCTCATATTTTCTGTGTGAACCGAGACCCAACTCCATCCCGTACAGAAAACATTTTTTGATGTCTTTTATCAGAAGTTTTTTGCTACGATTGTCTTCACCTATTCGGTTTTTGAGCAACCACAATTGGAATTTTACTGTGGGTTCTAATACATATTCAAGAGTTTTTAGAATCGATCTATTGCCTTGTGGTGTTGAGACATTGCCAGCATGTGATTCGACGCCTGTAGGGTCCATTATGCGTGGAAGCAGATAAATCTTTTCACCTGTAAAGGTGTTATCTTCATCTTGTCCTTTGATTATAAGCCCCTCACGCATTGTCTGTTTACTGCCGCGTTTCGTAATTGTAAGTTCTAATAACGACGCTGCTTGTGCGAGCATCGCCTTAATTTGATAACTTCCGATGTAGATTCCATGATCGTCGCGTTTGAAGCCGACAGTACGTTTTTCAATCTCCTCGGTAAGGTCAAGATCATCGGCAGCAGGTGAAATGTTCTCACTGCCAAATTTAGTCTTGACGTAATTTTTTAAAACATCTTTATCTTTTGGAAGACCACCATATATTTTATTTCTAAACTTAAGTTCTATTTCAAATTTTAAATACACTTTTCACCTTTTGATAATGACGCTTATATTGATCGAATGATCGCTATCTTACGCTGATTATCTTTATGTTTTTGCAATTCACCACTTATACACATTTTAGGATGCATTTGTTACGTTCAACCAATTTATGTCTTATGGTATTATCCGTACGTTCAGTCCGTACAGGAGAGTGAAATTGTACAGATCTCACGTCTTATAATACACATGCTTCTGCGAAAAGTTGCATCCGTTTCTATTTTATATCACTTTTGAGAAATGAAACCTGTGCCATAATTAGAAATAGCAAATTAAACAGCACAAGCAAACTGACTTGAGATAACACGCTACGGTAAGAGATGTGCTCCTCAAAGACTGGGACTGCGTCTGGATTTACCGTTTTCTGAGATAAACCCTCTTTTACCGGATAAATATGCAGACTTTCAGGATCGCTTTGATCCTCTGTTTTAACGAAGTCAACAAACGTTTGCCGATAACGGCGTGCCTGTTTAACAAAATTCATATAACTTGTAATACCCGTATTTGCCAACCCCTCCATCGCATATTGAAAAGTCGCTATCGGAGAGATTTGGGTAAGGTCACGAGCAAGTTGAACTTGTCTGAATTGCTGGTCAATGTGTCCATCATTAAAACGGGTTTTTGTTTCCATTTCTTTGGTGAGGTAGGTTGCCCAGAGACGCGTTGCTTCCGGATTTTCAACAGATGCTGCCTTGCTTAACTTAGACGGTATATCTCCTGACCTGCCAAAAGGATGATATTCATCTCCAAGCTGCTTTAATTGTGCCTCTCTCTGCATGGATACCTCGTCAACCGAGGGAATCGGATTTATGTTGCCGACAAAAATGCCAAGTAGACTTGGAAACACGAACGTTAAGCATACCCAGGTTAATAAGAGCCACACCAAACTTGTAATTGGGTTTGAAACACGACTTGAAAAAAAGAGACCAAGAAAGATGAAAATAGAGATGTGTAACGCAAACAATCCTACCATCCCCAAAATACATAGCCAATCCCTCAACTCAAACGGTATATTTCCTGAAATAAGGATAACCAGCAAGTTCATCAGAATGCCAATCATAAGTGGCACCATGATCGTCAAAAACGCGCCGAGGTATTTCCCTAATAATACCTGTCCGCGCGAGACTGTATTGGACATGATGAGGCTCAGTGTACCGTTTGCTCGTTCCCCAGCAATGGCATCAAAAGTGAACAAAATTGCGAAGAAACTCATCAGAATACCGATGAAAACCCAGTCGATTTTGATCTGTGACATCCCGGAACCGCCCGTATTTTGCAAAGGGTACTCTAATGTCCACGGAGCTCTCCAAGCAAAATCTTCAAATTCCTCATAACCACTTCGGCTGGCTGTTCCGGTATTCTGCATTTTGACAGAACGCGGTATTAATGTATCTGTCCCGTCGGCACAGAATCTCAACCGCGTAGGGCGTCTTAGAATCTCACCAGGTCCTATGAGTGCTAATTCTGCCAAACCCTTAACCGCTTGTTCTTTGATATAATCTCTACTATTTTCTACATGGCGGTTGTAAGTATTGATTTGCGTTGTGTAACCATCACCGCCCAGACTATATATTAGGGCATTTGCCAAAAACAGCACAGGTAGCAGGATTATCATCAAAGAGAATCGGAGCGTCGTGAGATTGTGGTATATCTCTTTCCTCGCAATGTGCCAAATCATCTTTCGACTCCTCTTCTCAACTCAAATCATATCGTAGGAAGGAGACATAAGCCACCATGAATAGAACAATATTCCATGCTAATAAAATCAAAATATCCATAGACGCTCGTGACAAACTTTCAGAAAGGGATAACCGCCGATGTTGAAAAACAGGCAAATCTGTTAATTCTGCATTACCTTTGTCATTGGAAAACCATGCGCGCGAAGAAAATGCCTTTTTATCTTTCAAATACTCAACAATTTGACGTTTATAGTCTCTGGAACTCTCAATAAAATCGTTATAACGCTGTCGGTCTGTTCCTGCTATTGCGCCAACGGCAAAGTGATATGTATCTGCAAAGGAGATACGAGAGAGAGCATCTGCGAATTTGGAATTCTTCTCTCGTGCCTCAGCGGGTTCTTTGAGAATTTTTTCCGCCTTATCCGTATATTCAACCCGAAGCTGCTCCTGATAGTCTAAAATTTCTTGGAAAATAGAAGTATCTGCTTGGGCGACACTTCTGACGCTATAATTCTCTGTTAAGAAATAACCTCCTGACCAAGAACCATGACCAACTCCAGTTGAAGATGCCCCAGGTTCCCAAATAATTGATTTTTGCAAATCTTCGTAGCCTCTCTGTTTGCGATAGGCATCCCGCTCTTTTTTGAATTGCTCCCATACATCAGCAGCAGGTTGGATAAGCGTCATTTCAGATTTCACTGGATGCGGTGGAAATTTTTCTACTGCAAATGCTACGACATTTGAATGAACACTTGTGAGAATTACCCAAATAAACATCGAAAGGATCAACGTTGTTGCGGCTTGTTTTGTCCAAACAGACAAGACGAGCCCTAAAAGATACCACGTTGACACATACAACAACGAAACACCGAATATCGCCACGATATGTAATATGTCATTTCCATCAAAGGCGATAACTGGCGAAGAAAACGCAATCAGTAGTGCCACAATCAAACTCATCAAAACGATTGGAAACAGAGACAACATACCACCGAGATATTTTCCAAACACTATCGTGTCTCTCGGTATCGCATTGGATAGGACGAGTTTTAACGTGCCATCTTCTCTTTCTCCCGAAATTGTATTATAAGCAAACAGAATCGCTAACGCGCTCAGCACAAATTTACAGATGAAAACCACATCTACGGTTAGGAACATCGCAAGGAACGGATTATCCGAACCCCGTTTTTGCGTTGGTGCCGCCCAAATAGGAAAGTTAAATTCAAAGATAGGTTTTCCTAACTCAACGGTAACCGTATTTGCACCAGTGTTCTCCGTGCCTACGTTAAAGATACTCAACGGATTCGGTTTACGGTGTGCCTTTGGTTTGATTTTAGAATAGAGAACCCAGTCCTTAACTTCTGTCTCTGCTTCCCGGACAGCAGTGTTATATCCTGCCAAACGTTTTTCATAGTCGTCTACCTGAACAAAAACGGCGACAGCAATTGAAAGCAGACACACAATAATCCCAATCATGAATCGGGATGTTAAGATATTTGAGACGAATTCTCGTTGGATAATCAGCCAAAGTGTGGACATTATTTCCTATTAATTAAAGACGCAAACTTGATGTTGATAGCGTGCATACTCTTTATTTTCAAAGATATTTCGGTTGACTTTTTACATACTAACGTCTTGTCTTCAGTGCCCCCCAGACCGTTGGCAACTTCTCGGTAGGTTCAACACTAAGACCGATATCAGAATTATAATTACGAATCACTTCCTCATCAGTGAGCGTGCGATTGTAAACACGGACTTCATCCAATATACCGTGAAAATACCCTTTTGCCTTACCGTTATCGTTAATAGCACCGAGATAGACAGGTTCTGTATAGGGAAGAAAACGCTCTGGATTTGGGTGGTGATATCTACCTAACGACCTACGTTCGCCATCTAAATAAAGAAAATTTTCTGTCCACTCCTTACCTGATTCATCAATAATCGGTATACCAGTAACATAAACAAAGTGATGCCATTCTCCATCTGCTATTGGAAGTGGAAAACTTGAGATGCTGGAATTACATTCAATTGCCCCAGCTTTATTACTTTTTTGAATATGAATGGAATTCTCTTTAAAAATTATATCATCATTAAAATTCGGGGGAAGTGGAAATTTAGGAAAATCCCGTGATACGTTGAGCAGTATCCCCCATCCCCAATTTATTTTATGACAAGGTGGTTCAACTACTCTAAAGAGGGTATGCCAACCCTCTTTATAACTGGTGTTGATCCAAAATTCAATAGTAGAGGGTCCAAGTTGATTTTGAAAATTTTCAAGGTTATCCAAAATTACATAATCCCCTACACCATCAAATTTGAGTCCTTGTCTTAAATACCCATCTACTATTTTTGGATTCCCCTTAATTGTTACATGGTTTTCGCCCCACACATCTTCAGCAATTCTATCTTTAGTTTCATGTAGATCGAAAGTCCAATAGCTTACTAATCCATCTGTGACAATTGTTGCAGCATGTACATGGATAGACAAGGTAATGCTAAACACCGTGAGTGTTAAAAGAAACAATAGCCTTTTCATTACGGCTCCTCCTCTTTTGGTGATATTCTACGAGTTAACGTGAGTTCGGTATAAGAAATAAGTTTCAGTAGAAAGAGAACTTCTATGGTATAATAAATCAACATTTCAATTTATACGTTCCGTCGCGATTCGGAGATCGCACCTACAGTAAACGCGCCTATTTAGCATCTAACGGTCCTGAATCGTTGGGGATGGCGGTGCTATTTGGACATCCCCTGGAATAGGAGTCGTAACATCTGGAATTGGCGTGTCACTCAGTCGCAAAACCAAATCATGGCGGCGTTGCTCCGCTGATATTTTGACCGTTTTGGATGTTGCCATGCTGCCATTGTATTCCACAGATACTGTGACAAATATAGGTAAATTCACGTATTTCACAAAGTAACCCTCCGAGTCAGTATACGTTGGCGTAATACTTCCATTTCCACTATTAACTCCATCAAAACTCCGAAAGTTGATATTAAACGTCACTGCAGCTTTGGCTAATGGTGTTCCGTCCGCCAAAAGCACTTTGCCACGGATACGCATACGAGGACGCACTTTTATCGTTATGTCTTTGATGTCTAATCCTGATTTGATGTAAAACGGAATACCACCTACAGACGACAATTTCTTTGATTCAACAAACCTTGCCCCAAAAATCGGAGGATTCGGGTGATGTGATATTTTCAACTTTGGAGCATCAATTGGCAAAAAACTTAAGCCCGCGACATCAACGGAGTGAATCTCGGTGTCTGCTTCAGAGGCGTCTGTTTCAGGAGATACCACGAATTGTGCATGCCCAGGGAGAATATCGCTAATTTGGAAGTGTCCAGCAGCATCAGTTTTCAATTGATGTGCTGGAGTTGGAACGTGCCACATCTCACCATCAACAATATCAATCGGGTGAATGGCTAACTGGAATCCGGGAATTGGATCGCCTGCCATATTCACAACTTGACCAGAGAGAGTACTTGTATGCTTTTGTGCAATATTGTGGGACGAAGCCACAAGAAGTGCCAGAAAACCAACGAGAACAAGAATAATTGCGGGAATTGCAGAGTATTGTTTGAAACTTGGAAAATTCATAGTTACTTCTCCTTTGTATGTATTTTGGAAAGAATTTTAACACTAAAATTGCCTTATGTCATTAAGTCGCGTATTAAAGGAAAAAGGTTGCACAAAATGAGATTTGGGAAATTTTATGTTCGGTAGGTAAGGAAGCGAATTATGGACTGTTTCCTAATATTCCTGTCCAAATAGCACGTTGCGTCTCCGTAATATCAGGTTTTTGGGTAATGGTGATATTGATACTCGCTGCCTCAAGGGGTGGTTTTCCAGACAGGCCGCCTAATGTAATTGGTAGGATAATTTCTTCCCCTTTTCGCTCAAGGGTTAACGTTACGGCATCACCCGATTTCCAGTCCTTTGCCATCCTTCTGATGTCGTCAAACACCTTCACAGGTGTGCCGTTGATCGCAATAAGTTTGTCACCATCTTGATACTTCGGTGACCGGAAAATAATCAGACTACCCACCTTCGTATTCCTTAGATAAAGAATGGACAGCATCTCATTGAGGATATATCTGAGGTTCGGTAGTTTTTCGGCAGATTCTATTTGAGCGTCTATCCCCGCGGTTTTAAGGTATTCTTCTAAAGGTAATCGCTCCGTGCCTGTTACATATTTATTGAAGAATGGCTCAAAATCTTCGCCTGCAATTTGGCTGACAATCCTGATGACATCGTTTATTGCAAACCTGTTTTCGGTAAGTCCAAACTCGTTATACATCTGCTTCATCACATCATCTAAGCTACTCCGATTTTGCGTTCGCGTGCGAATCTGTAAGTCTAAAGCCATCGCAATCAGACTGCCGCCTTCATAAACAAGTTCACGGTTGGCAAATTTATTTTTGCCTGCCTCCCGAATAGAGCGATTCCCTTGTTCTGATAGGTAAGATTTCCAGGAACGTTTAAGATTGATAAGAAAATCGTCTTCATAAATAAGTCCAAGTCGAGTACATACAACATTTGAATAATACGAAGTGAACCCTTCGGTAAACCAATATTCCTGCTTACCAGTCTCAGTTAACCAATTTCCCTGTTTGGCGAAATAAATGGCTTTTCCATTCCACATATAGCAAACCACACCTGCCACCAAAGTTGCCCAAAAACTTCTATTGGTTTCATCTAATTCACCTCCGATCAGGGCAGTAATGCTCCGTCCTGATGCACCACCGCTGCGATACCCTTCTGCACCATAAGGATTGGCGACAAACAGCATCTTATCTTTCGGGGTACCCCCAAATACTTCTGTATACGCTTGCAGAATTGCCTCAACAGCATTTTGTATCTTATCCATAGACGCTTTAAAGTGTCCACCAATGGCAAGCACGATCTCTGCATCTCCGGATTTTGCCAGCCGTTCACAGTGTTCACCGAGAACGAGATACGCATTCATCAAGTCATCCTGATCTTTGCAAACGAAACGGTGTTTCCCATGTTCAATTTGTTCCCAGGCTGTTGAGACATGCCAATTATCAGGGACGTTTACTTGCAATTCAATATCTTTCACCTTACCCACGACAAACAGCGCATATCCGGTCCAGAAGATGCAATCTTCTTGGGTGTATGGCACTTCATCTCTACCTGTAGGCCAATCCCGTTTATCATGATTTAACAACGCTTTGTAACTTAACGTCACAGGTGAGTCATCCTGTGTTTCAACTATCCATTGTGTTTTGTCAATCTCTTCTACTGGCAACGATTCTCCGTTTATATCGGTAACTGTTAAGTCGCGAAGATAGCGAGCATACCCATCATACAACCATCCAGTAAGAAAACGGCTCATGGATAACATCAAATGTTTTTTGCCGCTTTTAGCACCACTGCCAAATTTCGGTGTTAGGATACATTTGACTTCTGCTACGCGTGGCTCATCAGCATCTATTGTAACTTCATATCTTGCCGATGCAAGCTCCAACGGGTTTTCAAGGTCCACGGGTTTACTGAAATTCCTAATGACGTGCCACTCCTCAAAAACCGCCTCGTCACGATAGCTGTTTTGCCATTTGTATGTCCATTGCGTCCCGACTTGCACTGGGAGGTATTCTCCACCCTCAAGTAGAACTTCATAATTAAACAATTCGGCTTCAGTTACGACACCGTTGGCGTGTTCATATCGCATCTTCACGAGTCCGACTCCCTTAGCGAACCATAAATAACGGGTACCGTTCACAAGGGCATTTCGTAATTCAGCATTAGCGTCTTCTACATTCGCATCTGTAAAAACGGTTTTATGTTTCAGACATCTGTGAAAATTTCCTGCCGACACTTCTACCCTTTCATATCCCTCCAAGATTGTTTTTGCTTTTGATTTCCAAGCACCTTCCTGTTCCCAACTTTTTCCGATAGTCACAGGAAACCTAAAAAGATTGATCTTACCGTGATTGATATAGTGTAATAACATATACATCGGTGATGGATCACCACCATCTTGCCCTCTCGTGCCAATACCGTAAGATGTAAAAAACTTGTCGGTTCGTCTGAGTCTGAAACCACCTTCTGCCAAATGTTCATCGCTTTCCGTCACTGCAGTCGCTTGAATGCTGATGTATCGTGGTTCACTTCTCAGTAAATTCGGACTCAAATTTTCGCGAATCATTGACTCCTCCTTTTCCAGCCTCTTACGGGCACGATATAGCCGACTCTTTACCGTGTTCAGCGATATATCCAAGCGCGCGCTGACCTCTTCACAGGTCAAACCCTTGAAATAGTGTAGGACCATTACGGAACGTTCAGATTTTGGCAGTTTTTGGAGAAGGTCTTCCACGACTTCGCGCAATCTGTCTGTTGACGCTTGTGTCTGCTCTTCTTCAAGATAGCGGACGTAGAACAGCCGTTCTAGTTCTGATTTCGGCATTGCATCTATAGACTGCATGGCAATTGGCTTTTTTCGTATCCACTCTACGCACCGACGTTTTGCTATTACGCGCAGCCACCCTAAAAAACGTTTAGGGTCTCGTAACGTTGGCAGGGAATTAAAAGCATGGATAAAGGTGTCCTGCGTAACTTCTTGCGCTGCATGGAAGTCACCGATTTCTTGCCATGCAAGAGAGTGAACCCACTTTCGATGCTTTTGCACAAGTGCCGTGAAAGCGTTTTCATCCCCTGACAAGATGCGTTGAATCAGATCAACATCGTCATTTTTCATGCCAATCCTCCAAACAAATTACCTTATAGTCTATAGTCGTTTTTTAAGGGAGGAAAGGTTGCATAAAATGCAATTATAAGGCAAATTTTGGCAATAAGTAGTTTTAAGTCTGCAAGAAGGCATAAATTCATTCAAGCTGAATACACACTGTTTTATGTTGCAGAAATCAGCGAAACCGAGCGATACCGAAATATTTTAGTAATAAAGTGGACAAAATATCGTTATATCTGTTACAATTACGTTAGACATAGCGATTTGATTTCTTGATTGAGAAGGAGGTGCAATTATGGGATTGGCTGAAGTAGACACTAACCATGCTGCAGTGCGCGCGACCGACGTTCCACATCCTTACCTACATACCATATTTGAAGTCAGTGATAAATATCTAAGACGCGTTTTCAATGAACAACAGTTGAATGATTTTAAAACTGATTGCCTCCATAACATTCGAGGGGACAGGGATTCGACCATAGAACAGTATATCAAATCATACTACGATTTTGTGAAGAAAGAATATCAAAAACAATATGCTAATGCCGATTCATCTTTGAATCAAGACATTTTTTCCGAACCTAACAGACCAAAACTTTTGTGGGGTAACTGTCTGGATTTTTTGCGGCGTATGGACAGCGAAAGCGTTCAGTTGATGATCACTTCGCCACCATATTACAACGCAAGGGATTATTCCCAGTGGGAAACTCTTGATGACTATTTGGATGATATGTCCTGTATTATCAAGGAATGCTATCGGGTATTGGACAATCATCGCCCTTTTGTTTTCAATGTCGGCGATATATTTGACAACGACAATAGGAATACAAAATCATCTTGGGGAAAACGTCGAATACCTCTGGGTGCATATTTCACTATGATATTTGAAGAACACGGTTTTCAATTTGTGGACGACTTCATTTGGGACAAAGGCGAAGTTCAGACTCAGCGGCATAAGAATGGAAACAGACCTTACCCATTGTATCAATATCCAGTCAACTGTTATGAACATATTTTTATTTTCTACAAACATCGGTTAGATGAAACACTTTATCCTTGTCCAGTATGCGGATGTTTGAAAATCAATGGGAATGCATACTCTGGAGTAGGTATCAAATCTTGGGAATGCAAGAATTTAGACTGTTTCAAGCGATCAGCAGGCAATCGCGGCAAACGTTTTTCTGCCCGTACGCAGTTGATGACAGGTTTGCAACGATCCCATAATCTTGTTGATGAAGATTTGTTGCGCATGTGGCGTCGCGATATCGTCAAATTAGCACCCGTAATCAAGATAAACAGCAAAGGGCAAAACACGCTTGGACATACAGCCCCCTTCCCACGCGAAATTCCCGAATATGCAGTCAGGGTGTTCAGTGGCATAAATGAATCTGTCCTTGATCCTTTTGCAGGTTCATTCACGACCACAATAGAATCATTACGGTTAGGACGAAATAGCATTGGCATAGAGCTGAATAGAACGCTGTTTAGAGATGCTGTCATGAATCGGATCCCAGGTGGTCTCTTTAATACTGAACCGAAAGAGGTGGAATGTGAATGGATCTGATAGTGACAAAAAGGTAATCGGTCTTTATGGCGAGATGCGATTAGCAATGGAGCTTCATAAACGAGGATGGCAGGTTTATAGGGCATATATAGATGAGAAATTTGATTTTGTCATTCTGAAAAGTTTCTGCGAAAACTGCAAAACTTTCAAAAATGCATTGAAACGTGGAAAAACTGTTACCCAACTTTGTGAATCATGTGAACAAGACAGTCTGAAGATGCTCGTTAGATTTATTCAGGTGAAGACATCAGAGGGAATTCCCGCAACAAAAAGAAAATCGGAAGAAGTTAAAGACTACAGTTTTCATCCGAAAATCCGTTATCACTTGGCAGATTCCAGGATATTTTACGCATGGATACAGGTCTGGGACGAAGATAAGGATGAGGTTAACTATTTCATTTTCAAACCTGAAGAGGTTAAGCGATTTGATAATTTGGACCTTCCTACCTATCAAAAAACCGACAACCAGAAAACCCAACTACCGATAAACAAAGCAGGAAAAGTGCTAAAAGAAGGAAGAGTCCGAAAAGATGGAATACAATACGATTACAGAGCGTTTGATGAATTTCTCAACAATTTCGAATGTTTAGAAGAACTAATTGATGGGGATAATTGGAAGTGACCGTAACGAGCAAGGAGGTAACCCAATAAAAGCCAAGAGGAAGTCTCTTTACATTTTCTGGGTGACCCACCAAGCCCAAAACTACTTATTGCGAATTCGTTGTTAGGAAAATGTCTGTAGGCGTATTAAAACGATTAATAATCCGCCACAGAACCATCTGCTAAACGAGCGTTAGGCCAATTAAACCGTCTTCCCGAATTACTAATCTCAATAACCTTTGCCTCATCCACTTCAACACCCAAACCTGGACCTTCAGGTAGCGAAACGTAGCCTTCATCGTCCATCTCCCACGTCTTGTGTGCAGGTAGGTTGCTCTCATAGCCTTCATGAATAAGGAAAAACGGCACCGAAGCGGACAGATGAAAACTCGCAGTGAGACCGAGATAAGACATTGTGCAGTGCGGTGCTATCGGCACGTAGTGTGCCTCTGCAAGTGCGGCGACCTTCTTGACTTGTGTGATGCCACCGCCATGTCCAACATCGGGTTGGAGAATGTCAATTACTTGTGCTTCAAGGATTTCGCGCACCTCCCATATTGTGCGGTCGCGTTCACCTGTTGCTAAAGGTACTGGGACAGATTCTCTAATCTTGCGCATGACTTCAATGTTGCCCGGCACCCATGCCTCTTCAAGAAAAAGCAAATCGTCGGATTTGAGGCGGCCTGCAAATTGTTTAACGACAGGAGGCGGCAAGCCACTATGTGCATCAACCATCACTGCGCCACCTGGACCGACTTTCTCTTGTGCATCGTGAACCCGCTGCACCATATTCGCGATCTCATCGGGTGTGCCAGCGAAAGTTTTAGAACCACCCGGACCGATTTTTATTGCCTTTGGACTTGGATACTTCCAAATTTTATCACGACAAGGACCACCCAATAGACGATAAACAGGCACACCCCACAATTTGCCCGCAATATCCCACAATGCCATATCAATAGCGGAGATCGTATGCACCATCAATCCACCGCCACGGATATTACGATGTGCGCGAAACAGTCGTTGCCAGTGATGTTCAATACGCGTTGGGTTTTCCCCGATAATCATTGTAGACAAGGAACGTGCCAATTCACAGGTGACGTTCGTCTCCATATTGTTGATCTCGCCCCATCCTGTAACGTCCATGTTAGTTTCAATTTTGACGTAAGCCTTCTCACCCATCGGGTAAGCCTCAAGGTTTGTCACCCGTATCTGCGAACCTTTATCTTCATAGTCTGCCATTGTAGTAATCTCCTTCTTTTTGTTGTGTTTTAGTTTTCCATATTTCCTATAGTTTGTCAAACCTTTTCATAAGAGCATCAGGGTTATTTATGGTTTACCATAAAACAAAATTTTCAAATAAGGAGTAACACATGTATATCAAAGTCATTACATTCTTCTGCGCAATGCTGGCATTAGGTATGTTTATCAATGTTTGCGATGCTCAGATTGATCATGAGAAGATTGTCGGCATATGGTTACTTGACGAAGGTAAGGGTAATGAGGTTGGGGATGTGTCTGGAAATGAGAAGAAAGGGACTGCTGCACAATCCAATTGGGTTGATGGAAAGGTTGACGGTGCACTAAGTATTAAAAAAGGTGGAACTGTTACTATTCCTCTGGGTAAAGGAGCAATTTTGGGTAAAATGAGTTTTATTCTGTGGCTTCAGTTCACTGATGTCGGTGGACAACAAAACTATTTCTCTATATGGGATCAAGGCGGCAATCGCTATGTCCCTTACAAAGAAGGTGCCAATATCCTACGTTTTTGGACTAATAATTGGAACATTAGTAGTGGTGTAGTTGTTAAAGCGGGGACATGGTACCACGTTGCCAATGTCTACGATGGCAACACGGCGAAAATTTACGTGGATGGTGAAGAAAAGATCTCGCAAGCGGTGCCAAAGTTCCAACTTTTAGACCAGGATCAAACCGCCTGGCTTGCGACTGACAAGGGAGATAGTTTTCAATCCGCATGTATAATGGACGAAGTTGGGCTCTTCAACGATGCCTTATCTAAAGAAGAGATTCAGAATATAATGGAGGACGGTATCCATCATTCCGTTCTTGCTGTGAAACCGTCAGATAAACTGTCTGTGCTATGGGGTAAACTGAAACAGTAGTAAAATCTATCGGCTCATGTTATAGTAGATTTTAGAATTAATCGCCCACTTTTGAACTGTCCGAGGGAACTCCGATGCCCGACTATCAATGTGTTTAGTCGCGATTCGGAGATCGCTCGGACAAAAGACGTTTAAACTTATTTTTATATTCTGCTATAAAATTGAGTGCGTTGGACAAGTTCGGACAAGGAGGGATCGGTTAATGTCAAAAACTAAACACATTGATGTATCGATGCGATAGCACAAATTTGATATTGAAACGCTATATGAGGCTTGCTATACTATATGAAAAATCTACTATTGGAACAAAGATGCAACAGGTAACAATTTATCGTGAACAGGGACGTTATGCAGGCTGGCCAGCGAACTACGGTATTTGGTCATGGGATAACGAGATCGTTGTTGGTTTCACCGTAGGATACCATAAGTCGGATGCAGGATTTCATCGGCGTGATAGAGATAAACCGTTTACAGCGATGCAAGCACGAAGCAAAGACGGTGGTGAAACATGGGCGGCTTCAGAAACACCGTGCCGTCTTCCCGGAACAGGGACATTATCTGCAGATGAACATGTCGCGGGCAAACATAAATTATCAAGTGATACGGCATTTTGCACACCGCAAAGTGTCAACTTTGAACATCCCGATTTTGCTATGATGTGTAGTAGATCAGGTTTACGAGCAGGCGCGCATTCCTGGTTTTATACCTCTATTGACCGTTGTCACAGTTGGGATGGCCCGTTTCAACTACCGATGTTCGGTTACACTGGCCTTGCAGCGCGAACAGATTATCTTATTTCGGATGCTGATGAGTGTTTAATGTTTCTCACAGCGTCTAAAGCAGACGGTGAGGAGGGTTTGATATTTTGCGCACGTACTACTGATGGCGGGAAATCCTTTTCATTATTATCACAAATTGGACCGGAGCCAGAAGGTTTTGCGATTATGCCTGCAAGTGTGCGTCTCTCTGAATCTCAGATTTTAGTTGCTGTCCGATGCCGTGGACACGGTGGGAAAGATTGGCAAGATCGACAAAATTGGATTGATCTTTATGCTTCTGATGATGACGGACAGACGTGGTACTATATGAATTGCCCTGTAGAGAACACCGGACGTGGCGGAAACCCACCGACCCTTACGCATCTTCATGATGGTAGATTATGCCTTACTTACGGCTATCGGGATGCGCCACATCGTATCTGTGCAAAGTTGAGCAGTAATAATGGGAAGACTTGGAGTGAAGAGATTGTATTGCGAGATAATGGCGGTGATCATGACATCGGATATCCCCGCACCGTCCAACGTCCTGATGGTGTAATCATAACAGTCTACTATTTTGATGAAGAACCGGATGGAGAACGATTCATTGAAGCAACGTTGTGGAAACCTTAGGTAGTTTTTTGTCAATCTTTGTTTGAATCAAGCTCAAAGCAGACGAGTCGATTTTTTCCGCGAATATACAAACGACCATTCGCCAATACTGGTGCAGCCCAGGCCGGATAATTAATCAACTGCCTGCCATTTTTATCTGTCGGCACGGCTTGGGAGATAAGTTCAGCTTTCTCAGGCGTGCATTTGAGCAACATCAAACGCCCATACTCCCCAAGATAGATGAAGTAATCGTTTACCCAAAGCAACGATGCGCGTTCGTTAACCTGTTGCCGCCACATCACCTTTCCAGTTTTGAATTCCACACACCGGAGATCGGCGCCGCCTGCATGTCTGCCACTACTGCCGTAGAGGTAACCTTCATGATGGATAGCAGTGTTCCAGTGCAGCTCCATCGCTTTGTTCCGGGAGTTTGCCCGATCTTTCCAAACGACTTTATATCCGCCCGGACGCACTTGAATAACAGAGCTGCCGATCCCATACGATTCGCTAATAAAAACCAGATCGTTATAGACAACAGGACATGATGCGTTGACAGATTCAATCTTAGGGTGCCGCCACGGATAATGGAAATCAATTTTGCCTGTTTCGGGCCCAAAACCGACGAGTCCACCGCGCAGAAACGCAAATCCCCAACGTCTTCCGTTGATCGTCGCAAAGATAGGACTTGCATAACTTGCAAGTTCATCGGCAATCTGATAAACGACCTCCCCTGTGTGTTTATTGAACGCAACGATACCACTACCATTTGGCTTGGGTTTACCATTTGATGCCCAGATGTTTTTTGGTGTTCCCGGTGGCGATCCACCAATCTGGGCAATAAGCAATTCGCCTTCTACAGCAGGAGCAGAAGCCACACCGAAGAAGTTTTGAACAACATTAAACTTCGTGACAGTATCAACCTTCCATAAACGTTTCCCATTTTGCGTGCTAACGCAGTGTAACTCTCCCTCAGCACCAAAAATATAGATGCGATCCTCATCAACAATAGGACAACACCGGGGGCCGTTATTATAGCCATACATATCCTCGTAGTGTGTGGGATATTCATATTGCCAAAGTTCGTTCCCAGTATCGCTTTCTAAACAGGTTAGACGGGCCATATCACCATGGCGAGCGAAAATATACACCCGTCCGTTCGCAATAGTGGGGGCACCGTAACTTGTCCCAATTTCTTTAGCCCACAAGACTGACGGACCCGCTTTCTGCCATGGCGTGATATTTATCTTTTCTTGAGATTTACCGTTTCGTTCTGGTCCAAGGAAGTCTGGCCAATCTGATGGATACACATCAGTCAAAGCAAACAGAAGGCATAATAAAAATGGGAAGCATATTGTTTGAAAAAGTTTTAGGCTCATGTTAAGATTGCGTACGTTGCACAAGTTTTGATATAAACTCAACAGTGAACATATATTAAAGCAAGTATTGGAAAATCCATAAATTAAACTATAGCATAACTCAACAAAAATCGCACATATCTTTTATACAAGTCTTTTTAGATTAGGAAACGTAACAATTGAATACCTCTGACTGTCTGAACAAAATACTGATATGTGTTTCCATCCAAATTTGCTTCATTCCGAATTATGTACTTTTTTCACCTTAACTCGCGTCTTTATATATGAGTGAGTAAAGGAACGCTTTCTGGAGGTTTTTGGTGAAAAACGAAGATGTTGCGTTGATTCAACGTATCCTTGCAGGCGATGAAGGGGCTTTTGTGGATTTGGTTAGCAAATACCGGAAGCAGGTTCACACGCTTGCATGGCGGAAAATAGGGGATTTCCATATCGCTGAAGATATTACGCAGGAAACTTTCCTACAGGTCTATCGAAAATTACCAACACTGAAAGACCCAAAGCGATTTCCGGGGTGGCTTTATGTCATCACCAACCGCCGTTGTCTCGCGTGGCTGCGCAAAAAACGGATTCAAACGCAATCCTTGGAGGAGATGGATATAGCAATGGCAGAGAAAATTTCCTATTCTACACATGTCGCTGCAGAGCAGGCGGAAAGTGCAGCGGAAGCAAAACGCGAGCTGGTCAAAAACTTATTGGCAAAGTTAAAGGAGAGCGATCGTACTGTCATCACCCTCTACTACTTGAGCGAGATGACTTATGCAGAAATAGGCGAGTTTTTAGGCGTGTCAGCGGATACCGTTCGGATTCGAGTTCGCCGTGCGCTGCAACGCTTAAAGAAGTACGAACCGATGATTCGCGAGGCACTGGGCAGTTTCCAACTGTCTCCGAATTTAACAAAGAGCATCATGCGCGAAATTCCGCGTATCAAGCCCCTACCACCAACCGGAGGAAACCCACCGGTTGTCCCATGGGCAATCGCGACTTCAACTGTTATTCTCGTTGTGCTGCTCGGTATCAGTAATCAATACTTTGCGCGTTTCCAGCAGCCTTACAGTTTTGATGCTACATCCGAGATGACTGTCGAGCTTATTGACTCCCCCATTGTTCTTGATCTCACATCAGAACCTGATGTCCGAAATCAGTTCGGAAATACCGACGGCACCAATAAAGGAAATGGTACAGGCATGAAACTTAACGATATTCTTGAATCACACTTTAATGCGATTGGCGGTCTCGCGCGGCTCTCAGAAATTCGGAATGTTCAACGTTCTGGCGACGCACAACTCACACAATGGAATGGTCAAACTGTGAACGAATCAGGTAGCATTGAAATGGTAGCAGTCGTTGGAAAAAAATCATATCAAAAACTCGACTTCAACGAACTCTTTACTGAAACGACTGTCTGGAACGGTATAGGAGGCTGGAAATCCATTATGGGAAACAGTCCAACACCCCTTCCAGAAATAGAATATGGGCGTGCCAGAAGCACAACCTATATTGATCCATTGCAGGCAATCTACGAAGAATATGGCAGCATAGTGTTTCAACGAGATGAAGATGAGTTGTTCCAAGGCAGAGAATGCACAGTGATTCGGGTCATTGACACAGAAGATGTGTTCTATATTGATAAGACTTCCAACCGACTCGTCGGAGCGAAGACCACCTATACAGGTCTGGACATCAAAAATGCTATCGCGGTCCTTCACTATGCCGATTATACAGATTATGAAGGTGTAATGTTGCCCAATTCCTACAAAATCTTTATTGGGGACGGTGCGTTATCGGTCAATTACACCTTTATAAAAACAGAAACTGACAGCGCATTAGACGAGGCGATTTTTCAGAAACCGTAGGGTTTCAACGTTATCTGCAGATGTGGTGATTGTAAATGGTGATAACCACATCATCCAGCTACATATCTATCCTAAAGGAAGGCAAAATCCATTCATGAAATTTAGTTTATATCCCATCCTGTTTATAGGGTTTATGCTATCGTTCTCTGTGTTCACCGACGCGGATACTACCCAAGAAGATACGCCGGAAAGCGTCCGACAGCGCGTCTCGCCTACTACTGGTGATGTAGAAGGCACTGTCTACTTACAGGACACCGACATGCCCTTAGTCGCTACAGAAGTGCACTTCGTTGAGATTGATGTGTCTACAAAAACCGATGCATCTGGAAACTTTCAGTTTATTGGCATCGCTCCGGGGTCCTATACTCTGTTAATTACACATCCAACGTCCGAGACACCCGCAACTGCGAAAATAGAGGTAACCGCGGGTAAGATCGCGCAAGTGAAAATATACGTTGGAACAACTGTCCAACTCGAAACAGTAGTTGTGGAAGGACAACGCCTTCCCCCAACGATCAGTCGTAAAGAGATGCCAGGCAACGAGTTGATACGGATTCCGAGTGCCGGACGTGATGCACTGAGAGCTATCATGACACTACCGAGCATCGGTGTTCCCAACGATTTTCTCCGCGCACTCCATATCCGTGGGAGTGCGCCCGGCGATACGCGCATCTATATTGATAGAACCCCACTAAGTTATCCGTTTCACTTTGGTGGATTCTTCTCAACAACGCATTCTGATAGTATTGAAGATATCCATATTTACGCCAGCGGCTACGGTGCAGAATTCGGATTGGATTCGCAATCGGTTATTGACATCCAAACGCGCGAACGTTTAAATAAACAGCGGGGCGGTGTCTTGGACTTCAACTTTATATCGCCGTATGGGTTCTTTGAAACCAAAATCGGGGATAAGGGCTACGCGTCCGTCGCTGGACGTTTCACAACCTATAATCTCATACTCGGCCTTTTCTTTGATTGGAAATTTCCGACTTGGTCGGATTATCAACTCAAATTTGCATACCAACTCACCGAAAAGCATCACCTCACTGTCAACGCTATAGGTGCGACAGATTATTTCGACTTTTCTAACACCGAATCAGAAGAAACACCACATTCTTCCGCCTATTTCAAGAACGGATTTCAAGCTGAAGGCATCCACCTCCGCTCACACCTTACTGATACACTCACATCTCATTTCTCGCTTACACATTCCTATAATTTCCTCAATATCAATTTTGGTGGTGATCCAAGCCAAGACGATGCATCGCCAAGTGAAAAATTTATCTACTCAGTCCAAGTCAACGTCCCCACGTATACCCTTCGCGAAGACATTTCCTACAAACTCGTACCAAAACTTCAATTCGAGACTGGATTTCTCTTTGCCTTCAGTCCAGCCAAAAGCACTGCACACACCACTTCAACACAGAACATCAGTTTTGATGATGAAAAACTTGTTTGGCAAGAGGAGTTTGATGAATTTAATTACGGCTTTCAGCAGACCGAAGGGTATCTACAGGCACGCTACGATCCGCTATCATTTCTGTCAGTCGCGCTCGGCATCCGGTTTGATTACCTCAATTTGACAGAAGAACTCTCTATTCAGCCGCGCGGCAGCCTAAGTTTCACGCTGCCAACAACTTCCATCCTCCGATTTGCCTACGGTAGATATGAACAGAGTCCATTCGGTTATCAGGTACTAAAAACAGATGGGAACAGAACCCTAAAATCGAGCATAGCCGAACACTATGTCGCCGAATTAGAGCATGAACTCTCACCCCAAACACAACTCAAATTCGCGCTTTATTACAAAGACATGGAAAAGTTGGTCACTCGATCTGTCTATGTTGACGCACTTTTTGATGACACGGGTACACCGATTACAACCGCATATCGCAATCAAGGAACAGGTTTTGTAAATGGGGCAGAGATTTTTCTACGACACCGTGTGAGTGAAAAGTTTTTTGGATGGCTCTCCTACGCATACACCCATGCCGAGCGACGTGAGACACCAGGTGCTCCCTACAAACCGTTTCTTTTTGACAATACACATGTCATCAGTCTCGTTGCTAACTACAGTCCAACACCCAAAAACGATATCGGCGCAAAATGGCAATATGTCAGCGGCACCGCTGCAGTTCCTGTCAGCACGCTCCTTATGATTCAAGACCCAGTGACGCTCGGTATGCACCCACTGCTCTCCGATGTCGCAGGCGCGATTGCGCCCGCTGCGTTTCAGGCGTATCACCGCTTAGATCTGCGTTTGAGTCGTAAAAGAACGCAATGGGGCATTCCTGTAACAGAATTCATTGAAGTCTGGAATGTCTATAACAGCCAAAATAAGATAAATTTCAGCTTCCCTGATAAACTCGTTACAAAATTCAAAAAGGCAGACTCCGAAGAATTTTCGATAGACTTGGAGACCTCGGAATATAAGAGTCCCGTGCGGTTTCCGTTTAATTTCACCTTCGGAGCCATATATGAATTCTAATTGAAGCGCGCTACCGTTTGTCGCGCAGCACTCTTGTCGGAGGGTTTTGTCCGCCCAATATAATACCTTACACAATTTCTGTTTTTGTGTTGTTATCATGTTGAATACCTATGCAACCATGACTTATTTAGGCGTATTTTCAAAGGATTTAGCGTTGGATAACCAAACTTAGTAAGCACTTCATCGAACAAGTGCTTGTAGATGATCGAGAGACACTGACTCGTCTACTAAACTCCCTGTTTTACTAATTTCCCTACACATATTTTCTTTCCAAACCTACCTCATGCCGAATTATGCACCTTTTTCACCTTAACTCGCGTCTTTATATATGAGTAAGTAAAGGCACGCTTTCTGGAGGTTTTTGGTGAAAAACGAAGATGTTGCGTTGATTCAAGGTATCCTTGCAGGCGATGAAGATGCTTTTGCATGTTTGATTGGAAAGTACCGGAAACAGGTTCACGCACATGCATGGCGGAAAACAGGGGATTACCATATCGCTGAAGATATTACACAGGAAACATTCCTGCAAGTCTATCAGAAGCTGGAAACGTTGGAAGATTCGATCCAGTTTTCAAGATGGCTTCATTCGATTGTGAATCACCTTTGCATTGCGTGGTTTCGAAAGAACCGAATACCGACAGAATCGCTGGAAGAAACCGACATATCAGAAATTGAGACAGAAGCGTATTCTCAATATGTTGCTGCAGAACATGCGAAAACGACTGCGGAAGCGCAACGCGACCTCGTCAGAAAGCTGCTGGCAAAGTTGAAGGAGAGTGACCGAGAAGTGATTACACTCCACTACTTTGAAGAGATGACATCCGCTGAGATAGGATCGTATTTAGGCGTATCAGAAAATACCGCCAAGAGCCGAATCCGCCGTGCGCGACAACGATTAAAAAAGTATGAATTCATGATTCAAGAAGTTTTAGACATTACAGTTGAAAAGGAACAACGTCCACAACACTTGAAAGGAGATATTATCATGCCAGAAGAAATGAAAGTTGAGGTAAATCCCGAAGAAGTCAATCAAAGTCTTACTGAGATGCGAGCCGAGATTGCTGAACTCCGTGAACAGATTCAGTCTATCGTTAAGGAACAAAACGCTCGCCGTTCTGAAGATAATATGTTGCGTCCTCCTCGCACACAGCGAGGCGATGCACTTAAGACATTAAGCACACTTCCTGAAGATGCTGAAAATCAGGTAGCATGGGGTTATGTTGGTGCATATACGTTCGAATCCGATGCTGGGAAATCACGCATTGCATATTGGGCGGACAGTCTTAATATTTTCTTAAACAAAGCACCAGACCCTGACATCGTAAATCTTGCCAGTCTCTTTACAAATCCTACTATAGTTGCTGTTTTAAGACAGTTGGTAGAGGGCAACAAATCTATTTCGGATTTGGTGAAAGGAAGCGAAATCTCAGAAGATGAGATAGAGAAAGCTGTGCAGACGTTAATGGACGCGACATTAGTGGCACGCACAGAAGATAATCTCATTACACCCAAAAACGATGTGATTTCCTTTTTCATGAACTTTGTGAGTATGACAATCGTACATCTTGGGCATATCAAACCAGAGAATTAAACAGACAGGGTGAACTTCCTACTCATCCTTTCGATTTCAATCGTTGAGCTAAAACCTCGAATTTCAGGCTAAGATATTTAGTCTTGTCTGACTGTTCCAGAATAGATTTTCCTGTCCAAGCAGACAGAAAGGAGTTGTTCAATGTTTATAGGAAACTTAAAACGCGGTTTTTTTGCTCGTTTAATAACATTATGTTTGGCAATTACGTTAACAATCGGTCTGCTCTTTATTGGCACAAACACCCTCATCGGTGATGAAACTAACGATTTACACGCACAAAAAAGTGACGCGTTGGAGACGTTACGTGAGCTTACTCCTGGTGAGAAAAGGGAGATCGCGTGGGGCTATGTCGGGGCTTATCGTTCCGCTCCCGGTAAGACTAACGCACGGACTGCATTTTGGTGGAACGACCTTGATGATTTTCTCTCTAAAGCACCGGATGCTGAGATCGTTAATCTTGCAACTATCTTTACAGACCCAACCGTAGTTGCTGTTTTAAGGCAGCTGATAGAAGGTAAGAAATCGATTGAAGATTTAGCAAAGGAATCTGACATCCCAAAAAACGAAATAGAGAAAGCCGTGATGTCGTTAATAGACTCCCAATTAGCAGCACGCACGGAAGAAAATCTTATTGAGCCAAAAAACGATGCTGGTTCCTTTTTTCTGAACTTCGTGAGTATGACAATTGTACATAGCGGACACACCGATTCTAAGGATAGGTAATTCGCAAAACATTTTGACGATATTAGTATCTGAATAGAGAAGGTTATAGTAAAAACCAAAAATATGTTCACATTTCAATGAACAACAATCCCCACACACGCTCGCGCTGGTGAGGTTTCCGAACCTTGCCAATGTCCCGGTAATTGTGGATTTTACTATAATTACTCAAGTTGCTACCTATAAGTTTTTAGACATGGAAATACCGTTTTTAATAGAGAATAACGCATATTTCGCAAGTTTTCGTAGCGCAAACTGTATGAAGATTAAAAAATAAATTGGGTAATGTGGCGAGGTTAGGAAACCTCGCCAGCAGAGATGTACACCTGCTGCTGGTGAGGTTTCCGAACCTTGCCAATTACCGAAATATTTATTTAAACTTCATTTAGTAGTTTGCGGACTCATAAGCACAATCTAACAGATTGTGCTACATAAGTAGCAACTTGGGTTATAATATATTATCTGTTTCTGAAGATAGACCTACCGAAGTTTTGATCGGCGTGATTGGATCAAACAATAATTCTATAAAAGATAAAAGGGCATTTCGCATGAAAAACACACTGATTTTGATTTTAGTGATACACATTTTACCACAACTCACCCTTGCACAAGACGCTCAGGATTGGCACTTAGAGCATCTCCCCCACGGTGCGAAAGCGCGGTTCGGTAAAGGCGCAATAAGAGGCAATATCACCTATTCGCCTGACGGAAAACTTTTGGCGGTTGCGTGTAGCACCGGCATTTGGATATATGACGCGCAAACAGACGAACCCCTCCAATTGCTCACGGGACACACCGATTTTGTGTTGATGGCAGCGTTCAGTCCGGACGGGGTGCTGTTAGCAAGCGGGGGTTATGATAAAACCGTTCGTTTGTGGGATACGCGCACTGGCACAGAACTACGGACGATAGAAAGGCATAATCGGGGTGTTGGTGCTGTTGCGTTCAATCCAAACGGAACGCTTTTGGCAACTGGTGCTGAGGACGCAACGATACATCTATGGCATGTGCAAACAGGTACGCATCTTCGGACAATGACTGAGCATACAGGTGATGTCACCAGCGTTGCGTTTAGCCCTGATGGGAAAACGCTGGCAAGTGCAAGTGACGACAAAACGTTGCGCCTGTGGGATGTGGAGACAGGCGAATCGCTCCGGACGTTCATGGGGCATACGGGTTATGGAACAGGTGTTTGGTTTAGCCCAGATGGCAAGACAATAGCAAGTTCCAGTCGAGACAAAACCGCACGCCTATGGGACGCACAGACGGGTGAATTGCGCCATACGTTGGCAGGACATTCGGGGGATGTGGATATCGCTATCTTTAGTCCGGATGGAAAAACGGTGGCGACTGCAAGTCGAGACAAAACTGCACGACTATGGGACGCACAGACGGGAACACATATCCGCACGCTAAATGGACACACGTCGTATGTCCTGAGTATTGCATTTAGTCCAGATGGGAAAACGTTGCGGACTGGCAGTCGAGACGGGACCGTCCGATTGTGGAACCCGAACACCGGCACAGAACTGCGGACGATAGCAGGACACACAAATCAGGTCAATAGTGTCGTGTTCAGTTCAGATGGAAAGACGTTGGCAAGCGGGAGTACGGACAATACCGTTCATTTATGGAACGCACAGACGGGAGAATCGCTGCGGGTGCTGAAAGGACATACGAAGCAGGTGAATGGTGTTGCCTATAGTCCGGACGGGAAAACCATCGCGAGTGCCGGTGAAGATAATACCTTTCGACTGTGGGATGCGCAAACAGGTGAAGATATTCAGACCTTCAAAGGACATGCGCCTGGGTTCACGAGTCTTGCGTTTCGTCCCGATGGCGAACGTATCTTCACTGTGAGTTGGTGGGATCGCGGCGTATGGTGTTGGGACTTACATATAAATGAATGGGTAGACGTGCTGGTATCGCATGATAAAGGGGTCAAGAGTATAGCGTTTCATCCAGATGGGTCTCAATTGGCGACCGGGGGCGATCACACCGTGCTGCTTTGGGATGCGAACACCCATAAAGTTGCCTTTCGTTTGGAAGATCATACGGATATTGTGCATTCCGTCGCGTATAATCCGGATGGGTCTCTGTTAGCGAGCACGGCTTGGGATGGCACTATTCGTTTGTGGAATCCACAGACAGGTGCATCTGTCCGAACGATCAAAACGGGGACTGAAGGTAACCTTTGTGTTGTGTTCAGTCCAGATGGGAAGATGTTGGCAAGTGGCGGATGGGGTAAAACTGTGGATCTGTGGGATGTGCGCACCGGTGCGTTTATTATCAAATTGAAGGGGCATACGTATCGTGTAAATAGCGTTGCGTTTAGTCCGGATGGGCGGACGCTCGCGAGTGGCAGTGGTGATGGCACTGTGTTGTTATGGGATGTTTGGTCAGAATAACGGATTATTCCTTTTGTGGAAGGACTTTCTATACCCGATATGCCAGGGTTGCAAACCCGCTGAATACTACACGGGTATTTGATGCTCACAAAGCGCGCCTAACAGTGGTAATTAGTAATCCGCGTCATCCGATAAATCCGTGCTAATCCGCGATTTTGACAATTCGGTGCGTTTAATGAAGATTATAGTAAAATCCATAATTACCTGGAGGTTGGCGAGGTTAGGAAATCTCACAGTGAGAGCGTGTGTAGGGATTGCTGTTCATTGAAATGTCCACATATTTTCGGATTTTACTATAAGTTAAGGCAGACACAAGCAGGTATCCGTTTTGGATATCTGCCTATTTCTTTTTTGGCGCGTTGTAGTGTTTCTGTGTTTGCACAGCACTTACTTAGCGGGAATCTTGCCAATCTGCTATAGTTGCGTCACTCTGTTTTAGCAACCATTGAAAACTATACCTCAGGTGCAGAAATCGTTTCCCATTCCGGCCAAATCTCTATCGCAGATTCTGGCAAAATAGTTAACGCTCCCTTTTGGCTGGTAAGTTCAACTCGTAAGTCATTTTGTCCTTCTTCTCTCTGTAGCGGCAATAACCAAAAAGCGTGATACATATCCCCATGAACATAACCGCCAACACATATATCTTCAATATGTTGATAGATAATATCCGCATTTCCTTGTAACTTGTGTATAACTTGCCCATTTTGTTCAATCTGAACATCAAGCGAAGATGAGACTGAATTCAACCAATCTGCTCGGAGAAAAAGTATCGGTTGACCGTCTATGCTTTCTAACTCGAAGATTGCCTTAATAGCATTTTTCTCTCCTGCTTGCAAAGACATCGGAGATTTTACCAGCGGATGCTTGGCAAAAACAGGCTTAGCTTCTCCTTGATGTAAACGAGCAAATGGAGCTCCGTAGGCATGCCATTCTAAGAACGTCATTAGGTGTGTACCTATCTCTCCATCAAGTTGGAGGAGAGTCCCTATCCGTTCAAGTTCCAGTAACGCCTCACAAAGATTCGTTACATTTGCGTATTCGGCACGTGCTACAGCAAGTAGTTTTGCCACAGGCCATTCCGGATGTGTTTGATATGTGTCTAAAAAATGCATCACTAACTGATTAGTATACCGCGCAGGAGTCATTCCTGCAACGGTAGCGGTGCTGCCAAGGTAGGCACGACAACCGTTATTCAAAAACGCTCGTAACAACGCTGAACCCGGAGGTGTGGTTGCACATCCGTCAACAATTGCAATCGGATGATGCGGTAACGTTGGCATTCCTTTTGCTGTCACAAAATCCTCGCCGAATCTATTGCTCAAACTTTTCGGAGTTCCATGTCCGAAGTGGATAATCAAATCTGATTGAGGTAGGTGTTCCGCTCCACCCCTTCCCAGTACTGCAACCTGATGTCCCTGTTGTGTCAACACATCAAGAAACCGTTGTGTTTCCAAATGGATACGGGTATCCTCCGAACATAAAATCGATGTCTCTGGACCTGCGACTTGAGTGGTTTCGCTTAGTTGCCGCTGCATCGCCTCTGGGTTTCCCAATACCCGTGTCACCACAACTTCGGGAAGGCCGTCGCCATCTAAATCCGCATAGAAAGAATCCGTGTGGAAACACATTCTTTTTAAGCGGACTTCCCACATCGGTATAATATTTTCATCTCCTACCAATATAAGATAATCCAGTTTTCCATCGGTTTTTGATATTATCTCTGCTTTGATTTCCCTCGCCAGTGTTGTCAGATTAGGATCGGGATACGCGGGTATTGTAATATGTTTTCCTGTCTTCTCTCGGTAAACTTCATTGATATCAAGTATATCAGCATCATGTCTACGCGCGAACGCCTCAATCGCTTTCTGGATATCCGACACATCTTTGGGGTAGATATCTGAAAGTGTGGTTATATTAACCAGTATCAACGTCTTCATGGAATCTCCCATTTTTTGTATTTACCATTATAGTGAACTTTGAAATTATTGGGACATTTTGATAAACCTGTTCTGGAACATAACGGACAACAGTAGTTGTAGCACAAACTTTATGAAGATAAAAAAATAAATTGGGTAATTTAGCGAGGT
>JAPPES010000050.1 GCA_028824125.1 Candidatus Poribacteria bacterium
CTCTTTTCTACTTTTTGTCTCTAAAAATCTTAAAACTGTCCAAACTATAGTAATACTTACTGCACTACTCAGTACTTTTCTACTGTTATCTATGTGATCTAAGATGTAACGTATCGTGCGCCTTAGTTCTATGTGGTTCATGACATTTCATAGTGAAGGTGTAGGCAGTTTTCTTGACACATTTGAGCTAAAAGAGATCAAAACAAACTCAACGGACTCTCTTTTTTTTTATTTGGTTCATGGCATTTTATATATTGTTCCAAAAATTCATATTTTGTTAGCCAATATACACCGCCGTTTGCACAAGAATTCCCATTCCAATCAACTGCTTTGATTCGAGATATTAAATCTTCTACTGGAATTTTTGACTTAAGGAAGTATCCTCTATTGTTTGGTGTCGGTTTTTTTGTAATTCTTTTTGGCGAAGCACCGAATACAAATATGTCAAAATCATCTTTATTGGAGAATTTAAAATCGTTTGTTTCCGTGTAGGCATTCGTATTAACTCTTAAATCTTTTCCTTCTGATTTATCAAAAATGAAGAAACTTGCTGGCACATGATAGTCTTTTCCTTCTAATGTGAAACAATTCTTTCCTAATTCAGTGATGGAGACTATTCTCCAATTATATGGCAATATTTTTTGTCGTGTATGTTTTCTATAAACATCTGGTAAAATAAAAGCAATTGTTTGGACATTACGAAATGAGATGGCATGGGATACAAACTTTGAAGAGAGTTTCTGATATTGACCAAATGGGGGATTCCCGATAACTAATACACGCTCGTAATCTTCACTTATATTGTAATTGAACCAGTCACCTTTGATAATCTCATCATGTTGCGGATCAATATCAATTCCTATTTTGGTGTCATGCTCAATATTTTTATAGAAAGCACCATCTCCCGCAGAAGGTTCTATCACGCAATCATAGGTGTAAGGTAGTTTATGGACTTCATCTAAACACCTTTTGACTACTTCCTGTTTCGTGTAGAATTTATCAAGGATTCTACTGCGGTCTGTCCGTTCTTTTCTCCAAATGTGAGCCATGCTGGTATCTCCTTTAGAGAAATCTCTATCACTTACTTTTCTTATAATATCACAAAGTCAACATAATTTCAAAATATGGCCGTCCAGAGCAATGTTGTTAGCAATTGGACCCAGCAATTTCTCCTATCAATGTATGTGCTGTAGCAGAATGGATTTCAACATTCACGATGTCACCAACCTGCACATTCTCCTTTGGAAAAACTGTCGTTTTGAATGTATCTGTCTTACCGTGATATTGTTCCGCGTCTCGTCGACTATCACCCTCAACTAATACAGAAGCAGTAGTCCCTATCACATCTTGATTGATCTCAGCAGATATTCCCTCTTGCAACTTTATTATCTCATTGAGTCGTCTTGCCTTTTCAGTCTCAGGAACGTCATCCTCTAACGACTTGTTTGCCAAAGTGCCTTCTCTGTCTGAGTACTTAAACATAAAAGCCGAATCAAATCGGATGTCTGCCATTAGTTGATAGGTTTGCATAAAATCTACCTCAGTTTCTCCACAAAAACCGACAATAATATCCGTTGAAAGTGCTATCTGTGGGATACGTTCCCTGAGTTTTGAAACCAGTTCGCGATATTCTTCCGCTGTATAGGTGCGCCGCATCCTTTCTAATACCGGTGTTGACCCAGATTGCAACGGGAGATGAAGTTGTTTGCATACCTGTGGGCAATTTTCCATTGCATCAATCATGCTGTCCGTGGCATCTGCGGGGTGAGGCGAAGTGAATCGTACCCGTTCCACGCCATCAACTTCAGCAATACGCCATAAGAGTTCACCAAAATCATGATTGCCATCGTGATAAGAGTTGACTGTCTGTCCCAAGAGAACGATTTCTTTAAAACCTTCATTGACAAGTCTTTGGACATCGTCAGTAAGGTTTTTCAGGGGTATACTCCGTTCTCTACCTCTCACAAACGGGACAATACAGAAGGTGCACATTTTATCGCATCCACGTTGAATAGTGAGCCATGCCCGAATTCCTTCCTTACGAATAGGCGCAATATCTGCGTAGTCCTCACTTTTATCCAACTGTAAACCGAGAAAGGGATCGCCATTTGCTACGGCATTGAGTGCCATCGGTAGATTACGATATGCATCCGGTCCCATCACAAGGTCCACATACGGTGCCGCTTTCAAAAGCTTGTCGCGTAGATGCTGTGCCATACATCCGCAAACCCCAATGATTAGATTACCTTCCCGGCGCTTCCGATGATTCAAATGTTCAAGCCGGTTGATAACTTTAGTTTCAGCGTTTTCCCGTATTGCGCAGGTGTTCAGTAAAATTACATCAGCGTCATCAATGTGAGAAACAGTCCGATGCCCCGATTGCGTCAAGATACCTGCCATCAGTTCGCTATCACTGACGTTCATCTGACACCCATAAGTTTCAATATAGACATTACGTATTGATGCCGTACCATTGGGCAATTGCGGTTTCTGTCCGCCCAAATTTGGAGTATTCTTATAGATAGATAAATTGCTTATTGTATTCATCGTCGTTCGTTTTGATCTATTTCTTAATAGATTTTACTCCTATGCCCAATTTCGTGAACGAAAATACTTCTGCTTTGCTTATTGAAGGTATAGATGACTCTGTAGGCATCAGCAGCTCGTAAACTGAATTTTCCACTATGTTTACCTTTCAGTGCTTTGTGTCGACGCTGATCACAATTTTCGCGTAATTGATTCAATTTTGTGCGGATTTGTGCTTGGATTTTAGCATCCAAACGTTGTAAATCCGCTACGGCACGCGGGTCTAGCTCCAACGTATACACAACTAATTGTTCTCAAGTTCTCTGAAAGCATCCTCAAAAGGGACCATTTCAACTTTATCCGCTTCAAACTCTGCTACCCGTCGATCCAATTCTTCGGCAAACTCTGGTTGCAACTCAAGCCCATCATCTGGATCATAATCGTAATCCTCAAGAAACTGTTCGAACTCTAAGTAGCAGAGAAAAAAATCTAAAAACGCTACATGTAAAAGTGAGAGCGGACTACCTATCCCTTGCGCCTGCAAAGGTAAATTTCCGTATTCGACCGTTTTATCCTTCATCAATTTTATCATTCGGTCCCTTGACGCAAACAGAGGTGAATTCGCTAATGTCTGGATCAACTCGCGAAATTCATCGGCGGAGAACAGTACCACTTTTTTCTTTGGCAGAGGATCACCGATAGCAGCCATACCTTCGCGGCGCGCTTTGCGGCCGAGCGGAGATGTTTTACGATTAGCTTCAACTGTTTTCACACGATACTTCAAAAGATCCAATCCATCATGTGTTTTGACTATTGAAAGTAGAGTATCTTCATAGTCTTCAAGTGAAAATGCTAATCCGCAGTAACCCTCAAAAAACTCACGGAACTCTTCTTGAAGCGCATTTTTATCAGCATTTTCAGCAAGCAGTGTAGTGAGGCATCGACGGGAATCAAAAAACCGATTATTCACTATCGATTCCAGTAAAGCACAAAATTGTGTATGAGTTAATTCGGTCAGATCAGTTGCCATCGCAATTCCTTAAAATTTACGTCGTCTAAAGCCAAGTATAGTAAAACCTATAATTAATGAGACACTTCTGTAGCGCAAACTTTATTGTCTCATCGGACAAACTAAAAGTTTGATGCTCAGCTACTGTTGTCCTTTATGTTCCAAAACAGGTTTATCAAAATGTCCAAATAATTTCAAAGTTCACTATAGTTTTGATAATAATTCCACACGTCAAAGGTAAACAGGTCTCCAAGATAGATAAGCACGCGATAGTTTAATTCTCGGTTTTCGTTGGCATTTAGCGTAAAAGGTGCTGTGTTAGCAAATAAGAATCCTTTGTATGTGTCTTCAGCGAGGAAAAGTGTTTGTCCATTTTTAGAGTGTGGAAGGATTGCCACGCCAATGGCAGCATCGCTACTAATACCACACAACGTTGCCCACTCTGATTCTTGTTCGTTTACTTCAGATTCACCAATTTTTCCATTTGCGTTCGCTGCTTTCCTATGCTCCATCTCAACGGCTTGGTAACTTAATCCAATTTTACCGTCAAACGTTATAGGGGTAGAAGCTGCTTGTAAGATTACTGTCAGGTCAAGTATCCGGACATCATTTTGAAGTGGATAAACTATAACTTCACATATTTCTGTCAACACGGGATTAGCGGCTTCCCAAGTTGTCTTGCTAACGAATTTTGCTGATTCTTCAGCTGCAGCTTTAGAATTTTCCCGATCAATTGTTGGAGTACTTCGACACAGTTCAGTAGGTTTTCTGTTTTCATCGCTCACTGTGCCAAATGTGAAACAGATGCCGGGTAGATGCTGTTGTCCAGTTTCCCACATTCCCTCCGTTACCGCTTGTCCATTCGGGGCATAGAGCGGATGAAAGTGTGAAAACGAGCCCGACTCACCATAGCAATAGGTGAGCATCGGCTCACCTTTCTCTGTTATCTTTACCTCTTTTCCGGGCACTTCGTCCAACATAAATATCATGTGTTATATTATACCATACATGCCCTGTTAATGCAAACGTAATTCAGCTCGAATAAAGTAAAGTAACGTAAACTGGATATCCGAAATAACTCGAATTTGGGTATAGGTAGATGGGTGTTTTTGTCTATTTTACCACATAATCACCAACAGATTATAACTTACGCAAAGATGTTAGTTATGCTATAATTTATATTATCGTGAATGACCAAAAATTTCAAACTTCGTATTGTTAATCCTTGCCTACACCCGACTAATTTTGGCAAGGAACGCGTTTCACTTGAGGCAAAACATGAAAATTACAATCATAGGCACAGGATACGTAGGGTTGACAACAGCAGTTGTCCTCGCCTACCTTAACCACGATGTCTCCGCAGTAGATAAAGACAACAGTAAGCTAAGCCTTTTACAACAAGGGAAAAGCCCTATCCATGAACCCGGTATTCAGTCCCTTCTTGACGAAATCGGGCGAACTATACGTTTCACACCGAGTGTTGCTGAGGTGGTCCCAAACGCAGAACTTATTATGATTGCGGTTGGCACACCACCAAAACAGAGTGGAGAAGCGGATACACGGCACGTGGAAGCAGCTGCAAAAGAGGTCGCAGAAGTATGCCAGCCAAATAAACACTACACCCTTGTTATCAAATCCACTGTGCCAATCGGCACGAATAGGCGTGTCGCAGAAGTAGTTGAAAATGTATTTTCAGAACGCAATTTGCAGGGTAACGTTTCAGTTGCTTCTAATCCGGAGTTTTTGCAGGAAGGCTTAGCACTGCACGGGGCATTCTATCCAGATCGGATTGTCGTAGGAGCAAACAGCAACGATGCTTTAGATGATTTACGACACCTATATCAACCGATATTGGAACAGACATTTGACCCGCCGCCTTCGTTACCGCGTCCCGCTGCTTATCATCTACCACCGATGATGACGACAGACCCGAACAGTGCAGAGATGATTAAATATGCTGCCAATACGTTTCTTGCCCTAAAAATTAGTTTCATTAACGAAATTGCGGGGCTCTGTGAGGATGTCGGTGCAGATGTAACAGAAGTCGCGCGCGGTATAGGTCTTGACTCGCGGATTGGGCATAGATTCCTCCGTGCTGGTTTGGGGTGGGGTGGTAGCTGTTATCCGAAAGATACCGCGGCACTATTGAATGTTGCTGCACAGACAGGATACGAAATGCCGATTACAGAAGCTGCACGAACGGTTAACTTTGAACAGCGCAAACGGATTGTTCAAAAATTGCGAACCGTTTTGAAAACGTTCAACGGGAAAACGATTGGTATTCTTGGGCTTGCATTTAAGCCGAATACAGACGACGTCCGAGAAGCACCCGCACTTAATATTATCCATCAACTCGTTGCTGAAGGAGCAAACGTCCGTGCACATGACCCAATTGCAATTCCAAATGCGCAGGAAGCCATGACTGGAATCTCTGTTGACTTTATTGAAGATGTTTACTTGCTTTCTCACAATGCTGACGCGCTTGTGCTTGTTACCGAATGGGAACTTTACCATAGACTGGAATTGCGCAAACTCGCTAAACAGATGAAAACGGCAATTCTCATTGATGGGCGCAACGTCTTTTCACCGCAAGAGGCAATAGCTGCCGGTTTCCATTACTTATGTGTAGGTAGATAACTCTAAATTTAACGACTTGTGCCAGTTAACTAATTGTTTTTGTTGTTTTCACGGATTTTGGGTTTTGTGCTATAAACATATCGTCCCTAATGAAGATTAAAAAATAAATTGGGTAATTTGGCGAGGTTAGGAAACCTCGCCAGCAGAGATGTACACCTGCTGCTGGCGAGGCGGGGAATGCCTAAATGGCATTCATACCGTTGATTTCTTCCGAACCTCGCCAAATTACCGAAATATTTATTTAAACTTCATACGGGACTAAAGAGTGTCTCAACTAATGAAGAATATTCGGACAAACCTTTATTTGTGTGAAATAATTAGTTACTAAAAGTTATTTAACACAACTCGTAAATTTAGCAAATAGCGTATGAATACCCACAAACAACCACAACCTTTTGATTCAAATTGGAATCGGTATTGTCCACAAACACCTTTTCCACCATACCGTCATATCCCAGGTGTAACACCTCATCCGATCCGTGATCCGCTCGGACACAGTTACGGCATAGAGGAAGAATTGGACGGCACACCGCTCCCACCGGAGATGTGGAAACAGAACGAGGCGTACTTATATGGTGTTGATCTCTACAACTTTGCCTATTGGTGGGAAGCACACGAAGCATGGGAAGGATTGTGGCATCAAGCGGAAGATACGTATCGACTTTTTCTACAAGGATTAATTCAGGTATCTGCTTCACTTATCAAATACCACATGCGAATGCTGCGACCATTGCGTACACTCTCCACTGCTGGACGCGATAAATTACGGCAAGTTGTTACCGAATCTGGCGATGCAGCACAAAACTATATGGGGATAGATCTACCTGAATTTTTGAAAATCGCAGATACGTTTTTTACACCGTTCTTCTCAGAAAACGTTACAGAGGAAACCTATCAACGGATTTCCGTTAAGCCTCTCATTCAACTTCGGTTTTAGTTTTACTATTGCGGATATAGGACTTACGCAATATTGTAAGGACTGAGAATTAATAGACAGCGAAACCTGCACAATTCATAGATAAAGGAAAAGCAAAATATGGATACAATTAATGCGATCCAGAAATTGTACAACGCATCAGGTGTTCATCCGACAACTGACCCGGATAATCCGAAATCGCAATTTGTTGTTGATAGATATGCAAAACACTTGTGTAAGTTGGTCCAACCCGGTATGCGTGCATTAGACTTAGGCTGTAATGCAGGACGTTGCACCTTTGCTATGGAAGACATGGGGGCGATAGCAACAGGTATTGATTGCGCAGAAATTCCAATCCTCCATGCCAAAACGGTAGCACAAAAAAGAAAGAGTCAATGTCAATTTAATATCGGGGATATAAATTCTCTGCCTTATCGGGAGAATTCTTTCGATCTTGCGCTATTCCCTTCAAATATAGTTGAAGTATCATATCAGACGTTGGAAAGCATGACAATTCAACTAAAACAGATTTTATCGAATAACGGTCTTTTTATTGTATTTATGCATGATGAGTTTATCAAGAGAGCGGGTGATGCAGCTTTTCTGGATCGCTACGATGCACTGACCGGTTTAAAGGGAGGACACAGCACAATTCCTGACAAAGGTCCGTTCTCCTACCCCACCTATTTTTGGACAGTCGCATTTGCTAAGTATCTCATTGAGAAACATCTTTTTTGTAGACACGTGGAACAAGTAGAAGAAAACCTGTTCCTATTGGTGTTCTGGAATAAAAAGTGAACGGATATCTATAGCAATGTCCATTTTTTGAACAGAATTGTCCATTTTTTGAACAGAAAATCAGATAATTTTATCAAGATACGGGCATCTGCTTATTGTAAGAAATGGCACAATATTTGCAACGTGTTATATGTTTTCAAATTGAGTCTTATAGAGTTAGAGTGGATTAAGGAATTTAGACATTAATGAGAAATTAGTAACTGATTATTATTAATTTTATACTTTGAAATGAGGCAATCATTATGTCAAAAACAATTATTTTATTATTTTTAGGGTTTACATTATTCATCAGTGGGTGTGGCAAGAATTTTGATGAATATGCTACTGAATTAGGTCTTGCCTTTGGCAGCCCGGATATAGGAAACAGACCTATACCTTCCTTCAAAACCGATATATCACCTATTCTCACGAATCAATGCGCTCTTGCGGGATGCCATGTTGCTGATGGTCCGGATGATGTTGATCTCAGAACTTATGATACCCTTCAAAAAGGAGGAGAACACGGTCCTATAATTCTCGCGGGAAATGCACAGGAAAGCGAACTTGTTGAGGAAGTTGTTAAACGTAAAATGCCACCTGACGGTCCCTATCTGGATGCAGACCAAATTCAACTTATTATTGACTGGATCAATGCAGGAGCAAAGGATAACTAAACTATTTGGTGCGCCTATAGTACAAGTGCCACCATGCGTGTGTGACCTGTCTAAGTCACACAACATAATTTGGTTTAAACTCTCAAATCTACTTATAAACACAATTAGAAAGGTAACAATTATGAGTATCAATATACAGAGATTTTTCTTGCTCACAGTAGGATTATTATTTTGCTTGTTAGGATGCGATTCGCAGCGAGGTACTCCTCTTCTTCCCAATAATGTCCTATCCGAAAACGGACAGTCTTCTGGTGTTCAGCCTCCACCTATGGGAAGTGGTGAAACTGCTAACGCTGAAGCCTCTTTTGAACAGAACCTCTCACCTATTCTCACAGCAAAGTGTGCGTTTGCGGGTTGCCACGTCGCTGGCGGACCGAAAAATCTTGATTTCAGTACATATCAGGCTTTCATAAAGGGAGGAGATGGAGGCCCCGTATTCATTGCGGGTGATGCTCAAGGAAGTTCTATTGTTGCAGAAATTGTTTCAGGCAGGATGCCGCTTGGCGGAACAAAGTTGAGCGATGCAGAAATTCAAGTTTTTACTGATTGGATTAATAATCAACAGACAACTACTGAACCTCCAGTTAATGAGCCACCTCAGCCGCCGACTCTGCTGCCTGGGCAGCCAGTCTCTTTTGAACAGCACCTCTTGCCTATCCTCACAGCAAAATGTGCTTATTCTGGTTGTCATGATGCCAATGGACCGGACAATCTCGATTTTAGGACATACCAAACTTTCATAAGAAGCGCAGAGGACGAGGATGTATTTGTCCCAGGTAATGCCCGAAGCAGTGATATTATAGAAGAAATTGTTTCAGGGAGAATGCCTCCTGACGGCCCTCGGTTGCCTAATGCGGAAATTCAACTCTTTATTGATTGGATAAATCAGCAAGACCCAGCAGATTTTCCTAACCTTCGTTATGACGATGATGACTACGACGATGATGACGATCGAGATGACTATGATGATGACTACGACGATGATGACTACGACGATGATGACTACGACGATGATGACTACGACGATGATCGCGACGATGATGACGATCGCGATGACGATGACGACTACGATGATGATCGCGACGATGATGACGATCGCGATGACTATGACGACGATGATGATGATGATGACGACTACGACGATGATGACTAAGTAGCAATTTAGTTAGAGAAACTATATACGCAAAGAAGCATGAAATTCTTGGTTGTAATTTCTATAGAATAACCCAAGTTGCTACCTATTCTCGAATTTTCTTGTAGGAGGGGTCTCTAACCCCGATTTGCAGCGGAAAACATCAGAATCAGCGGAAAATCTTTGAATTTTCCAATTGAAACAGTATTCCTCCGCTTGAAATTTTGTAAGTAGCAACTTGAGTTAGAATACAATATATTTCTGATTTCTTCGGGTAAAGTTATCATCTAAAGTTAGAAGAAGGCTACGTGATTCAGAGGTGTCGTGTAACCTATTCAAAATCATTGGTAATGTTAAAACCCTCTTCCATTTTTTAACAAGATTAGAGGAGTTTATGATTTTAAATATACTCAAGTTCTTCCTACTCCCTATTGGTTTATTATTTTGTTTGTTGGGATGTAATTCTGAGTCCGATAATCCCTTACAACCTAATAATATTTCATCCGTTAATGCAAAAACTTCCTTTGAACAACACCTTTTACCTATTCTCACAGCACGGTGTGCGTATGCTGGCTGTCACGATGCAAATGGACCCGACGGTCTCGATTTCAGAACATATCAGAATTTTATAAGTGGTGACGACGATGGCGAGTCAGTTTTCATACCTGGAAATTCCCAAAATAGCGATATTATTGAAGAAATCGTATCAGGGAGAATGCCACCGGGCGGTCCTCCATTGACTGCTGATCAAATTCAACTCTTCAAAGATTGGATAAATCAACAAGACCCGGCAGATTTTCCTAACCTTCGTTATGACGATGACGATGATGATCATCATGACCACGACGATCATGACCACGACGATCATGACCACGACGATCATGATAACGAAGACGACGAAGACGATGATTAAACAACAGCCATAAATCCATCTGAGTATATTGATGAATATTGTCTTTCTATTTTCGGATGAACATACAGGAACGGTGATGGGGCATAGTGGACATCCGATTGTCCGCACACCGCATCTGGATCGTCTATCCGAACAGTGCTATACTTATGATAACGCGTATTGCAACAGTCCAATCTGTACACCTTCGCGTTTGTCCATGCTCACAGGACGTTATCCGCATCAGATTGAAGCATGGGATTTGGGAGCAATACTCGATCGTCCGTACAAAACGTGCGGAGATTATTTGGCAGAGGCAGATTATGAAACCGTATTGTGTGGGCGCACACATTTCAATGGAACTGATCGACTTCTCGGATTTTCTGATCGCTTGTTGGACGATCTGCCTCGGTGGCGCAATACAAAAGGGAATCCACCACGCCGCACTGCGGATGCACGTCGCGGTTCCAATTCGCACGTTACTGAATGCGGTCCAGGAGACCACGAACACACAAGATATGACCGAAAGGTTGCAGACTTAGCTGTAGACTTCCTCCAGAAAAAAACTGCTTCACAAGACAATAAACCTTTCCTGCTTTATTGTGGATTCATGCATCCACACTTTCCACTGATTGCACCACCTGAGTTTTTCTCATGGTATGATCCGAACACACTTGAGTTGCCAGACACGTGGAACGAACCGCTTGAATCTCAACATCCGATAATTCAACATCACCGTTGGGCATGGCGTAATGACATCCCTCCATCGGAGGACACCGTCCGTTGTGCGTTAGCCTCCTACTACGCGCTTGTCTCATCTCTTGATGCACA
This sequence comes from Candidatus Poribacteria bacterium, assembly GCA_028824125.1. Lineage (GTDB taxonomy): Bacteria > Poribacteria > WGA-4E > WGA-4E > WGA-3G > MSPOR6. The sequence goes on from JAPPES010000050.1 coordinate 11,392, forward strand.
AATTGGACGGGTGTTAGAAGCGATTGATACGTCTTCGTTAAGTGAAAATACACTTGTGATCTACACAAGTGATCACGGAGAGATGGCAGGACATCACGGTATTTGGCAAAAGCAGTGTTTTTATGAACCCGCCGTGAAAGTGCCTTTAATGTTACGTTTACCTTCGGGGGAAACGGGTCGCGTAACGCAAAATGTTTCTTTGGTAGACATTTTGCCAACATTATTGGAAGTAACAGGTTTGGAAAAACCGTCAGATTTACCGGGAAAAAGTCTGTTGGAAATTGCCCGACATCAAGGAGACGAAACAACACGCGCTGTGTTATCAGAATATCACCACATGGGCATGCTGAATGCTGGCTTTATGCTCAAGCGAGGGGATTACAAACTGTGTCATTACGTCGGAAGTCAGCCGCAGCTGTTCGATCTGGACGCTGATCCTTTAGAAAACGATGATTTGGCGTTGAGTGCTGAATATACTGCAATTCGTAGGGAATTAGAGGATGCCTTGCACGCTATTGTCAATCCTGAACTTGAAGATGCACGGGCAAAAGAGAATCAACGCATACGTAGGTCAGAGGTTTAACAAACACTTCCAATTGGTTATCGGAGAAAATCAAAACCGTGTTGTATTAAATCTCACCATCAAAATAACTGAGACTCTCACCTTTCCTATAAATTTCCTGAACAGCAATTGATAATACCTTATTGGAATCTGGGTATTCACAGACATCGTGGGGTGTGGTAGCACCGAGTATTAGTAATGTGACAGGCGCGTCCCCTTCATTTACAAACTTATGCGTGCCGACAGGACCAGTAGGAAAAGCGATAAAATCACCTTGCCGAACTTCAAAGTCCCCTCGTGGCGTTTTGAGTGTGCAGATGCCCTCCATTACATAACACATCTCCTCCGCAAAATGGTGTAGGTGCATCGGAAAACTCGCCTTCCCTGGTGGCAGACGATAAACACAATATCCTATATTTTTCGCACCGATAAGAGGATCGATGTCTTTATACTCAAAGTTATAAGGCAGTGGACCGTCCCTATGCACCCATTCCATTTCATCAATGTTGATACGATTGATATAAATATCGTTCCGGGCTTGTAGACATTCCACCAATTCTTGTCGTCCATCTCTAAAGAGAGAATGTCCATCTCCAACGAGAACAGCGTTGAACTTCAGTGCTAATACTTTGCGAAGTTGCATCGCCGCTTTTGGAGCATCTTCCAACTTCTCATCTGCAAGTAGTGTTAAACGCCCCATCGGTTCACCGGCAACTATATCTCCGAAAAGGATTGCATTTTTCTGAGAAAAATAGAGTGCTATTTCTCCAGGGCTTTTCCCAAACGGAAGATGGATTGCTTGTAAACCGGACACAATGGTTTCACCATCACGAATCGTTCGCGAAGGTTTTATATCCAGCAAATCCGCATCCGCTTCGTGCACAATCACCCCTGCCCCTGTCCATTCTTGGAACGCGGCGGCTTCCCGTTCATGGTCACGATTTGTAATAATAATCCACTTCGCGCCACCAAGTTTTTCAAATTGGGCACGGTCAGCATCGCATATTGCAACTGGATCAATAGCGATATTTCCATCCTCTCTAACCCACAGATGCCCGTTAAAATCTATCTGCCGTGCTTCGCTAAATACTGACCAACTGTATATATCTTCAAAAATCAATCGTTTCATTAAATTTCTCCGTTACATTTGCGTATTCTTCGCAATTAATCTCCTTCAAAACTATTACGCACTGTCCAACATCACATTTATATTATAGCATATTTCCTCTTTTAATTTGACTTTTCCCAGAAATCTGTGTATAATGTAGTATCTTTAAGCCGGGGTGCTGGAATTTGGTAGACAGGCTAGATTCAGGTTCTAGTGTGCATTTCGCGCGTAAGGGTTCGAGTCCCTTTCCCGGCATGCTATTCTCTTTGCAACGTCTCTGGTACTAACCAAAGGAAGATACCGACCGCAAGGTATCCGATTCCTCCTAAAGCAAAACCTGAGAAACCTAATCCAAACAGATCAGCGATATTTCCTACAACGACAGGTCCCGCTGAACCGCCAAAATCTCCAGTAAGCCGCCACAATCCAAGGAACTCTCCAGTCCCCTCCTTCGGAGCCAAATCCGCACCGAGCGTCATCATTGTTCCTGATGCAATTCCGTTACCAAACCGCATCAGGATCGCTGTCAGTAGAAGCCACGTAAATGTTTGTGTAAACGGCATCAACACCATGCCTGTAGCAAAGATACAGATACCTGGGACTGTTGCGTATCGTCTACCAAAGCGATCCATCATAAATCCAGCCGCAGGAAACATTGACATGTCAACAGCTGAAGAAATCATTTCTATTGACCGGACACCTCGTGTGGTTAAGCCGACAACGTCCTGAGCGTAGAGTGGAATGATAATATGACACCCGCGCCGTAGTGTTTGAACACAGACCTGTCCTATCCCCGCTGTTGCTAAGAGCCCAAAATGACGTCTTGAGACATGGAGAAGTTGTTTCAGGTACGGTTGTTGTGCATTAGGTGTTTGAATCTTTGGATACTGTTTTGGCCCGGGTATAGAAAAGAAGCAGATAATTAGCGTCACCACTGCAAACCCTGTGTATACGAAGAACGGAAGACGTAGATTTGCGCCAAGGAAGATTGCCCCAAACTTTCCAGCGAAAGTCCCCATCCGGTTGACACCACCAAACAGCGCGATAGATCTACCCCGTTTTGCCAACGGAATCACATCTGCCATATAGGCATGTCGGGAGAGCATCCATAGTGCATTGCCGATACCGCCAATCAGCTGCGCACCTATAAGATGAAAAAGATGTTGTGCTGTTCCCATCACGATTGTTGAAACGCCTATCATCACTAAGCCAAGCAACATTGCAGGTTTCCTACCGATTCGCTCCACCAAAATTCCAGCAGGAATATTTCCAACAACACTGACCGCAATAACGAATGTCGTCAACGTATAGGACAACCCAAACGATTTGATATAAATAGACTCTGTTGGCGAGATGATGCCCGCACCTGTTGAAAGAAGCAACGCGGGAAGATAGATGGGTAAAATTAAAGATGCCCGACTGAAATTGCTGGTTGCCAAATTTGAGATGACTCCCTTAGGCGGGTGGAACCTCTACCAAAGGAGGGACGCTACAGATGCTTATTTTTCCGGAAGCATCTTGAATAATGTTTGAAATAGTGTGAATTTACATTATTGAGACATACTATAATAGGCACGTCTATGGCGCTACCACATTTCAAGCCATTGGGCAAGTGTTGTCAGGGGTTGTGTTTGGCTACGAATGACCCACTTGAAATCTGGGTCTTTCCAATAGATTGCTCCGGGATGGTCGCTATCACGAAGGTAACGGATGTCAATTGCCCAGCGGATAATTTCACTTGTGGTGTGCGGTAAGGATCGGTGGAGTGTGAGGTTATGGAACACCAGCGCATCACCTATCTCCATCGGACAAGTTACAATATGAGAGTCTTCCACCAATTCATCCATCACCTCAAGGAACTTGCCCTCTCGATTTTCAGTCCGATGGTTAACAACACCTAACCGATGTGAACCTGCAACTACTTGTAAACATCCGTTGGTTTCATCTACCGGCACAAGGGGAATCCATGCAGTCGGGATGAGTGATTGTTCACTGACTGTGCCGAAATAGCCGCTATCTTGATGCCATGGGACAACAGTCAATTGCTGTCCGGGTAGTTTAGGGCGGGCATTAAAAACGGGATGTCCAATAACATCTGTGCCTGTGAGTTGACCAATTGTGTCTACAAGAGGACCGGCGTAGTGTAGATCGAAAATTTCGGATGTTGCGATTTGTCCACGCCAAGACCGACCAAAGCGGTTAGCATGTTCACCAGCGACTCGCAAGAACCGTGTTTCAAACGGGAGATCAACCCTTTCATCTTCAACGATTCCCTGTTCTTTCAGTTGGTCAATTATACCATCTACGACGTGGGCAAACCTGTCGCGTACACCGTTGATAAGAGATTCGGGAACAACGTCTTTCAGTAATAAGTACCCATCGTTTTCCCATTGATACATCTGTTCAGGGGAAAGCGGGGATGTCTGTTTTTGATTGTTTTGCATTTTGTTCAGATTGAGAGATTTATATTTGTGATATAATATGAAGGTAGGAGAAAATTCTACCTACCAAATGATATCTAAATCAATTATAAAGATGATAACGTAATTCTAAAAAAAAAGCAAGAAAAATAAAGGTTTGGCTTTATCAAATTCACCTTGCATTCTTACGAATTTAATGATAGTATAATAAACATGTCAACACATAGCATAAGGTTAGCGTTACACTTGGATATATATTAGATTTCACAACAGGAGACCCAAAATAATGAAAATACTAAAAGAACTCATAACACAATTTTTGTGTATAATCCTTGTGGCAACGCTAATTGGATGTTATATTGATGTAGACAACGATGACAACATTGACCGTGAACCGCCTGCGGTTCCGCGAGGTGTTAGAACAATCACTGGTGATGAGTACGTCCATATTGAGTGGTACCCGAATGCTGAATCTGACTTGGCGGGTTACACTGTATGGCGCAGAGAAAACAACAGAAATTTAGAAGCAATTGCTGATATTCTTGTCGGAACTACACACTACACAGATAGAGATGTACGGAACGGAAGAACTTACTACTATTTCGTTTCCGCTTACGATTCAAATGATAATGAGAGCGACCTCAGTCCTGAAAACGCTTGGGATACCCCTCGTCCGGCAGGCAGAAATATTGTCTTAGATGATTACCAACTTGCTCCTGATCGCAGCGGTTTTGACTTCTCACAGCCACACAGAGGTGCTGGCGCTTGGGACGATAGAAACAACGATATCTTTTTTGGGCTTGACACAGAGCGCAATATCAGGGTCCTCTATTCAGAAAATGGCACTGAGATGCAAGATTTAGGGTATCACGAAGGTTTTGATGATGTCGATTTTGCACCAGAATTTGGTTATACAACCGAATTTATTGAGTTGTTTGAAGGGCATATCTATGCTATTTATACCGCTGATGGGAACTTCGCTAAAATTCATGTTCGCAAACTGTTTGATGATGCTGTAGAATTTGACTGGGCATACCAAACCGAGCCAGAAAATATACAATTAGCACCTGCGCTGCCCCGGTAAAAAGTAACATTTAATTTGGTCTTTACTTTGTAGCACAAACTGTATGAGGATTAAATAAATATTTCGGTAATTTCTTTAGTCCC
>JAPPES010000148.1 GCA_028824125.1 Candidatus Poribacteria bacterium
ATAGATGAAATCATAAATATGTATCATTAATTCTAAACTTTACTATAAATAACCCTGACCTTACACAATTCCACTTGACAATTTGTGTTATTTCAGATACCTTTATTAGTATGTCAACAGAAAATTTCAACAAACCAATTCAACCGACAGAGAGTTTCCGTGCGATTCCTGTCTCAGTCCCCGAGAATCTTGCGAACATCCGAATCATCCTTTTTGAACCGCGTGAGCCGGGAAATATTGGCTCTGTCGCAAGGGTTGTAAAAGGGATGGGATTATCGCAGCTTTACCTTGTCCATCCTGTTCCATTTCAGCATGTAGACGCGGCATGGTACATGGCACACGGGGCAAAAGATATTTTGGAAAACTGCAAAGTTGTTCCTGAACTAAAAGATGCGCTTGAAGGTGTCCAATATCTTGTCGGCACAACACACCGTCGCCGTGATATGCGCTTGCCATCGCCTGTAACCGCTCGTGAAGCAGCAGACACAATTGCATCTATTTCACAGGATAAACCTGTTGCACTCCTTTTCGGACGTGAAGATTTCGGTTTATCTACAGATCAAATGAGTCTTTGTCAGTTGACGGCAAGCGTGCCGATGGCGACCAAAAACCCATCTCTGAATTTGGCACAAGCTGTGCAAATCTTCGCTTATGAGGTTTTTATTGCGAGTTTAGAGGATCATGCCCCCGTTGAGATTGACTATGCGGAAGTCAATGCTTTGGAAGAATTTTATGGGCGGGTTACCCGTTTGTTAGATAAAGTCGGCATGTCTCCGTATAATCAGGAATGGGAGACATATCTAAAATCTTTACGACGTGTATTTTCACGCGCGCCACTTGAGGCGCGAGACATTGCTACACTTGACATGATCTTTTCTACGACCTATCGGCATATTGTGCGGTTAGAAGAGAAAATAGAAATGACACAAAAGTAGTAGACACATAGCGGGTTTTAGTCCGTAGCGTTATAGAGGAAAACATGAGAACATTTGGCACTCACGGCCCCGTAAATCCTGAAGACCATTACGTTGTCTCACGCAGCGCGGAACTCGCTGATTTCATTAACCGCGTCAAGCTGGGACGATATATCGTTATATTCGCCCCTCGGCAGACAGGCAAAACGACATTCTTTCAATGGGCTCTTGATGCACTTACAGCCGATCAGACAGAAACCTACTTCCCGATTGAGCTGAATTTTCAAGTTTATGAAGACTATAGCGCGTCCGATTTTTATACCGAACTTTATGAAAGCATACACGAGGAGATTAAATGTGTCTTTGAGAAACGCGGATACGTGCCATCTGAAACGCTAGTCCAATTCTTGGAAAACACGAAGTTAACCGATCACGTTGCAATGCTCAGATTCTTTCAAGAGTTCGGGGCTTTTCTTGAAGATGAGAAACTTGTCCTTATCATTGACGAATTTGATGGCATTCCCCGTGATGCTGTAAGTGGCTTCTTGAATGCACTCCGCACTATCTATGTTCAACGTTCTATGCGTGAATGTCCCTACAGCATCGGTATTGTAGGGGTCAAGAATATTACACAACTCAATCTAAACCGTTCTATTTCACCGTTTAATATCCAGGATGAATTCACTTTGCCGAACTTCACTTTTGAACAGGTGCGTGAACTACTTGCACAGTACACAGATGAGATCGGTCAAACTTTCGCGCCTGAGGTCATTGAGAATATTCACAGACAGACTGCCGGACAACCTTTCCTTGTCAATCGATTCGCGCAGATACTCACAGAGCAGATGGACATTCCGAAGACAGAAACAATTACAATGACGCACTTTTCACAAGCACACGTAGAAGTCCGTGAAGAAGATAACGCGAACCTCACACATCTGATGACCAATATCCGTAGAGACCCAAGCTATAAAAATATCCTGATGCGCATCGTTTCTTATGAGAGGGGCGTACGCTTCAACCCACGCAAAGAAATCATCAGTGAACTTACTACACTCGGTGTGATCGGAAAAGCACCGGATGGGATGTGTCAAATAGTTAATCCGATTTACCATGACTGCATTCTGCAAGCGTTTAAGCCTGAGGTAAATGGACTTGAGCAGGACTACTTCACTGAAGGCAACGATTTTCTGGACTATCTCACACCGACAGAACAGATTAATATGGAACTGCTCCTTGATAATTTCCAAAATTTCATTGCACGCGTTGGGTATCGGATACTCCAAGTCCCAGAAACCCCGAAAGAATTTGTTGGACAAGACCTACTCTACGCCTATCTTGACCAGTTTGTTAGCCTAATCCGTGGTGCAATGTTCCTTGAAGCACAAACGGGACGGGGCAGGATGGACATGATTATCGTTCACAGCGGACATAAATATATCGTTGAAACAAAGATTTGGGAGGGAGAACGGATCTATGATGCAGGTAAGAAACAACTGTCCGCATATCTCCAATTAGAACGTGTGCGCGAAGGATATTATGTCGTTTTCGATCATCGTGCCGAACCGGAACCACGCGTCCAAACAGAGACGATAGATGGGGTGACTATCCGATGCTACGTTATTCCTGTGGTACAGGAAGTCCCTTCAGACCGGACATAGCGATTGGAAGATTCTGCTTGAAATTTCGGAATAGATTAGGTATTATATGGTGAATAATATATCAAATTTAAAATATGAGGTTATTGATGATAGACATAAAAGTAGAAAAAACAGCAGAAAAACGAAGTTAGAAAGCACAACCGTACTCTGTCAGAATGTTCTGATAGAGAAATGCAGATGGTACAATAAGGATATGAACAACCTGATGTAAATGAAGAAATAAATACTAACTATTTTGATTGGTTACAAGATAAAAGTCTTAGGGATCATTTTTGAAAAAACTTACGCTCATAGGCACTTCAGGTTTTTTGAGTGGTGGCGTGAAAATCGTAGTAGAACGAAAGAAATGTTCGAAAAATTAAAAAAAGAGTAACTAAAATGTATAAAAAATATCTAATAGGTATCGGAATTGCCCTATTATGTACGATCATCTTTTATAGTTGTGATTCACCAGAAAACAATAAAGCAGAATACAATAAAGTTTTACACAACCAATTAATGAGATTGGGCCCTCCTGATGTGAATGTAACAAGGGGAGTTGGGATGGATAATATTTTAACATATACTTGGTATAACAAATATATAGGTGACGTTATTCATGTTTTAGGCAAGCCAGACGAAATTATTCATGATATTTATACTGATGTGGAGGAAGCAGATCGGTTCTTTAAACATATTAGAATAAAACCATCTAAAACTTACTCCCCATTATCTTATAAGACAATATTATTTCGATATGGTAAGTATTATTTTAAAGAAGGTCATAATATTCTTATGTGTGTATATTCTCTAAATGGATCGCCAGTTTTTGAAATACTGCCTCGAGAGGCTACGGCAGAGGAATTGGGGGCAGCTCTGAAGAAGGACTATGTTGACGACGCTGCTTTGATTATCAATTGGTTGAAGGGATTGGTTCAGGTGGACCTTGATAAGGGCATGTCTCTTGAGGAGAGTCGGAAAGAAACGCGGCAGAGTCTTGAGGAAGGGATGAATATTACGGGCGAGCTCCTTGAGGAAATCATGTCCTTAACTTATGAGAGCTTTGATACTGAGGAAGAGTGATGGCTGATCCAACGAAAATCTACAATAGAAATGCTATCACCTGAAACATATAATACAATGCTTATTGAGGCATAGAATAGGTTATTCGAAGGAAAACGTATCTCTTTGGTGAGAAATAAGATCAAATCTGAAGGTGAAGATGTCGTCAAAAGAGAACTTGTAGAAATATTTGGTCTAAACGATGAAAGTAACAAGTGCTCATAGAAAATGCCAAATCGGGATTGAGTGCCACAGAAATAGTAGAATTCTACAGGAGGCGGAGAGACTGAAAGATCGTTGTCAATTTAATAATTATACATCTTCTCCTGTGACATGCTATCTATCCGAAAAACACTATAGTAGATTCTCTGCTTCCTATTCTTGAATATGCCTATAAAAAGCACCAGGGTTATTGAATGTAATAATATTTCATTGCACCCTATTCTAAAAACAGATTTTAAAATGCGACATATAAAATTCCTCGTTTGGCTCATCTTTATCCTATCTGGTGCAAGTGCCCTCATCTATGAAGTAATATGGATGCGGCAACTCACGCTTGTTTTCGGCAGCACCGTCTTTGCGACAAGCACCGTGCTAACAGCATTCATGGCAGGACTCGCCCTCGGCAGCTACTACTTCGGCAGAAAGATAGATGAAAGCAAATTGTCGCCGCTGAAACTTTACGCCCTCCTTGAAGCAGGCATTGGTGGATTTTGCCTCATCTGGCCATTATTGCTAAGCGTGTTAACTGCCCTCTATGTACTTATCTACCGAAACATTACATCTGAATTCTACACCCTCTCACTTATCCGTTTTGTCCTAACGTTTGGCATATTACTAATTCCCTCTACATTGATGGGTGGCACTTTACCTGTCCTGACACGGTTTTTTGTGAAAAGATTGGAACAACTTGGCACGAACATCGGCATCCTGTATGCGCTGAATACATTTGGCGCAGTCATCGGCACTGTGGCAGCAGGTTTCTTTTTAATTGAGGCATTAGGTATCATAAGGTCACTCGGTGTAGCAATTGCAATTAACTTCGGTGTTGCGTTGGTTGCGTTGGGACTGGCACGGCATGCACACAAAATAGACGAAGGGGAGTCGGCAGAGCAAGTGGAATCTGTAGCAAGTGAACAGGAAGCCGCAATACCTGAAATTAGCAAGCAAAAACGGCAATTGGTTCTATGGGCAATAGGCATATCCGGTTTCTGTGCTTTAGCCTATGAAGTGCTGTGGACTCGTATTCTCGTATTCTTTCTTGGGAGCACGACTTACGCGTTTGCCACAATGCTCGCTGCGTTTCTGTTCGGTATTGCACTTGGCAGCATGGTTTTAGCGCGGTGGGTTGACAGGATAAAGCAACCTGTTACCATCTTCGGCATCATCCAACTCGGTATCGGTCTATTTGCGCTTATCCTTATGCCCGCGTTTGAGAGATTATATGGGATAACCTACGCGCTCCAATCAACATTCGGCGGGAGTAGATTCTGGGCATTCTTTTCCTGTTTCGTTGTGATGAGTCTCCCCACATTTTTGATGGGCGCAAGTTTTCCGCTTGTTACCAAAATCTATACCGGCAACGCACGTCAACTCGGCAGGAGTATTGGCAATGTCTACGCTATCAACACAGTCGGGAGTATTTTAGGAGCGTTTTGCGCGGGGTTTTTGTTAATTCCACTGTTAGGCATTCGTCCGAGCATTGTGTTGACAGTCGCATTGAATACAGGTATCGGGTGTCTGCTTGTTCTGAAAGGATTGCGTGCGTCTGAAGATGCTGAAACAGAGGCGAGAAGTGGAGCCAAGTCTGTTTTTCAAGGATTAGGCATCGCCATGCCGATACTCAATATTGGGTTAGCTGTTATTGTATTACTGACTTTGAGTCAACCGCTTTTCTTAAAAAGCACAATTTACAAAACACAACGTCCGGGCGATGAAGTTGTTGAGTACAAGGAGGAGATAGACGCGACGGTAACGACGTTGAAGGATGACGAAGGTGTTTATCGGCTCTATGTAGATGCAAATCAAGCCGCTGATGCTTCGCGGTGGGATTCCCCTTCACATCGCGTCATAGCACATTTGCCGTTGCTATTACACCCCAATCCAAAACGCGCGCTTGTCGTGGGGTTTGGCATGGGACTCACCTCACATTCAATCACACAACACGGTGTGCAGGTCGATGCAATAGAGCTTTCAAAAGGGGTGATTTCTGCAGCACAGGAACATTTCAAACATGTCAATGGGAACATTTTTGAAAACCGACTATTTAATTATACGATTAATGATGGGCGCAACCATATCTTAATGACGCAAACGAAGTATGATATGATTTCAACAGGTATTATCCATCCGCTTGTGAGTGCTGGTAGTTCCAATATATATACAGAAGACTTTTATAAGTTGTGTAAAAGAATCTTGACTGAGGATGGGGTGATGTGTCAGTGGGTGCCGTTACATCGCTTACCAGAGGCACACTATAAGATGATTGTCCGCACATTTATCAATGTGTTTCCAGAGACAACCCTCTGGTACAAATACACACCTGATTTTGTGATTCTTATCGGGACAAAAAAACCGCTTTCCATAGACTACGAAAACTTTATGGCGCGTAGCCGGATTCCGAGTATCCGTGAAGGACTCGCTGCAGATGATTTGGATGGTATGTCGCTGCTGGACTCATTTATGATGGGACCTGAAGCTGTCCGAAAGTATGTAGGTGATGTCCCTATTCATACAGATGACCGTCCAAGATTAGAATTCTTTAAAGGTGAAGATTTAGTGAGTTCCACGGCACCAAATATCGAAGGCATGAAAGAATATCGTGAACGTGTTACACCTTACCTTCAGAATTACGGAGCGACACTTGCCGAGAAAAAGACTGTTCGGGAAAAGATTAACATTTATTTTGATGCAACACAGAAATTGATTCTGGGACAGATCGCTTATGCCAAAGCACAGATTACCAATCCGACAGTACAACTTGAAAGTGCAAGTGCCTTGATGAACGAGGCGGTCCGAGATAATCCGGTTGACGAAACAATTCGATACAACTTCGGGGTCGTTTCCGGTTTAATTCGTGAAGGTCAACAGGAAGAACTCCAACTGATGGAAAAGCAGGCACAAGAAGCCATACGACAAAACCCAGATGACATTCAAGGGATCCTAAATTTGGCGATAGCGTACCAGTTGCAAGGAAAACTCAAGGAAGCTACAACTGAACTTGAGAAATTGCTCAAGCGCGATCCGAATAGGCCAGATATATATATTCTCTTGGGACCGCTATATGAAGAACAAGAACGTTACAAAGAGGCGCTTCGCACCTACAAACGATTAGAACAGCTTGATTCTGATTTACCCGCACCGATTTTTGCTGCGATGGCACGGCTCCATTTGTTATTAGAAAATGTTGATGAAGCAAAAAGGTATGCGCAAAAAGGGGTGGACACAGATACTAATTCATGGCGTTCACACTATATGCTTGGTAGAATATATCACGTTATGAATCAACCTAATAAACAGCACGAACATTATGAAAACGCTTTGAAAGTTATTGATGCGGAAATTTCTCGTGCCTTAAATCCAAGTAATTTACTCAGTTACAAAGAACAGATACAAAACGAACTTAAAGAGATACAAAAATAGGAGGAAATACAGACCTATTATGTCCCAAGAACCTTCTCTAAAACGGACACATTATTGTGGTGACTTGCGTTTAAGCGATGCTGACACCACTGCCCAACTCAATGGATGGGTTAGGCGCCGCCGCGACCATGGCGGTGTCATTTTTGTTGATTTACGCGATAGAACAGGGATTACACAGGTAGTCTTTGACCCACAGATAGATGAAAAAGCACACGCGCTTGCCGATTCTGTCAGAAGTGAATTTGTCCTGAACGTTAGCGGAACAGTCCGTGAACGTGCACCGGGCGAACTTCTTTTCAATGCAGATGCAGCATTTCAAGCAGAACTCGTCAATGGAACACCGTTGTCAACTGAATTCCGATCCCTTTTTTCGGATTTGGATACTAAATACACACTGTCTGATGACGTAAAAGTTAATGTTCGCGAACCTGATAAACGTTGGCTTCTTACCGATATAGAAAATAATAGAACTTACGATATAGAACGTGAAGCAGACAGCCTGAGTATTTATCAAGGAACAGTAAATCCAGAACTTGCTACAGGTGAGATTGAGGTAGCGGTAGATTCACTTAACATTCTTAATACTGCCAAAACACCACCTTTCCCAGTTGAAGACGATATTGAGGTGGCAGAAGATATTCGGATGCGTTATCGGTTCGTTGATTTGCGGCGACCAGAGATGCAGAAAACGCTTGAAATGAGGCACAAAGCTGCCCTTACAGCCCGCAACTATATGAATGAACAGGGATTCCTTGAAATTGAGACGCCTATTTTGATGAATAGCACGCCAGAAGGGGCACGCGATGTCCTTGTGCCAAGCCGTTATTATCCCGGAAAATTCTATGCGCTCCCACAATCTCCTCAACAGTTCAAACAGATCCTGATGATGAGTGGGGTTGACCGCTATTTTCAAATTGCACGCTGTTTTCGCGATGAGGATACCCGCGCCGATAGACAACTTGAGTTCACACAGCTTGATATTGAGATGTCCTTTGCAGGTGTTGACGATGTGCTTGAGATTACAGAAGGTTTAATGAAGCGGATATTTGAGGAAGCTGGCGACATTCCCGTTCAAACGCCTTTCTTGCGGCTACCATACTATGAATCGATGGCGCGGTTCGGTAATGATAAACCGGATACGCGATTTGGTATGGAACTTACGGACCTCTCCGATGTGATGGCAGACTGCGATTTTCAGGTGTTCACCCGTGCCTTATCTTCAGGTGGACAGGTAAAAGGCATCGCTGTTCCGGGCGGCGCGGATTTTTCAAGAAAAGACATTGAGGATTTAACGGAATTTGTTGCTACTTACCGCGCAAAAGGATTGGCTTGGGTTAAGGTCACATCAGACGACCAGCCAGAATCTAAATATTCATCAGGTATTGTCAAGTTTTTCAAAACTGAACAGCTCGAAACGGCACAAGAGAGAATGGGGGCAAAACCGGGCGACATCATGTTTTTTGTCGCTGACCGACCCAAAGTTGTCGCAGACGCACTCGGCAGTCTTCGTTTACATCTTGGTCGTAAACTTAACATGATTGACGAAAATCGGTACAACTTCTTATGGATCGTTGATTACCCGTTGTTTGAGTGGAACGAAGAGGCGAATAGATATGAACCATTTCACCATCTTTTCACTGGTGCTACTGAAGAGACACTACCGCTATTAGATACAGACCCTGGCAGAGTTCAGAGCCAACACTACGATTTGGTATGTAATGGATCAGAAATCTGTAGCGGGAGTGTTAGGATACATCGATGGGATGTTCAGCAGAAGATTTTTGATATTCTGAAAATCAAACCTGAGGACATAAAAAATAGGTTCGGTTATTTCATTGATGCACTTGAATACGGCACGCCACCACATGCGGGGATCGCACCAGGGCTTGACCGCATCGTGATGTTAATGCGGAACGAAGAGAACATTCGCGAGGTAATAGCGTTTCCAAAATCGCAACAAGGGCTTTGCCCACTTACCCATGCGCCATCAACTGTGACGGAGGCACAACTGGAAGAGTTGTCAATTCGTGTAGATATTGACATATAAGAACCATGGTTAACGTGAGTTTGAGAATACTTTCTAAAGTGAATTTGGCTCAATGATTTAAAGAAATCCAACACGATATATCTGGGCTATCCAAATTTTGATGCCAAATATATTGCAGCACTCCAGCGGAGTGCTATGTTTATAGAATGCCAGATTGTCAAGTTCTTGCACTCCAGCGGAGTGCTATGTGTGCTGGATCACATACCGCTCCTACGGAGCGGAGTAATGCGTAGGATGCTGCTATAAACATATTGCTCCTACGGAGCAAAAGATTTGTTCTGATATTCGTGTTGGTTTCCATGCCAAGATGAGTGTAAACAACACGACATTCAATATTGAATTCTTTTTCAAACTCACGTCATGGTTATTTAGTTTTAGGCATTTTACCTGTTTTAGCCGAAAAGTTGCGACCAGAAGGTTGTTCCTACAAAAGAGAGGGACAGAACAAATTAACGTAAATATGGAGAACTAAATTGCCTTGTATAAGAACCTAAGCCATTCAATTTTTCAATAATTTCTAACTTCTTTCAAAGGTCTCTTCTACGTAGGAGCGACCTCCTGGTCGCGACCGCACCTAAAATATTGAGAAAAATTCGACAATTGAATGGTTCTGGTATAAGAACAAGTCGTAATTGACATTAATCTATTATTCATTTCATCAATCTTGTAACAATATCAATAATATAGAGGAAATATTCTACCTACAAAAAGGAATTTACTATGAGTAATAACGGAAATTCAGAAAGCAACTTTGGACTTCTTATTGGCATAGTCATCGCTATTGTTGTCGGTGCACTTGTCGGGGGTTTCGCACCAGGGTTTGCTAAACACACCGAAATGTTAGGTGACATCTTCTTGACCTTACTAAAGATGGTTGTAGTGCCCCTTGTAATATTTTCAATGGTCGTAGGGATCACGAACTTGGGTGATATCCGCAACCTCGGTTCCATTGGGGGGCGCACCGTCCTTTATTATATGGCAACGACTGCCATTTCTGTTATCATAGGGATGATTCTTGTCAACATTATTGCCCCTGGAAAGGGAATAGAGTTATCAAAAGAAGGGGACAGATATCCCCAACTTTCTTATACACTGAGTGGCGAGAATAATCTCACTGTAACGTTACCAGAAGGACAAATTAAAGAAGACTATTCCAACAAATTTATAATCACACTTGTTGACCAAAACTTGGTAGGGGAAATCGAATCTATTGAAGGCAATCAAGTGACTGTGGCAAATTGGCAAGACTTGTCCGGTGAAATTGACTACGTCATAACAGAGACTGGTAAGACTTTGATGATCGCAGAAAACCAATTTACCGATCTGAAAGTCGAACAATCCGGTACTGGTGTTGCAATTTCACTACCAATTGCTTCAGAGGTTGAAGGCAAACAAGAACGTACTATGGGGCAGACCATTCTGGAAGTTTTCTTAGGTAATTCAGAAACCGGAAAACAGGGCATGATTCCATCAAATATTTTTAAAGCGATGGCGAATATGGACATTCTGCCGCTTATCTTTTTCTCACTCTTCATAGGGGCTGCGTTGTCAGTTATTGGGGATGCAGGTAAACCTGCAATCGCTATCTTTAACGCGTTTAATGAAGCTGTGATGCAGATTGTTAACTGGATTATGCTCCTTGCCCCCGTAGGTATTTTTGGCTTAATTGCAGGCAGAATAGGTGAAGCAGGTGGCTTCGCTGAATTCTTACCAGAATTAGCAGCTGTTGGTAAATACAGTATGACAGTGATATTAGCACTCGGTTTCCACGGTTTTGTTGTGCTACCAACATTACTATTCATATTAGGACGCCGGAACCCGGTTGGATATGCAAAAGGAATGGGAACAGCATTACTTAATGCTTTCTCTACCGCAAGCTCA
Organism: Candidatus Poribacteria bacterium; assembly: GCA_028824125.1. GTDB lineage: Bacteria > Poribacteria > WGA-4E > WGA-4E > WGA-3G > MSPOR6. The sequence goes on from JAPPES010000148.1 coordinate 11,187, forward strand.
AGTGCCACACTACCATTAACAATGGAAAATGTTGAGGAACAAAACGGCATCTCTAACCGCACAGCAAGTTTTGTCCTGCCGTTAGGTGCTACTATTAATATGGACGGCACAGCACTTTATGAAGCTGTTGCTGTTATGTTTATTGCACAAGTATATGGAATAACAATGGGGCCAGCAGAACAACTCATTATCGTCCTAACTGCGACACTCGCGGCAATAGGGGCAGCGGGGATACCTGAAGCAGGTCTCGTTACAATGGTAATCGTCCTAAAGGCAGTTGGTTTGCCGATTGAAGGTGTTGCGTTGATACTCTCAATCGATTGGTTGCTTGATAGATTCCGCACCACCGTTAACGTTTGGGGTGACAGTGTAGGTGCAGGTATCATTGAAACTTATGAATCTGGCGATTCTGCTGAAGTTCCTGCGACTTAGATTAAAAAGGGTTGAAACTTGCGGAACTCAGAACTGTCCCTAACCCTGGTAAGTTACGGTTAGGAAACCGAACCATAACTGTCAATTTAAGGATATATCCTATTGTTGGAGGGGTTTGTAACCCCGATTGATTGCCCAAAGGTAGGCGGGGAATGCCTAAATGGCATTCATACCGTTGATTTGGCGTTTTGGAAACGCGCCGTTATATTGCCTGCTGTTTGGGCTTGGCGCGTTTACAAAACGCGCCTGCCGGGGTGGGGAACCGCAAAATTGACAGTTATGGTTCGGTTTCCTAACCGCACCTACCATGCCTAGGACTGAATAACCGTTCTTTTTAAACAGGACTTACGCAGTCCCCTTGATAAGGGGGTAGGGGGGAAATAGTCGTTATTTCAATGATATTTCAGTGATTTATCTCCCCATACGCTATCGCTATGGGGGCCCGCCCCCTAAATCCCCTTATCAGTGGGACTTTAAGAGAAAATGCGTAAGTCCTATTAAATTGATACGTAAGAGTTGAACGAAATGAAACCCAGCAAATGCTATAAACGTATTTATTAGCACAAATTCACTACGACTTTAGTTGACCTTGCGTTAGTTTATCCTGTTAAACATAAACATGTTTTTTCAACGCGCAATTGAAAACGATGAATCTTCCTTGTAGGTGCGTTTAGAAAAGATATATTCAAAAGCGCACTTATCTAAAGAAATTTCAAAATATCCACAAAACAATGAATTCCGAAAACGACGTAAACTCACGACAAACAGGCATTTCTGGTGAGACAGCACTTGCGATCATTAGTGTTACACTCGCTGCCTTATGGATAGCATTTGCCTTTTACCACGGCACGAGTTCCGGTGTAAATGGAAATCGGATACTGTTATTGCATCCGCTTGTTCCGATAGCGCTGATTGCACTGCTCATCCGTATTTATCGATGGGTTGGCATAAAATTTGTCGTTCACCTTGAAATCATTATGATTGGACTCTGGCTCTTTGTTAGGATGCTGGGGATCTTGATGCCTTTCATCCTCGGTTTCGGATTTGCCTATCTCTTTAGGTTTCTGTGGCGTGCACTCCCATTCAAGAAGTATTACCAACGTGCAATTGCAACCGCTTTAATCGTTCTTGTTTGTAGTGGTGTGTTAATATTCACTGGCATAGGCGTTGGCAATCAAGTAGGTCAGATGGCTAAGGGGTTGCAGAAATTTTATCACGAATCATTACTACCGTTAGTCTTAGGTGAGGAATTTACGGCATTTGTAAGTGACGTTTCTGGAGACACAGAAACCTTCTATCTTGGCACGGACCATGGTATTTATTTTTATCAAATGGATAAAGATGTTGATGCTAATAAAGAGAACACAAAACCCAAAAGGAACGGCATTACAAACGGTGAGCTTGTTGGAAAGCGAATTCAGACAATTGCCGTGAGTGATAAATATATCTATGCCGGAACTATAGGGGGAGTCTACCGATGTAGTAAGAAAATTGTAAAGGTAGCAATGGGTGAGACAGAAGATTCCTTGATTACCCCAACTGAAGATTTGGTGTGGACAAAAATGGATGCTACACGTTTTAATAACCAATCCATTCAAGCTGTTAACATACCATCATGGGATTCTTCGTTAATTTATGTTGGAACAGAAACAGGTCTTTATAAAGGGGTGTATGCAAATGCTGATTCAATAGAACAGTGGTTACCAGTTGAAATTGAGGGGGAAGAAGAAAGGCCTATTGTTAGTATTAATTCCATTGATAGGTTTGAGAGGACACGCAGAACAAGATCTATTTATGTTGTTAGCACTAACATTGAAAACGAAAAAACTGAGCCAGGAGCCCAGCAAACAGATCCGCAAACACAAATAGACACAAATGGTAATTCCCAATCTATTAATAACACGGAAGAGACAACACAAGATTCTACAAGTATAGAAAAAGAAAAAGATGAAATACCAAATAATGATGAAAAACAGGAGGAAATTACCCCTGACTCTGTTGTACATCAGCTTAAACATTTGGCGAATTCTGTTGCGATGGGATGGGACTACCTAAATGAAGGTGATGTTCCTACACAGGACATTAATATCCTTGCCCCCACCGATAAGAGTCATGCTGAACTCTACGCTGGAACAGTGGATGGATTATATGTATGGGATAGTAAGGAAAAATGGCAAAAAATGTCTGACTCGGATCGTCTTCCGAAATCCATTTCCTTGTTAGTTTCTGCGCCTTCTGGACTATACGCGGGGAACAGTAGCGTTATTCACCATAAGCCTAATGACACATCAGCCTGGGAGAAATTTGCGCATCGAGAACAGGGTATTCTGATCTATAGGGATGATCCGTATGTACAACAGTTTCAAGAATATCTAATCAAGAAAATTCCTGGTTGGACAGCAAGCGGTAGTGCTTTTGTTAGGTGGTTGTCCGGGTTAGCTGGTTCCATTGCATTTCAGTTTGGTGGATTTATTGCAACTGTCTTTTTAGCATTTATCGTTTTTGTCTATGCAAGCCAGGGATTTGACAAATATTTCCGGGGTTTCATCAGTTTAGTTCCTGAAAAGCATCGCGAAATTGCTATGGCATACCTACGGGAGATTGATAGAAATATGCATCAATTTCTCAAAGGGCAATTCACGGTGATCGTAATTATTTCTATTATTTCCTGTATCGTCTATCGCATTATTGGTGTGCCTTTTGCGCTGCTTGTTGGCATATTAGCGGGACTTTGCAACGCTATACCAACGTTCGGACCCTTCATCGGCGGTGGATTCGCGTACATCGCAATGTTGACCGGGCTCGCAGCAGGTGAATTTAGCGGGACTATCAATTTTCTCATCCGTTGTGTTTTTGTGTTAGGGGCAATCCTCGGTATTCAGACTCTTGATAATTCTCTCATCTCACCGAAAGTGATGAGTAATGCGGTTGATGTTGATCCGCTGCTCATTATGTTCTCGGTTATCGTTGGTGCTTCTATTCTCGGTTTTTGGGGTGTTTTGCTGGCAATTCCGATTATTGTTGTGATAAAATCTATCGTTGCCGTTTCACGTTCTGCAGCAAATAATGTGGAAACACCCACCGTAGAGGAGCAAATCTGATGCAAAATCAACTTCCTATTGTCGCTATTGTTGGCAGACCCAATGTTGGCAAGTCTTCGATCTTCAATCGGATTACGGCAGATGCTCGTCCAAGTTCGGCACTTCGAAAACAAGTTGCTGTTGTTAATGATAGACCGGGTGTAACACGTGATCGTAACTATGCAGATGTAAAGTGGGGCAAAACACCGTTTACGATTGTGGATACAGGAGGTATGGATGTTGACCCCGATGACCCACTTATTGATAACGTTCAGTTGCAAGTTGACCATGCCTTAGCTGAGGCAACACTTGTTTTGTTTGTCGTTGATGTCCGCACAGGTATTATGCCGCACGATACCATTGTGGCAGATAAACTCCGTTCCTCTGGAAAACCTATTCTCCTTGTTGCCAATAAGGCGGATAGCGTCAGTCTTGAAATGGACACGGCAGAATTTTATAGACTCGGGTTGGAAGCACCTGTTTTGACATCCTGCGTCCAAAACACAGGTATCCAACAACTCCTTGACCAAGTTGTGGAAGTTCTCCCTGAAGTTGATAACACGTCGGAAGATTCTACCAAACCCATCAAAATCTCAATTGTGGGTCGTCCAAACGTTGGAAAGTCCTCAATCCTTAATTCGCTTCTCGGTGAAGAACGTATGATTGTAGACAACCGCCCCGGCACAACTCGTGATGCTGTCAATATCCGTTTTGTGTACCAAAATATTCCATTTGAACTTGTTGACACTGCCGGAATGCGGCGAAAATCTTCAATTAAAGATGAATTGGAATCGGAGACTGTTCAACGAGCAATCCACAGCATTCGTCAAAGCGACATTGCAGCATTGATATTAGATGTTACACAGGAACTGGCACAGCAAGACAAAACGATCGCGAATTTTATCGCACGCAACGGAAAGGCATCCGTGTTGGTTCTAAATAAGTGGGACCTCGTTGAGAAGGATAATGCAACGCATGGTAAATTTATGTCGCAAATAGAAGCACAAGTTCCACAATTAGATTATGTGCCGAAAATTTTTGTCTCCGCTTTAACGGGACAGCGCGTTTCAAAAATTCTTGATGTTGCACTTGAAGTATATCGCGAGTACTGTACCCGTATTCCGACTCCAGCACTCAACGAACTGCTGTTAGAACTACGGACATCACATCCGCCGCCGCGTGTAAAAGGTACACGTCCAGCGCTAAAATATATCACACAGGTTGAGACACAACCCCCAACATTTCTGATTTTTGGCAGGAACACACACAGAGTCCGTCCTCCTTACACATCGTATTTAATCAACAACATCCGCAGTGCTTTTGGATTCCACGGCACACCGATCCGCATTTTTTATCGGAGAAATTAATTCAGAATTGTTAATATAGTGACATTTAGAATTAAAGGGACATTTTGTAGCATAACCTGTTAGGTTGTGCAGAAACGGAACACAACCTAACAGGTTATGCTACAGCGTCTGCGATAGTTTCGGTTTTCTGACTGAACTGCTCATAATGTTCAATTAATTGAGGGTGTTTCATAAATAATAGTTGCCAAAATCAGAATAAAGGGTACTCT
>JAPPES010000028.1 GCA_028824125.1 Candidatus Poribacteria bacterium
ATCATGGCGAATGCCATACGCGCATTCGTCTTTAGGCATTCCCCGCCTCGTCAGCAGAGATGTACACCTGCTGCTGGCAAGGTTTCCTAACCTCGCCAAATAATCCAATTTATTTTTTAATTTTCATACAGTTTGCGCTACGGAATCTTGTGAAAAATGGATCACTCTCTATAAAAAACGGTGTTTGCAAGTCTAAAATCTTATAGGTAGCAAACGGAGTAAATACTAATACCATTTCCTGATATATAATGTCTCTTTTTTGTAGCATAAACTTTCCAGTTTGTGTCACATTCCGCTTCATTTCTAACAACCGCTAATGGACAAAAATTGATAGAAATGGTATAAGAAAAAAACGATAAACATAGAATTATGAATACATTTGAAAAATATCAGATTATTTACTTTGGAACCATATTCATTATGATGTTAATGCAACCTACGCGGGGATATACCAAGGATATTCCGCCCGTATTTGAAAAAATTGATCCTTATCTAACAACCCCAGCACCAGAACACCTTTATGAAATTCCAGTTGTCATAATGAGATTTTTACCCACCACAGATGGTGTAAATTTGGATGTTTCTAAAGCGCCTGATTTTTGGGAATTAGGGGAAATTTCATTAGAGGAATTGAAGGCAAGAATTGATCTTTTTGATAAACGGGTAAAGTTTATGCTTGAAGAGGGGACTCGGTTCAGAGGATATAAAAACCCTGCTGCTGTGCCTTCAATCGGTTATCGGGTGGTAGAATACATTACTATTTTTGAGCAAACACCGCAAGGTCCGGTTTGTGAACACTTAAAGGATGGAACACCTCTCTATTCACCTGATTACCATAAAATCTTCAAGAGATTCAACATGGAGCATTATGTCAACGATTTAGGTGTCAAAGAGATTTGGATATGGATGGGTGGCGTGAACTCCGATTTTCCTTGTTATGACCCTGCAATCCATAAATCTGAAGATTTTAGAAACTGGTGGGAATCGAATATGTCCAGCCCTCTCACAGGAGATATTTCAAATAGCAACCGAGATAACACTGACCTACCCATCTACAATTCAACTTATACAGTATATGGACAGAATTTTAGACGAAGCCATGCAGAAGCAGTCCACAATCATGGACATCAGTTAGAGTCAATATTGAGTCATGTCAATCATCTACAATACGGTAATACAGACCTCTTTTGGAAAAAATTTGTCGGTCAAGACGAAAATGGTAACTTTATCACCGGACGTGCGGGGTGGACACACATGCCACCGAATACGACGAAACACTATGATTATACTGAAACGATGACGCTCGTTGAAAGCGATATTGAAGATTGGACACCGGATAATAGTGGAACGAAGACATTAGTTAACGTGGATACTTATGGAAAATTGAAATATGCTTGGCCAGATACCGATCCTGACAAAATTGTGCAACGTATAGAGTCACAGTGGTATATCTACTGGATGCAAAATATGCCAGGGCATAATAACGGCATTCAGTATGAGAACAAAGATATGACAAATTGGTGGCTGTTCACTGCTGACTGGGATAAGGCAATTTCAGCAGGTGTCGGTCTTGTTTCAAAAGACTAAGTGAAACCGTTGTGCATATATAATACCAGATTAACGGGATTTTCTTATTTATTATGATTAGGCGCGTTTACAAAACGCACCATAAGCGTCAATTGTAAGAACAAATGTGGGATTTTTAGGATATTTACGTTTGTAGTCGTGTAATTCATTTCAAATCAACGCCAAATGCGCTTGGTAGAATGCGCTTGGTAGAATGCGCGTATGGCATTCTACATGATTCTACATGATTTGGCGCCTCTTACATTTTGTAGGAGCGACCTCCTGGTCGCGACCAGGAGGTCGCTCCTACAGAAATGAATGTGTAATTAATTCCATATTCTACTATAGTAGTAGTTTTGGGATTTGTTAAATTTAGTATAACAGTTGGCATTGTTGTTTTTATTCAACGATACCAACTGTTCCATTACATGCGTTTACACCTGTAAAATTATCTACACCTTGATGTTCAATAAAACAAGTTATGGAACTGACTTTTTTATCTGCGTTAAAATCCGTTATCCATTAGATTAGTTCCTCTGTAATTGTGTAAGCAGGCTTTCCAACACTCCTTAATTCTTCAATTATCCCCATATCTCTCCTCATATCTCTGTTGCTATATCTAAAAAGAAGAATGTGAGCATTTAGACTTTCTTTGAGAATCGGGCTATTATTTAGACTTACAATTAAAGGATCAATAATTTCAGGATCATCCGGCCTTATGGAGATTGCTTTACCATTATCTGTTTCCCATGTTATTACATATTTATTGATTAATTCTTTTAACTCGTCATAATCTAATCCTGTCTCATTTTTATCATTTATGACACACCACATATTTTCTGTATAGTATATATTGTTATTTTTTACCATTTTCTTTACTGTATCTACTTTCTTTTTCTCTTTATGACACTTTTCTATAACTTCTTTTGTAATATGAAATTCAATTTTTTCGTGAGTAGTGTTTTTTATCAAAGGGTATGCATCTAATTTTTGGAGAACATTATTAATGTCTCCGATAAGAAGGTCTGAATGCATAGTGGTTGTTATTTTATTCAATTTAAAATCAATATGCAATTCGTAATATTTGCTAATAGTCTGAAAAAAAGTGAAAGTATTTTTAAGAAATTGTGGATTAGCTGAAGGTCTATGTGCAAATTTTGCAATTCTGAAAATAGTTCATTTGCGTTTTTCGTAGGCAGATAATCCAAATCTGTATGAGTTAATAATTGGTCTCGTAATGCTTTCAAGGTTTTAAAATCATGCGGAATGTTTTTATCATTATGATATGGTTCTAATAAAACTTCAATCTGTTTAGCAATATCAGTCCCTTTTAAATGTCCGTAGTTAGTATAAAAAGAGAAGGAAACGGTATCGTTATTTGTGCGTTTATCCATTAAATTACATATATCTATTACTATGTCTGTATAGATTCTTTTACGGTAATCAAACCAAAAGACTGGATTCTCATTGTGTATAGTTTCCATACTGCTAACGAGTCCCCATTTTAGTGGATCGCCAGCATATTGGAATGAATGTCTTTTTGGTGTCAAACTATCAAGAATACTATAATTTCTATTTAATTTGACCCATATTTCATAGTAGCCCCTTATCATATTTTCTATCTTATTCCAATTCGGTGCTTTTAGTTTAGGGTGCTTTTCTTCGCATTTCAAGGGTATATGATCGGATAAAAACCAAATTCTATTTTGAATGTCAATTTTGTTAACTCTAATTATTTTGGTGTTGACACCATGAAATAGAGGATCTTTTAATAATGAATACCCCTTTTGGATTCTATCTATTGAGATAACTGATCTTTCTCTATTATCTTCATTTGTTGGTGTAGGTTCAAGAAATATGTCTTCCTCAATTACGGGTAGATAGATTGAATCACAACAGGAACATTCAAGGTAATTCTGTTTGACGTTGGAAAACAGATGTTGTATGTCATCAGGATTTACTAACACATAATCTTGTTTTAATTCTATTTGGCTATTACACTTCTCACAGTATTTGTGGTTGCAGTATTTATGGCGGAATGCGGCATGGAATTTCCTATCTTTAAAAGCATCTTTCTGTTTTTTTTCCAATGATTGCATTAGGTGACTTTGGTGTTCATCAGGGTATGTTTTTATTTCTTCTACTATTTCACTATAGCATACTTGGCAGAACTTTTCATTGATGTCCCAAAATTCTGAATAGTAATATTCTTTAGTGGTAAAATGGCAAGATTCATCGGGATCAAAAATATAAAAAACATCTCTTTTATTTTCGTCTATAAAATCCATGTTTAACTCCGTTTTGGGTTGATAAACTTGTACTGCCATCGGAAATTTAGACCACTCTCTAAACCAAGATTGTGGTATACTACCCATCTACTTGAAAGGAGTATCCGATGGCAGTACAATCCATTATTCAATAAGTGAAACTTTTTCAAAGATGGGAGCACCACCGAATTGACATTTGTACCGTATTATTCAAACACCACGACTTAACGGATGTTCACGATTCGTAATCGGAAAAGGGACGCGCCCACCTGTGAGTTGAGATTCATAAGCACCCAAAATCATCTCTAATGCCGCGACAGCATCTTCAGCAGCGGAAATCGGTTTCCGATCCTTCTCAATCGCATCAATTAGATCAAGAATAGCCAATTCGTTCCCGCTGGAGAAAGGCGTTTGGTCAAGGTCAATCGCTTCCCACTCCTGTTCAGGATTGGAAGGAACTAACACAGGATACGGATAAACCATAAGTCGGTTGGCAACATCACCACGGAGCGAAAAAGTGCCTTCACTGCCAACAATTTCCATGCCGTATCTGCCAGAACCTGCTTGATCCTTACGTGATTGGAAGAAACCGGAGACACCACTCTCAAAAGCGAAATAACTATTAATGCAATCACCAGCAACCGGTCCAACGGGTTCAGTCGGTTCGTGGTCATCACCATAAGCAACCTCTTTCCCATCTTTGGTAACATGAGATTGCATCCATGCAACATCACCAACAAAAAAGCGCATCATATTAAATGTATGTGTACCGAGGACAATCATATCCTCACCGCCGCCCCGTCTGTCCTGCTTACCGCTGGCATAAATGGCTTGGACGGTGCCGATCTTGCCATCATTGAGCATCTGTCTAATTGCGTGCGTTGCAGGAAGATAAACTGCTTGATGCGCCACAGCCACCTTTAATCCATGTTTTTTCGCTGTCTCAACAATTATATCGCCATCTGCAAGTGTACTCGTCATCGGTTTCTCACAATAGACGCTGCATCCTGCTTCAAGACAAGCAGTTACCATAGCAACATGTTCCGATGTCCAGCGCGGACAGACGCTCACAATGTCAAGTGTTTCTTTTTCTAACATGTCACGATAATCGGCGTAACTACGTAACGCCTTTGATTCTTCGACTGCTTTTGCTCTACCTGCTTCATCAGGGTCAGAGATAGCAATAAATTCTACATTTTCTATGTTTCTGTATGCAATATGCAACCCGTGTCCGAAGTTTCCGGCACCGGTATGTCCAATTGCTGCCGCACGATATGTCTTTTGACGCATAAAAATAGCACCTCTTTCATAGGATTATGTAACTGTGTCTACCAATTTATAAGAAAAATGAGAATCCCGAATATCGGGATTAAAGCGAGCAATACTTTCACCTCAAGTAGACACTTTCTATAACGTTGAATGTGGGAATTTTCCTCCGTTGCTCTATCTAAAAATTGGATTCTTCGCTCTATGGATGGGTGTGTATTGAAAATCTCAAGAATAAAACGAATTGGTGTAGGAAGTGCGCTCAGAAATCCGAGGCTTTCTAATGCGGATTTAAACGCTTCCCGATTGTTGGTAAGGTCAACAGCGTACAAATCTGCTTGATGTTCAAAACGTCGAGACAGATAATTAAAGAAGACTTTAAAATAGAAGACAAAGAAGATGACCGAAATAATTGATGAAATAATTGAATATCCCGTGAGAAGCGACTTTAATGGGTTTCCTATTAATTGGTAAAAAAGTATAGAACTTATCAAATAACCGAACACAAGACAACCAGAAATAAGGAGATGTCTATGACGAATGTGTCCGATTTCATGAGCCACAATTGTCTCAATCTGTTCATCAGTAAAATTGCGTAAGAGTGCGTCTGTTATAAAGATTTTGCGGTTGCGTGGGATTATGCCTGCGACAGCAGCGTTTGCTATTGCTAAGCTTCCTGTTTGACACACTGCGATATCTTGGTACTTTATGCCGCTTCGTTCCGTTAACTGCTGCAGTCTTTGCTTCAGGACGATATTTGTTAGCGGTTCTGTTTTCCACAAGAATTGCATCATTAAAGGTGCAATGATGAATGGAAGCACAAGCAGCGGAAGAAGGAGCCCCAAACCTACAAAAGGTTGAACAGTTTCAGGGAGCAAATGCGTGAGGTCAAAAACCGCATTAATTACTAACAGTGGAATCAATGGAAGGAGTAGCAATCTGAAATTGAAACTAAGTAATTCCCACCGTAGTTCGGTTCGTCTCTGCGGGACCTCCTGCATTACGAATCGGATACCGAGCAACCCGATGAAAAGCGGAATTAGAGAAAAAATCTCACGTGAATGATGGACACTCTCCAAAAAGGCGAGATGTTTATTGATGAATCCTGGCAAGTTCATTTGGTACAGAATGTAAACGTACCCTACTAAACTCAAGATTTCAAAAACAATCATTGGGCGTAAGGTAGTGAGCCGCTTTGTGAGATATGCGAGAAGTACTGGGACTGTCGTAAGTATACATATCCAAAAGGCAACTTGCGCGTCATTGAATTGTTCTTCCGCTTCTGGCACTTCATAGCGAATCAAAAAGATAAGTCCGGCGATTAAAACGAAACTTGTGTGTGCCATTATATCCTAACAATCTTGTTGGAGCATCAGCTGTAGTAGATTTTAGAATTACTTGAACACTTTTATCCATGCGTTTAGCAAACCTAACGGACTGCGTGTGTTGTAGCACAACCTGTATGAAGATTAAAAAATAAATTGGGTAATTTGGCGAGGTTAGGAAACCTCGCCAGCAGAGATGTACGCCTGCTGCTGACGAGGTTTCCTAACCTCGTCCCCTTACCGAAATATTTATTTAAACTTCATTTAGGTTGTGCAGGAACGGAACACAACCTAACAAGTTGATGCTCAGAAATGTCCAAGTAATTATATGCTTTACTATAATCTGCGCTGCTACTCAAGCGCATCGGCATGTTCTGCAAATTTAAAGTCCAATTCAGTGATGCCATCCGCATCGTGTGTGCTCATGTCAATTGTCACGCGGTTGTAGACATTGAACCATTCAGGATGATGGTTCATGGATTCAGCGATTAAGGCGAGTTGTGTCATGAAACCGAATGCCGAAACGAAGTTATCGAACTGAAATTCCTTATGGAGTTTACCGTTTTTAACAGTCCAACCGTTCAGTTTCTCTAAGTTCTTCTGAATTTCAGAGTCTGTAAGTTTTTTTCGTGCCATTGAGTCCCTCCGCAAAATTTAAGTGGAATATTAGGTTAGATTAAGTTAAAATTATAGTGGAAACATAAGATAATATCAAGTAAAAACAGTTCTAATAAATAGAAGGAGAAATAAATGGCACTTGCAACAACGTTATATTTTCCAGAGGTCGGGCCCCAGTGGGAAGACTGGATCCAGGTAATCAATGTAGGTACAGAAGAAACCCGTGTAACAGGCATAGCAAGACACGCAGCAAACGGCCAACCTACTTGGTCTGATGAAAAAGAGATTTCCCCATTTGAATGTTGGACACCGAACGTGGAGGCAATTAAACAGAACTCGTCAATGCAGCTTTCTGCTGATGAACCGATTGTAGCGGAACGACACATGCACAACAAAACAAATATTCTCGATTTTGTAGGTGCAGCGGAGGAATATGAAACAGTCGGACTACGGTTATTTTTTCCTGAATTGGTTCCAGGGGCATTAGATTGGTTTCGATTTTTGAACGTTGGTGAGGCGGATGCGTTGGTAAACATAATCGTCCGTAATCGACGCGGTGATATTGTCAGGCAACGTCACCATCCAATCAAGCCACTTTGCTGTTGGGATATTGCCGAAGGTTTAATGGGAAATGTGCAGGGGACACTTGAAGTACAAAGCACGCAACCTATTGTTGGTGAACGACATCTCCATTACCAAGGTGGAAAAACGTGCGTTGGGCAATATGGACAAGTTATCTCTGATGCACCGAAAACCCTATACTTTCCAGAGGTTGGGCCAGCATGGCAGGACTGGGCAATTATTGTCAACGTCGGTAGAGAGAGGGGTGATGTTACGCTAATTGCACATGACGATGGAACTGGAAACCCGGTGACGACGATGGAACGCGAATTGGATCCTTTTGAGTGCTGGATACCAAAGATGGAGGATATTAAAATTAAGTCTTCCATTTTGATACGTAGTGATCAACCGATTGTGGCTGAACGACACATGCACAGTGGTACCGCTGTAATTGATTTGCCAGGTGCATCCGAAGAAGGTGGACATGTTGGACTTCGGTTGTTTTTCCCGGAAGTCGCGAGTGGTGCAAAAGACTGGTTCCGTTTCCTTAACGTTGGAGAAGCAGATGCATTAGTTAACATCATTGTCCGAAATAAAAAGGGAGATGTTAGACGTCAAATCCATCGGCGGATAAAACCGCGATGTTGTGCAGATGTTGACGAAGCCGCTATGGGGAACATCCGTGGCTCTGTTGAAGCGCAAAGTTCACAACCCATCGTTGGGGAACGTCATTTGCATTACCAATCCGGACACAGAGGGGCAGTGGTTGGTGAATACGGTGTCGTCATTGGTGAATAAAGATGGCGTGGATTCAAACAGTAGAAGAAGCAGAAGCGGAAGGTATTGTAAAAGAGGAATATGACGCAGCGATAGCACGAGCAGGTCATCTTTACAATATCGTCAAGTTATTCAGTGTCCGCCCGAAAAGCATGCGGGCTTTTGTAGAACTCTACAAAGTGGTGATGCACGACGACGAATCCCCTCTCAGTCGCGTACAACGCGAGATGATTGCTACCGTCGTTTCAAAAGTGAATCAGTGCCACTACTGAACGGTCGCGCATGCAGATGAGTTGCGTGACCAACTCAAAGATGAACATCTTGCGAAACACATTGCATCAGATTTCCGGACTGCTGATATTGACGAGGTAACAAAAGCTATCCTTGAATTCGCAGTCAAAGTGACTGAGGCAGCGCATACCATATCACCGGCAGATTTAGGACGACTTCGGAATTTTGGTTTAACTGATGAAACACTGTTCGCTATTGTAGAAGTCGTTGGATTTTTCAGTTATGTCAATCGAATAGCAGACGCATTCGGAATTGAATTAGACGATTTTTTAGAACAGAGGTGGACCTGTGAATCTGAACAATAAAATCGCTATTGTGACAGGTGCGGGACAAGGCATCGGGAAAGCAATTGCCCTCAGGCTTGCCAGCTCAGGTGCTAATGTTGCTATCCTGGATTTAAACCTATCATCAGCAGAAGTTGTTGGCAAGGAGATAGAAAAACTTGATCGACGCGCACTTCCTATTCAAGCGGATGTTTCGCAGTCTACTGATGTTCACGCCGCTGTTGACAAAGTACTTGCCGAATTTGGACGTATTGATATTCTCGTCAATAATGCTGGGATTGCTGGAAGAACGCTGCCGCTAACTGATTTAGACGAATCAGATTGGGACGCAGTGATAGGTGTGAATCTGACGGGTGTTTTTCTCTGTTGTAAGGCGGTTATTGACACGATGATTGCACAGGATTACGGTAGGATAGTGAATATCGCCTCAATTGCTGGCAAAGAGGGCAACCCGACACTTATTCCCTATTCTGTGTCTAAGGCAGGTGTCATCTGCTTGACAAAGGCACTGGCAAAAGAGGTGACAGACTATAACATCCGTGTAAATGCGGTGTCGCCTGCAGTTATTGAAACACCGATTTTGGAGGGTATGGCCCAGTCTACAATTGACTATATGGTAGGTAAGATTCCGCTGGGACGCGTTGGCAAACCGGAGGAGGTTGCCGCTGTCGTGAATTTCTTAGCGTCAGATGAAGCGAGTTTTGTAACGGGACAGTGTTACGATGTCAGCGGTGGTAGGGCGACATATTGACATATTATAGTGGAATCCGAAAATATGTTTACATTTCAATGAACAACAATCTCCATAACTATAACGCTGGCGAGGTTTCCTAACCTCGCCAATGTAAGGTAATTGTGGATTTCACTATAAGGACACCTCTTCTGTAGGAGCGACCCGGGGAATGCCTTTGGCAGCATGCACTTTTGGCATGCTGCATGATTCATACCGTTGATTTACCGGTCGCGACATTTTCCTTGTTCATACAGAAAAGGCGGGTACAGGGACCCGCCTCTACAATGAAACAAAGTTACAATCACTCCGCAATACAGTAGAGATACTTGCTTCCGCGCAAATATAACTCCGAACCGACAATTGCAGGAGACGCATTGAAACTATCGTCAAGTCTATTTGTCGCCAGAATTTCAAATTCAGGGCCGTGTTGAACAACAGCCACAGCACCGTTACGACTTGCGACATAGACTCGGTCAGCAGCCCCAACGATTGAAGCGTAGATGCCAGATATACCACTTAATCTCTGAGGTCCATAGTGCAGCGTGCCTGTTATTCTATCGATAGCTGAGATAAGATTATTACCTTTGAGGAAGTATATAATATCACGGTGCAGGAGTGGTGACGGCACATAAGGTGTGTCGCGGTTGTATTCCCAAGCAATGGCTTCTTCGGATCCGGTTATGTCACCCATAGCGTTTGCAAGATTAACGGCTTGCAATGCAGCACCCCTGAAACCGCTGATTAGGTAAACTAATTCACCGGCAGCGACAGGTGAGGGAATAACATTTCCTGTCATACCCCCACATTCCCACAAAACTTCACCGGTTTCTAAATCATAACTACGCGACCTATTTGTAGCAGGGACAACAACTTGTGCTTTTCCATTATGTTCCACTATAATAGGTGATGTCCACGAGGTGCGTTCATCACGGTCCATTTTCCACAGCTCATCGCCAGTTCGCTTATCAAGCGCAATGATAAAGGAAGGCCCCTCATGGTCTTGCAAGATAACAATCGTATTGCCGTGGATAATAGGACAGCTGCCTTCACCAAAGGTATTCCTTTTGTACATTTGCCCAATATCCTTTTCCCACTTGATATTTCCTTTCATATCCAAGCAGTAGAGGCCGCGAGAACCAAAATATGCATAGATATGTTCCCCATCGGTTACAGGGGAATTGGAAGCAAAACTTGCAGTGTTATGGATACCTTCATGTGGTTTCATCTCTCGCAGCGTTTTTTGCCACGCAATACTGCCATCACTTCGGTTGAGCGCAAGCAACTCAAACTTATACGGGGGAAAGGTCCTGTTCCCTCTTCTACCGCGTCTCCTGCGGCGAGAGTCTTCTGGAGGGTTCTCCGCTTCTGTTTCCTCAGTTTGTGTTTCGGGCATCTCACCTTCAATTGCGGTCTGAATAAAGATTTTATCTTCCCAAACAATTGGTGTAGCATGTCCCGTCCCAGGGATCGGGACTTTCCAACGAATGTTTTCAGTTTCGCTCCAAGTGGTGGGCGGATTTGCCTTAACGGCGGCACCAGTTGTAATAGGGCCGCGCCAGTGATGCCAATTTTTTTCGAATTTAGAGGTTTGTTCAGTCTCAGTTCCGTGATGATCAGCAGTCGTTTTTAAAGTAAACGTTGTGAACACTGCTAAAGCACAGATACATATTGTCAAGAATGCCAATTTTTTCATAATAATTCCTTCTTTCTTAGTTGAGTAAGTTGTATATGTGATTATTCTGCTATACAATATAGATGTTTAGTTCCACGCAGATATAGTTCTGAGCCGACAATTGCAGGTGATGCGTTGAAACTATCGTTAAGGTGATTCAGAGCAATTACTTCCAGTGCAGGCCCGTCTTTTAAAACTGCAACATTTCCGTCCCGACCTGCAATATACACACGACCTGCCGCGCCAACAATAGACGCATATACATTGGATACACCTTTAACCCTTTCAGGTCCATATAACACTTCTCCACTATTTCTATCAATAGCTGTGAGTAAATTACCATTTCTTTTCAAGAAATAGATTATATTTCCACTCAATAGCGGTGAAGGAACATAAGGGGTGTCACGGTCGTAATGCCAATCAACTGCCTCGGTGCCAGTAATATCGCCAGAAGCAAGTTCCAAATTAATGGATTGTAGTGAACTTCCACCATGTCCACTAATCACATATATATGTCCATCTTTATGCATAGGAGATGGAATCACATTCCGCGTCATACCACCACATTCCCAAACCAAATCACCATTGGCTAAATTATAACTACGTGTTCGGTTTGTTGCTGGAACGATTACTTGAGCGATGCCGTTGTAATTTACAACAATAGGCGATGTCCATGTAGTAGGTTCTTTTCTATCCATACGCCAAAGTTCGTCACCTGTGTGTTTATCCAAGGCAGTAATAAAGGATTGTCCTTGGTGGTCCTGTAGCACAATAATGGCATCACCATATATCACTGGGCAGCTCCCTTCACCGAAAGTACCCGCTTTGCGCATCTGTCCAATATCTTTTTCCCATATCAGATTCCCTTTGAAATCCAAACAGTAGAGACCACGAGAACCGAAATAAGCGTAAATGTGTTCCCCATCGGTTGTGGGTGAGTTGGATGCGAAACTTGAATGACCGTGCATACCTTCGTGAGGAGCAGTTTCCCGAAGCGTTTTTTCCCACAAGACATTCCCATCACTTCGTTTCAGCACAAGGAGATTAAACTTATATGGGGGTATGGTTCTATTCCTGTCCCTTCTGTTACGTCTTCTTTCAGACTGTGATTCTTCCGATGGACTTTCATCTTCTGCACTCTCAGTTTCGGGCATCTCACCTTTAATTGCTGTTTGAATAAAGATTTTATCTTCCCAGACAATTGGTGTAGCGTGTCCCATACCGGGGATCGGGACTTTCCAACGAATGTTTTCAGTTTCGCTCCAAGTGGTGGGCGGATTGGCATTAACAGCGGCACCAGTTGTAATAGGACCGCGCCAGTGATGCCAGTTTTTTTCAAAATTAGGGGTTTGTTCAGCTTTGGTGGCATGGTGATCAGCAGTCGTTTTAAAAGTAAACGTTGCGAATATTGCTAAAACACAGATACATATTGTCAAGAATGCCAATTTTTTCATTATCTTAATTCCTTTCATTTTATTATGATGGTTCGTAGGTTGGTCAGAGTGCAGCCAAACCTAACAATTCTACTATTAGGTTAATATATCCTCAATCACAAGAGGTTGTGCAAGTTCGCCGTTTGCTTCTTCCAGTTTTTCACGGCTTGAAACAACACAGACAGCTGCCTTATCCAGATTTCCCTCAAAAAGTTGGAGCAATGCCCGTTTTACCTCACTCGGTGTTGCACTACGAAGTCGTGTGTAACGTTCCTCTCGCATCTCGCGCGTCTGTCCACTGATATGGTGCCACTGCGCGTTACTTACTGCTTGGCTTGGACGAATCGGTTTTTCCGCATCTTTCGCCGTTGCAATGATAGCACGGTCAATATCCGTTTGCGTCCACTCTACTTGTTTAATGTAATCTACTGTCTGCTCAAAGACATTAACTGTACGTGCCACGTGTGGATCTCTGAACGAAGATTGGTATAGTGCCGCATCAAAAGAATTGTAAGAAAGCCTTGCACCGTAAGCGTTACCTTTAAATCGGATTTCACTTAATATGTAATCCATCCGGACGAGATGCGTGCCAATACTGATCAATGTTGAATCCGGATGCGAATAATGTGGTGCTGGCATTACGTGCGCACAGTGCGCAATCTGAATCGGTCCCGCTAATCCTTCGCGCGGTGGTGTGTTGTATGGCTGAAAGGCAATCGCGTTAGTATCAATCACTTCATCTCTCATAACACTCAGCCATTCACCGAGTTTTGTGCGTGTTGTCTTGTAAGCGGAGTCGGAACCGGCGAACCCAGCAGTCACACGTCCACGATTCAACAAGAAATCACGAATCTCTTCTATATGACCCATAAGGTCAGTGTTTAGTTCGTCAAAACTGTTGAGCAGACTTTCACTGTGTCTGAGTTGTGGAAGACCGTGGACGATTTCAGCAAGGTGTGCTTGTGGTGAAAGTCCACGGGATGCATGATGAATTGCGGTACTTGAGCCGTCCTGAACCATCTCTGTCTGGTATTCAGCAACAGCTTGTACCATGACATCACGAAGCCGTTCAGTATCGCGTGGATTTAAAGAAAAAACGAGATCATGCAGCACATCAAGTGCTACATCCATTTTATCATCAAGTGTTTTGAGATGAAAGTATGCGTTTTGCAGTGAACGGTTAGGATCAAGGGCATGTGTCCGAAACCCGGCACCACATCGGATTCCGCCAGTAACTGAGGATTTACGTAGTGCCATTTCAGCAAAATCCATTTCTGCTGCACCGAGTTTATGAATAGCGTCAATATATCTTGGTACATAAGTCCAGAGATGTTGCGGTAATCCCCGTATATCAAAATCCAACACAAAATAGTTAACCCCATTTGCAAAAACATCATTGTGGAGAAGGTCTTGCCCACAAACTTTCTCTATAGTGGTGGGGATATGTTTCGGTTTATCAGGAAGATCACTGACTTGGAGTTGTGGCAGTTTAGCCAATGCTTCGGGCGGATTCGGTTGCCCGTTCATCCGTTCCAATTCTGCGGCATCTGCAGCGATCTGTTTCGTCTGTTCATCAGAAAGTTGTGCGCGGATATCCTTGGTGCGTTGTTCCAATTCAGCGTCAAGTTTTGCCTGCATGTTCGGGTCAGGAGAAAGCACGGTCGTCAATCGGTGTGGATTGTCAATAAGCCGTTCACGGATTATTTCGTTGAAAATACTTGGATTTTCCTGCCAACGTTGACGAATAGTCGTAAGACTTTCTCGCATCTTCAAGAAAGTATCCGTCCCCTTGTCGTATATCCATGCACCCATAACACGAAAAAGCATGTGGAGCGGGAACATCGGCGCTACTTCTTGATAGTGATAAGTTGACTGTTGGAAAGCAGCTTCTACCAATTCGCTCTCAAACTCGTTTTCAGCAAGTTCAGTGAGGGTATCAGTGACCAATTTGACGAATGCCTCAGAACGATCAACTTCACTTCCTTTGAGTCCAACATAGAAAGTACTGTTCGGACCAATTGAACTTACACCCGAATAAATGAGGTCAGTCCCCAATTTTGAGTCAACAATGGCTTTTTTGAGCGGAGCTGCTTCATTACCGAGAAGGATTAGGGTAAGGATGTAACACATCGCTACATCTTCTGGATCAGTCGCATCACCGATGAGCCAGCTTAACATCAGATATGTTTTTTCAGTCAGAGATTCATCTGGCGCAACGGGATAGGTATCAGTTACAGTCTGAGGCGATTTCCATCTCGGTTGATGGGTGACTTCCGCATTAAGAGGTTGTAGGGAAGCGATAGTATCACTTCTGGGAATTTTATCCAATTTATCAGCGAGAAAAGCGAGATAGTCACTTGTGGGAATATCTCCATAAAGGAAAAAGTATCCGTTACCCGGATGGTAATATGTTTCGTGAAAACTCTTGAGCTGCTGATATGTCAAGTCAGGAATAGCATCTGGGTCTCCACCTGATTCCTTGGCGTAAAGTGTGTTAGGAAGCAGTTGACTTGTCATGGAACGGTACAACCGCGATTCGGGATCAGAAAAAACACCCTTCATTTCATTGTAAACGATACCAGTAATCTTCAAATCGCCAGTGGGTTTTTCCGGATCGACAGGCGCAAGATGGTGTCCTTCGCGCTTGAAAGTTTCTTCTGTCAGCAATGGGTGGAAGACAGCGTCAAAGTAGACTTCTGCAAGGTTAAAGAGGTCTTTTTTGACATTGCTCGCTACCGGATAATAGGTGTGGTCTGAGCTTGTCATGGCGTTGATAAAAGTTGCCATGCTCATTTTAATCATTTCAAAAAAAGGCTCTTTCACCGGGAATTTTTGTGATCCTGCCAAGACCGCATGTTCAAGAATGTGAGGAACACCGGTATCGTCTGTCGGTGGCGTTGGGAAATTGATTGAGAAAAGGTTTTCTGTATCGTCTGTATACAGATGTAATAAACGAGCACCGCTGTGTTCATGTGCAAGTTCAATCGTTACAGCACGCAATTCATCAATTGGCGTGATGGCTTTGACTTCAAATCCGTGTAATTGTTGTCCGAGTTCAAGGTCAATGGGCGGGTGCTGGGACCCGCCACTACCAGCTGCGAGTTTTGAATCCATTTTTGTCTCCATTTTTTATTCGATTTTATACTTTAACGTGAGTTTGATAAATAGTTAGGACTTCCACATTTCCTCTTAAAGTCCCCCTGATAAGGGGATTTAGGGGGTTAAAACATCAAAATAACCGTTTTTTTAAGCAAATATGCCCGTTCTCTGTTCAATTTTGCGCCCGTTTTGTTAATTATCAAACTCACGTTATACTTTAGAATTAAATTATAGTAAAGTTTAGAATTAATGATACATATTTATGATTTCATCTATGGCTA
>JAPPES010000053.1 GCA_028824125.1 Candidatus Poribacteria bacterium
CATTGCAACTAATATAAAACAACTTTATGGCGATAGGTAGCAACTTGGGTTATAAATACACAAAATTTGGATATTTATAGAATGCTTGTCATTTTTTTGATAACGAGCAGCTAACATGCTACCCCGTTGAGAGTAATTATACAAAAAATGCGAATTTTGGTCAAATGTTTTTTTATCCATTCAATTATTTTCTTGACACCATTCAAAGCATCTGTAATAATAGCACAACATACACTAAGCCTGAATCCAGATGAAAGTCCAGAATCATCACAATAAATGAAAATCACTGCAATCCGAACATTCATGGCGAATTTTGGTAATCGTCCACGCGGTCTTATCAAAGTTGAGACAGACGAGGGCATCTATGGTTGGGGTGAGGCATATTCTACGGGACCAGACCTCTCTGTTGAACCGATAGCGGATTATATCTTTGAGATGATTCAGGGGGATGACCCACGTCGGATAGAATATATCATGCTCAAACTGCACCAACAGTTCAGATTTCCGCCGGGGGGTGCAGGGCTCGCTGTTATCTCAGCAGTTGACCATGCGCTCTGGGATATTAGTGGAAAAGCTGCTGGATTGCCTGTATACATGCTCCTTGGTGGGCATGCCCGGGACCGCATCCATGTGTATCGAGGCATCGGTGGCAGAGACGGTATTGAAGCTGCCGATCAGGCACGCAAACTCAATGAAGAATGGGGATTCACTGCTTTCAAAACAAGTCCTTACCAACTTAATCCGGATTCAGATCGATGGGGACGTGTCTGCGATGCGGCTGCGACTTACTTTGAACAAATCCGTATAAACACACCGGATGATTGGGAGTTCGCTTTTGATCCGCACGCAAAAATCTTTGAACCAATTCGTGCGCTTCAACTTGCCAACGCCCTTGCACCGTACGATCCATATTTCTATGAAGAACCACTGCGCCCTGAGCACATACCTGCATGGTCGCGTCTACGCGCTCAAATGCAGGTGCCGCTCGCAACAGGCGAGTCTTTATACACACGCTTTGAATTCCTTGATCTCATTGCTGCGCAGGGTGCAGACATCATACAACCGGATATATGCGTTTGTGGAGGATTGTTAGAAATGCGCAAAATTGCAGCAATCGCTGAGGCGCACTATGTGAGCATAGCACCACACAATCCGATGGGACCATTAGCGACTGCTGTCAATGTTCACTTCGCTGCTGCCACCCCAAACTTCAAAATCCTTGAATATTTGCTACCGACTGAAAGTGCTTGGAATGCCTGGGTAGACGAACCATATCTGCCCAAAGATGGGTACCTGGAATTGCGGGATCGTCCGGGGTTGGGTGTAGAGATAAACGAGGACGCTGTCACAGATAACCAATATGTTCATTGGCAGCGAACCTGCCCTATCCGTCCCGATGGTTCTACCGGTTATATTTAGATTCTTCAAAACTATACAACTACGACTTAGCATAATTTAAAACTAATAACATATATGGAGGCTTTATGAACCCAGTAAAAATAGGTGTAATTGGATGCGGTGTCATCGGAAGTAGGCATCTTAGTATAGCATCGGATTCCGATAATATTGAGTTAGTCGCAGCGGCAGATCTAATTGACGCGAATAGGGAGCGAGCTGCCGAACGTTTTAATCCGCCGAAAATGTATACGAATGACATCGATCTTCTTGACGACGATGAGGTTGAGGCTGTCGTTTTGGCATTTCCAACGCAATACCGAACTGAAGTTGCGTTACGTGCGTTTGAAAGAGGCAAACATGTACTGATTGAAAAACCGATTGCAATGAACGTTGGGGAGGTTAAGCAACTCATCGCTGCACGCGGTGAGTTAGTTTCTGGTTGTTGTTCATCTCGCAACCGTTTCAACAAAGCCGCCCGTCTGGCAACGCAACTGATCACAACAGGGGGGTTAGGTGAACTTAGAACTGTTCATTGCCGCGCTATTCGGGGATGTGGAAAAGAACCTGGTACACCGCGTCCCGCGTGGCGGTTGACGAAAGCACTTAACGGCGGCGGTATCCTTGTAAATTGGGGATGTTACGACATTGACTTCCTACTTGGGATTACAGGATGGGAGCTCAAACCAAAAACTGTCTTTGCACAAACGTGGACAGTCCCACCTGTATTTGAAGCACATATCGCCCCCGGTTCTGATGCTGAGACGCACTATACTGCGCTGGTTCGATGTGAAGATGGAACCGTAATTACCCTTGAGCGCGGCGAGTTCATGACAGCGAGTTCACATTCTGATTGGGAAATTATCGGATCAGAAGGTTCGCTTAAACTGAAAATGGGAGATGGGAATCCTGGCAGTATTGTCCATAATGAAACGACAACTGCAGATGGCGTGAGTTCAAATCCCCTTGCTGATACTGGCGACTCTGACGGTCCCCATCAAGGCAACCCATTGTCCGATTTTGCTGCAGCGATCCGTGAAAACCGCCAACCGATAACTGGCTTGGAGCAGGCACTTGTTGTTCAGCAAATTACAGATGCCATCTATGCATCTGCTGAAAGCGGAACCGCTGTGGAAATAGCAGATTAAGAAAATAGACACATAGCTGTAGGCGCTTTGTTTGAGCGCGCCTACAGCGTATCATATATTGTAAAATCTTCCAAAATTGTTTGATTGATGACAACGACATAAATCTTAGGGGTGCGGTTCACCCGCTTTCGGTTTCTCCTTAGGCGCGTTAGAATCCTTTCCAAAACGAATATGTAGTGATGCGCCAGGGGCGTGTTGTTTACCATAAAGCGCATGCTTGATTCCCCAAAAAGCAAATGTTGTTCCTGCCATCACGACAAAACCCCACACCGGTACTTTCCATAACCATTCAGAAAATGAGAAAACATTTTCGGGCTGTTTTGAAACGGCTTGCGGACCTAATGCCACAAGTACTGTGCAAATAATTGCGTTAAGAGTGATCACCCCTTCCGTAACCAACCGATGTGGACTGAAGTTGACTAACGCTCGTTCAAAGTTGAAAATTACTATCCACCATAAAAAAACAAGATATAGAAGTTGTCCCTTACCTAACCAACTTCTCGAAATAAAAGGTATTGTATCGTGAAGATTGACTGTCAAAATAGCAACAAACGCTATACTAAGCGCGATGTAAAAAAGTTCAAACCAGCCTATCCATCCTCTGGAATGACGAAACCAACCGACTACAGGTATTCCAAACATCCGTTCAGGTAAAGAGTCAATAGTATCTACCCATGTTTGTACCGCCTTCCGATAGTTTAAATATGTCAATGCGATGAGAATACAAAAGACAGCAAACATCTCTATCCACCGTGGGAAATTGGGGTTAGTTTCTAATGGTGGCGTGCGATTTAAAATAAAGCCAAACGTTACTGCGATACCAAGCCCAAAAAGCAAACCCTGTAGTTGCTCCATTACGCTGTGCCAGTTCGTTTGCAGCCCTGTTCGGATACAGAGCTGCTTCAGCAATTGCCCAAATGAAAAGGCGAAACCGCCTGCAAAACCCGTCATCAATGTTGCGAAGGCAACGCCATTGAGTTTGTAATGCCAGCAATATCCCAATACACCGACAACCATACCGACACACCCAGCCCAATTGTCACCTCTCGGCGGCGTCATGCGAAGTTTAAATACGTTTACTAACAACAAAAACGCTGCAAACCATCCAATACCCATATAGAGAATAAGCGAGGTGGCCATATCTATTTGTCCTCGGAATAGGATGACAATGAGCGCAGCAACAATTGCAACAAGTGCGGCTAACCAATCAGAGTCGGACCAATAGAGCGGGTTTTCGTGTCGTTGCATGCGCTTAGTTGCGAAAATACGATCCACCACAACTGCTTGAAGCGACCACCCTATGAAAACGGCACATATCGGAACAAAAAATACCGATAACGTACGAATGGACTGATTTTGGTCAATTTCTATGAGAAACGCTGGTAGGGCAGTCCCAGCTCCACCCAGTGCTGCCCACAAAAAACCGATAACAAAAAGATTGGCAAACCCGTAAAGTACTGTCGGTGAATGGGATGAATGCGTATACCCAACTACCATCATGTAAGACATGCTTCCACCGAATGACCATCCTATTGCACCAAATAAAGCAAAATAGTGAACGTAACGCCACCAGTCTTCACGGCCGGAGAGCAGCACAATTGCCATAGCAGCAAGCGCACCGGGCAGGGCGGCTCCATATTCATGACCGAAATTACCGCGTATTCCCCATCCAACACAGAGCGATATACTGCATAATAGAACCATTTGCCACGGAATAGAAATCATATCCATCTGGGTTAACTCCTATTGAATTCTGGATACGTAAAAAATTGTTCCTCAATTATGAAGAATTTTGGGATTGTTGTCAACAATCTATTGACAGAGACCGCTCTATCAAGATATAATTTGGTAGATTATATTCAGAAAGTATATACAGCATGCAGTTTACATACTATTGGCCAGTGTGGGCGGTTATAATTGGCATAATCGTTGCAGTTGGTATAACATTATACGGATATCTCAGCGTAGGTCAGTCCCTGCGCCGTTTGCTTCGTTATTCACTCATTGCCCTACGATTTTTAGCCGTTGCTATTTTACTGTGTTGTCTGTTAGCACCAGTCATTATAGAGAAGAAAGACGTTACCCCTATATCCCATTTGTCAATATTAGTTGACACTTCAAGAAGTATGCAACTGAAAGACAATCACGCGGGGAAAACCGAAACTTCCCGTATGAGTCAGGTGAACCAACTTTTGTTGGACGAATCAAGCCAATTTTTAGAAACATTGGAAAGCGAGTACAAAGTCCATCTCTACCGTTTCGATTCGGTTCTCCATCAAGATGCAATCACTGTGGAAAATTTTGAACCGAAAGGCACACTCACAGATATTGCATCTGTTATCCGTGAAACAGCCCAGGTATGGCGAGGACAACCGAACGCAGGCATCGTGCTACTAACTGATGGGGCGCATAATGCCTCCAGGTTATCAGTAGAAGATATAGCCGCTTTGAGCACACCAATTTATGCTATAGGTGTCGGTTCACCGCAGCCACCAAAGGATATACAGATCCAAAACATTGATGTTTTGCCTATTGCCTACACAAGACATGAGACTGTCATTCGTGTAACTATTGCACAGACGGGATATACAACCGAATCAATTCGCGTTTCGCTACGTGAATCCGGCACGAATCGCCTCATTGATGCTGCAATGCTTACTTTTCCTCAAGATAGTGCTGAGCAATCAGTTACTTTAGATGGACAACGGACTTCGAAAGGGACACAACATGTTGTTGAACTAAAATTGACACCTGAGACCGAAGGAAATTTTCAGTATAAGGTTATACTTCCCACGTTGGAAGGCGAATTGACGAATGCTAACAATGAAAAGACGTTTTCCTTAAAAGTTGTAAAGGCAAAACTCAATGTCTTTTATCTGGAAGGCAGACCACGCTGGGAATATGCGTTCCTTAAACGCACTTTGGAACGTGACCCAAATATTGAAGCAATTTTTGCTGTTTTGTCTAAAAAAGCAAGATCAGACTCAGTTCTTGCACGCAATGATGGGTATTACCCACAGAATCTGAAGACACAACTTTTACAGTTTCCTAAAACTCGTGAACAACTCTTCAAATATGATGTGTTGATTTTAGGCGACTTATCTGCCGAACATCTTACTGTTAGTCAACAACAAGCAATTGTTGATTTTGTGGAACAGCGCGGGAAGGCGGTCATCTTTCTTCCTTCGCGCAGCGCATTAGGCATAAACGGATTTAGAGACACTCAACTCGCGAGGATACTACCTATTCAGATTCCTGTTAATGGGTGTCAGGCACAGGAGGCAGAATTTTCACTGGATCTTACACAAGCAGGCAGGTTTCATCCGATGCTGCAGCTTACTGACAATTTAGAACGCAATACCGAAATTTGGCAGAATCTTCCTGCACTTTCCCGCGTATTTCGTGGTTTTCAACTGAGAGCGGGAGCAACAACACTCATAAAAAAACAGAATGGAGAACCAGTACTAATTTTTCAGCGAGTCGGACTGGGAAAGAGTCTGCTCTTAACTGCTGAAGGTGTATGGAATTGGGACTTTGGTGTTAACGCTTTTAAAGGCACTATCTATCAAACAGTGTATCCTCGTTTTTGGGCACAAGTGCTGCGTTGGATGTCGCAACAATCCGATGAGAATCAAATATATATCACAACCGCAACACCGACTTATGCGCAAGGTGAAACTGTTCAGATAAATGTTAGAGCATATTCTCATACCTTGCAGCCTCAAAATGATGCTGAAATTCAACTGTCGGTCACATTGCCAAGCGGTTCAACGTTTCCGCTTAAAACACGCACTCAGGCTACAGAAAACCAAACGAACAATACAAACAATTATACTGCACAATTGAAGGTAGAAGAAAAAGGAACTTACAAAATTCGTGCTGTCGGTCAAATAGGGAATATATCTTTGGGAGAAGATGAAATTGATATCCACGTCCACCCGCAACTTATTGAGTTAGAAGCACCGCAATTGAATGAAACGCTACTCAAGGAACTAACGGAGCAGACCGGAGGTGTATATCTCACTATGGAGAACGCTCACATGCTTCCTGATGAAATTAACAATGTGCAAAACCCGGTCTTTGTAGATGCTGAACGCGATTTATGGGCGCATCCGCTCATTCTTCTTTCAGTTGTTGGGTTGTTAGGCACTGAATGGTTTATCAGAAAACGTATCGGACTCGTATAATGAATATTTTTGATAGAATTTTGAAATCATTGCAGATAAAAACTACGAAACCAACCTTTTTTCTTGTTTGTTGCTTACTGTTTTGCACTTTGATTAGCACACAGGAAGCAGGCGAACTCTTTACAATCGCGCAAATCCAGTACGGCGGTGGCGGTGATTGGTACGGCGATCCTTCTACTATCAGCAATTGGCTTCGCCTACTCAGAGAACGGACAGAGATTGAAACGGCAGATGATCGCGTAATTCTCAAGCTAACCGATCATACACTTTATCAATATCCGATGCTCTATCTCGTTGGACACGGAAATATACGTCTGACTGAACAGGAGGTTTTAGCACTACGACAATATCTCACAAAAGGTGGTTTCCTCTTTGTCAATGACGACTATGGATTAGATAAAAGTTTTCGCCGTGAGATAAGTCGGGTTTTTCCTAAGCAGGCACTTCAACCGATACCAAACTCACATCCGATATACCACTGTTTTTATGATTTACCCGGACTCCCAAAAATCCATGAACACGATTCAGAACCCGCACAAGGTTTTGGTATCTTTCACGATGGACGAATGGTGCTATTTTACGCGTACAGTGCTGATATTGGCGATGGATTGGAAGACGCAAGGGTACATCCGGATGATACACCTGAGGTCCGCGAACTTGCTGCAAAGATGGCTGTAAACATTGCAGTGTATGTCCTAACCCATTGAGAGTATCTTAACGTGAATTCCGTATTTGTAGCGCAAACTGTATGAAGTTTAAGTTATTAATTCGGTAATTGGCAAGGTTAGGAAACCTTGCCAGCAGCAGGTGTACATCTCTGCTGGCAAGGTTTCCTAACCTCGCCACATTACCCAATTTATTTTTTAATCTTCATTTAGTTTGCGCACTCACAAGCACAATCTAACAGATTGTGCTACTATGTAGCAACTTAGGTTATTAAAGAGAAAACAAGGAAAACTCTTTATGAAAGCCAAATTATTTTTTATTTTCACACACCTCTTAATTTCAACACTTTTTTTCTGCAACTGTTTGGCACAAGACAACACACAGGTAGGCTTGCCTGACGGTGCAATTGCGCGTCTCGGCAAAGGCGGTATCAATATCATGCGGTTTTCGCCTGATGGCACCCGTCTCGCCGTAGGAACGGATATCGGTGTGTGGGTATACGATGCGGAGGATGAGACGGAGCCCGCTTTATTCACAGGGCATACTGGACATGCCAACGCACTTGCTTTTTCACAAGATGGAAATATGCTTGCAAGTGGCGGATTTAATAACCCGGTTATTCAGTTGTGGGATGTGAATACTGGCAGCCAAAACACAATTCTTACGTCAACAGAATCACTTTGGAGTTCGATAGCTGCAATTGCATTTTCCCAAGACAACACAACGCTTATCAGTTTAAGCCGTGTGGAAATTACCCGTTGGGATGTGAACACTGGCAGTCAAGTGTCAAAGTCACCGGGTATTAGCGAATATGAGTCGGTGGCATTTTCTCAAGACGGCAGCAGTTTTGCCATTGGCACTCGTGAAGGCAGAATCCGTTTATGGGATGCAATGACAGGCAGACAACTTAGGAGCCTCAAAGGGCATGCGATAATAAGTCTTTTAAAAAAAGAGCATACGGAGGTAGGAGTTTGGGCATTGGCGTTCTCACCGGATGGAAAAATGCTTGCCAGCGGAAGTGAGGACAAAACGGTCCAGTTGTGGGATATAGAAAAACGGACCAAACTTGCTACCTTGGAAGCACATAACGGTTGGATTACCGCATTGGCATTCTCAGCAGATGGGAAAACACTTGCCAGCGGCGACGCTGATAAAGTCATAAAACTTTGGAATGTAGATACACACAAAGAACGCGCGACCCTTTTAGGACATAAAAACACTATCAGCACTTTAACATTTGCGCCCGAGGGAAAATCGCTTTATAGTGGGTGTCTTGCAAGTGGCAGCTACGATGGCACAATCCGATTCTGGGATCCAAAAAATGGAAAGGAACTCGTTACCTTTACAAGCGGACATACAGAATCGGTGAAAGCGGTTGCGTTCTCTGAAGATGACGCTAACCTTGCAATCGCTGCGTTTAACGGCACTGTCGGCGTATGGAGTCTACAAACTGGGAATGAACTAATTACTTTTGATGATCAATACAGTGATGAGGCCACTGTTGCATTGTCACCAGATGCAACAGGTTTCGTCTTTCAAGGTTGGAAGGGGCTTCGTTATGGAGGCCGTGGCAGTTATAGAACTTTTGTCGGCATTCAGTTATGGAACATAACCAATGGTGAAGAAATTCCTGGTCCTTGGCAGCATGCTGAAAACACAAATGCACTCACATTCTCACCTGATAACAACATTCTCGTTGCCAGTTTTGGTCGTGAAGGTATTTTTGCATGGCATGTGAACACCGGCGCTGAGTTGTTCCGCTTTAATTCGAAAGCACCATTCTCAAGCAAGTTAGTTTTCTCACCCAATGGAAAACTTCTTTCCAGAAACGGAACCCACGCGCAAACGCAAGTCTGGGATATTACCACGCAGCGCGAACTCACGCCACCTAACATGGAAAAGCATAGTGCCTTGGCATTTTCACCCGACAGCACGACCATTGCCCTCGGTGATCGAGAAGGTATCGTTTTATGGAGTGTAACACCCACAAGTATCCAAGAACGTGGTAGAATTACGGATAAACATCGAAGTTTTAACAAATTATTAATATTTTCACCTGATGGCAAAACCCTTATTGACTCTCAATACACAATTAAAAAAGGCGGTGGGATGCAGTTGTGGGATACGAATGGCAATGATTTGGGGAGTCTATTTGGACATACGGAAGGAATCACTACCTTGGTGTTTTCACATGACGGTAAAACGCTTGCAAGTGGCAGCGGTGATGGCACGGTACTGCTATGGGATTGGGAAAAAATATCTACTAAGAATTAGATGGTACAGAAATGACGTGAAAACCATTAAGCAGAAAGAAGGGATCGTATTCAAAACCTACATGTTTTCGTTATTAGCCCTAACCTTATACACTCAATTGGCATCTATGGGTTTGCTTGCACTACCCAACCTACGTATAATGGAAGGGACAAAGTGGATCGCATTATGAAATATATAGTTAACGTGAGTCCATATTTGTAGTGCAAACTGTATGAAGATTAAGTTATTAATTCGGTAATTTTCAGTCCACACGAAACACGCTTACCCCGCTGCTGGCGAGGTTTCCTAACCTCGCTAATGTCCAGGTAATTGTGGATTTCACTATATTTTCACTATATAATACAACGTTCTCTACTCTACAATAAGGAAATCAGCATGTCAAATCAAAACATTAATCAAATTTACCAATCTATTATCACCAGGCTGAGTGCTGTTCGGCGAACGTGGCGATGGCTCATTTTATCTGAAAGTTTCCTCAGATGGCTCAGCACACTTGCATTTGTAATGATAACAGTGCTTCTCTGTTTTCAGTTGCCGCTCCACCATTTTTTGCGTAGCGGTATTGTTGTTCTCTCTATAGGCGTTGCTATCTATATTACTATTCGGATGCTTATTCGTCCACTATTGCGCAAATTGCCGCATTCGACAGTAGCTGCTTATCTTGAAAAAGCATACCCAAATATTGAAAACAGGATACTCAGTACTGTTCAACTCAAACCGACACTGGAAGACAATAGATTAGGATACGCACCAGAATTTGTGGAGCAGTTAATTTCTCAAACACAACACGATGTTGAAAAGATTGAATCGAAAAAAATCTTTCAAAGTGAGTTTGTAAAGATCAGACAGAACGCAGGCATTGCTGTTCTTGCTTTGGGAATCTTGGCACTTACAAACTTTCTTTTGCCCTCGGCATTACAAGGTTTTACCCAAACATTCGAGACCTTACCGAAAACACCAATGGAAGGGTTTACAGCACAGATTAAGGAAGTGCAACCGGGTAATATCCAAATTAAACAAGGTGAAGATGTTACCATTACAGCAAAAGCCAGCGGACACCTTGATGCACCAGTTTATGTCTATTACCGTTTGGCACAGATGAATAGCGAAGCAAAAAATGAAGGTAATGTGCAGGAATCTCCAGATACAGCCCAAAACGTAATAAATGATGAAAATCAATTACCGCATTTATCTGATGCTGAAGCATGGCAATCTTTACCAATGAATCGTGAACTCACTGAAATTCCATATAGTGCGACAATTGAAAATATTGACCGGTCTTTGCAATATTATGTTTCGACTAAAGATGTCATATCTGATCAATACCAAATTTCGGTCCGTCATGAACCGATTGTCACAAGCTTTCAACTCCAACTTAACTATCCAGCATACACACAATTGCCATCCCAAACGCTTGAAGCCAACACAGGTGATACCGAAATTCTCTACGGCACAGAAGTTGTCCTTACTGGAGAAAGCAATAAACCGCTTACAGAAGCACATCTGATTTTTGAAGAAGCTGATCTCGTCAAGCTGGGAATAGAAGAGTCAACTAAAATAGAAGGAAGCTTTATAGCAAAACAAGCGGGAACTTACCACATTCAGATCCGAGATACAGATGGTCTGACAAATACTGACCCACTTACATATACGCTTAACGTTTTCAAAGATGCTGCCCCTCAAGTAGAGATTATTGAACCCGGCAAAGACCTTGTTTTAGATAATGATATGCTTGTGAACCTCAAAGTTGAAGCAACTGACGATTACGGCATTCAGGCACTCCAATTGGTACATCGCATTCAAAAAGAGAATGCTGATGAAGTTACTGTCACGCTAAAGCAAGTTCCGACATCTACTTCACCGCCACAAACATCGCATTTTCTCACATATACTTGGGATATTGACCCAATCGGACTATTTCCGGGTGAAGTGCTTTCCTATTATGTGCAAGCAATTGACACCGACAATGTTTCTGGTCCCAATATCGGTAAATCGCGCACGTATACACTGCGTTTTCCGACGCTTGACGAACTGTATGATAATCTCGCCGCCGAACAAGAGACAGAACAACTTAGTCTTGATGAGATATTTGACGAACAGACAGAGGCTACCGCTATGGTAGACCAACTCTTGGAGAAAATCCGGAAATTCAAAGAACTTACGCTTTCAGACGAGAAACTGATGCAACGGGTCGTTGAATCCCAAAAAGAGATTGAGCGGAAGGCAAATGAACTCATCACTGAAATGGAACAGACAGCGTCTGACATGGAGAAAAACCAACTTTTTGAACCTGAAACTATCCAAAAATACCAAGAACTGCAAGAGTTGATGAAGGAAGCACTATCTGAAGAACATCAGGAACTCTTGAAAAAATTGGGTGAGGCATTAGCAAAACAGCAATTGACCGAGCAAGAAAATGCAATGGCTGAAGCTAATTTTAATCAGCAACAGTTCCAGCAATATCTTGAACGGATGAAGGCACTCTATGAACAGCTTATAATGCAACAGAAACTGGAAGCAGCTGCGAAACAAGCTCAGGAACTTGCTGACCAACAAAAGCAGCTGATGGATTCTTTAGACGCGTCCGTCCCAGAAAAAGCAGAAGACTCACCCAAATCGGAAAAATCAGAACTGAATGATGCAGCGCAAAAGGAAGAACGGATTAAGCAGGAATCTGATAAACTTAGTGAGAAATTGGACACACTTGGAAACGAAATGTCTGAGATTGCAAAATCCCAAGAAAATGCTGCCCCACAAATTCAAAAAGTTGCCGATGAAGTGAAGCGTCTCAACCAATATACACAGCGTGAGCAACTCTCCGAAAATCTGCAAAGGACCAGTGAAAGTCTGCGAAATGCCCAGAAACAAGATGCTCAACAAACTGGTAGACAAGCGGAACAAACTATGACTGAATTAGCGCAAGGATTAGATAATGCTATAGAATTTATGGAAGGCGCAAACGCTGAACAAGCATTAGCCGCAATGCGGGAAGCAGTTAAAAGTAGTCTCTATTTTTCCCACCTTCACGAGAAGGTCATCAATCAAACGAATGAATTGGTTACGACAAATATTCAGGATTACATTGAAAGTGAAATTCAGCAGCTACAACAGCTTGCTGCTGAGGAACTGAGTGCTGCGAAAGGTATATCGCATCTTGCGGATAAACTGTGGGAACTCGGAAAGCAACAGATGGAGATAGATCCGAAAATCGTATGGCGGTTGAATGCTTCAAGCGATGCTCTTAACCGTGCCGCACGCGCCCTGGAAGATAGAGAAACTAATCTCGCCCTTCCTATCCAAAGAATAGGTCTCGCTGACATCAATCAGGTAGTTTTTGACCTTCTTGAGGCTATGGCACAAATGAATCAGCAGATGGGACCAGGCGGGCTACAAGATATGATGGAACAGCTGCAACAACTTGCACAAAATCAAGAGCAGTTGAATGAGATGGCACAAAACCTTAGGCAGCAGATGCGTGAACAGGGACAAACACCCAGCTTACAACAGCGACTTGAAAGAATTGCTGCACAACAACAACTTATCCGTGAGGCAACAGAAAGACTCGCAGAAATTGCTGAAAACGCTGCGGAGATGCTTGGCAGTCTAAAAGATGTTGCCGAAGAGATGACGGACGTTGAGAAAAAACTTGAGCAAGGCACGCTCAATGACCAAGTTATTGACCAACAGGACCGTATTTTGACCAGAATGCTTGATAGCTTAAAGTCATTACAAAAACGGGATGTCGGCAGGCAGCGGAAAGCGCAAGTTGCCAAAAAACCTTCTGCACCACCACAGGATGTGCCACCACTGCATCCTGAACTATTGGAGATCGTCCGCAAACTTGAAACAACACCCAATGCAAAGGAATTGGAAAACATTCCATTCCAATATCGTGAACAACTTCGGCAGTATTTCAAAGCACTTTCTGAAATAACAGTAGACGAATAACGTAACACCATAATTGGAGATATGACATGCATTTCAAATACAAAACCTTCTTATATCTATTCTTAATTTTCTTTGTTACAATCCCTGTGTGTGCCCTTACTGATATAGAAATAGAAGGGATCATCGGCAGGATGTCAGTAGATGAAAAGATCGGTCAACTCTTTATATTCGGATTAGGCGGTAGAGAGGTAGGTCCTGTTCCCAAAGCGCATATCGCCAAACGTTTTGCGGGCGGATTCATCCTTTATGATAAGAATGTCCGAGACCCTGCACAAGTAGAAGCTTTAACGACTGGACTCCAACAACTTGCGCAAGAGACACCAAACGCCATTCCGTTGTTCATTGCAATTGACCAAGAGGGCGGAATTGTGGCGCGATTACGTAAAGGTGCAACAGTCTTACCCGGCAACCTCGCTTTAGGTGCTACACGGTCTAAGGCGTTGGCAGAAAAAGCAGGAGAACTCACTGCTATTGAGTTAACAGCTGTCGGTGTAAACCTCAATTTTGCCCCAGTCATGGATATTAACACCAATCCAAACAATCCAGTTATCGGCGTGCGTTCTTACGGTGAATCACCTGACCTCGTTACTGAGTTAGGAACAGCCTATATCCGTGGTCTGCAACGAAACGGTGTGCTTGCTACAGCCAAGCACTTCCCCGGACACGGTGATACCAATGTCGACTCACACAAGAAATTACCTATTGTTACACATAATAAAAAGCGAGTCAACGCTGTTGAATTAGCACCATTCCGCGCTGCAATTGAAACAGGTGTAGCCGCTATTATGTCAGCACATATCCTCTATCCCGCACTTGACGCAGAGGTGCCGGCAACGCTTTCACGCCCGATACTCACAAGACTCCTTCGTCAGCAGCTGGGTTATGATGGGCTCATCATAACCGATGATCTTGAGATGAAAGCAATTGATGACCAATACGAAACAGGTAAAGCAGCAGTCTTAGCAATTCGGGCAGGCGCGGACATTGTACTCATAACATCAACATTGGCGAAGCAGCAAAGCGCTTATACTGCGATCCGCCAAGCAGTGCGGCGCCGAGAAATCAGTGAAATACGTCTCAACGAATCTGTCCGCCGCATCTTAAAAAGTAAAGCTGCCTGTGGTGCTTTTGAGAAACCGATAGTCCCTATAGAAAACCCAAATGCAATAAACTCGCCTCTTGCTGTTGTTGGAAGAAGAGAACATAGAGAAATTGCACAAACTATCGCAACACGCGCAATAACACTCGTCAAAAACACCAAAGGCTTACTCCCTTTAAGCGAGGAACCGCAAGAACCTGTTTTAGTCCTCAGTCCATCACGAGACTTTTCAAACACTTTCCTCAAGGCACATACGGATATTTCCAACATCACGCCCGTATTCATTCCCGCACAACTGAACGCACGGCAGTTAGCACCGCAACTGTTACTGACCAAACCTTCGGTTATCGTAGCAGGAATTGTCAATGCTCAGCAAGCCGACCTTATTCACCTATTGAGCCAAAAAATAGATATTCCGATCATCGTTATTTCGCTTAGGTCCCCCTATCTACTTGGGAAATGTCCTGACGTTGCCTGTGCCATCGCTGCCTACGATGGAAACTACTTTTCTATTGCTGCTGCGGTGGACGTATTGTTAGGTAAAAGACACGCGATAGGAAAATTACCGGTTACTATACCGTAACCTAAGTTGCCACATAGTAGCACAATCTGTCCGCATGAGGCACGGACACCCCACTGCTGGCGAGGCGGGGAATCATGGCGAATACCATACGCGTATTCGCCCAATGGCATTCATACCCGGGGAATGACTAAACGTCATTCATACCGTTGATTTCTTCCTAACCTCGCCACATTACCGATAGCATTTTGCTTAAAGTCAGATTTGACATTTGCATGATAATAGTGTATAATATGAGATAAAAGATATTTTGGCGATACGTTGTCCGCTTCGGACAGGCAATTGCTATGCATACTCCACAAGTTACCGAGCATTTTGAAAACCCGCGCAATATCGGAACAATTGACGATGCAGATGGCACAGCAACTATCGGGTCTGCCGCCAGCGGTGAAATGCTGAAACTAACGCTTAAAATCAGCAATGGGGCAGTTGTTGCGGCGAAGTTTAAGGCTTTTGGATGTCCGACAGCAATTGCAAGCGGTTCTGTCCTAACGGAATTGGTCACCGGTAGCCGAATCTCAGATGCGTTGAAGATTACAGCATCGCATATCTCAAAAGCTTTAGGCGGTCTACCAGCAGACAAACAACGTTATGCCACTTATGCCGAAAAGGTATTAAAAACAGCAATTGAAAACTCGCTTTCAAAACAGGAGACACACCTACGGAATCTGCGGCAGAAAAAGCGATTACACTCATAAACAGCAACGAAAATAGC
>JAPPES010000162.1:0-13664 GCA_028824125.1 Candidatus Poribacteria bacterium
CAAACGCGCGTTTGGCAATGAATTCGCGACTACGAACGCTTGTCTTCTTAAATTGGCGCTTATGGTTCGGTTTCCTAACCGAACCGATCCTAATGTCCAATTAATTCTAAAGTTCACTATATTTGAATTCTCTTTACTGCAACGGTGAATAATCTGTCGGTTCAAGAATCTTATTACTCACCACATTAACTAACGGACCACCCACTTCCGTTAATCGTTTCGCAGCCTGCCATTCAGGGTCCGCGATGAACGCATCCCAAGCACGCTGATAGTGTCCCAAATCTTCAAAAGCAAGCAGATAAACCAACTCCGTTGTTGTTGCCTCACCGATAGCCGTTTCCCAAAAACCGATAACCTTCATATCGTACTTTTCAAACAACGGCAACGTGATATTTGCAAATCGGTCATTCAGATTTTGCATCTTTCCCGGGACAACTTGGTATGTCCGCAACTCATAAATCATCTATTTCTCCTCCTTCACCTCTTTCTGTAGGAGCGACCTCCTGGTCGCGACCCTGGCATAAATATTGACAAAAGCTTTAAAACTAAAACTGAATGACTTCTGTAAGAGGGGTTTGTAACCCCGACATCCGATTTTGATTGATGTGCCATTATAGAATCCCATATTTATCGTAAACTTCCCTGAGCGTTGCACCCTCCCTAAGCGCATCACGAGTTCTGTTTTCACCGCTCACCTTTTCCAAAGCAGCCGCAATTATTTCCGTTTCCACAGCCTGTGGGATAACAACCACACCATCCGCATCCCCGAACACAATATCACCAGGATTCACCAGGACACCGCCACATTCAATTGGCACGTTGTACGCAACCACATCGCCGCGTCCGTTAGAGTCTACGGGCGAAATTCCGGTAGTAAATATCGGAAACCGCATCTGCATGATCTTACGTACATCACGGATAAACCCATCAATAACGGCACCACGCGCACCGCGCGCCTGTGCCGCCGTTGAAAGCAGTTCTCCCCAAAAGCAGATACGCGTACTACCGTTCGTTGAGCAAATAAGGACATCGTCCTGTTTGAGGCTATCCACCGCTGCAATTTCCTGTTGATACGGTTCATCAGGAATCTCATAGACGTCCAGACACAACACAGGCATTGCCCGACCAACGACAACCGTCTCCGGTAGCAATGGGCGGATAGTATGGCTCAGTGCTTGCTCACGGAATCCAGCTGCATCCAACGCATCCGAAATCACAGCAGCATACAGCTGCTCCTCCATCATATCAAAGAGTTCCGTATCATTTTCCCACTGTCTACTTTCTTCAGTTTCCATGACGGTTTTTCCTATAACATTTTCAACCTATCTCAAAAACCGTGACGGGGCTTTGTAAACTTGGTTTTCACAAAATGTTCCCTTAAGTAAAACGTGTTTGTAGTCGCGCAATTTATTGCGCCTCTTACATTTACATTGTGTTTTACGGTTTGGATTGAGCACAGCGAACCAACAAATTCCACTTATGTGATGTGCTCTAATAATTTTCATAACCAACTTCTTGCAGACGCGCCGCTTTTTCCGCAACACCATCACTCATCTTCTTTTTGTAGGCTTGCAGCTTTGCTTCCAATTCGGGGAATTCGAGTGCCAAAATCTGAACTGCGAATATCCCCGCATTTCGAGCACCACCTGACCCAATCGCCATCGTGCCGACAGGAATACCAGGGGGCATCTGCACTGTCGCATACAACGCATCAACGCCGTTGAGCGGTCCGCCATCAACAGGTACCCCAATGACAGGCAGCGTTGTATGTGCCGCAATAACACCTGCGAGATGTGCTGCACGTCCTGCACCAGCGATAATGACTTTACCACCTTCTGCTTTAATCTTTTCTGCCCACGCCAGCGTCCGTTCAGGTGAACGGTGCGCCGAAGAAATCGTTATCTCAAACGGCACCTCAAAATCCTCTAAAACCTTTGCGGCTTCCGCCATCTTTTCTAAATCGGAATCACTCCCCATCACAATACCGACAAGGGGTGTGTTTTGTTCTTGTAGAGACATATCTTATCTTACCTCTTTGATTTTTCACTTATTCACTTTCTCGTTTCACTTTGCTATTTCAGATGCATTTTACTTAACCATTGTTGTTAATCGATTAATTTTTCTGCCACATGTGCCGATGTATTTTAATTCTCTAAAGCATGAGTATAAGTCTCAAGATCCGGGTTTTCAGATTCTATCGGTTGAATCGAGAGTTGATATCCAAGTGCCTTAAGAACAATCACAACTGTGTCAATCAAAGGCATATCCTTGTTGGATAACATTTTGGAAAAAACTTGTGGATCCATATCCGCCTGCTTTGCAAGTTCAAAAACACCACCTTGCGCTTCAACGACCGTCTGAAGGGCTTTCAACACGACAGCAGGATTCTTGTAAATATGGTAGTCCTCAAGGATTGCTTGTAGATAGCCAATTGCCCTTTCTCGGTTAGCAATCCGTTCAATGAGACATTCACGCCATGTTCTCATTTTTTTCATAGATGTTCCCTCTTATATTCTAACCAATAAGTTTTTGCACGTTCAATATCTCGTGTTTGTGATGATTTGCTACCACCACAGAGTAAAAGGATGATTGTGTTACCTACCTGTCCAAAATAGATTCTATAACCTGCACCAAAGCGTATTCGTAACTCAAACACACCTGCACCAACAGATTGGCAATCCCCAAAATTACCATCTTCAAGACGCGCAAGTCTCGCCTGAATCCGATCTTGTGTTTTTGTATCTCGAATTGAGTCCAACCACTCATTAAAAGGTTCTCGGCCATTTGGGGTCTGGTAGACTTGTATTTCTTGCGGATGTGTTGTACGCATCGTTGATTATCGTGTTGCTTATATCCTATTCCTATTTTTTTATTGTGAATAAACAATATACGAATTTCTTTCAATAATAAGCGGTTCGGGACCACCCGCTGGAAAGTTTGATGCCCATTCCTCAGAATCATAATCACGGGTAACAAAACACGCACGATGTACCGGTACCGCGTGCTTCAATCCGATACGTGTTGCCATTTTAACACATCCATCATAAAATGGAAACTCACCTTCAGTTGGGTGATTTGTCAAAAAACCGATATCAGGATTGTGCGCTGCCACTGCCGAAATCAGATCGTCATGTTCCGCAAAATTATTGATCGGATCACCACTAAAGTATAACGTCACACCATCGCTTACGACTACATATCCTAAGTGCGTAACATCAGGAGGACCAATATCCGCAGATGGATCACCTGCTGGCGGTTTCGCATAAACGGCATGCACGGTAAGATTGTTTAGTGCCGCAGATTCTCCTGCGTCAATTTCTGAAACGTTATCAGATGCCACATCTGTTTCTGACGAAATTTGGCGCACGCTCTCCTCCGGTCCAATGAATCGCGTCGCGTTAGAGGTTTCCCAAATTCTGCGTATAGATTCTGGACACGTATGATCGCCGTGTGCATGTGTTAATAGCACAAAATCAGTCGGAAGTTCGGACTCATCTAAGGGAGGTTCGGTGTGAATAAAGCGATCCGAGGGGCGATTCCGCGGAAAATAAGGGTCGATTTGGACAATAGTACCATCCGAATCCTTTAGAGCAAAACTACTCTGTTCAAACCAGTGGATAGCAATAGAGCCTTTTGGTACTTTCAAATCAATAAGTGGATGCATATATTAATTCCTGTGATGTAAGCCGGTAAGGAAGGTTCAGGATACGATTAAAGGGTGAACCCTCTATTTTGGTAACTAAGTTTAAAATGTATTAATCAAAAAATAGATAAATAGTATATCATATAATTGACTTTTTGTAAAAAAGAAATGAGCGTGCAATCAGAGCCATTCAGTTTTAAGTAGGACGGACGTAGTTAGTTCACAAGTCCACTTTCATTTAAAATGTTGACAAAACTTCGCTTTTTTTCTATCATAACAGTCCGAGGGCATCATGCGCGCTGCTAAAATCCGTCCACTTACTTTTCTCTAAAGGAGCAAAAAATTGCATAGGAGGATTGTATTTCATGTATTTACCTAAAAAAAATGAGCCTTGTGTGAAGACGACACCCGATCCTCCTAAAAACATGGTGCTGATACCGGCTGGCAAGTTTGAGATGGGAAGCAACGATACTGAGTCATTTTACGAGCAGCAGGTGCATACGGTGCATGTGGATGCGTTCTATATGGACGCGCATGCTGTGACGAATCTTGAATATCAGCAGTTCCTGATTGAAAATTCCAGTTGGCAGAAAGATCGGATTGAGGGCAAGTTTCACGATGGTGACTACTTGTTGAATTGGGAGGGTAGCAACTATCCAGCAGGACAAGCGAACCATCCTGTTACTTGGGTGAGCTGGTATAGTGCGATGGCCTATACTATGTGGGTAGGAAAACGTTTGCCAACGGAGGCAGAATGGGAATACGCTGCGCGCGGTGGACTATCGGGCAAAAAGTATCCATGGGGAGATGTGTTGTCCGCTGCGAAAGCGAACTATGGCAGAAATGTTGGAGATACGACAACGGTTGATAAGTACCCCGCGAACGGATATGGTTTGTATGATATGTCTGGGAATGTTTGGGAGTGGTGCCTAGATCTATATGATGATGACTTCTACTTCGCCTCGCCTCGCAAGAATCCACGCTCAGGGACGAATGAACCAGAATGGATAATAAACAATTTCATGGACATTAAAACTGAGCGCGTGTTGCGCGGTGGTGGTTGGAGTGCTTCACCACAAGGCATCTGCGTCGCCTGTCGCTTTCTGCTTTCACCTATGAACACAATCTATGACTACGGTTTCCGTTGCGTGCGATAACGCCTTAGAGGAAATAACTCTTTTTCTTCTTCTGTCTTTTATAATAGAAATAAACGCCCGCTACACCTGCAATCGCACCGAACACATCCGAAACCCAATCTGCAACCGTAGCGAATCTGCCGGGCACAAACATCTGATGCAATTCATCGCTTGCCCCGTAGAGTATTGAGATGAGAGCAGCCGTAACCCATATCCAATTCGTTGGCAACCATTTCGGTGGAACGTTTACAAACGCTATAGTCAGTAACACACTGAGGATACCGTATTCGACAAAATGATAAAGTTTGTCAATTGTCAGCCACTCAAACTTTGGCATCGGGAGTGGCGGTTGTTCCAAAGACGAAATAACAAAAATGAGTGCCATGTAGAGAAATGGTGGTGTCCAATATTTCAAAATTTTCATGGCAAACTTCGCCAAAGTCTTCCTATTTCAAGGCATTCAGAATAGCGTCTACATCGTAGACACACCCACCCCATGTGCCACCACCGACAGACTGCAACGCTGCCCACAACCGGGTATCGTCAGGTAAAGCCTCGTCGGAGGAAAGGTCATCTCTCGGTTGCCGTTCTGCTAATACGCGTTCACCCGCTGCCACCCCGAACTGATCACTACCATGCCCTACCAGATCAATGCTCCCGACTAACTGCTGAGTGTCAATTTCAATCTGAATTATGTCACCATCAAGCACTTTCCCGATAGGTCCACCCGCAAGCGCCTCCGGCCCAACATGCCCAAT
This sequence comes from Candidatus Poribacteria bacterium, assembly GCA_028824125.1. Taxonomy (GTDB): domain Bacteria; phylum Poribacteria; class WGA-4E; order WGA-4E; family WGA-3G; genus MSPOR6. Next base: position 5,538 of record JAPPES010000162.1, read on the forward strand.
ACACGCCCCGGTTGAAACGCCCGAAAAACGTGCATCCGTTATCAAGGCGATATGTTTCCCGAATGACAGGTGTTTGAGTGCCGATGTGACTTGGTATACCTCCTCCATGCCTGTGCCTTGTGGACCACGACAACACAACACCATGATGTCTCCAGGTTTCATGTTATTTTCACCTTGACCTTTGAGTGTCTGTATCGCATCAGACTCCCGAACAAACACACGTGCCGGTCCTGTCATCCGATACACACCATCGGCATCAACAACGCTTGGGTCAATCGCAGTACTTTTGATAACAGAACCTTCTGGTGCAAGGTTACCGCGCGGAAACGTGACAGTACTCGTCAATCCTGCTGCTTTTGCAGCATCCGGACTCAAAATCACCTCATCAGGTGCAACGTTATCTCGTTCTTCAAGTAATTCCCGTACCCGTTGCCGCCGTTCTGAAGTCTCCCACCAATCAAGGTTTTTACCCAAGGTTTCACCTGTCGCTGTCAGTATATCTTCGTTGAGGAGTCCACCTAATTTGCGGAGGTGCAGCATCACTTCAGGCACACCACCTGCCAGGAATACACGAACAGTCGGATGTCCGACCGGTCCATTCGGTAACACATCAACGAGGCGCGGCACCTCCTGATTGACCTCTGTCCAGTCGTCTACTGTTGGACGTACAAGTCCCGCAGCATGCGCAATTGCAGGAATATGCAACAAGAGATTAGTGGAACCGCCAAACGCCGCATGCACAACCATCGCGTTCCGAATCGCTTCCGATGTAACGATATCCTTCATTGTCAAACCTTTTGCTGCTAAATTGACCACTGCCCGCGCTGAACGCAGCCCCATATCCGACCAGATGTTCTGCCCTGACGGTGCTAACGCCGTGTGTGTCAAACTCATCCCTAACGCTTCACCGACAACCTGCGAAGTCGCCGCAGTACCCAGGAATTGACAGCCACCGCCGGGCGTAGCACAAGCTCGGCATCCCATATCCGCTGCATCTTGCAGACTAATCTCACCATGTGCGAAACGTGCTCCTATCGTTTGAATCTTTCCCGCATCCTCTCCTGTAGTCGGCGGCAACGTTACCCCTCCCGGCACAAGCACCGCCGGTAATTCCCGCATTGAGGCAAGTGCCATCATCATCGCAGGCAAACCTTTATCGCACGTGGCAACACCGACAACGCCTTTTCGCGTCGGTAGAGAACGGATAAGTCGGCGGAAAATCTGTGCTGCATCGTTACGATAGGCGAGGCTATCCATCATACCGACGGTGCCTTGCGTACGTCCATCACACGGATCGGAACAGTAGCCTGCAAACGGAATCGCCGCAAGTTCCTTTAGCTCACAGGCAACCGCCTGCATCAAAAGACCAACCTCCCAATGTCCAGTATGATACCCAAGTGCAATAGGAGTCCCATCAGGTGCGCGGATACCGCCTTGTGTGCTGAGAATTAAAAACTCTTCTCGCCGCAGCTCTGTCGGTGCCCACCCCATTGCCGTGTTGTGGCTCAAGCCAAAAATATCGCCACTTGGCCGGTTGAGGAGCATCTCTGCCGTAAGTGGCAAGCTACCTTCGGGCCCTGCAGCGTGTGTTTGGATGTCATAAATATCACTGTCGCCTGTTTCTAAGATGTCAGTGTAGTTTATCGGTTTTGTCATTGGACACTCTCTTTCTTGTTGAATAGTAACTGTTTCTATTTTATTATCGGAGTAGACTTGACTAAGCTTTCACCGGTATTCCAATATAACATTTTCTATTTAAAAGGCCGAATTTACTTTACACCCGGTTCCAAGGTCCATCCGTTTTTAGTAGCTAGTGTAGCAAGCGCAATTTGTAGCAATTTGAACACATTTCTTTGCTTATTCTTTGAACCAAAAAACTCAGGACTTACAACAATTTGTGAATGGGCAGGATTGTCAGGGGTGGGATCATAGATAACATCTACGGTGTGAATGACAACATCTTCATCTTTAATTTCTGTTTTCACTTCTCTTATTAAGCGGACATCACCAGCGATAAAACTTACAATGCCATCCGTTTTATCGAGCCTTGAAAGGCGAGGGGCAAATCCCTTTAGTTTCGCTCTATCTACGGATGGTTTTTTATATCTATCCCGAAAAGCTGCAGGACGAATTCTCAGTTTTCCTCTATCAAAAAAGTACTCTCCATCTTCTAACTTTTCTCGTACGCTTCGATAGAGTACTTCATCATCCTTTACGGAGTCATTCTTATCCATCAATTAACCATTCCCAAAGCGTTAGGTAATTGTTCCGGTTAAAAAAATCTACGTGCATTTCTGTATCAATATTTGTTCCCCAGACCTGAATATACTCCGCTTCATCTTCTCCGATCTGAACATGTAACTGTCGCTCTACTTCGTACCATTCGGCAGTTACATTACCATCTTCATCGCTGGAAATATAAGGAGTAATCCAAAAATATCCCGCAGAATTGATAGAATCTAACAATTCTTCAATAAGAAGTTTGGCATGCTCTAATGTTAACTGTGTTGGTTTTTTGGATCCATATCCATCCCAATTATCTTCCCGCTGTGCTAAGAGCTCAAACCGCTCCAATATTTTTTGTCTTTCTGTATCCCGAATAATTTCTTTGTGGAACTTGTCTTTATATTCTACGCTTTCGAATTTCTCAAAGTTCATGGGGTAAGAACCTCAATTGGTTGTACTTTTGTGAAACAGAGTGTCTCATGGAAATATTTATAGGTATTATCTAAAAAATGATGTTTTAGGATAGAACTTTAATGCTTGCACACAAAATTGACCTGATTAATCCAGTAAATATTTTAGCACATCGTAGAAAAATTAACAATCTATTTTCAATGTTTGTCTTAACTCATTTCGTTTTCCTTCAAGAATCTATTCAAAAAGTTCCGCCACTGGGCACGAAAACCCTTCAACCACATCCTCACCTGTCAGTGTGTCTTCATAGTTTAGCAGTGTAGAGTCCGTTTCAGAACGATAAACTGTTACCGTTTTCATAATCGGTTCAATAACCCAGACAAGCTGTGTTCCTGCCTTCAAATAAGCTAACGCCTTTTCGGTAACATCGTAATGTTTATCTGAAGGTGAAACTATCTCAATTGCGAGGTCAGGAGCCACGGAGAATCCTTTTAATTTCTCTTCTGACAACCGTTCTGTTGATACAAACGCGACATCAGGTTTCACTACTCGGTCCCTCAATTGAAATGTCGTTTCTGCAATATATAAACGCCCCAATTTATTTTCACGAACGTACAATCCTAAAAGTAAATGAACATTAGAACCTACCTCACCATGTACAATTGCTGCAGCTGCCATCGGCACTAATTCCCCTTTTACGTACTCATAACCCTCTAAATCGTTTTCAAGAAATTCTTCCATCGTCATTGTGCCGTGAGGTAGTATTTCTTGCACAGATTCAGGACTCGTTTGCGAATTAAGCATCAGATTCCTCCTTCAGAAATGGTAACTCCTTACCTATTTATGGTTTGAAAGCAGCTTTATTACCTCAACTCTGCCTGCTTTGACCTCTGCTTCATCCACCTTCATCTGTAAAATTCCAAGCACCAATTGTGTCAACCCCCAGTCGAGTTGTGCCGTATTTACAGGTAAAGAACCATCATTACTTCGTGCATTGATATCCGCGCCCTTCTCAAGGAGCAGTTTTACCGTTTCAATGCGTCCAAGAAAAGCTGCGCTATGCAACGCGGTCGAACCGTCTCTATGGCGATTATTGATATTTGCCCCTTTTTCAAGTAGCAATTTTACCGCAGCCGTTTGACCGTTGATTGCTGCCCATCCTAACGGAGGTATCCCGAATTGCGGATCAAGCGCGTTCAAATCCGAACCATTATCCAAAGCGTTTTTGATAGCAGAAAGATCGCCATTTGCTGATACTTTCCACAAGTTGTGCTTTGATTGCGGAACATTTTTCGCATGGACAGTGAGAAACCGCACTATTTTAGCTCTACCTGCCAGGACTTCTGCTTTATTTACCTCAATAACTTGAATAATATTGAGGATAGCTTGTGTTGTATCCCAGTCAAGTGTTGCGTTATCCATAGCGGTACCACCATGGTTGTTCCTGATATCAACATTTACACCGTGCTTTAGAAGCAATTCTGCCGCTTCAGCACGTCCAAGGAATGCTGCAGCATGTAACGCTGTGTTACCATCTCTATTCCGGGCATTGATATCCGCACCTTTTTCCAGCAGGAAAGTCATTATCTCTGTGTGTCCCATCAATGCAGCCGTAAATAATAGCGGATCTCCAGAATGCGGATTCCTTGCATTCACATCCGTACCATCGGCTATTGCTCGCTTAACCACTTTGAGGTCACCGATAAACACAGCCTCCATTATGTCATTTGCCATACCCTGCGGTTTTGCGGAGCTGTTGACATTGAGCATCTTAGCAATTTTTTCTCTGCCCGCTTTAACCTCTTTCTGTTCCAATTCAATATCAAACATGCCCGTCATAAATTTGACCATCTCCCAAGGGACATGCAGTCCGGTTGCTGGCACGCCCCCGCCCCGGTTTTTCGCGTTAACATCTGCTCCTTCTTTGATGAGGACTGCCGCAAGTTCTGCTCGTCCTAAAGTGGCTGCAATATGCAAAGGGGTGCCGCCATCCTCTTGCCTTACGTTTACATTTGCGCCGAGTTGGATAAGCAATTCAGCAGCTTTCGTGTGCCCCATCATAGTTGCCCATGACAGAGGGGATATGTTTGTCTCTGGAGATAGCTCATTGATATCAGCACCTTCTGCAAGATAACGTTTGATGCCGTCAAGGTCACCAGTCCGCGCAGCACCCCACAAATTGTCTTCTGGCAACTCAATAAACTGTCTCATAAACTTACTATCGAATCCATCAGGTCCCATAACGATTGGCGGATGCGGTCTCCTTTTCCATATCGGCATTCCATCAGAAATTTCACCTAATATCTCACTTTTACGCGTACGAATAAAGTGACGAGTCCCATTTAACTTATCCGTAAAAGAGATAGTTTTTTCTCTACCCCAACCTTCTTCTCGAAAGGAAAGTTGTGCAGGAATCATGTGGGGTTCAATCATCGCAGCTATTCTGTCCGTTTCGGCAAGCAATGTAACCTCGTCCCAATGATTTTCAAGAATATCCATCATCGTTTTGGCATAACGTTCTTTACCTTCTTCAAGTTGATAGAGTTTGTAAGCAACTAAGCCTTGTGTCTTAACCGAAACGGGTGCGCCGGTACTTCGCCCCCTCTTACGTATATCAAAATTAGAGAACAGTGAATCCGCACCCCACGGCAAAAAATGAAACTTGTTAGTCTCCGGATTGAGATAGACAAAGAAGTTGTTGGTGTTCCCAGAATACCCATCCCAAAAACCGAGTACCCCTTCTATTGCCCAAAAGCGATAGAAACTCTCCAAGTCAACATGTTTACCGATAGCTTGTTCAGTCACCTGATCATTGGCAAGCACATCAATCAATGCTTTTATCTTTTCTCTGCCAGGTTTATCGTCTCCCCGTTTATGTTCAAAACTATTCTCCCACTCTTTGTAAAAGTCGACAACAGAACCTTCATAGACGGTGCCTTTGTTATTTCCGAAAGCACGTTTGAGTAATGGGTTGCGCATGCTCTCTACATGCGAATATATACCCAAATTTTTGCCGTTCACCGTCACCTTTGCATACGCGCAACGTGGTGCTGGCGAACCGATCGCGTTAAACAACGCATATCCCATAAACTGGCTGACCTGCGTCACATCTTGCTGATTGTTATTAAATGTCAGGTTTGTCAATCCGTCAATCTCACCCTTTTTGTCGATATGATTCAGTTTGATTTTCAGTGACGGTCGCGTATCACTTTGTGAACCGATAAACCCTTTTTTACGAATTCCGACTTTTGGAAACGCCACACCATCAATACTTACACTTGCATCAACGTAAGTATACGGATGTTCTGGTGGTTTAAATTGCCGAGATGCGTTCAGCACTTGCGCAAAATGCCGTGACTGATACCGAATCTTATTCCAATCCCGCTCCGAAACGGTGATCTGGACATCCAAAACCCGATCCGTTGGAAAAATATCGTCCAAAGTTAACTCCTTTGCATCACTACTGTAGACTGCAACCCCTAAACAAAATATCGTTGCTAAACATAATATCCATTTTTTCATTTTTCTCTCCCATTGTTATATTTTTGTATTGTAATTATTGCTCTTCCTGTAGGAGCGAGCTCCAGCTCGCGACCCTTCCTGTAGGTCACACCTCCGAGCAAGCATCTACTTATTTTATACTGCACAATAGTTTAGCACATTTTAGGTTTTTATGCTTGCTAATTTTGTGTGTGCTTGGTATCATAAATCTGATAGAATGAATTCAAGAAGGAAAATACAATGTCAAACAACTCCCACATCCGAGACAACAAGATGTACGGCACTGTTGCCGATTTTCTGCGTGATAAAATCCAAGATGAATCGCCACTGTCCTTTGTCCCTGCCTATTCCTTGTGTAATGCCTGAGAAACAAGCACCACCTATCACTGAACGTGTAGACCAAATTCTCAATGCTAAACGTGCTGACCCGGATGCAGACACTTCCTCCCTTAAAAATGAGATTGATAAACGGGTCTATGAATTGTATAATTTAACGGAAGATGAGATTGCGATTGCGGAGGGGAGTGTCTGAATCGCGGTTGCGGCGGGCGAGAAGTTTGCTTGGTATCACACCTCCAAATTCGGTTGAAATCTGCTTACTATATGTAGTATTGTTAATCTAAATTAATCTAAATAGAGGTATCATACAAATGGTTAAAAAAGTGTCAAAGGGTGTAAAAACTCTAAGTGGATTTATGAAATGGTTAGAACAATTCAACGATGGACAATATCTGTTTCGCGGAGTTTCAAAACATACTTACAAGTTGGAAGCATCTGCCTATCGTCGTTTGCCTGAAAAGGAAAGGAACAATCCCAATAAACTCCTCAAAATCAATCGAGAGTTGATAGATAAAGCGCGTCTTCTTGAACACGATAAAAAGGATGGGTATTCTCTCTCAGATTTGGAACTGCTGTCAGAACTTCAGCATTACGGTGCTGCTACCTGCTTAATAGATTTTACGCGTAATGCACAAGTCGCACTATGGTTTGCCTGTCAACAAAGTTCTACCGGAGAAGCAAGCGGCAAAGTATTCGCGGTACGGGCTGACGATCCGACACTTTTCAAAACGGTCAATCCCAAATTGGTAGCTGAAGAAAATATTGAGCATTTTTTTGAAGAAGATGAAAGCGGGAGATACCCATTATATCAATGGCAACCTAAGCAGCAGAACAACCGCGTTATCGCTCAGCAATCTGTTTTTATATTCGGAAGCTCCGAAATTGCAGCATCGGCAGAGTGTTTAGTCTCGAAAGGTAGCAAGTCAGATATTCTGGACTCTTTGGATAACTCCGCAAATATCACTGAAGCGAGTATGTATCCTGATTTTGATGGTTTCGCGCGTCTGCATGCCCAAAATAAGCCGCACCTTGAACCGAATGTTCAAGGTTATCTGAAACTTGGTACCGAAGCTCACTTAGGAGGTAAACTTGATGATGCTATTGTCTACTATACCGAAGTCATATCTTTACTGCCGGATGCTCCGACACTTAGCGAGACTTACATAAAGCGCGGTAATGCCTGCCGTTCCAAGGGCGAAGTAGACCAAGCAATTAACGACTATACTGAAGCAATAAGACATGATCCTGAGAATGCTGAAGTCTATAGACTCCGTGGCAATACTTATCTAAAGAAAGACGATTTTGATAACGCCATAAAAGACTATAGCACAGCAATAGAACTTGAACCTGATGAAGTCTTTACATATAACAGACGAGGCAATATTTATAGGATAAAAAGGGATTCTGATAATGCCATAAAAGACTATAGCACAGCAATAGAACTGAAACCAGACGAAGTCTATGCATATAATGGACGAGGTGATGCTTATGCTCTAAAAGGAGAGTTTGACGATGCTATAAAAGACTATAGCACAGCAATAGAACTTGAACCTGATGAAGTCTATGCATATAACGGACGAGGTGATGCTTATGCTCTAAAAGGAGAGTTTGACGATGCTATAAAAGACTATAGCACATCTATACAACTTA
>JAPPES010000162.1:13876-15975 GCA_028824125.1 Candidatus Poribacteria bacterium
TTTGACGATGCTATAAAAGACTATAGCACATCTATACAACTTAAGCCCAATGAAGTCTATGCATATAATGGACGAGGCACTGTTTATAGAAAAAAAGAGAGTTTGACGATGCTATAAAAGACTATAGCACATCTATACAACTTAAGCCCAATGAAGCCTATGCATATAATGGACGAGGCACTGTTTATACTCAAAAGGGAGAGTTTGACGATGCTATAAAAGACTATAACAAAGCGATGCAACTTGAGCCCAATGAAGTCTATGCATATAATGGACGAGGCACTGTTCATGCACTAAAAGGAGAGTTTGACGATGCTATAAAAGACTATAGCACATCTATACAACTTAAGCCCAATGAAGCCTATGCATATAATGGACGAGGCACTGTTTATAGAAAAAAAAGAGAGTTTGACAATGCTATAAAGGACTATAATACCGCCATACAACTACTACCCGATACCCCTTATGCTTACAACGAACGAGGTAAGGTTTACACCCAAAAAGGTGATTTTGATAACGCAATTGAGGACTATGACAAAGCGATAGAACTAAAACCAGGTTATGCCAATCCCTATTACAACCGTGGCATTGTCTATAAGGAAAAAGGCGATTTTAATAATGCCATAAAAGACTATACAAAAGCAATAGAACTAAAACCCAATGAAGTCTATGCTTACTATAGCAGGCGGGCTAGGGTTTACTTCAAGAGCAGTCACTTTGATAACGCAATACAAGACTATACTACGGCTATACAAATAGAATCCAATCACGTCAACGCCTATTACAAACGCGGTAATGCTTACAAAGAAAAAGGCGATTTTGATAACGCCATAAAAGACTATACAAAAGCAATAGAACTAAAACCAGATTTTGTCTATGCACATAACAATCGTGGCGAAGCGTGGTTACATCTGCAAGAATGGGAAAAAGCCAAAGAAGATCTGACTACAGCAAGAGACCTGGGAATGGATATCATTGCTAAGTTTCACAGCGCATTCGGAAGCTTTGAAAACTTTGAACGGATAAACGGCATTCCATTACCAGCAGACATTGCCTCAATGCTAACGCCCCCGCAGGCATAGCAGGAACAAAACTTGTCAGAATCGCAGATTGACGCGGATTTATCGGATGACGCGGATGAGTCTTCTGCTGTGCGGATATCTTAATCTTATGAAAAGCACCTTGAAATAACAAACAAAAAATCCGCGTTTTGTGATAGTAAAGTTGGAATATGCGAAAACAAAATCCGCGTTCATCCGCGTAATCCGTGTAATCTGTGATTCAGACAGGCGCTGTTCAGAATCGCAGATTGTCGCGGATTTATCGGATGACGCGGATTAGTCTTCTGCTGTGCCGATATCCTAATCCTATGAAAAGCACCTTGAAATAACAAACAAAAATCCGCGTTTTGTGCCAGTAAAGTTGGAATATGCGAAAACAAAATCCGCGTCATCCGTGTCCTCCGCGATAATCCGCGATTCAGACAAAAGAGAAAATCCACGAAATTCGCGATTCAGACAGCAACTTAAACGGAGGATTCTACAAATGAATAGCAACCTAAAATATCAAGACATAACCGGAAAGATCATCGGCGCAGCATTTGAGGTGCATAAGTTTTTGGGTAACGGCTTCCAAGAGGTGATTTATCAGCGAGCGTTAGCAATTGAGATGCGAAAAGCGGGATTGGAATTCGCTCGTGAAATTGAGCATGATATTTACTATAAAGATTTTCCGAAACCTATCGGGACGCGCAGAGCAGATTTTGTAGTAGCAGGAAAAATATTGGTAGAAATAAAAGCTATTACTGAATTAGAAGATGTGCATGAGGCACAACTACTGAATTATTTGAAGGCGTATCGCCTGGAAGTCGGCTTATTGATCAATTTCGGTGAGAAAAGTTTAAACTACAAAAGACTAATTCTTTCCCAACGCAATCTGGGTGCGCACAATTGACGCTGTTTTTCTTGCTGAATCGCGGATTTTAAGGGCATCACATTGGTATAATCTGCGGGTGTGTCAATAGGCTATTAGCAAACATGAGAATATAATACCATTTCTCAAAAATAACCTCTCTTAAAGAAATAGTCTGTTCGTAGTCG
>JAPPES010000018.1 GCA_028824125.1 Candidatus Poribacteria bacterium
GCCGAGACAGTGCCCATATCGTTACGCCATTCGTGCAGGTCGGAATTTACCCGACGAGGAATTTCGCTACCTTAGGACCGTTATAGTTACGGCCGCCGTTTACCAGAGCTTCAGTTCGGAGCGTCCGGTTACCCTTGACTCCTCACCTTAACTTTTTGGCACCGGGCAGGCGTCAGTCCCTATACATCATCTTACGATTTAGCAGAGACCTGTGTTTTTAGTAAACAGTCGCACGGGCCATTTCACTGCGGCTTTTTTCAGTATCGCGTCGAAACGCGGCACTTACTCAAAGCACCCCTTCTCCCGAAGTTACGGGGTCATTTTGCCGAGTTCCTTAGCGAGAGTTCTCTCGAGCGCCTGAGGATTCTCTCCTCGCCTACCTGTGTCGGTTTACGGTACGGTCACCATGAGTCGTCCACTCGAGGTTCTTTTCTTGGCAAGCAACCAGAACAGTTTGCATCCAAAAGGAATCCTGTTCACCTCTCAGAGTATATTGCACCGGATTTGCCTGGTGCACTCCGTCGGGCTTAACCCAGCATTTCCATCAGCTGGTAGTTCCTAATGCTTGCGTCTCCCCTAGTTTCATACTAGTCATGGTGGTGCAGGAATATTACGCCTGCTTCCCATCGCCTACGCCTTTCGGCCTCGGCTTAGGATCCGACTAACCCTGGGCGGAATTACCTTGCCCAGGAACCCTTAGGCTTTCGGCGAACAAGCTTCTAACTTGTTTTATCGCTACTCATGCCGGCATAATCACTTCTAATTCGTCCAGAGCGCCTTACGATTCTCCTTCAGTCCTACTATAGAACGCTCCCCTACCATATCTATTTAGAATAGGCATCCGCAGCTTCTCAAATATTGAGTGATGCGGTCAAAGTAGGCACTTAACCTACATACCTAATGAGATAGATATCCACAGCTTCGGTAATACACTTAGCCCCGGAAATTTTCGGTGCAAAATCGCTCAACCAGTGAGTTATTACACACTCTTTAAATGGTTGCCACTTCTACGCCAACATCCTGGCTGTCTCAGCAACAAAACATCCTTTACCACTTAGCGTGTATTTAGGGACCTTAGCTGGTGATCTGGGCTGTTTCCCTTTCGTCAATAGAGCTTATCCCCTACTGACTGACTCCCATGCTTAAGACAATGGCATTTGCAGTTTAACTGGAGTTGCTAACCTGGTAGGGCCGCGAGTCCAATTAGAGCTCTACCGCCACTGCCGAACGCATAAGGCTAGCCCTAAAGCTATTTCGGGGAGAACCAGCTATCACCAGGTTTGATTAGCCTTTCACTCCGATCCACGGGTCATCCCCCAAGTTTTCAGCCTTGGTGGGTTCAGGCCTCCACATATTTTTACATATGCTTCACCTTGCCTATGGATAGATCACCTGGTTTCGGGTCTACTCCATGCAACTCAACGCCCTATTCAGACTCGCTTTCGCTACGACTCCGCATCAAAAATGCTTAATCTTGCTACACAGAGTAAGTCGCCGGCTCATTATGCAAAAGGCACGCGGTCATGCATGTCACTTGCGTGACTTAGCACTACCACAGCTTGTAGGCTATACGGTTTCAGGGGCTTTTCACTTCCCTAATGGGGGAACTTTTCACCACTTCCTTCACAGTACTTCGTTCACTATCGGTCGCCAGGGAGTATTTAGCCTTAGGAGGTGGTCCTCCTAGATTCCTACAGGTTTGCCTATCCCGTAGTACTTGGGGTGCTCGTCAAGAAGTGCGCCACCGCTTTCGCTCACGGGACTTTTACCCGCTCCGGTTGCTCTTTCCAGAGGCATTAAGCTAGCGGTACGTTTACTTCCGGTGTGTCTGAACCCACACCCGACGAACCCCGCAACCCCCGATATACAACGCGTTCAGGCTTGAACATATATCGGGTTTGGGCTGTTCCCTTTTCGCTCGCCGCTACTGGGGGAATCGAGGTTTTCTTTCTTTTCCTCAGGGTACTGAGATGTTTCACTTCTCCTGGTTGTCCCTCGTGTAAACACGAGTAGCAGGGATTAACCTGCTCGGTTGCCCGATTCGGGAATCTCCGGATCAAAGCCTATTAAGCGGCTCCCCGAAGCTTATCGCAGCCTGTCACGCCCTTCGTCGTCTCCTGGCACCAAGGCATCCACCGTAAGCCCTTAGTAGCTTGATAAGGTGATATTTTTATATTCTACCGATTTACCCTCTCTATACAGTTGTCAAAGAACGCCGCCTATTTTTAGAAGTGTTACACTTCTGTTAGGCGATGGAGATGAGCGGAGTTGAACCGCTGGCCTTCTGGTTGCAAACCAGATGCTCTCCCAACTGAGCTACACCCCCTCGCGTACGTGATATATAGTATACCACGAAATCTGACATAAGTCAAACTTTTTTCATACGGTATATTAGTATACCATAGAATTTGATTTAAGTCAAATTTATTTTTCAAAGAACGGGATTTAATTCAGTTCCAATCCCTAAGCAGATTTTAAGTATACCACATAACGTGGTGTATGTCAAATAAATTTCGCAAAAATTACGATAAAAATACAATTTTCGCAAAAAGTTTTATTAAAAACGAATGAAACTGAGTTGTGTTACATTAAACAGGACTTACGCATGCCCCTCTTGATAAAGGGGGTTAGGGGGGTTAAAAGTCGTTATTTCAGTTATTTAACCCCTAAATCCCCCTTATCAGTGGGACTTTAAGAGAAACTGTGTAAGTCCTGATTAAAAATAGTGGTATTTATGAATTAGTTCCATTCGGACTTTGTAACATAGATCGCCTCACCATTATTTTTCTTTGATATTCAATAACCGTGTTGATAGTAATGCGGTGTACCCATGTTTCTAAAGATACTCGGAAGCGGAATTGATGTAACGCGTTAAGCACTTTTTCCTCTATCTGACTTGCCAATACTTTTACATCTTCATCAGAACCCTGAATTCCTCTCTTTTTGATAGTGGGAAGTGCCGCTGATTGTATCCTGTCTTTTAACGTTTCTATCGCTTTGGCATCGCCTTCTATAGCGGCTTTAATCAATCTTTCATCTGAAATGTTTGAAAACATAAAAACCCTCCTAAATGCCAGTTTGACTATTGTTGAGTAAATCACCCTGATGTTTTTAGTATTCATTTCCTATAAGGATGTGTCTACGCATTTCATTTTAATATAGGTTACTGGTAAGTGGCAAGTACTTTAAACTTCACATTTAATTTGTTCTGCAACTGCTAACTCAAGCAGTTGCCAAATTTTTAGGTGGTCTTCGTAAGTGCGCGGTTTCCACTGTGGACTCATCAGATACGGCACCCGGATGCCTTGGATGCCTTCTTGGTTCAGAAATGGTTGTAAACTAAAATACCACTCCTCAGCAAATGGAGCATTTTCTGCTGCGTCGGAAGCATCCATATATCCCGCTTCATCAAGGCGTTCATGCAGCCGATTGACTAACGTTGAAAACCACTGACATGAGGTGAGATCTGAATATTTACTCAAACTAATTCCGGGATATCCCTCCTGACTTTTTCCAAGTCTGACACTAAATAAGAAAGGTTCCTGCTGCAACGTTTTTTGTAAAATCTGCGCTGCCATTTCCGGCGTGTCAACTTTGGCAGCGAGTTCTTTGTTTTCCAGTGTTAACTCTTTTGCGCAAGCGATAAATTGTTTATAGATTTCTAAACGGTGTTTCTCTTCAGAGTGGCAGACATAGAAACGAAAAATGACACGGGCAATCACAATTGGAACACCAGCACAGAACAATATATCAGCGTCAACCTGCCGGTATCGTTGGCAAATCGTGTTATCAGAAATATCTTCACCTTGCTGTGTGCTGTGTCCAGTGTTATCTAACCTTTCAAGTACGCCGATAAGGAGTTCTAAAGCATGGTGTGGATTACCAGTAGGCACGAAGCTAATCCATCCTCCATAACGTGAGTCCCATCTACGATGGGTTCCCCATTCTTTTCGGTTTGGATGTCCACTACAAGAAGATATGGTCCGAATATAACTCGATTGGTTCAGCAAACTAACAAGTGAACGAATTTCTATGTCAATTTGCTCCAAAGGTGGATGCTTACCAGAGTCCCAAGTGGTATTTAAGTTTGCGCCTGGTTTCCACAGCGGTGCAATACTTTGAAACGTATCGGGATCCGGGTTCACAGCGTTACTTTGTTTTCTAATATGATCAATAATCTTGTTCCTTATCCGGATCCGTACCCATCCTTGAAAATCACCTTTAAATCGATAAGCATCTAACGAATTGACCACATTTTCCAGTACATGTGCCTCAATGGCTTTCATGTTTTCCTTAGGATGAATCGGGGATTTCTTAATAATATTTCGGATCTTGGGTTTTAACCGCTCTTTTAGCAATTCTATAGCTTGATCATCACCCTTCACAGCGGCAACTACTAATTTTTCATCTGAAATGTTTGACATTGTTGAATCCTCTTTTTAAACTTTAGCGTAAATTATTTCAGTTGTCAAGCGATTAAATCAGGGTTATTTAGTTTTAAAAATTTTCAATTGATGCATGTTACTAATAACTCAAGTTGCTATCTATGAGTTTTTAGACATGGAAGCGTCGTCTTTAATGGAAAAATGCTGATAATTAAGCCAATATTTTGTAGCAATCCAGTTTGCGCCCTTATGACACAAAATAGGTGGCAACTTGAGTTACAAATAGTTATATCGTCCGTCGGGTTTCGCTCCGCTCTACCCGACCTATAGATGGTTATATTGAAATGTAAAAAATATCGCAGAAAAAACCGAAAACTAAATAACCCTGCGATTGAATAACGAATTCAACTGACTTTTTTCTGAAAATATGCTATACTGAAAATATAAAATCTTATGATCTGGAGTTTAACATTGATGAATAATGAATGGGTTGTTTATGAAGGAACTGAAGGAGCCGGTAAGGGTAAACATATTGTTTTGGTCAGTGGTGATGAGGAGTATCGTTCCGAAGAGGCGATGCCGATGTTGGGAAAGGTATTAGCCACACACCACGGATTCCGATGCACGGTGCTGTTCGCTATCAATCCCGAAACAGGTGAGATTGATCCGAATGTACAAACGAATATACCGGGACTGCATCATCTGGAATCAGCGGATATGCTGGTGTTGTTTACCCGTTTCCGCGAGTTGCCTGATGACCAGATGAAATATATCATAGACTATACAAATGCTGGTAAACCTGTGATGGGACTTCGCACTGCAACACACGCTTTCAATTATACACGAAACCTTGATAGTCCCTACGCGAAATATAGTTTTAACAGCAAAGAATTTGATGGTGGCTATGGTCGTCAAGTGCTTGGAGAGACATGGATTAACCATCATGGACATCATGGTAAAGAGAGCGCGCGCGGGGTTATTGATGAAGGACACAAAGACCATCCTATACTTAAAGGTGTTTCGGATATATGGGGACCTTCGGATGTTTACGGTATTAAAGAATTGACTGGAGACGCGCAGGTGTTGGTACACGGACAGGTCCTGGTCGGTATGGATCCGACAGATGAGCCGAAACCTGATACCGTCACGATGCCGATGGCATGGATAAAGACGTATACGGGCGAATTAGGGTATACGTCTCGTGTATTCAATACAACAATGGGCGCCTCCGTTGATTTGGAAAGCGAAGGGTTGCGCCGTCTGCTTGTGAACGGATGTTATTGGTGCATGGGATTGGAAGACGCTATCCCTGATAAAAGTGTTGTGGATTATGTGGGAGATTATGAACCGACTTTCTTCGGTTTTGGCACGTTTAAGAAGGGACTCAAACCGTCCGATCATGCGCTGTAAAGTAAGAGCGGTTTCCAACTGCTTCATTCACCCTAACGGTAGGAGCGGTTTCCTAACCGCTCTATTCTCTTATAGTGATAGGATACCACCCTCTACCAACATCGGCGCGCCTGTCATGTATCGGGATTCATCTGACGCTAAGTAAACCGCCGCCCAAGCAATGTCTTCCGGTTCACCGATACCCAATGGATGCATCGCTTCAATTTCTCTGTTTACTGCCTCTGGGTCTTCCTGTTGTGCGATGAATTCTTGGTAAAGTTCGGTGTTAATCGTGCCGGGGCAGAGGCTATTGACGCGGATGTTGTCTTCAGCATACCGCACCGCCATGCTACGTGTGAGATGTACCACAGCAGCTTTTGAGGATGTATAGGCAGGATGCATCGGAAATCCGACATAAGCAGATTCGCTTGCCATGTTGATAATCGCGCCACCGCCTACCTCGCGCATCAACGGGACAATCGCGCGTGAGACGAGATAAATGCTCTTCACGTTGACAGCGTATTGGCGGTCCCAGTCTGCTTCAGCAATATCTTCTAATTCACCAACAACAGCGATCCCTGCATTGTTAAACAGCACATTAGGGGTGCCGAGTTCAGATGTGGTCTCTTGCACAGCATCTTGAATCTGCGTGGCATCCGTTACATCACACTGACAGAAAATTGCGTTACCGTCGTTATCTTTGATATGTTGTGCAACCTTTTCGCCGCGTTCAGTATTCACATCCCAGATAGCGACAGCTGCGTCTTCTGCAGCAAAAAGTTCAGCACTCTTTGCACCGATCCCACGTGCTGCCCCTGTGATAATTGCGATTTTATTTTTAAGTCGGTTTGGCATGTGTTTGTTCAGAAAGGCATTGAAATACTAATCTCTGCAGCAGGATTGTACGCGGGTTTTCCTCGCACAACTATTTCAACTTCACAGTCTAATTTTCTAATTAGCGAAAATAAGTAGTCAACAGAAAAATTGTCAAGCAAACCATCATCCAGCAGGACAGAGAGTTCAGATTCGCTGAGGTCAAACATCTTGGCTGCGTCGCGTCGTTTAAGTCCACTTTCAGTAATAATACCTTTGATTATTAAAGCAAGACGGGTTTTCGCGAGGTATTCTTCAGGATTAGGTATCTCCAAATCTCTAAATACATTGCCACTACCTTTTTCAACTTTAATTTCTTCTTTAGCCATTTTCTCTCTCCATTTGAGCATGGTTTTTTGCTATATTCAAACGTCTACGGATCAAATCAATTTCTTTCTTCGGTGTCTTTATTCCGCGCGCTGATTTCTTTTGGAAACAGTGCAGCACGTAAATCAACTCTCCGAGATTCACAACATAAACAGCCCGATAGGTGTCACGATTGTAATCTCTTGAAATTTCATATACTCCAGAAAAACCGCGTAAGGGTTTAGTTCTATGAGGCATCTCGCCTCCTTGTGCCTCCTCTAACGCATAACCGATTTTCTTACGAACATTGGTTGGAAATTCTAAAAGTCGTTCTTTGGAATCTCCAATCCAAAAAACAGATCGCATTTGTTCCTCTGGCATAAGCAAATTTTACCAAATTAGTTAGCATTTTGCAATATTTTTTCGGACTATGTAACATACAAAAACAAAACATCAGTGGCGGAAAAGGAGTATAGAAAACAACGTTACAATTCTTGCAAAAGGGTAACCCACCGTTCCCATGCTGCTTTGACAGCGGTTTTTTGCGCTTCGTTTGCATCTTCTGCCATACCGCGCCGCAAAAAGGCGTGTCCAACACCTTTATAAATAAGAGGTTCATACTTAACTTTGGCGACATCCGCTGCTGCTTTGGTCACATCAATTGTCGCGTTGATACGGTTATCGCTTTCACCGTAAAAGCCATATACCGGCGCGGAAATCTTGGATATATCTTCAACAGGTGGTGCAGAACCGTAAAACACAAACGCACCCGCGATCTCATCCGAATGAACGGCATAACTAAACGTCTGCCTACCACCCCAACAGAATCCGGAGACTGCAACCTTATCGTTTGTTGAAGGTAGGTCGTGTACGTATTTACGGACCGCATCTAAACCTGTTGTTACGCGTTCGGTTGTAAGTCCTCGAATAGCACGCCGTACATCATCACCAGAGTCAAAACTCTCTGTTCCGCCTCCATCAGGTCCCATACCCGAAAGTAGGTCTGGGCAAATTGCGACAAACCCATCGGCGGCAAGTCTATCAGCAACAAGTCGAATCCAATCGGTTAGTCCAAAAATCTCGTGGATAACGATGATAGCGGTTGCAGGTTCTTTCACTTCCGGGAAAACAATAAAGGCATTGAGTTCATGCTTATCGGCGGTGGTGATTTTAACCCATTCGCCATGACGCGGTGATTTTTCAAGTTCATCTTTTATCGGATCGGCATGACTGTCGGCATCCACGCTGCTGGCAAGAAATGAACCGGTTAAGAGGATAATTAACATTAATAAATGATAGATTTTCATTTTTTCTCCTTGATTGGTAACAAAAAACATCAGCGCGCTTACAAAGCGCGCCTATCAGTGAGGGACTACATCGTTTTATATTCCACAATAAAACTACTTCTGAACTGCTTGTTGGATAATAGATTTCACGACCTTCTCTATTTCCTTATCAGGTATTTCACTCAATAGGAAGAAGTGAGTATCTGTGCTTGACCAACCGTATGTATGGGTCGATCCGCGCTGGTTTTTACGCACAGAAACACCACTAACCTGGATCTCAGTCTCACCTCTATTTCGCCCTTCACGTCTTGTTATCTTGTCCGTTGTTTGAAATATATTGAAATCCAACATGCCGTCTGTATATTTCAATTGAACGTGATTACCTCCAAAGTGGCGTTTATGCACACTCTGTAGTTGGAAACCTGGGGGTAAGTATGTAGGTTGGATCGGTTTTTTCTTGAGTATTTTTTCGGCATCAACAAGTGTAATGGCGGGGCGGGGGCGCAACGGTTCCGGTTTGTTCTCTTCTTTGAAACTCTCCCATTTCTTTTTTACAGTGTCGGGTTCAAAACTAATGCGAGTATAAACGAACATTCTCCGGAGAACCCCAGCAGCGTCTAAATCTTCCACGCGTAAGAAAACACTGTTTTTACGTGCAAAATAGATAAATTTTGTTGGTCTACCAGCGTGTTTGGGTTTGATGATGAGGAGGTCAGTCTCATAACCAGCAATTTTTTCTCCCCAATGTCGCCGTTCCAATTCATAGTTTTGCGCTATCAATTTAATTTGTTTCGGAGAAAACTGACTCCTCTGCCGTTCCCATCTGAATTCTCTGGGTCTTCTGCGGTCATTCCTATCTTCGTTTCCATCGTCCTGTCTTCTCTCACGATTGTTTTCTTCATTAGCTGGTCGCTGTTCTCCGACCACTGATTCAACCTTACTATACGAGTTTTCTGCGGTTTTATGAATGACGATCTCTTCCATTGTCCGTGCACCACGAGACGAACTGTATGTTCTGAGACGGAGACCAACATAACTTACATCACGCTCCGCCTCTGCGATGCGTTTAAGCGTAGCAATATCGGCAAAAAGGGAGTCGGCTGCCAGCAGAAAAATGGCTGCTGTTAATAAACTGAATACATAAAGAGATTTCGTTTGCATAGACTCATCCTCTGTCTTTCTTGGGCACCAAAGAATCAATCGCCAAAATACAGATTAAGTAGTGATTCCGTATCGTCACCGATATATTCAGTGTCCGTTGTGGAAGTACTAAGTGGCGTTGCTACGTTTGATTTCAACGGATTATTCGTCACTTCTTCTGTATGAACACCGAAATAGAAGTCAAGGAGTTCATCGTATTGAGGGGCAGGCGAATATGTAAAGGTGAAAAAGGCAACGACAAGACACACCGTTGAAAAAGCGGTTGCACCAACAGTGAAAGGACGAAAAACCCAGCGTCTCAATATTGAAAGTAATTTATTTTGCGGCGCTGCTTCTGCCTCCCGAATCTTTGCCAAAACTACATTCTTCATAGATGGCGCGGGGTGTACGAGTGCCGCAATCCGCTGCCGGTTTTGCTTGAAATCTGCCAGCATGTCTGCACATTCTTGGCAGTCGCGGAGGTGGTCATCCACCCTCTTATACATAGCCGGTGCTAATTCATTGTCTAAATATGCCGATAGTTGTTTTTGGATACGTTGGTGTTTCATTTTTCACTTCAATTAGTTAGAGGTTACATTACAAAGGAACGTGTTTTCAACTTTAGGGTTACGGCACAGCGGCGCGTGCCTACTCCTTTACCAATCAATACGTTCAAGTTCATCTCTCAAAGCCTTTCGTGCTTCATGTAAACGGGACTTGACGCGTCCAAGTGTGCAATTGAGAACTTCCGCTATCTCTTCATAAGAGAGTTCACGCAATTCGCGAAGGATTAAGATTGTTCGGTAACTTTCTTTGAGTTTGCCAAGGGCAGTGTGGAGTATTTCACTCTGTTCGGAGCGTAGTGCTTCTTGTTCAGGCGTTACAGTATCAAGCGGCACCCAAGGTTGTGAGTCATCAATTTCCATCGGGTCTGTTTTTCGGCGTTTCCGTTGGTCAATAAGATTAAAACACTTATTTTTAACGATTTGGTACAGCCATGTAGAAAATCGGGAACGGAATTTAAATTGACCAATATTCTCCCACACAGAAAGAAATGCGTCTTGTGCAATATCTTCTGCGTCTTCGTGATGACCGAGGATGCCGTAGGCGATATTGTAAACCCAGTGTTGGTATTGCACAACTAAGGTTCCCATTGCGGCAGTATCCCTCTCTTGGCATCGCAAAATGAGTTCGCGTTCCTGTTGGCTATCAAAATCTTCCACTTGAACTATATCCGAATAGGTTTCCATATCAGCGGTCAGGGTCGTAACGGACATTTATCTCCTCCAGAAGTCATGAGTATATCGCTAAGCCTTTTTGTATTTAGGTTTTTAAATTTCGCTTTTAACCTATTAAGACATAACTCAAACTGAAAAGTTCGTTTTCTTTTGGAGAGCCGTTATTTTGTTTTCTTTTGACTGTTTTGTGTTCCAGGTGTCATCTGCACAGTTTGGAAAGCACCGGTAGCATTCGGCAACCTACCGACAGCGGTATCTTTTTCCTGCTGCTCAAATGTAATTGTATCTATCACCTGATTTCCACGTGCATCGGTGTCCACGAGCATGACAGTTTCGCCATTAGCAGATAATTTGAAATTGGCATGAAGTCCTTTAGGAGCTTTTCCATCTTCATCTAACCATACAATTAAGTATCCACGCGGCGGAATCGTAGTATTCTCAGGAAATTTCCATTTCTTGGGATTTTCAATTTTATCAGTAAGATACATCCCTGTAAGCAGCACGGGTTTATCTGTGATGTTGTGTAGTTCAAGCCAGTCTTCGTGATCTCCCTGTGGATCAACTATACTATTGGTATTGACTGCCATGAGTTCGTTAATTACAACTGCCACCTCTTTTGCTTGTGGTAATGCGACCGTGTAATTGGATGCGCCAAACTCTGCTCTTGCTGGTGAAAAAACTGTTGTGCCGTGCGTTTTCACTGCACTTGCTTCAACGTAATAATAGACAGTAGTTCCTGCAGGAAAAGCCGGAACGCTACCGACAAATTTATCTCTGTTCTTTAACATTTCTATGTGTTTAAAAACTGCATGACGATCAGTGCTATAATACAATAGAACTGAATCCGCTGCAACAGCTTTATCTAATTTCGCTGTAATTTCAACGGGTTGATTTGACGTAGGATTCTCAGGTGTGGAAACGGAAACAATCTTTGGCGTAGGTTTGTTTAATTCTGGATGATTAAGTAAAAGTTCTCGCCTTTGGGTTACAAATCGTTTGAAACTCGGTGTGCGTCCACCACCGTCACCATCAATGCTTTCCTCAAATCTTTGGTAGCTGTCAAGTTTTTTATCGTCTTTCTGCACTTCTGCATCAATGAGTGCATGGTATTCTTTAATCACCGGTTCCAACACATTCCAATCAAGCCATTCGTCTACTACTGTACGTACGTGTGCAATATACCGTGCTTTCCATTTTGAAATACCAAGCAGACGGCTAATGACTGGACGCATCGGATTTTCAGCGTGTGTTGTCGGAGATAACATGCCTAATGTCAATTCTCCCCACGACCAACCGCCAGGCCCTCTTCTGCCACCGGGGCCACCACCGCCCCGGCGCTCACCAGCAAACCTAAAAGTCTCGTTGTTATCATGTGAGATGAGGTGAAACCTTTCATTGACATCCTGATAAATAGAAAAATCTCCACCTTTATGAATGTAACTATCGTCATCCATAAAGACGTTTGAAACAGCAAGTTGCCACAAGGCACGGTCAACGTTAAATACTGATGGTAAGTCCGTTTCTAATTTCGCATTAGGTGTTTTCGGCGCAAGTATCTCGCAGAGCGCAATTAAGTCTTCCCAAGGATTTTCAACATTCGCAGTTTTAAGCTGATATGTCCTCTGAAACGCCTCCGTATCATCTCCGGGGTAGGTCAATGCGCCCCCGCCCGGTCCTACTTTCCAACGCACACCATCTCTTGTACCGAACCATTCATCCAGAAAATCTTTGTTATATTGCTGCAAATTGATATACACCCCCCAACTTTCACCGTTGATAACTAATTTCACAAAATTCGTTTTCATAGCGGGGATGTAGTCACGTGCAATCCGATTGTAGAGCACTTCACGAAGAAAAGATGGGTCAACGTGTCCGTTAAGCAGATTGAGTGTTTTATAGCCGTAAAGACGTTGGCTGTCGTCGCCATAGTTAATAGCAACGTTGAACGATTTTTTCGCAGATTCAACGTTAAAGTAGGACGAAGTGCCACGGAATCGCACACCGATCTCTGAATAAACCTTCCCGTCAACAACTAATTCGGCAGGGACTTCTACATCTGTGCGATAAAATGCGTTTAGTTGGGCATACCAATCTTCATCGTGGAAACGGAGGTATAGGGTGCGAAGTGTCCCAGCATCATAAAATGCGGGTGAGTCTTTTGGTATAGCAGCCAGACTCGCTTTCAGATCGTTTTTAATATTGCCAGTTGGGGTTCCTGCGCGTTGTCCAGGTGAATATGCGTCTCCACGCGCTTCAAGCGCTGCTTTCCGTTCATCGCCCGTTAATTTTCCATCTTTATTTGTGTCAAAACGTGCGACCAGTTTTTCCGCTGGACGCGGTCCACGTCTACCCCTGCTAAAACCAGGAGGTCCCCCACGTTGTCCAAGGTCTCTTTCAGAGACACGGTTGCCCGCAATTTCTTCTTTACTCAGTTTACTACCCGTGAAAGCCTCAAAACCGGTGATTCGAAGCATGAGTTGACTTTCTTCGGGGCTAAGTGTACCGTTTCCATCAAGATCAAACCTTTTCTCGTCTTCTGAAAGTTGTGTCGGTTTCCCATTTTGTTGGGTATATG
Source organism: Candidatus Poribacteria bacterium (assembly GCA_028824125.1). Taxonomy (GTDB): domain Bacteria; phylum Poribacteria; class WGA-4E; order WGA-4E; family WGA-3G; genus MSPOR6. Next base: position 13,193 of record JAPPES010000018.1, read on the forward strand.
CGTACGTTACGAGGCCAAATATAAGTCCAATGATTGCTATTAGTTTTATCTGTTTCATGATATTCTCCTTCTTGCTATTTTGAATTTAGACAGACCAGGAACAGAAGGGTTCGTATTTTACTCTTTATCTAATTTAACTTCAGTGATGTTTCCATGTTCTGAGAGTTCATTATAAAATGCCAACCACTCATCCGAATTTGCCAATTTTACCCGGAAATTCAACTCAACTACCTTTGACTTTTTAATCCGTCTATCAATTAAGCGTTCGTAAATGAGATGCTTATCAAAAATGGGACGATAAACGGTTTCAGATTGCTGGTCGGGTGGCAGGCAAATTTCAAGGATAAACTCGTTATTCTTTGCAAAATACTGATGCCAGTAGTACATGCAGAGAATTATGATGCCGATAAGGAACGTAGCGACAACTGCAATTGCTGGACTTGTTGATTCTTTAGCACCAACAGCCATCCCCGCTGCTAACGCGAAAAAGACAAATCCGATATCGCGCGGGTCTTGGATTGCCGTACGAAAACGAATAATTGAGAGCGCACCCACAAGACTGAACGCTCGAGCGATGCTATCACCGATGACAACCATCACCACTGAAATTAACATGCACAGAATGATGAGGGTATCGGTAAACGATTTTTGTGGTGCTTTGGCATGTGTCCATTGATAAATAATGACAATAAAAACACCCAGTGTAAATGAGAGAAGTATTCTAACAGCATTTTCACCAAGCGTAATAAACGACGGTAGCGTAAAAAAATCTAACAAAATATGTATTCCATAGTGTATGCAGGTATAACGGATGCCGATAAACGATGACTGATATCCAATCACCAATTTAATATATTTGCATTATATCAGAATTAGACAGATGTGTCCAAGAATTGTTGAAAAATTGTGTCACACTTCCTCTTTGCGGATGAGGAGCCCGACAAATAGTGCAGAAAAAAGTAGGATTACAAAAGCATACGGTGCCGCCTGTGCAAACATTGCCTCGTTTGTGTAGTCCCATACGTTTACCGCTAAAGTTTCATATTCGGGGGGACGGAGCAGAAAGGTTAGCGGTAATTCTTTCATTGTGGCAAGGAAAACAAGTGCAATGGCTATCAACATACCGCGCGTAAGTAGTGGAAAGAGTGTCCTGAAAAATGCTTGGAAAGGTGAACAACCAAGTGATCGGGCTGCTTCTTCTAAATGAGGTGAGGCTTGGTAGAGTGGACTACGCACAGGTCCTATTGCTTCTGCAAGGAAGTGTAGAATACACGCGAAGATTAGCACAATTATCGTATCACGGCTTCCGATAAAAAAGATAATTGATAGTGCAAATGCAAGTGGTGGAATTGCGTAAACGATATACGGGATTCGCGCTAACGTGTTTGAGAAACGCGAGGCATAACGCACACCAACATAAGCAAATGGAACGGCTAAAACTGCACACCCTACCGCGGACGGTACAGCAACACTTACAGAACCGATCAATGCTTCTAAAAGTCCGCCTAATGCTGACATCTCAAACCCTCTGAACATCCAGATAAACACTGTTGCTGCGGGTATCATAACGGTTGCGATGAATAGCAAACTTAAATAGAGATACCCTACACTTTTCCATTCATGCAGTGGAATTAGCGTGCGGTGCCGAGAAGTCCCGTGTCCAGCACGATGCAGTGCTACCTTACTTAACAATCGCGTTTCAAGGTAGAGCAAGCAACCGGTAAAGGCAAGAAGTATCAACGCAAGCCATGCAGCGTAGTTAAGATTAAACGCCATATCATACTCAATATATAGCGCATAACTAAATGTCTCATAACGCATCAACGAGACAACGCCAAAATCACCAAGCACATGTAAACATATTAGTAATCCGGCTGCATAGAATGCGGGACGAAGTTGTGGAAGGATAACACGAATGAAAACACCCCATTGCCGATAGCCGAGACTACGGGCAGACTCCTCAAGACTCGGGTCAAGCCCTAAGAGGGCAGTGCGTAAATTCAGAAAAAGATATGGACTTGTGTAGAAGGAAAGCGCGATTAAAGCCCCCCAGTAACCGCTAAGACGTGGGAGGCTTTTACCAAAAAGAGCTGCAAATATGCCGTTGTTTCCACCGAGCCCCAAGAGCGCTAAAGCCATCACATAGCCCGGGATCGCTAACGGTAACACACATAAGACGCTAAAAATCCGTTTTCCTCGGAGGTCTGCATGGGTGGTTAACCATGCCGCTGGGGTTGCCAAAAGAATATCAACAATCAGAACGCCAACCGTCAGCAAAAGCGTGTTGAGGAAAAGTTTCGCGTTTCGCCAGCGAAACAGATTTTCCACCAACGCAGTACCTTCAACATCAAACGCTTTGGCAATCAGATATCCTAATGGAATCAACCCACCGACTGCAACAACGATTGCGGGAATGAAGAAGTACCATCTCTGCCAAACATGAATAAAGGTGCGTTGCGTGTTGATGACTCACCTCTAAATGTAAGCAATCGATTCCGCCCTTACCTACATAACTCAAATTGCTACCTATAAGATTTTAGACCTGCAAACACCGTTTTTTATAGAAAATAATCCATTTTTGGCAAGATTCCGTAGCGCAAACTGTATGAAGATTAATTTATTAATTCGGTAATTTTCATTATGTA
>JAPPES010000109.1 GCA_028824125.1 Candidatus Poribacteria bacterium
CTAACCGAACTTGTGTCCAATCGTGCGGTTAGAAACCGCACCTACCAGGGAGTGTAAACATATTTTTGGATTTTACTATAAATATCACAGGAGATAGGTTCGTTCAAAACAACCTACGGAACCTTAACCAATGCAATTGTAAAGGTGTCTATAATTAAAGGAGACCTAAAATGAAAACCACTTTTATTTTACGACTCTTGACGCTAATGCTATTTCTAACAGGAAATGCATTGACCGTCCAAGCTGGAGGTATAAGCGATAAAGAGTTGGTTATCTATTATAGTTTTGACGCTGCTTCCCTTAAGGGCGAAGATATCTTGGATGGGTCCGGAAATGGGAATGACGGTTTTCTCAACGGTAACAACCTGAAGATTGTAAATGATGGCAAAGTTAACGAATGCATGGAATTTCCTGGTGGAGCAACCGAATATATTGCAGTGCGAAACCTAAATTATACTGAAGGCATACCGGCGCTGACGCTTGCGGTATGGATTAAGACAGCGCAAAGAGGGATGATTGCCTCCTGGGATCGTAGCGATTATTTTCGTTTTGCAGCTGGAGATGCTGCAATTGCTCACACAGACTTTGTCGCTTTTGATTTTTGTTGTCCGATAGAAGATTGGCACGGAAAAATAAAAGTTAGCGATGACAAGTGGCATCATGTCGCTGCAACTTTCGATGGCGAGACGAAACGGATCTATGTTGATGGTAAAGTGGATGTTAAAGCTGCCACTGGTACTAATATGATCGGACCAAAGGCACAAAGGTACGGATTTATCGGCATTGGCTCTGAAGCCGCAGAATTTAATGGCAATGCGAGTCCCACGTGGACATTCAACGGATTGATGGATGAGTTCCTAATGTTTCACCGCGCACTTTCTGAAGATGAAATAGAAAGTCTGTATAGATCCAATGGGGATCCATTTGCTGTTGAACCAATTGACAAATTGAGCATCACATGGGCAGAAATCAAGAGCAAGAAATAAAACTAAACGGGTGATTCAATTAAATCGCCCGTTCTTTTAGGCATTACCATTTTCTATCGCTTCTTGTATACCCGGCCATTCACGCCAAATGTCGGTGTAACCGTCGTAACCGTTTTTCTCACAGTCGACATGCCGTAAACGGAAAATTACTGCGTAACGGATGTCTGCGGATGCATTCGGTGCTGCGGAGTGGACAATCTGGTGGTGTGTCAAAACCACATCTCCTGCCTTTCCAACAATCTGTGTTGGTCCTTCAGGAAGTTCTGGGCGCGGCATGCCGTTTGCTAAAATCTCATGTCCTTCCTTTTTAAAGTAATCCGCGAAGAAACTGTGCGATTTGGGCCATACTGTGAAATTCCCACTATACGGTTCTGGTACATCTGCCAAATAAACGACTGCTAATGCTGTAAAACCGCGCCGATAAACGCCTTTTGCCATACCGTTTGTTCCGCTGCCTAACCCATCCAGATGTCCACCAGGTTCTTTTGCATCACGATCCAATGGCATCGGAAACCGAAGTGCTATCTGTGCTGAACCTGGGACTTGCACGTTGCCTTCACCTAACAACAATTCAGCAATGTTATGGATAGGCGTTTTATTGAAAATATCTACAATCTGCGGGGCGTTTCGGATTTCATTGCAATACGATTGCGCCCGAAACTTTTCCAAATCGCCTTCGTGTAGTCCCACAGCACCGATAGAATGATTGATCGTCTTACGGGCGGCATCTATCATCAACTTCGGCACAACACCCTGAACTTTAATATAACCGTTTTCATAGAATTCTAACTTCTGTTTTTGTGTAAGCATATTTTCGCCTCAACCTCTCAGCAGTTATTTGCAAGTATAGCTCATATTTTGCTTTTAGACTTTACATTATCTAAAAAGTTTAATAGAATTTACCCTTCTTCCAAACTGCTATTTATTGATGGAATATGTCCTTTTTAGCTTTTAGAAAAAGCAATTGACGCCTTTCAAGTATTTCAGTAAATTAGACTTAATACTTCTAATTTTCAAATTTAACTATCCTTTTAGGATTGAACATACTCTAATACCCAATAACACAATAGATATGGAGAACTTTGAAATGACATTCATAACCGTAGCATTGATCGTGTGTGGCTGTTTTACAGTAACAGTGCTTGGTTGTGTCTCAATGGGCACATCATACGCCGAAAAGAAGCGCGGACTTCAACAAGGCGCATCACAACGTGAAATAGAGGCGCTACAGCAACAAGTAACCGAAATGCGGAACGAAGTTGATACCGTAAAAAAACATTTACAAGAACTTATCCAAATTGCGAAAGGTATCGCTGAGTAGAGGAGAAAGTAATGTCTAAATTCATATTTTTTGCTGCGACACTTACGGTAATTATAGCAGTGAGCGTAACCTTTACAGTCCTCATTGCTGTGAAACTGATTACTACTCAACTACTTAGGAAAAGAGGCTATCGTTCCAACGGAGCCAAAGTGGCATATCAACAGGTCCAAACGGATTTGAAGCAGGTCTCTGATGATTTAACTGATATTCGTTTACAATTGGATGATGTTGAACCACACCTGAAGGAGATGGAATTCCTGAAATATGCTCGTCAAGACGATAAAGCAGAGTAAAAGTTATAATACCATTTCTAACATAGAACGTCTCTTTTTGGTAGCATAAACTTCCAGTTTGTGCCGCATTCCGCTCCATTCTAACAACCGGTGATGAAAGAAAATTAATAGAATGGTATAACATAATAGAATGGTATAACAAATGAGACCTTAGCCTTCCATGAGAATCCATCATTTTAACCAATGATGAAACAGTACCTCTTTGCCTCCAGGTTCAACCACTCGTAGCAAAACTTTTCCGTTTGTAAGAAAATCTACTACCATAAACCCGGTGTGTTGGTGCGCAAACAACGTATTATCCCCATGGCTAACCTCTGTCGCCTTTTCACTTGAGGCAAGCCCACTTACGAGTAAGTAATCTGTAACATCTCCTTTTAAAACTTGTAGAGAATGTTCATGTCCGGAGGCGTATATCAAAAGAGGTGTCTTTTTGGCGGTTGAAAAAGCAGCATTAAGCTGTGATACCATATTTTTGTTGCGTGTACCGTTGAGGTCTTGATCAGACCTTACCAGATGCCATCGCACCAACGGGTAGAGAGAACCGACGATTGGCACCGGCACCCAAAGCCATTTTTTTGAAACTCTGCCGGGAAAAAGGTGCGACTTCCAATCATAGAAACCGCCGTGTATTCCGTAACTTTGCAAAGGGTGGTGTCCAACAACGATGATAGGTAATTCGGTATCCAATGCGGCTTTGAGTCCTGCTATAATTTTCTCTGTAGATTTTTGCGGTTTTTCGTGTTGATGTAACCACCACTGCGTATCAAGCACAATTATCCGCACAATAGGTGTCGACTTTGGCAATTCCAACACAACCGGTCCCGGTGAGCCGCCCTGCGGTAGGAATTTTGGTGAGTGTGATAGCGCATTATTGATATATTTTTCTTGGGCAAGAAGTGCCCGATACCCTTCCTTTTTACCATTTGTCCAATCATGGTTACCGGGAATAAATAGACCGTGTGTGTTCGTAGATTTTACAACCTCTATTTGTGGACCGAGTCTCATAGACGCTTCGTGCTGTCTTTGTTCTGTCATCCCATCAGGGTACATATTGTCGCCTAAAAAAACGATGCTGGTCTTCTCAGGTGTTTTTTGCGCCCATGCTTGGAGCGTTTTTAGTACAGGTTCATCCTGTTTCGGTTGTCCGCCATCCCCAAGTAGCAAGATACGGTAATGGAGCGTATTTTCCGTTACAATATTCTGTTTTGCGCTGGGAGGTATATCAGGGTGATAATATGGCGAAGTATGGCTACACCCAATGATTGTCAGTTGCAACACCTGAACAATCAAACCGAGTATAAAAATACTCCAAAGGATCCGTGAACGTTTGTTGAATTTCATCATCTTTTTCTCTCTTTATTTTTGTTCTATTTTGACACTATGTTTACGACTTGTGCCAGTTAACTAATTGTTTTTGTGGTTTTCACAGATATTACGTATTGTCCTATAAACATATCGTCCCTACGGGACTAAAGAGGGGTTATTGCCGTATTTCTATAAACATATCGTCCCTACGGGACTGAAGAGCATATCAACCAATAGGAAACACGGACAAAAGATTACCTTATGTGAAATAATATTTTACAATAAGTTATTTAGCACAACTCGTTATGTTTAGCGGTACGATTCAGTTATGTTTTAAATTCGATTGTGATACCATTTCTATGATCACCAAATTAACTATAGATTTTCAAAAAATGATGTGATAAAATAAATCATTGAGGATTTATTGAAACGAGGCGAAACATGAGACGTTTTTGGACTCAGGGACGAGTCTACCCAGGACGACATTATGTTGTTTCTCGAAGCAAGGAGATTTCCGATTTTCTTGCACGGGTTGAAGAGGGACGGTACATCGTTCTCTTTGCGCCACGGCAGACTGGCAAGACAACCTTTTTCCGAATGGCATTTGATAAACTCGCGACTGAGTCGTCTCTTTATTTCCCAATTCAACTCAATTTTGAAGTGTATAAAAACCTCTCCCCCTCCGATTTTTACGAAGACTTCTGCAAAAGGGTACGTAAAGAAATTGAACAAGTTTTTGAAAAACGCGGACACGCCCCTTCTGACGCACTCACACAATTCCTTGAAAACGCTAAGATCACAAATCACATTTCAATGATAGAGTACTTTGAACAACTTTCAAGTGTTCTGAATAGCCAAAATAATAATCAGAAAGTTGTCGTTATTATAGATGAATTTGATGGAATTCCCCAGGTTGTTCTAAGCGATTTTCTGCATTCACTTCGCAATATCTATTTGTCCGATGATACGCGCTGTCCTTATAGTGTCGGCATTATCGGAGTCAAAAGCATAGCACAACTTAACTACGACAGGTCTGTTTCTCCATTCAATATCCAAGACGAGTTTCACTTGCCAAACTTTACTCACCAACAGGTACAAGAATTGTTGGCACAGTATACAGATGAAACCGGACAACCCTTCTCACCAGAAGTTATTGAAGCACTCCATAAACAAACAGCAGGCCAACCGTTCCTTGTGAACCGATTCGCACAGATTCTTACTGAGGAATTGAATATCCCGAAAAACGAATTGATTACAATGGACCACTTCTCAAAAGCACACGTACAACTTATTCGTGAACGAAACACCAACATTGATCATCTGATAACAAATATACGTAGAGATCAGCGATTTCAAACACTTCTCATGAAGATAACTTCTTATGATAGCGGTATAGAATTCAATTTATATGATGAACTCATCAACGAACTTGCTACTTATGGTGTTATTGCTGAAGGTTCTGATGGCATGTGTGAGATTGTGAACCCAATTTATAAGCATTGCATTATTCAAGCATTCCAACCCCTTATTAACGGACTTGAGGGGGATTATTTTCCCGAAAATACAGATACCGAATTTTCAGATTATCTCTCGTCTGATGGAAAAATTGAGATGGGACCACTGCTTGATAATTTTCAGGATTTCATTGCCCGTGTAGGATTTAAAATTTTACACGTGCCAGATACCCCGAAAGAGTTTGTTGGACAATATCTCCTCTACGCTTACCTTGATCAGTTTGTCCGAATCGTGCGTGGGACAATGTATCTTGAAGTCCAAACCGGACGAGGCAGGATAGACTTACTTATTCTGCACAACACACAGAAATATATCGTTGAAACTAAGATTTGGGAAAGCGACCGTCGTTATCAGTCTGGCAAACGGCAGCTCGCTGCGTACCTCAAATCAGAAGGTGCTGTGGAAGGATATTACGTTGTCTTTGATCACCGCACAGTTTCTGAACCTCGCGTAGAAACAGAGACATTGGACGGTTTTACCATTCGTAGCTACGTTATTCCTGTGATACAACAACAGCCTTCATCTGTTTAGAATGTTTGTCTCCCTTCTGATGTATTAATCAAGTGTTTAATCCTTTCAACAACTTTATCTAACGGCACATTTTCTTGTTCTCTACTTGCCAAATCCCGAACAGCAGCATTACCTGCAGCCAACTCATCCGATCCAAGGATAACAGCGTAAGGGATTCCTTTCGCATCAGCATATTTCATCTGTGCGCTAAGACGGGCAGGGCGGAAATAGACCTCTGTTCGAATACCACCTTGACGTAGCTGCGTAGCCAATTTAAGTGATTCCTTCATTAACTCGTCATCAAAAACAGTCATTAGGACCTGCGTTACCGTTTTCCCCACAGTAGACGGAAACATATCAAATTCTTCCATAACGTCAATAATCCGTTCAATGCCAAAGCTCGTACCTGTTGCGGGAAAACTCTGTTTGCTAAAACTCCCGATGAGTTCGTCATACCTACCGCCACCTGTGATACTACCGATCTTCGGCTCTTCAACGACCGTTTCATAAATTGGTCCGGTATAGTATTCCAATCCGCGCACCATAGCCACGTTCACCTTATAACATTCTTCTGGAACACCAAGCGTAGTGAGATAGCCAATCAATTCCTTCAATTCAGCAGTCCCTTCACGGGCAATTTCTAAATCTTCAAGTTGTTCCTGCATTTCATTTAGCACCGTTGTAGAATCACCTTCAATTTGCAGTAGTGTGAGCAATTTTTTAATAACATCTTCCGGTATCTCATTTTCCCTTAATTCTGCGGTAACACCGTCTAACCCGATCTTATCCAATTTATCAATAGAACGATAGAGTCCGCCAAGTTGTGCAGTAGGAACACCTGAAAATTGCCCTATCCCCGTAATCAGTTTTCTATCGTTGACACTAATCTCAAATTGCTTGAATCCGAGGCGAGACAACACTTGGTAGATTAGATTAACATTTTCCGCGTCAGCCAACATGCTATCGCTGCCAACGGTATCCGCATCACACTGGAAAAATTGGCGATAACGTCCCTTTTGCGGACGTTCTGCACGCCACACAGGGTCAATTTGGTAGCGTTTAAAAGGCTTCGGTAGTTGTGGATACATCGCGATAACACGGCAGAGCGGGACAGAAAGATCGTAACGAAGCGAAATATCCTCCTTACCCCCTGTGTGCCCTGCTTGATAAATCAGTTTTTCCGCATCTGGCCCATATTTTCCTGTAAGCACTTCGGATAATTCCATCGCGGGAGTCTGTAACGGTTCAAACCCAAATTCTTCAAATACGTCGCGAATGACATCTATAACATATTGCCTACGAATCATCTGTTCAGGTAAAATGTCACGCATGCCGCGAGGGACGCGCGGTTTAATAAAAGTTGCCATAAGTTCTGCTCCTTAAATGTGACCGGGAAGTGCTTGACTTCTTCGTCTCCGCAACCCTTTCTCTAAGGTTTGCTTCAGTTCATCAATCTTTTCACGTTTCCATGGATCCTTAAGCGATTTCGGGTTCGCGATCAGCGTAGATTCAGATTCACGTAGCACTTCAATTATTTTAAGGTGGTTTGCCTTGAGCGTGCGTGCCGAACTACAATTATCAATGATAGCATCAGCTTCTTCAGGCGGTTTTCCCTCTGTTGCGCCGAAAGAGAGCATAAGGGTAATGGGAGACTGGTAAGTGCCGAGGGTGTTCAGCCTTTTCCATGGAGTTAAGATAGCTGGTGCGACACGGTTTTCAGTCTTTTCAAGGATATATTTTTCAGCGATGTTCAAATATTCCGTAGAAATACGGATGTTTCTATCCGCGAGATTTACCAAATCTGTAAATGTATTGATTTCCTCCCGTTCTTCGCGCACTGCCAGAACTATACTAACGTATCCATATTCCAACGGTAGAATCTCCTCTACATCCGCATCGGTCTCTTCAACCCAATCTTGCCCAGTAATTCCTAAATCATAAAAATCATCCATCCCAACATAGACCGGTATCTCTTGGGGACGAGAAATCTTTATCTGAAACTCGCTATTGTTGTGAAAAGTAGCACGATAGGACCGGTCAGTAGACTTGTAGCCGTCGATTTCGTAGCCTGCACGCTGAAACGTTTCAAGTGTTTCAGACTGTATAGTGCCTTTCGGTAAAAGTAGATTTAATATCCTTTCTGCTTGCATAATTTGTTTACCTCAATTCTAAAAGTATGCTGTAGTATTCGGTATCCATCTATAACCATTTATCAAGGTCTTTGAGGGTAACCACCTCTGTGTTTCCAGTTTTTAAATCAATTCTCTGTATCGGTTGATCTTGGATTAAGTTAATCACGTAATCGTAGTTCGCTTTAACAGCATAGTCATGTTGTTCTTGAAGGTTTTGCCCCATCAAATCTATCTCCACAGTTTTACTTGAACGTCTTAATGTCTCCGCGAAACGTTGTGCTTCAGGGATAAGATCATCGGATGTCGCTGCAATAAAGTAATCCTTTTTTGCTTGAATAGGTTCGCGCTGCGTTTCAACAAACGCTTCTATGAGCGAATCAAATTGGAACGCAAAACCTGCCCCTGGAAGCGATGGTCCACCAAAGTTTTCGATCAATCTATCGTATCTTCCACCACCGCAGATCGGTAAGTTTTTCTCCGACAATACAATCTGGAAAACCGTCCCGGTATAGAAATCAAATCCGCGCGTAATCCCCAAATTGATGTCAAAGTCGGTAATTTCGTAGTTTTCCAAGTATGTCTGTAGTGTGATCAAATCTTGACGAACACCCTGAGCAGTACCACCAACAAAACTCATTTCCCACGTTGCCAGGATTAAATCTATATCACCGCTTATTTTTGAAACATCAATACAACGCTGCGCGACCTCTTCAGAAATATCGAAATATCGATGCCATCTCGCTTTATAGGTTTCCTCAGCAATCATTGGTAACTTCTCTATCCAAGTACCAGCAGTGCTTTCTGTTACCCCTTGAACTGCGGCAATTTCTATTTTGTAATCACCTTCATATTCAACTCCTTGTAAACGCCGCAACATATTCAGTTCCTCACGCAGCGTTTCTATCTCCAAAAGTTTGCTTTCTGAGCGTAGTCGAGAAAGATGATCAATATCCAATATCACTTCACTCTGATCTTTCGGATCAAGAGCAATCTGTTTAAAAATCTCACGAAATACACCCGTATGCCCGATTTTTAATTTTGTTTCCGAGATATTGAGTTTCTCAAGAATTCGAACAGGAATTGCAATAAGCTCCGCATCTGCAAGCGCCGATGCGGGTCCTATCAGTTCAACGCCTGCCTGTCGAAATTCACGGCGGATATTTGGATTGTCTGTTTTCGGTTCCTGACGCACACATTGTCCGATATAGTAAAGTTTATAGGGATAAGGGAGGTGTTTTAGATCTCCATTGGCAATGAGGCGGCAAACTGGAGCAGTTAGTTCGGGTCTAAGCGCATAATCTACGCGATCTGGGCCTACAAACGTAAACATTTTGTGACGTATCTCTTCGCCGGATTGTGCGGATAAGAGTGCAAAGGATTCAAACAGCGGCGTCTGAATCTGTGCATATCCGTAACTTTCAAAGGTCTCACGAACGATATTCTCAACAAAGTTCCGTTGAACCATCTGTTCAGGTAGAAAATCGTTCGTTCCGGTAGGTTTCGTAAACTTTTCCATTATACGTCTCTCCTATAAAATAAGATGCTAACAGATTTCTATCCGTTCCACAAGATATATCTTAAACAAAAAACCCGGTAAACAAAGCACTCCGTTGACTCAACATGCCGATGAACCAGCACGGAGGAGAGCGGTTAGTTTACCAGGGTTGTAGCAAGTTCCACTTGCTTCATGCCACTATGATGTATGGGATAATCACCTCATCATTCTAATCCGCCCGACTCAGGAATGAACTGAATGATGATGGGGACAGAAAAATTGCATTAACATAACGTTTTTGGTATAAAATTAATTTCTGATATATTATACCTTATCTAAAGGTAGAAGTCAAATTTTTTTACCGAAGTGGTATGTGAAGTTTTGGCATTAACTTTTCCATCTTCTTGTTGGAGGGGTTTCCAACCCCGATTCAGACAAAAAATTTACACACCCAGCTAAATATTTTAACTTGACATTTTTTCGGAAATATGGCAAATTTACGTCAAAAGCAAATTTGGAGAACGCGATGGGATTTCCAGTTTACGATTATCGAACAGATGTCCGAAACGTTCTGGTAACACCACAGATTCGGTCACGTTTTTTAAGGATGGAACCCGGGCAAACCGCCCAACTCCATAGCCATGATCTTGGACATGAAATTTTCTTGATTTTGGAAGGACGTGTTGAATTTGAAATTGACGGTGAGACAGAGGAGTTGGGCCCCGGACAGATGTGTGTCGCTTTAGCAGATCAACCACACAAAGTGCGTGTGCTTGGTGACGAACCGATGACGATGTATCTGTCCGTTACACCGCATATCCACCCAACACATACACCACGAACAGAAGATGGTGAACGGTTACCACATAATTTCGCCCCATCCAGTGCTTATGATGTGGAACCGGATATGGAGATCTCTGTGTCGGAACTGGTTACGCGCCAAGTACATGCAGCGCAGCGACTTGCGGAACTTGCACAAACATGTGCAGCTATCCAAGAGGAAATGGGGCATCAACTGACAACCGCTATTGCTGAAGGTGATGAACAAACTGCTATCAACGCACGCAAAGCAATGTGGGAAGCACTCTATCCGGTTTACAAAGCCGTTTCAGAATTAGGTGATGTTTGGAATCAACTCGCGCCGCGCTTATCTCAATAAGAGGCACTTTTTAATTTGCTTAACTTGTAAGATTTGTAGTATAATAAATTAAACAATAGATTTAGGATGTTTCTTGCCGAAAATAATCCTATTATGTTTGTATTTAACTTGACAACGTTATTCATATTAGTATAAACTTTACTTTAATGAAATAGTTTTCAATGAGCTTTTTAATAACCTAAGTTGTTGCCACGGACAAGATTTAGACATGTAGACACCGTTTTAATAGAAAATAGTGCATTATTTGCGAAAGTTTTGTAGCGCAAACTGTTAGTTTGCGCACTCACAGGCACAATCTAAATGAAGATTAAGAAAGTAAACTCGGTAATGTGGCGAGGTTAGGAAACCCCGCCAGCAGTAGGGGACGCGTGTTTCGTGCAGACCGAAAATTACCGAATTAATAAATTAATCCTCATATCGATTGTCCTACAAGGTGTCAACTTAAGTTTTAATAGTTATAGTAAAGTAAGTTGAAGTCACGTTTGAGCGATTCTACCCCGTACATCTAACAGCAGGATGCCGATGTGAAGGATTTCCCTATATTTCCGGTAAAATCTTTTCTCAAACGAAAATTAAACCTGTACCGAAAGGGACAGAAAACGTCACAATGTAAATGAATTCGTAAGGAGTATTTTATGAAAAATCAGCTTTTCAATAGGAAAATTCTGTTTTCCGTATTAGCTGTTGTAATGTGTTTGGGATGGACAGCAATGAGTTACGGTGCATCTACCGTTTCTGTTGATCCCGCTACAATGGACTCCCCGGCAGTTGGGGAACAGTTTACCGTGAATATTAATATTGCTGGTGGTGCTGGTGTAGCAGGTTTCCAAGCAACCGTCAATTATGACAAGACTGCACTTAGTTATGTTTCCGCCGCAAAAGGAGATTATCTTCCTGGTGATCCTGCTGCTGGAACATTTTTCCCACTGTTGCGACCAGGCGATTCCCATGTCGTAATCGGTGGAACTTCGATTGGCGTAGGAACTGGGGATGGTGATGGCACGCTTGCTACAGTAACGTTTGAGGTCGTTGAGGTAAAAGCATCCGCTATCACTCTGTCAGATGTTCTCGTTTCTGATGCGAGTGCCAATCCGTTGGAAGTCACAACCGCAGATGGTTCAATCACTGTTCCCGCTCCACCAGAACCCGAACCAACTCCGGATCCCGAACCAACACCAGATCCTGAACCAACTCCGGATCCTGAACCAACTCCGGATCCTGAACCAACTCCGGATCCTGAACCAACTCCGGATCCTGAACCAACTCCTATTGTTCCCGAGCCTCAAATGTTCAAGATTACCCTGACGAACCTCACCACAGGTGAACCGGGTATGGGTGGACAAATTCTCTCACCCCCAATCTTTGCAACACATGCTGCTGGTGTTAAAGTCTACGAAGTCGGTCAACCTGCCAATCAGGCGCTTGTCCTCCTTGCTGAAAATGGAGACACCTCAGGCCTCGCCGCGCTCGCAGCCGCTGCAGGTGCAAACGTTGAGGCACTAACCCCTCCAACGGGTTTTGTTGTCCCCGGTGCATCTGTTTCCGTAGTGCTGACAGCCGATGCAATGAATTCTTCGCTCTCTCTTGCTACAATGTTGGTCTCAACAAATGATGCGTTTATCGGTGTCGCTGACTTAGCACTCTTTGATGCAGAGGGTATGCCTATATCCATAACGCGAAACTTGATGGCTTATGATGCGGGTAGTGAACAAAATACTGAACGTGGGACTGATATTCCCGGTCCAGTCGGTTTAGCACCTGCGGATGATCCAGAAGGCAGCAATGCACGTGTTCCCACAGAAGGTGGCGTAATTACACCGCACCCTGGTATCATGGAAGTTGGTGATGTAACCGCAGCATTTGCATGGACAGAGCCGACAGCAATGTTGACCATAGAACCTTATGTGCCAGAACCGGAGCCAGTACTTCCACCACCTCTGCCCACTTACGATATAATGCTTCAAGCGGGATTAAACCTGATCTCTATTCCGTTGATGCCAACCGAACCCTATACAGCAAAATCACTTGCTGAAATGGTCGGGTCCACAGTTGTTATCAAGTTAGATGCAACTGCACAGGACTTTGTGGGCTATGTCGTTGCTGAAGATGACGATGGTTTCGCTATTGAAGGTGGAAAAGGGTATATTGTTAATACACCCGCAGGCGGCATGATAACATTCAGTGGTAATGCATGGTCTAACGCACCGGCAGAAATGACTGAAATGCCTATGGAAGAAGCCGCTGCTGCACCCAAACTTTCCACTGCTAAAGATGCTTGGGCATTTGTCATCACAAGCGGCTTGCAGGATGAAATAACTGGTGCTTCTTATACCATGGTTGCCAAAAACCTCCGCACAGGAGTTGTGACTACAAAGAAAGCCACCAGCGATAAAGGGCGCGCCTCTGCTGTTTGGGTAGATATGAGTTATAAGAGCGTCGTTGCAGCTGGCGATAAAATTGAGATCACACTCATTGACGAGAATGGCACGATTGTGTCCGGCCCGTTTGAGCGTACAGTTCAAACTTCGGATGTTAACAATGCGTATCTAAGTGTGCAAATGCGCGTTGGCGATGTGCGTCCGAAAGAAACAATTCTGGGACAAAACTTCCCGAACCCGTTCAACCCTGAAACTTGGATACCTTATCAGTTGAGTCGTGATTCCAACGTAACGATTCAGATTTATAATGTTTCCGGTCATACGGTTCGGACGCTTAACTTGGGTCACAAGTCGACAGGTTCTTATATGACGAGTTCGGCTGCGGCTTATTGGGATGGTAAGAATGACGCGGGTGAACATGTTGCGAGCGGTATCTATTTCTATGCCCTCCAAACAGGGAATTTCTCTGCTACCCGCAGAATGGTCATTCTCAAGTAGGTTTAGCAACTAAAACGCAATTATAAAAAACGCCCCGACTGCCGGTTCATCCGATTGCAAATCAACGCTGATTAGCGTCGGCGGCGGGGCGTTTTTTTCGCGTATACCTAAAGGAGATACTCTATGGCTTACCTAAAAAACACATTGTCTATTTCGGTAATACTTTTACTTATCCTCGCTGCAAGCAGCAGTAGTGTCCTTGCTTTTTCTTTTGGTGATGGACCTCCAGATGGATTGACTGGAGCTCCCAATGAAGGCAACTGTACACAGTGCCACGCCGGTAATACTCTAAATGCCGTGGGGGGGGCATTGATGTTGACAGTGCCTGAAAACTATTCGCCAGGTGTGGAATATGATATTATTGTTAATTTATCGCGCACAGGACAAAGTCGATGGGGATTTGAGATGACCGCTTTGAATAGTAATGGAGCACGTGCTGGTACCTTTGCCACGGCGAATGCAAATACACAATTATCAGCAGAAAATAGCAAACAATATATTAAGCATACGTCAACTGGAACTGCCCGAGGCAAAAGAAATGCAAATAGTTGGACATTTAAATGGACTGCCCCATCTACCAATATAGGACCTATTACATTCTACGCGGCCGGGAACGCCGCCAATGGTGATTTTGGCACCTCAGGAGATTACATTTATACCCAAAAAGCAACATCAGATGTCCCCATAATTTACGGTGTTACGTTAACAGGTGTGGGCACATTGACCAGAAGAACGACAAATGCAAGCGCAGGCGTCCGTTATACGCTTCGGGTAACAAACACTGGTAATACAGACGATGTGATTCGTTTGTCATCATCAGGCAATGCAAGTGCGACATTAAGCCAAACATCTGTCTCACTTGCTGCAGGTGCTTCAGCAAACGTAAGATTGATGATTCCCGGCACTGCTTTAGCGGCAGCGGGTGACTATAAGATTAAAGTTACAGCCACCTCACAAGGGGATAGCACAAAAACTGCTGAAGTTTCAACGACTACAACTATTCTACCTGTGTATAGTGTGTCGTTAGCAGGTGTAGGCACATTGACCAGAAGCACAACAGACGCCAGCGCGGGTGTCAGATATACGCTCCGCGTAACAAATACTGGCAACACAAATGATACGATTCGTTTAACAGCTTCAGGTGATGCGACTGCTACAGTCAGCCCGGCTTCTGTATCCCTTAACCGGGGAAGTTCACGCACAGTGACGTTAAGGGTTTCTGGCGCTGCGCTCGCGCAAGCGGGTGATTACGCAGTGAAAGTCAAAGCCACCTCACAAGGGGATAGCACAAAAACTGCTGAAGTTGCTACGACTACGACTATTCTACCGGTTTATGGAATTACTTTGGTAGGTGTAGGCGATTTGACAACCGAAACAGCGGATGCTTCGCAAGGCGTCACTTATACGCTCACAATCACAAACACCGGTAACACAAGTGACACGATAAACTTAGCAACGTCAGAAAATGCTGCCACCTTGAGCCAAACCTCTGTATCCCTTGCATCAAAGGCTTCTACCAACGTAACTTTGACGATTCCCGGCACTGCTTTAGCAACAGCAGGTGAGTATGGAGTCACGGTTACGGCTACCTCGCAAGGCGATAACACAAAAACTGCTGAAGTTGCTACGACTACGACTATTCTGCCAGTCTATGATGTGATATTAGCAGGTGTAGGTAGTTTGACAACCGAAACATCGGATGCTTCGCAAGGCGTCACTTATACGATCAATGTTACGAATAATGGGAATACAGATGATGTAATAAATTTAGCCTCGTCAGATGAAGCAGCTACTTTAAGTCAAACCTCAGTATCGCTTGCTTCGGGTGCTTCAGCAGAAGTGATATTGACAATCGCGGGTGATGTGCTGGCAAACGCAG
>JAPPES010000153.1 GCA_028824125.1 Candidatus Poribacteria bacterium
CGCTACGAATTCTTGCGAAAAATGAATTATTCTCTATTAAAAACGGTGTCTGCATATCTAAAAACTTATAGGTAGCAACTTGGGTTATTCCAATAACCCTAATTCTCCGAAATCCAATCCACTGTAGCTTTCGCAAACTCCTTGGAAAGCTCTTCAGAAATGGTCTGTTCAAGCAGCTGAATCAGATCCTCTCGAAATTTCACCCAGTCATCACCACGACGGGTAAACCGATGCAGCCCAGCAATTTCAACAAACATTGTATCCTGTGGTTCAGACATTGATTCAAGATAGCGATCAACTTGCATTTTTTACCTCATTATAATTTCCGTTCTATCAGTTCGGTTAGGAAACCGAACCTACCGGGGGTGTTGTAGCATAAGCTTTTAGTTTGTGTCCACTTCTGTACAAACTAAAAGTTTATGCTACAGAAGTGTCCCATTAATTGTAGGTTTTATATATCTATGATGCTTGCATCCATTCGTGGATTTCCCAATCTGTTTCAAGAGCTTTTTGACGGAGTGCTTTGCTTGGATTGACAGCGACCGGATTCCCCACGGCTTCCAACATCGCCAGATCAGATTGACTATCACTATAGGCATAGCAGACATCAAGGGATATGCCTGTTTGCTCAGCGAATTTTTTCAGCACAATTGCCTTTTGCTCTCCGATTAGGGGTTCAGTTGTGAGTTCGCCAGTAAACTTTCCATTTTGTTCTGCAAGCTCAGCCGCTAAAACAGAATCTACCTCAAAGAATTCTGCAATCGGTTGGACGATAAAATCAAGCGAACCAGTTAGGAGAACAACAAGGTCTCCCTGCTCTCTATGCTCCTCAATTTGCGAAATCGCCTCAGGAAATATCTTCTGACGCAAGTAATTCTCAAACATATCTGTTGCTAATGCCTTTACCGTTGCTGCGTCCATGTTGCGATAATTCCGATAGAAGACCTGATTAAATCTTTCCCTACTCATCCGATCAAGGATAAGATAGTATATAATCTTCGGGAGGAAACCAATAGTCCAGAAAAATTTATGGATCGGAGACAACGCGGAAGTCCGAAGCCAGATGTAACAATGTGCAATGGTAGAACTCAGCAACGTGCCGTCTACATCAAAAAACGCGATAGATTTTTTCTGAAGCGATTCCATCTTAAATCCTAATCGAATGTTTCTCTAAGTTTAGCAACACGGTTTTCAAGTTCAGTCAAAAATTTCTGGTATATCTCCGAGTTCTCTGTAATGTCTTCCGATTTTTGTGAAACTTCAAATAGAAGGGGTTCTCCAAAAACGATCTGAATTGGATGTTTTTTCGGAAAGTTTTGTCCTTTGGGAAGCACTTCAAATGTGCCCTTTATGTAAGCAGGAATAATCGGCACTTGCTGTCCATAAATCAGAAGGCTAAGGATACCTGGTTTGAAAGGCTGCAGTTTCCCATCAAGTGAACGCGTGCCTTCTGGGAAAATCAGCAATCCACTGTTTTGTTCTGTCACTTCATTAGCCATTCGCAAATCTTTCAGAAACTGTGAGAAGTTGCCATCCCGTTCAATCGGAAGCGCATTGAGACAATTGTGTGCGAACCATCCTTGGAACCGATTACCGAACCAGTAATCCCGCGCGGCAAGTGTCCACAATCGGTGTGAATCCTGTCCGAGCGCCGTAATAACTGTCAAGGTATCTAAATGGCTTGTGTGGTTCGGTGTAATAATGTAAGGTTTATCTTGGGGTATATTCTCGAGTCCGTAACACTCAAACGAAAAACGGTGTCGGTAGATACTTCGAATACCAGCACGAAATGCGCGCGCATACCAATGCAGTTTTTCACGGAGTTTTAAGGATTTTGCCGTTGTTTCAGACGATTCTACAGATTCTGTTTTTTCGAAAGCCTGTGTTAATTCAACAACATCCTTCACCGTCTGCAAATTAGCGAGCATTGCATCAGGAATTGTTTGGCCAAGGCGAGATTCAAGGAGCATCAGTAGGTCAAGTCGTGTGAGCGAATCAAGTCCAAGATCAGTGTCCAAACGGCTATCAAGGTGAATCTTGTGAGCAGGCATACGTGCTAATTTGGCAAGTGGAGACAAAATCTCTTCTGGGACATTTTCTGTTGCATGTGCGTCATCTTGTCCACTTTGCTGAACAGAGGTTTGTTCGTCTGCCAGATATTCCACTAATTGTGCTTTAACGCGCGGACGATCAATTGTTCCGTTCTCAGCCTTTGGCAAAGCATCTTGAAACAGATGTGATTTGTGAAATTGTTGGTAACTCGGCAGCTGCTTTGCGGTTTTCTGTAGATGATTCTGGATTTCTGCTTCAGTCGTCGCGTTATTGGCTGTTGGTACAATCACCGCATGGATAGCAGTATCAGAACCGTCTTCATAAGGAATGCCAACGACACACATCTCAGAAATAGCTGGGTTGTTCTGATACAGTGCCTCCAATTCAATAGGATAAATGTTTTTCCCAGAAGCGGGCACAATAATATCCTTACAATGCCCCGTGAGATAAAGATAACCGTCTGCATCAATATGTCCAAGGTCACCCGTGTAGAGCCAACCGTTACGAATTGCTTTTTCGGTGGCATGCGGATTTTCATAGTAGCCTTTCATATTACTGGGGCCCTTAGCAATAATTTCACCGATACCATCACTATTCAGATTTGCAATATCAAATTCTACGCCTTCCACCGCTGTACCAACAGACCCGCGTTTGCTATTTAGATAAGGATTGACACTAAGTACAGGAGCGGTCTCGGTCATGCCGTAGCCTTGATAAAGTGTCAATCCAAATTTTTGGAAGCTGTCGTAAACTGCATCGGAAAGCGCAGCACCGCCACTGACAAGGACGCGCACGTGTCCGCCCATAACTGTTTGTGCTTTTTCGGCTAAAGTTTCTCCAGATACATCTTCTCGCGATGCCTGCCGTTCAATAGTACTTTGAAGCATCTGAAAAAGTCTTGGCACCCCAATAAATGCGGTAGTCTTATCCTCACGCATCGTTTTGAGAAGTGTTGTTGGTCGGAGCGCATTGACATAAGTAGCAGTATTACCACTATATAGCGCCATCAACAGACTACATGAGAAACTCAGGGCATGATACAAGGGGAGTGCTGACAAAATCCGTTCTTCATCTGTAGGTGGCAATGCCTTTGCTACTGCTTGTACGTTTGAAATAAAGCCGCCATGTGTTAGCATTGCACCTTTAGCATCTACTGTCGTGCCCATTGTAAAAATTATAGATGCGACGGTATCCGGGGTAATCTCTACGTTGGGAAAATCTGTCAGGATTTCTTCATCTGAATCATGTATCTCATTGAACTTATTGATATTTTGCAACGGGATATTAGCATCAATCAGTTGTGTGTTCGACTTGGCTAAAACAATATCGGATGCTAAGATTGCTTTCGCGGTAGTAAACTCAGCAATGGCAATTATTTCGCGTGTAGGTGTCTGCGCGTCAAGCGGAACAAC
Organism: Candidatus Poribacteria bacterium; assembly: GCA_028824125.1. Lineage (GTDB taxonomy): Bacteria > Poribacteria > WGA-4E > WGA-4E > WGA-3G > MSPOR6. The sequence continues at coordinate 3,465 of JAPPES010000153.1, forward strand.
TGCACAGCCAATTTGCGATGCGGCAAGGTAAGCGATGCACCATTCCGGTTGGTTTTCCGAGACTAAAACAACCCTATCGCCTTTCTGTAGACCGCTCTTCCATAATTGGAACGCTGCTTGGCGTGAACGTGCGTGGGTTTCTTTATATGTATACCGCTCCCATTCATTATCGTTTACCATTTGTAGGGCAATTTTATCGGGAATACGTTTTGCCTGAATCTCAATTAAATCCACAATTGTTTGTGGAGAGATACTGTCAATCGGGTTTGGTGCTGGAGCAGGGAACTCATCTGCTTCTTCATGGGAGGATGTTTTTTTGGGCTTTGGCGTATCCGATGTTTCGTCCTCAATTTTAAGGACATGGCGCTTAATACCCGGGATGTGAATTTCCTGGAAATACTGCTGCCAATGAATTTGTGAAACATCAAATCCGAAGCGCTGCTGCTCTTCAGGTGAAAGTGCTTCGTAAAGTCCCCGCATCTTGTCAGTTTCAAATTCAAAGTTTGTTCGGGTGTAAGGTGCGTAAATTCGGATGTAATGCAGTAATGCTTTAATACTGCTCTGCTTCACAATGAGTTTACGGCGGCGGCGTTTCGCTGATCGCGTTGGTAATAACGTCAGTGCTTGAATTGCCCGATCAAGGAGACGCATCTTACCTTCCACTTTCTTTTCGAATTGTTCCAAACTTGGATATTGCCACACAGGAACAGGAATCGGTTTCCCTTTTTCCATCATAGGATTTTCAGTGAAATACCCGTAAGTTGCATCAACAATGCCGCGAAAATATAACGGATTCTGTGTGCCCGTTGCAACATGATACACCTCAATCCCACCGCTTTTTGAAATAGCCTCGGCAGCGGCTAACATTGCATTCACTACAAAATCCACAGGTATAATATCTAATATTATATCTGGATTGGCAGGAAAATCGGGGATACGTCCCTTCGCGAACCCGACAATCAACGGTTCTGACATCCGATACTTGCCAAGCCACCCCGGATGTGGTTCGGCAATACTACTTTCAATAATCGATGGGCGAATAATGGCAGTAGGGAGACCGCCGCACAACTCCATGATTACCTGTTCAGCAAGGAACTTCATGTAGGTATAAGTATCATTCCATCCCCGTGAATGTGCGTGTTTCAGTCCAGTTTCAACAAGGCGAGTTTCAAGCCATTCTCCTTTCGCTTCCTCAGTGAGTTCCTCAAGACTTTTTCGACTCTTACGTTTATCCACCTTTAATTGTTTTTGTGCAATCTGTTGAAAATGTTTGATCTGTTCTGGCGTATCAGCTTCATCGCGGATAGATTGGTTTAGTGTAAGCAGATAGTCGATTTCTTCTGATAACGTTGGTGGAATTTTCGTTCCATTTTTTTCGTTGTGTTGCTGTGCGTAGTCTTTGTAAGGTGGATGGAGCTCTTCTGGAACTTTTCCCGGTTTATCACCGCAGACGTAAGCTGTTGAAACATGGAGGAAAACAGCATTAGAACACCCCTTAGCGAACGTTACAACATGTTTGGCTGCGAGTGCATTACCCTTTAAGGACGCATCAAATGGCGGGTCAAACTGAACGAGTCCTGCGATATTAATAAATACATCTACCTCATTCTGAAGACGTTCATAGTCAGCATCGCTAAAGCCGAGGCGCTCATCTGTCAGTTCACCTTCAACAGTATCGATTTTCTCTTTGACCCACGCCTCAAACTGTCCACCGTGCAGCTGGCGTAACGCGTCAAAAACATCAGAAGTCAGTAGTTCTTTTTCAAAACGCTCTTGGGCAGAGGTGACTTTACCATTCGACTCAACACGGTTTCGGATAAGAAGATAGATTTTTTGAACATCTGGAAGGGAAGTTAAAATTTTGGCAACCATCGGTTGCCCAAGGAAGGCGGTTCCTCCTGTGATCAGTAATACCTTCCCGCGAAAAAAATCGGTTATTGACATAATTTCCTTTTGTTTATTTGACTATTGTTCTTACCGACAAAACACTACAACGATCCTACCGGTTTTATGCAAGTCGTGGTTAGTCACATGTAGATTGAGGGTATTAAATTTAGATAGTTGTAGTGTAACATATTTGGAATTAAAAGTCAAGCGTATTGATTCGTAGGGTGTGTAAAGTTTTTGTCACCATAAGCGTCAATTTAGCGGTTCGCCACCCTGGTAGGCGCGTTTTGATGAAGATTAAAAAATAAATTGGGTAATTTAGCGAGGTTAGGAAGAAATCAACGGTATGAATGCCATTTAGGCATTCCCCGCCTTGCCAGCAGAGATGTACACCTGCTGTTGGCGAGGTTTCCTAACCTTGCCACATTACCGAATTAATAACTTAAACTTCATATAAACGCGCCGTTTATATCGTTAGATTCTGGGTTCGGCGCGTTTACAAAACGCGCCTACCTTTGGGTAATAAATCGCGGTTGAAAACCCCTCCAACAAGGGTAAAAAGTATTTTTTCAAAAAACTTTACATACCCCTGGAAATATAGTAGTATTTTTTCGCGAAATATGCTATCCTATTATACACCATGAAAAGATCTTTTTTCCGTAATTTTCCCATGTGTCTGCCAAAACCTTTTGTCGCTCATTCTATTCGCGATTCACTATTTCAATAAGGAGGATTCCCAATGAGACTTACAACTTTCTGTTTACTTTTAGTGGTAGTTACGTTAACAGCACCTGCTGTTTTCGCACTTCATGATGAAGACAAGGGACCGGAAAAATTTGGAAGCTATGAATTCAAGGAGCAGGACATCAAAGCAGCTACAGATGCTTGTGATGCCCCTGCTGGTATAGCGGGCCCCGAATTTGTGCCAACAGTTCGGGATAATCAACCGAATTTAGCACTACTGAAAGACGCTAAACCTGACGCTTCTTCACTGTTAGGGGGTTGGTGTCCGCAACGGCATTGTACAGAATACCTTAACGATGGATTCTATAACAATTGCCGTAGTTGGATTATCGGTGCAATACCCGGTTGGGCACAGATTGACATCGGTGCTGTTGCGAATGTGAACCGTATCTATTTCGGTAGTGACCATGCGCAAAGTTTTCTTGACCGAATGGCGGTGGACTTTGATATACTTGTTGCAACAACTAAGGCAGATGTGAACTCCGAGGCGAACACATGGAAAAAGGTCTATACCGACAAAGGTGCAGCAATAAGCAAAACCACTGAGATAACCTTTGACGATGTAGAGGCACGATGGGTGCGTATTCACATTCGCTTGAATAATGATGCACGTATTGATGAAATTGAAATTTATGGTGGTAATGATCCGATGGCAGTTGAACCAACCGCTAAACTAACGACAATTTGGGCACAGGTTAAAACTGATAAATTCTAACAATATAAGGAGATTAAAATGCGATATGTAATCTATTTGACACTGATTCTGTGTGTCAGCACCGTTTCAGCTAAAATTCTGTTTGAGGATGATTTTGAGGGGGATGAAGTTGACAAGGCAAAATGGGCTTCACAGGGCACTTGGGTTATTGAAGATAATGATGACAAGCACGATGTTCTTGGTAAAAAAGTGCTTGCTGTCCAGAATAGTGAGATTGGTCTCAGCGTTGATGAGTTTCCCGAAGAGTTCGATTATTACGCTGATTTTAAAACCGTATCCGCTGGTTTGACAGGCTTTTGTTTTCACTGTCAAGACAGCAATAACGTATATATGCATCAAGTTTCAACAGCTGGTTCCGGGCATACACCGCAACACATCCGGTGGCACAGAAAAGTAAATGGCGGGTACGCTGTTGAACCCGATCCGTTTGCAGATAAAGTGAATCGTGACCAAAATGTATGGTACCGTGTAAAATTTGAGGTCCGTAAAGACTACAAATTTAAGGTATATCTCGGTGATGTCGGCGCAGAAGATAAAGACCTTACGCTTGTGAGTGAATGGACGGATAGTCAAAAGGCTTTTGAGAAGGGAAAAATTGGGATACGGATGAGTGGTGGTGAGCGCGCACAATATGATAACATTGTCGTTGCAACGCCTGAATTTAACATCTTTCCCGTTGAACCGAGAGACAAACTCGCGGTGACATGGGGAAATCTCAAAAAGAAATAGGCCGTCAAAAGGTGAGAATCTTGCACTTATTCTTTATTTAAACGACTTGTGCCAGTTAACTAATTGTTTTTGTTATTTTCACAGATATTAGGTGTCATCATATAAACATATCGTCCCTACGGGACTAAAGAGGGCGTTATTGCCATCCTTCTATAAACATATCGTCCCTACGGGACTGAAGAGCATATCAACCAATAGGAAACACGAACAAAACGTTTTGCTTATGTGAAATAATATTTTACATAAGGTTATTTAGCACAACTCGTTATTTAAAGTAGGACATCTTACTTTTGGTTACTTGCTAAAAGGAATTAATGGTATAATTACAAACAAATTGTAGTAGAATTAACTGCTACATTAAAATAATCTAAATTGATAAAGGTTGAATTGGCGGCGGAGTCGTCCAGTTTTACGTTTTATCACAAGGAGATGATATAAAATGCGATATTTAATCTGTTTGGCAATGATTTTGTGCGTTAGCACTGTTTCTGCTGAACTTCTATTTCATGATGATTTTGAGGGTGGGAACATTGATGAATCAAAATGGGCACCGCAAGGTACCTGGACAATTGAAGACAATGCCGATGGGCATGATGTGCTCGGTAATAGTGTTCTTTTCGTGCCAGGTGGCGAAGTCGGGCTTAGCATTGATGATTTCCCAGAAGAATACGACTATTATGCTGATTTTAAAGCGATGCAGAATGGTTTGACAGGGTTCGTGTTCCATGGAACGGACGGTAACAACATTTATATGCACCAAGTTTCAACCGATGGTTCAGGGCATACCCCCCAACACATCCGTTGGCATAGAAGAGTCAATGGTGGATGGGCTGCGGAACCAGGCGCATTTGAAGATGGTGTTGATCGGAAAGCAAATGTCTGGTACCGTGCAAAATTTGAGGTGCGGAAAGGTTCCAATTTTAAAGCGTACATTGGACCCGTAGGTGGCGATGTTGACGATTTATCTTTTGTGAGTGAATGGACTGATTCACAAGGTGCTTTCTCATCCGGAAAAATTGGGTTCCGCATGAGTGGTGCTGAACACGCCCAGTACGACAACATATTCGTCGTAACACCAGGCGGCACCGCAACACCAGTTGAACCGCAAGGTAAAATTGCAGTGACATGGGGTAACTTAAAACTTAAGTAATGCAACAAAAATCCACCGCGAGCACAGATGATCGCGGTGTTAATCCTTTATCTATCGGTATTATCGGTGCTGGCAGGATGGGCAGACATCACCACAACGCAATAACCGGCTACGGGGCGCGTGTGGTTGCTGTCCACGATGTGCAGCTTGAATCAGCAAAAGAACTCGCAACGTTTGCTGAAGCTGAACTTGCCACCGATAGACTAAGTGATTTTTTTGACATAGAAATGCACGGGGTGGTGATTACAACGCCACCCCCTGTTCGTTTTGAACCTATCCAGATGGCGTGTGAACACGGTATCGCTTTGATGATAGAAAAACCGCCTGCCCTGAATATAAGCGATGGACAGAAATGTCTTGAATGTATTGAAAAGACGGATGTGATGGCAGCTGTCGGATTTCAACTTCGGTATCACCCGCTCTATGAACAACTGAAAGCATTAATTGCTTCAGAGACAGTCCATCTGGTGCGAACAGTTTGCACAATCAATTATTATCTCGATTTTCAAATGCCTACATGGTTTCTACAGTCTGAGATTAGTGGCGGTCCCTTAGCAGAGCAAGCCGTGCATGTGCTGGATTGCGCACGATACGTTATGGGAAACCCGAAACCCTTACAAGCACATGCATTAGCAGTCAAAAGTATGGCGTTAGAACGAACCGAATTCGACGCAGAAAATGCTATCCAAATGACTTACGAATTGGACAATGGCGTCTTCGGAACACACATGAATCACTGTGGGACCGAAAGATTCTGTTTTGATGTTGAAGTCGTAGGACCGCATTTACGCTTGCAAGCGAATATGGCAGACAATGCTATTCGTGGCTATCTAAATGGTGAAACAATAAACGAACCTGCTGCTTCACAAAACAGTTTAGGTTTAGACAAAACGGGAGCGTGGTTACGGGCAATTGAAACAGCAGATAGGGCTTTAATTCGTTCGACTTTCACTGACGCGCTTCAAACACTCACATTAATTGAAGCGGCAATTAAAAGTCGCAATACTGGTAAATTTATTCAAGTGAAGGATTTGAAATGATAGATTGGATCTATTTTCGGAATAGCTGAAACTCATGCAAAAAAGTGCAAGAGGTTCTTGACACAAACAACTTACAAGCAGAAGACAGAACAGATGCTCGAAAAGAGAAGTTAGAGGCAGATGCTGTATGGGACTTAATGAGTTCTGCTGAGCAAATTGTGGCTGCAAAAGGTAAAAGCGTAGAAACTTTCGTTCCCGATGAAGATAACCGCGAATCAATCCTCAAAATAGTTTTAGGACGTAGTGGTAGTTTGCGTGCGCCGACGGTTAAAGCGGGGAATGTCTTTTATGTTGGCTACAACGATGCACTCTATACTGACGTACCCTTCGCAAACGGATAGTTTGAAATCATGGCAATTGAAAAGGTCTTGATTACGGGTGCCGCTGGTTACCTCGCGCAATTTATTATTGAGCGGTTACACAGTAAATATCAACTGACGCTGACTGATATTGTTAAACCGAAAAGCGATTTTAATGGGACAACATTTATCAAAGCAGATATTACAAATGCTTATGAGATTGAAGCAGCGTGTGCCGAACAGGATGCTGTCGTTCACCTCGTTGCATTGGTGCGGGAACGGCACGGTAAACCTCTATCTTTATTCGCTGATGTGATGGTGAAAGGCACCTGGAATGTTGCTGAAGCTTGTGTGAAGCAAGACGTGCAAAAATTGGTTAACATTTCCAGTATTTCGGCATGCCCACCTGCCTCTGGATCCAAATTACCGTATCAGGTAGATGATCCATTTCAGTTCGGCGCAGGCGATCTTTATTATGCCCTGGCAAAGCATCTCGGTGAACAGATAGGCTTAGCCTACCATCAGGCACACGGTTTGAAAGTTATTCATATCCGTCCGGGCGTTATTGCAGGGGATGGGCTTAATCCCGGTCCTTCAGCACCTGAGGTTGTAACAGATCCCTGGTTTGTCTATGTTGATCCGAGGGATGTCGCACAGTGTGTGGAATGTGCAATTGAAACAGAAGAGATTACTTACGGCGCGTATAACGCAGTCGCAGGACGATCAGACTCGCGTTTTGATTGGAAGCAGGCAGAAAAGGAATTGGGTTACTCACCCCAACACAATTGGGATGAGATACCGAATAGTGATCAATAGGGGTGCTTATGACTTTTCAAGAAAACGAATTTGAATCGCAAACGGCAGAGCTGCGTGACGAAATCACCGTACTTGACACTGAACTCACCGAAGAATTCAAATCGCAATTCTCAATAGCCCCTTTTTTGTCTCGGAAGATTGTGAGCTTTCAGGGAAAGAAAAGGGATGCCTTATGCCTCATTCTTTCACTTCAGAACTTTTCAATAAACATTCTTCCCAAAAAAGGAGACGTCAAATGAAATACCATTTTCTTATACTGGCTTTGCTTTTTAGCGTTTTTAGTGGGTGTAGTCATTGGAGTCAGATGCGAGAACCAACTGCTATTTTGCAGGAGCCAACTGCTATTTTTGTGAGTGCCGTTAACTTTGTTCCTGTGAACCATCCGCGATTTATAAATAATCCTTGGATTGGCGGGAGAAGAGTCAAACTGGACCCCGCCAAACACAATAGAGAATTTGCCAGTTATTATGAATACTCATTAACTGGTGATTTATTAGGGGGACTGCCACAAGATTTCATAAAGACAATTTACGAAAATAAAGAACACGAAGGCAGGCTGGTTATAACGCCCTACTCACGTCTATCGATTACCCTCAGTGATAACTCACATTTAGGGACTTTCTTTAAGGATCACGAGTTTGAATTAAGGGACGAGAAAGGTCAAATTATTCCGTCTTTTAATGATTACAAGAGCGGGCAGTTTCATGTAGATGTTAAAGGGCTGGACAATTTTATCAAAGACAGCATTGTCATTCAGCCAAAGACGTATTTAGGGGGTGGGTTAGTCGAGAGTATTAATAAAGTCTACACTTTAAATATCATCCATAAACCCAGCAAACGAACGATTTTTGCAAAGGAGTGTATCACCTTATTCGAGGCGAGTCCTTTTTTATTGTTACAGATATGCGTTGTTCCCAAGGGATGGGAAGAGACAGATGGAGTAGGAGATAAGAAAGCAACTGCACCAAATACTGGACAAGCCAAACGAAATGAAGATGCGAATGGAACGGGAGATAAGAAAGCAACCCTTCCGGAATATTATATGTTTCATCCAGAATATTATCATTGGGTGAGACGTACTTCTGTCGCTTATGACTCTCACTATTTCAACACGATTGTAGGCAAGTCGTATACAAAGGGTTATAGCCAGTTTCCAATAAGAGTTGAAATCCACCCCGATGCCCCAAACTATGCCCAAGGCTGGATGGCTTATGGAGATGGACTCAAAGCAGAAATAGAAAAAATACGAACGGTTATAAAGCACAAAGGGGTCCTCAGAGAGGTATATCATCTTTATCATACAGAGCAGAAAATGGCACCGCTTTTTGGATGGAAAAAATGGAGCGGAGAGAATAAACCTTATTTTTCCCAAGTGATCAACGCGGATGCAGGAGGTGGGATGCGACAAAGGGTTAGAATCAATCATTATGTAGATTATAATCATGAGGTAGGACATACCTTTGCCTTAGGTCATAATGCAGGCTCTTCACTTCTCTATACCTGGAAAGGATATAATAGCTTTTGCTATCAAAAGATTCTTCCGTATTTTTATGAAATTAAAGGGACAAAGGGAAAAGGTGTTCTTAGAAAGAATGAGCGAGGAGCATGGGTCGGTGATAGTCAAAATGTGCTTATTCTGCGCGGCGGATTTCACAAACCTTTAACAAAGATCAAAATCGAGGAGGATAAAATCATTCTTCCCATGGAGAAAATTGGCCCGGTAAAAGAGGGGATAGAAGGCGAAGAACGGAAAAAGCAAAACAACCGCATCGTAGCGCAAAAGGTAAGTCAAAACGATGCACTGTATTTTTTTGAACCCAACGAGTCAGGTCAATATAAGCTGACTTTCTTTTATACACCTGTGAATGGCAACGTGTATGGAGACGTGGTCGTAAAAGTGCACGCTGAATCGATTGAAGGTGCTGAGGAAAATGTGAGTGCAAATCCAAATGTTAAGGTATCGACAAAGAAAACCCAAGTTAAGGAAACCGTGATGCTCACCGCTAAAAACCCTATCACGAAAAAAGATGATAAATTCTCCTTACAAAACATGACTTTTCAAAAAGGGAGAAGTTATGCGATTTTTATTCATTACGAGATGACAGAGGATGACGATAAAAAATTTGAAAAAGGTCATCTGGTTTTTCAGGGAGTAGAAGTGACAAAACAGTAAGGGATGTTTTATGCCTCATTCTTCTACTTCAGATACCTATTCACTTTGAGTTCTATCAATTGACTCATGAGAGTCAATCATAGTTTCTTCTCCACTATCGGATGTTTCCTGTTCCAGTTGCGCAAGACGTTGGTCTAATGCTTGCTGCTGCTTCCCCAATCGCACTAAGTAGAGCATAAAAACCAACCAAATAACAAGATAGGCAGAGACAAGATATTTGAGGCGCTTCTGTTGTGCCGATTCCAGCTTTTCTATTGAAAGGGTGACAGCCTGTCGGACAGTATCTTCATCTTCTGTAGTAACTTGAGATTTCGACACTGCTTCTTTGATTGCTGTGTCAATCTTTTTCTGATCCAAAGTGGGCACCTGAATTGCCAAGAACACTAAACCGACAACGATTAGAAAACTAACTATAATTACAATTCGCATCAAGATGTCTCCTCTATATGTTTGCGGCGAATCACCTCATAGCGCGACTCTGTTTTTTTTATCTGATATTGCAAAATTAATAGTAATGAAAAAAGTCCGACGAATACTATTAAGACGACAAGCCATGTGTGTCGTATTGAAGGTAGTGTATTCATTTTTGCACCACGCTCAGGATGTGCTCCCGCCTCCCACAATTTTGTGGCAAAATGGACTATCGGTACATTAAAAAATGCTATAATACCAAGCACCGCTGAATAGAGTTTGCGTTTATCTTCAGCTAATGCTGAACGCAGGATAAAATAGCCTACATACATTAGCCAAAGAACAAGTGTACTCGTGAGCCGTGCTTCCCAGTTCCACCATGTATTCCAAGCATATTTTGCCCAAATTGGTCCAGAAAGCAGCACAATAGTACAAAAAACAAGACCTATTTCTGCTGCAGATACTGCCAGTAGATCATCGTTCGATTTGCGTTTAATCAAATACTTTATGCTAAATATGAAGTTTACACCGAATGCCAGATAAAGAGTCATCGCAGCTGAAACGTGGAGGTAGAAAATTTTCTGTACCTCTAACATTGTTTTTTCAACCTCCGCATATCCGAAGATAAGAAAGAGAGAAATGAATAGAAGGATTGCAGTAACAATCGTAAGTATTTTTACAGATTTTCCCATATTGGACTCCCTGTCAGTATTTCGGGACCATCAGAAAGAACAGCCACCGTATGCTCAAAAAAAGCAGACAAACTCCCATCTGATGTCATAACACCCCAACCATCTTCCAAGACATCTACGCTCGAGTGTCCAGCGTTGACCATTGCCTCAATTGCAAGTACCATCCCCGGGCGCAAACGGGTACCACGTCCCGGTTTGCCAGTAGTTAGCACTTGCGGTTCTTCATGCAAGTGTCTACCGATACCGTGTCCAGAAAAATCCTCAATTACGGAGAACCCTGCCTTTTCAGCAACATTTTGTAGTTGGAAAGAGACATCCCCTATACGGTTCCCTGGCTTTGCTTCCGCTATTGCAGCATACAACGAATCTTTCGTCACATCAAGCAACTTTTGTGCATCGAGTGAGATTTTTCCTACTGGAAATGTAAAGGCGTTATCCCCGTGATAGCCGCCAACGCTCACAGCGGTGTCTACACCGATAATATCACCTTCCATGAGTTCTTCTTTCTTATCAGGAATACCATGAATGACTTTGTTATTGGGAGAGACACAGATTGTGGCGGGAAAAGGACTGTGGTCCGGAATTACATATCCGTAAAATGAAGAAGTAGCATTCAGATTAGCAATCACTTTGCGAGAGATAATTTCTAATTCGTAAGTTGTTATACCTGGTTCAATTGCATCTGCAATCGCCTGCAAAACCTTTGCTGCGGCTTGCCCGCTATGCCTCATTTTTTCTATTTCTAATTTGTTTTTTATTCTAATCTTTTGCATATAGAAAATGTGTTATACTATTGAAAAATTTCATCCTCTTTGCGATAGTTGTTAATCCATCTATTCCAATGCTCAGAATCTCTTTTCAGAGTCATTCTGTATTCTATATTTTCATTATTCACTAAAGCTTGAGTTCCATGTGCGCGAGCTGCCTTTAGCTTTTGCATTTCTAACATCATCTCTGCGTGCATGAGAACAAATGTGATCGCCCCATCATCGGAGATTGACTGAACAATGTAGTCGCAATCCTGCCATGGTCTAATTTGAACAATATGAACAGAATTATCCTGATTGTAACCAGAACTTTTATACTCATAATATCTGCCGTTCTTTTGGAGATCCCCTCTTTTTTCATTTTTGTTGACTCTTTCACAATCATGCTTTTCTATGAAATATTTTTCCCACATAGGACTTCTCGATTGTGGGGTCAGAATGCTACTTATTTTGTAAAACTCTTGTTCAGAGATTACTTGTTCAAAGGTTAAATTAATTAATTTATCCTTAATACTTACTATAGTTTGGACAATTTTATCCTTTCAGGACTTCCAAACAAGTGTTAAATA
>JAPPES010000126.1 GCA_028824125.1 Candidatus Poribacteria bacterium
TCTGCTGGCGAGGTTTCCTAACCTCGCCACATTACCCAATTTATTTTTTAATCTTTATACAGATTGTGCTACATAAGTGGCAACTTAGGTTATTTTATTGTCCGTATAGCCGTTCAGTTTCTTGTGATAACCAGGTACCGTAATCGCGCGGCATCTCTTTAGGTGCACCGAGTCCGTTTTCATTACGCCATCGGAGTAATGGATGCTCACGATTTTTCTGCGGTAGCTCTACCCGTATACCGTAAATTGCAGACTCAAATATACCCATTAAAATCTCAATTACATGACGACCTTCTTCACCGCTGCATTCGTGTTCACGGTTTTCGTCAAGTGCATTCACATATTCATCAACGATACAGTAATCGTCTGCATTTGCCCCTTTGTCTTTGTCAAAATGTTCAGGATAGATAGGTGTTAGTTTCTCCCATCGGTCATGTGTACCATCAGGGACAAAGTGTGGTGTGGGTAACCACCACGAACCTTTTAATTCAGACCAGAACAATCTGCCTTCACTGCCGTAGAGTTCTAAAACATACGCGTCGCTACTTACCTTTGGAAATCGCTGTTGGATCAGGGTTCCTGTAACATTTCCATCAAATTGAAGTGTAGAAGTAGTATATTCAGCGGTGACTATCCCCATACCTGCCGGTGATGGAAGGACATCCTCTGGTGTAAGTTCGCGTCCGCCTGCCGTTGCTTGTGTCATAATGCTGCGGCAGTGTCCGCCGAAACGGAGCATATTATTGACAACATGCGTGCCGATGTTCATCAACCCGTAGCCCGCATAATACCCTTTTCCACATGCGTAAATATAACGCAGATCGCCAATTTTACCTTCATCAAGTGCTTTCGCAACAGCCTGCATCGTGGGGCTAACCCGTCTTTGGTGATGCACAACGACACGCGCGTTTTTCTCTTTTGCTTTTGCTATGATTGCATCTGCTTGCACTAAGTCAACGCATAGCGGTTTTTCTACTTCAATATTTACGCCGTGTTCAAGCACGCGCATGCAAAGCGGATAGTGCATATCTGTTGCTGTCGGGATTGCAACGATATCAGGAGTGGTCTGCTGTATCATTTCATCTAAATCGGTGAAATGTGTTGAGACGTTCACGATCTTGCCGAGTGCATCTAACCGTTCCTGAACAAGATCGCAAAGCGCCACGATTTCTGTGCGCGGGTGTGCGTGATACGCCTTTGCTGCGGAAGTGCCACGGCTACGACACCCCAATATGGCAACACGGTAGTTTTTCATAAATGTTTTCGCTAAATTCCGCTTATACGGCGAAATTACCTTTCTTTAATTTTCTCCATAAATCCTAATTTGTGAACACTATTTTGTTTAATGCTAACCTATTTTGAGAATGTAGTCAAGTTCAATCTCATGAAGGGGTGTGTAAAGTTTTTGGCATGTGTGTTGTCTGAATCTCGGATTTTAATACACTGTCCGATGAAGTGTTTTGTTTGAATCAGCGTCCCGGTGTTCTATAGCTGGACGATGCCATTCTGCTGGCATCGTCCGGGCAAGGTTGTCTCGCCTCCCGTTAGAACACATCCTACCCGTCAGCAGTGGCTGGGAGCGGGATGTGACAAGGGTGGTAAGCGGATGGGGACCCCGATCCTACGTGCAGTGACAAAATATTTACATACCCTGAATAAAGAAGATGTTCAAAAAACTTTCTTGTTCCAAACATTTTGTATTTAACGTTAATATATTGAAGTTGAGAAATAGAAACGGTGCAGATTTCATTTTCTGCGTCCTTTATTGAATAGTGAAGATTCAGTTCAACTTTTGCTACAAAAAGAGTTAGATTTAAGATAAAATTTGTATGCATGTCTTAGCAATTTTAAATTAAATGTTTTTAAGTTAATTAAAATATTTTACTTGCATAATTTTTAATTTTTTGATAGAATATAGAAACTTAGGAGGAATAATTATGGCAGCTGATAATACCAAAGAAATAGATGAGGCTGTCGAGCATCCGATGGAAGGCGATGGGACAGGACTTACCTTTGGTCGCTATTTTACGAAATCGGCGGTTCACCCGTTTGATGAGATTGAATGGGAACGCCGCGATTCTGCGATTTATAATGAAAAAGGGAATGTCATTTTTAAACAGGATCAGGTTGAAGTCCCTACTTTTTGGACCCAACTTGCAACGGATATTGCTGCCTCAAAATATTTCCGAAAGGCTGGTGTTCCTGATGTAGAATCAGAGGACAGCGCCCGCCAATTAGTTACCCGCGTTGCCCGTACACTTCGCCATGCAGGTGAAGAAATTGGAGGTTATTTTGCGACCTCCGATGACGCAGAAACGTTCGAAATGGAGTTAACACATATCCTTGTCACACAACGAGGCGCTTTCAATTCTCCCGTATGGTTTAACTGTGGTTTGTGGCATGAATACGGAATTAAAGGTGCTGGTGGCAATTACCATTGGGATAGAGAAGCACAGAAAGTTAATATCACGCAAAATGCTTATCAGTATCCACAAAACTCAGCATGTTTTATCCAAAGTGTTGATGACTCTTTAGATTCCATGCTTGATCTGCAAAAGGCTGAGGTCCGACTCTTTAAATATGGCAGTGGAACCGGTTCTAATTTCAGCAAGGTTCGCGCCAAAGGTGAACACCTCTCCAGTGGTGGTGAAAGTTCTGGTGTGCTTTCATTTCTTGAAGGATTCGACAGATGGGCAGGCAGTATTAAGTCTGGCGGCACAACACGCCGCGCCGCAAAGATGGTCATTTTAGACATGGACCACCCGGAAATCGTTGACTATATTGACTGGAAAATGAAAGAGGAAGAGAAAGCGAAGACTCTCATTGCTGCGGGGTATCCCGCTGACTTTAATGGTGAAGCTTATGGCACTGTGAGTGGACAAAACAGTAATAATTCGGTACGGATTCCAGATGTTTTCATGGAAGCCTACCTACAAGGAAAACCGTGGCAAACAACTTATCGCACCAGCGGTGATGTCGCTGACGAGTATGAAGCGAAAATGCTGATGGACAAAATTGCGAAGGCGGCATGGGCTTGTGCCGATCCAGGTGTACAATTTGATGGGACGATTCAGAAATGGCACACTTGTAAACAGACAGATCGCATTTATGCAAGTAATCCGTGCAGCGAATATCTTTTCTTAGACGACTCAGCATGTAATCTTGCGAGCATAAATCTTGTCAAATATCTCAATGATGATGACACTTTTGATATTGATGGATTCCGAGCGACTGCCCGTGTGTTTATCACCGCGATGGAAATTATTGTCAGTCTGTCTTCGTACCCGACTGCCAAAATAGCCAGACGTTCCCATGAATATCGCCCTCTTGGGCTTGGGTTTGCTAACTTAGGCGCACTCTTAATGCGATTAGGCATCCCTTATGATAGCGCGGAAGCGTGCAGCTATGCAGGTGCTATTACTGCTATCCTTAGTGGACAGGGGTACCAAACAAGTGCTGAAATCGCTAAAAGTATCGGAACTTTTGCTGGATACGCTAAGAATCGGGATTCAATGTTAGGCGTTATCAGCATGCATCGAGATGCTGCCTACAAAATTGATGCAACGACTTGCCCATCCGATCTTCTGGAGGCAGCACGCGAAGATTGGGACATCTGTCAGCAAAAGGGAGAAAACTGGGGATATCGCAATTCGCAAATCAGTGTCATCGCACCGACGGGAACCATTGCGCTCCTAATGGATTGTGATACAACTGGAATTGAACCTGAATTTGCCCTTGTCAAGTTTAAAAAGTTAGCTGGCGGCGGTTATATCAAGATTGTAAATCAGAGTGTGCGCAATGCCTTGCAAAAACTCGGCTACATACCGCAACACATTGAGGCGATTGTCACACATATTGTTGGAACAGGGACACTTGAAGGCACACCGTATATCAATCCTGAATCCCTTAAATATAAAGGGTTCACTGAAGAAGATATTGCGCGTGTAGAGGAAATGTTACCGAGTGCTTTTGACCTGAATCTTGCTTTCGCACCGGGGTTCCTTGGGGAAGAATGTCTTGAAAGATTAGGAATTGCTGCTGATAAAGCTGACTCCCCGGACTTTGACCTTCTCACCTATCTTGGATTCAATCCAAGTGAAATCGCAACTGCAGAGGAATTCATCTGTGGCACAGGTACTGTTGAAGGTGCGCCGCATCTGTCTTCTAAACATTATCCTGTTTTTGATTGTGCGGTTCAATCTGGTAAGCACGGCACTCGCTTTATTCATCACATGGGACCACTGAAATTAATGGCGGCTGTGCAACCTTTTATCTCAGGTGCTATTTCAAAAACAGTGAACGTCCCGCGTGAAGCAACGGTTGACGACATTAAAGAACTTTATGTGGAAGCGTGGCGGCTTGGTGTGAAATGTCTCGCTATTTATCGTGATGGGAGCAAAGGCAGCCAACCGCTTTCAACCAGCAGCCAACAAGATGTCCAGGATGAAGCAGGTGAACGTCCTATCCGGAGACGCCTCACAGATACCCGAGACTCCAGAACACATAAATTCAGTGTCGGTGGTCATGAAGGGTACATGCATGTCGGCTTTTTTGAAGATGGCAGCCCCGGTGAAGTCTTCCTTACCATGAGTAAACAGGGGTCTACCATGTCAGGCCTCATGGATTCTATTGCTATCCTTATCTCTGTTGCTCTGCAGTACGGTGTGCCGTTAGAAGCACTTGTTGATAAGTTCAGTCACGTCCGGTTTGAACCGTCAGGGTTCACGCAGGACCGTGATATTCCAATGGCAACATCAATTGTAGACTATGTTTTCCGATGGCTCGGAAAAGAGTTTCTGCCAAAAGATGCACAGGAACATACTACGGATGTTCTTGAGTTAGATGATCAGATAGCATTACCGGAAGGAACACCTCCGCATGCACACGGCAATAACGGGGACGTAAATCCATGGGCAGATCGCGAACGGGTGATCACACTCCGCCACGGAGATGCACCACCTTGTCACGAATGTGGCACAATTATGATCCGAAGCGGAGTCTGCTACCGATGCGCTAATTGCGGTGCAACGAGTGGATGTTCATAGACGCTTCGCTATGCTTACAAAAAAATAGGACGGACGCAACCCAAAGTAGGGATTCGCGTCCGTCCTATTTTTTTATTTGATGTCAAAAACGCGGATTTCACGGATGACGCGGAAAACGCGGATTAGTGACTTCGGGACTCCCAAACCCTATTCTAAAGTATGCCCCAATCGTTTGAAAAGGAATTCATCTTACCAAACCCCTCTCCGCGTTTTCTGCGTTCTCCGCGCCCCTCCGCGATTCAGACAACAAACAACTGTAGCATAAACTTCCAGTTTGTGCCACAAAGCGCAATCTGGAAGATTACGCTACAAGAATCTGAAAAACGACTCGGCAGCCCCAACCCCTTTCCGTGTTCTCCGCGAAAATCCGCGATTCAGACAACACGCACGGGAGAAACCCCGATCGGACGAAGAATTTTCTCACATTATGCACCCTTCCGACATAATCTTGTGTCTTAACATGATGAGAGGCATCAAATGTTCCAGTTTTGCAAAAAGTGCCCAATTTCAGTTAATTTACATTTTATTAAATTTAACTTGACATTTTGTTGTTTATGTTTTATAATACTTATATCGACAAAATCAACTTGCTATTTTAATGGGTATCCTTCACTAAAATATACACAAAATATACTTTTAGTAAGTTGCTTTTGTCGGCAGGGGGTGCCCGAGTTTTTTTAAGGCACGGGTCCATCTGCCGCTAAAGCAACTGATAAAGGATACCCATAATAAAAAGAGAGGTATTAGATGAAGCACTTCATCTTGAAAATTATGCAAACATTTTTTGTAATGTTTCTAATCGGTGGTGGTCTGCTTATTGGCGCGCGAAATATCACGCGCGCCACACAAACTGGCCCGCCCCCGTGCCAACAAGAGCGCAAACCGGAATGTTTCCCACGTGGAGAAAGACCGGTTTGCCCATATCCAAACCCAATTTCCTCTTGCCCGCTGGACACAGCGAAGTGAAGCGAGAGATATTCCTATAGGAGGAAGACATGTTAAAAAAATTGAATTGGCGTATAGTCGCCTTGATTGTTTTCATGATTGCTGCTGGTGGATTCATCTATTGGAATGTGTCCACAGTGCAGCAGATGAAAAAACAAGCTGCACTATTTGAGAAGATGTTGGAAAAAGAGAAGGAACCGGCCGTAGCGAAGGAGCCGCCCCCTGCGGCCCCCGGCAAGAAGTGGGTGCCGCATGGTGACCACTTTCATGAGGTGCCGATTGACGCACCGGATGTGTGGCAGGGTGAACCGCATGAGCCTGTTTCCCGCGTTAAAGCTTATAGGGGACCGCTGACATTCCACAAGGACCTTTTAGAGAAGCATCCTGTAGAGGCACTGCGGCAGCAAGCACGGGAAGCGGGGCATTGGAGTGCTGAACATATTCCACCGTTTCCACCAGATGACACAGAGGCAGCAGAATTCGCACGAGAACTGTATCTCTACAGATATTATAAGTGGACAGGACAGACCGACAACCCTGCCTATAGGCGTCATGGAATTGCACAGAGTGAAATATGGAAGGCAATTGCGGGACGTGATGATAAAACCCCGTGGGAACATGCCCGATCCAACGATTTGCTAAAACTAACATGGCCCGATACGACGACTGGACCACTTCCGTACGTCCGTTTTACGACAACCTTCACAGAGAGGATCAACCCATTAACAGCCCGCCCTTTACTTCCTTTTGAACTTGAGATGTCAAATCGGCAAACGGCGGAAAACGATTGATATACAAAGGAGATATATTATCATGCAAAAATTTTTCACAGTCCTCACATTGACATTCTTAATGCTCACATTTTTTGTGTGGGATGCCGCACACGCTGATTGGAACGGTGATGTTGACGTCGCAAAGTTGAACGAATCAACCGCTAAACGTAAGGCGGATACACAATATGATGTCGTGCGGAATGCCGCTTCCCTATATTCTACGGCAAAATCGGAATATGAGGAAAACGAAGCAAAAATAGAAAGAGGGACAACTGTCACCGCTGCCAAACTGTTGGCAGCAACCGTGTCTGTCTATGTAAGCGGCACTCTGTCCGCCCCCGTAGCCGTGAGTACCCTTGTAGAAATGCTGGACTTATCCGAGGCGATTCAGGATTCAACATCGCTCCTTTCAGCGTATGAAACAGCGATCTCCAGTAAATTCAACGAGATCGAAGAGTTTGAAATTCTCTCCATAGCGTACACGAACACGTATGACATTTATATTGGGGTGCTCGCTGGACATACAGGGTGGACCGAATCCTATCTCTCTACGTACATCGAAAACGAATATAATCGTAGCCAGGGGATAAAACATAAAGGTAGTATTACTCCCAGTAATAAGCATGGGATCGTGGGAGAAAAAGAATGGGGTCCGTATGATAAATCCCTTCCCTCATACCCTTGCGAGGGTACCTGCACAGAGTCGTTTATGATGCCAACGAGTGATCATGAAATAATCTGTGGTGGCCCCGAAGATCCCAGCACCAGTCAGGTCGGAGGATGCTGGGTAAAATACTATTCTTGCGATACTGTAAATGCAGCGGTACACACACCAGGTCCCTGCGTGACACAGAAGTGGTATCAGGCATGGAATCGGGGTCCTAATGGAGAGTCTGTTTCGGCTTGGGTGCTCCGCGATTGTGGTGATTTCACACGAATGTGTTTCCACCACACGGGTGGTCATGCTAGTCCTGCTGAGCCAGGTAACAACAACTTAAGTATGCTGCACACCTTGGAGGCGGCAGAAGAACCTGAAACCCCGACACCAGAATCCACACCCGTTGCCGAAACAGACCTTTCTCCTGACTGCGATAGTTGTACAACGGGCGGGTGTTCCAGTTGTCCGATCACAGGTGCTTGCGGACACACCTATTCACCGAGCGAAGCAAATTCGCACGCCTTACAAGCGAGTTGCTCGATTTCAAATAATTGGATGCGCACTTGCACGGCCACGAACTTTTATGCGTGTCAGGGGCATACGTGCGTGTTCCCCACTTTCCAGTGTGGACGGGCAAGTTGTACGCAGGCAGTAGCCGACCCCAACGAACATCGCCGCACCTGTATAAACGGCCACAACTATTGGTCGTGTAATACGAGCCCCCTGAACGGAGTGGAGTACCACAAGACTCGCACGTGCACGCGTAGAAAGGTGCTTTATAGAAAATGGATCCGACACCTGGGAATTTATAAAGGTATTTCGGGTGTGTGCAATGAGTCCTGGGCGAACTGTGATCGGAGGAGTTGCATGGATGTTTACAGGGCGGTGCGAGACCACGAAGAGGGGACGGAGACACCGGTCATACCCGAATGAACACAGGTCCGAATGAACACAGGCAGGTATCCTCTTTGGGTATCTGCCTTTTCTTTTGTCTGAATCGCGGAGGATACGGAATTTGCCTTTTGTACCACGGGGAATGCCATTAAGGCGAATGCGCGTATGGCATTCGCCATGATTCATACCGTTGATTTTACTTTTAGTTTGCGTTTTGTGGCACAAACTGGAAAGTTTGTGCCACATTTTTATTGTCTGAATCGCTGAAAACACGGAGGACGCAGAAAACGCGGATTATTGAGTTTGGGACTCCCAAACGCCTATTCAAAGTGTGCCTCAATCTCTTGAAAAGGAACTTATTTTGCCAAACCCCATCCGCGTCTTCCGCGTCTTCCGCGTAATCCGTGATTCAGACAGAGAGTAGGTATAATTCGCGCAATCTGCGATAATCCGCGATTCAGAAACACACAAACCGACAATGCAATAAAACCGGAACACTCTTCTTAAATTGACACATAAGGATAGAGCAAAAGCGAAACCCAACAAATCTTGTAAAAGGCGTTTGCAACACCGATAAATCGGGCGGATAACCCCAAGAGTGGTTCGCGAGAATTACATAGTTTGGAAAATTGTAGATTTATGTTGCCTATTGGCACAAAATATGGTATCCTTAAAATGCTTGAGTTGAGGAGATGGTCGCGTCCCAAATTTGGGGTGAGGAAAGTCCGGACTCCATTGGGCAAGGGTGCTGGGTAACCCCCAGGAGCGGCAACGCTATGGAAAGTGTAATAGAAAATAGACTACAACGTATTACACGTTGTACAGGTGGAAAGGTGTGGTAAAAGCGCACCAGTCCATAAGGTGACTTATGGAGCTATCAAACCCCGCCTGGAGCAAGGTAAAACAGGGATATTTAGAGGCATGCCCGCCTCGTCCCGGGTAACCGCTTGAGGTCAAATGGTAACATTGATCCCAGATGAATGACCATCAAATACAGAATCCGGCTTATTCTTGGCTCAAGCAAATCTATAGGAAATTTCGCTTACCAATTTATTTTCTCACATAATTTCAACCGAGATAATATGATCGCTAAAGTCAATTCTGACCTTTTTGGGACCTCTTTAAGGGTTTTATTTTTAAATGCGCTCAGAAGCCAAGGCAAGTACAAATATGCACGTTACAGAGGTCTACCGTTACGGTATGCTGGTGGGAAAAGTCTTGGAGTCGGGCATATAGTGGAGCAACTCCCTGATGGATTGGAGAAACTCGTATCACCGTTCATGGGAGGCGGTGCCGTTGAAATCGCATGTGCCAAAGAACTTGGTATACAGGTTTGTGCTTACGACATCTTTGATATTCTCGTAAATTATTGGCAAGTACAGCTTTCGTTAGCCAGCGCGCTTGCTAAACGACTTAAACAGTGGCAGCCCACGAAAGCACAATATGCTGAGGTTAAAAGTCGACTTAAGGACCATTGGAATGCCGAAAAACTTATTTCTGATCCTTTGGAATTAGCGGTACATTATTGGTTTAATCACAATCTCTCCTACGGTCCCGGTTTCCTTGGGTGGATGTCAAAAATTTACGAATCACCAGAAAGATATGTTAGAACATTGCAAACTGTACGGGATTTTAAGTGTCCTAACTTGTCTGTTAATACTGGTAGATTTGAGGAAACCCTCCCAACGCATGCTGAAGACTACCTATATTGCGATCCTCCCTATTATCTTGATGAGGGAGAAATGTTCCGTGGCATCTATCCGCAACGGAATTTTCCTGTTCATCACAAAGGTTTTAATCACGAATTACTGCGCGATCTACTCTATGAGCACAAAGAAGGTTTCGTTCTTTCGTATAACGATTGCAAAACTATTCGTCAATGGTACGCTGACTTCCAAATTTTTGAGGTGCAATGGCAATATACTTTAGGACAAGGTGAAACCCGTATCGGTAAGAATCGGATTGAAAATGGAACAGGACATGTCAAGCAATCCCATGAACTTTTGATTGTAAAGAAGTCTTGACATTATATCAAAATAACGAAATTACAGAATTACCATTTCTTTGACATTACATGGAATTATACGTTATCATAATATTATCCAAAAAATATAAGAAATAGGACTTACGCATCTTTCTTAAAGTCCCACTGATAAGGGGGATTTAGGGGGCGGGTCCCCATAGCGATAGCGTATGGGGAGATAGATTGCTGAAATAGCACTTTTTAACCCCCCTAACCCCCTTATATGGAGTTTAAATAGATATTTCGGTAAGGGGGCGAGGTTAGGAAACCTTGCCAGCAGCAGGTGTACATCTCTGCTGGCAAGGTTTCCTAACCTTGCCAAATTACCCAATTTATTTTTTAATCTTCATTCAAGGGGGAAGGCGTAAGTCCTAAAAAAAATAAAACAATTCAATATCATATATGTTTCAACAAAAATCGAAAAACACCATTTTGCGTAATAAACCAGTAACCTCTTTCAGATACATTTTATTATCCTTTTGTCTGCTCTTGCTATTGATGTTTGTTTCACTGAAATCCAGTATCGGTGAAAAGAGTACTCCCGACTTTGGAAAAGAAGGGATTCCGTTCTTAAAGCAGTACTGTTTTGGCTGCCATGCTGGTGATGAACCCAGTGCTGATCTCTCACTTGACGCATTTGAAGACAACTTTTCGTTGATCAAAAATCACGATGTCTGGGAGAGAGTCTTAGAGATGTTAGAGACAAACCAAATGCCGCCATCGGATGCCGATCAACCACCTCTAAGGGAGTTGGAATCTTTTATCCAGCACGTTGATACCATTTTTGAGGATGCAAGTCGCACGGCAAAACCGGATCCAGGCCGTATAACAGTTCGCAGGCTTAATAGGGTTGAATACAGAAACAGCGTTAGAGATTTGCTGGGCGCGGATTTTGACCCGACTGAAAATTTTCCTGCAGACGATGTTGGACACGGATTTGATAATATCGGGGATGTGCTGACGATGTCACCACTGCTAATGGAACGGTACCTTGAAGCAGCAGAAGCGGTTGTTACGCGTGTTATTATCGTAAATCCACCGAAGCCGTCCACAAACTATATAAACACAAAGTATCTTAATCCGCGACACAAAGATGTTCCTAATGGACGTTTCCGTCTGCTTGATCCAAATGCAGCTGAACCGTGGAAATCAGGGCCATTTATAACCCCCGCAGCCCCACTCAAACTCTTACCTAATGTGGAAACATATTTCCGTGCCACGCTTTATGCTGAAACTGAAAGTGAAACGCCTGTTCAAGTCGCACTTTTCATTCAAGGCAAGGCTCTGGAAGATGCGACACCGCAAGAAGAACTTGCAAAGTTAGTCGGTTACGATCCTACTACAAAGAACAGAATCAAGATACTCCAGATATTTGAAATTACTGCCCGTGATCCGAAGAAGCTTCAAACAATTAGACATCTCGTTAACCGCGTCCCAAATATTGATAATGCCGGAATTGCAATGGTAAAACCTGAACAAGGTGAACCACAAGCAAGACTTCAAATTCGTTCCATCACGTCGGTAGGGCCGTTGGAGACAAGACCAAAATCACATCTCAAGATATTAGCCTGCACACCAGACATCCCGCAAGCAGAGCAAACTCGTGAAGTGTTAACAAGATTGCTTCGCAAGGCATATCGCCGTCCACCGAGTGATCAGGAAATAGAGCAGCTTGCACAGTTTGTAGCATCCGTTCAAGCAGACGGTGCTAAATGGGAAGTAGGTATTCAGCAAGCGATAAAAGTCATTCTCTGTTCACCCAAGTTTCTATTTCGGTTGGAGTTAGATGATCGTCCGCAAAGCGAGGAACCGATCCCGATTGACGAGTTCCATCTTGCGTCGCGACTTTCTTACTTCTTATGGAGCAGTATCCCAGACGACGAACTTCTCCAACTTGCAGAGAAAAACCAACTGACCGAAAACCTTGAAGCACAAGTTAAGCGGATGCTGGCAGACCCAAAAGCAACGGAATTGGCTACCAATTTCGGTGTGCAATGGTTACAAATCCAACGATTAGAAACCGTTACACCTGATCCGAAACGTTTTCCAACTTTCAATTCTAAACTGCGTAATGCTATGTTAAAAGAAACGGAACTTTTTCTGGAGTCAATCTTTCGTGAAGATCGGAGTATCCTCGATTTGATTGATGCAGACTACACTTTTCTCAATCAACGGTTAGCTGGACACTACGAAATTTGGAGAAACGAACAGGGAAATCCAATTAAGGGCAATGCTTTTCAGCGAGTTGCATTGAGCAATCCTGATCGTGGTGGTATCTTGACACAAGCCAGCGTGCTGACGGTAACCTCCAATCCTACCCGCACCTCACCTGTGAAAAGAGGACGTTGGGTTCTGGAGCAGTTACTCGGTACACCGCCACCTCCGCCACCACCGGATGTCCCTGAATTAGAAGAAGACCACGACGCTATTACCGGCACTACATTGCGAGAAAGGCTTGAACAGCACCGCGAAGACCCCGCTTGCGCTAACTGCCACGCTAAAATGGATCCTATCGGATTTGCAATGGAAAACTACAACACCATCGGTAAGTTCCGGACAAAGGACGGGGAACAAGATATTGATACAGCCGGGCAATTACCTGATGGCACCTCATTTGAAGGAATAGCAGACTTAAAGCAGATTCTCAGGGATAGAAAAAAACAGTTTGCCAGATGCTTAACGGAAAAGATGTTGACCTTTGCTTTAGGTAGAGGCTTAGAATATTTTGACAAACCAACCGTCGACCGAATTGTTACTGAACTTGAGACAAATAATTATAGAAGTTCGGTTTTGATTACAGAAATTGTTAAAAGCGATCCGTTTCGGTTGCGACGTGGCATAAAGGAAAATTAATGATGCGAATTATTAACACTATACTTTTTACTATCACAGTTTTTCTAATAGGTTGTTATACAGTTCATTTAGAGACATTTAGTGACGATCCGATTTTAAAACTCAAACAAAAATATTCTGCCCATTTAGGCGTTACGTGGACAGCAAAACAGGCGGATTCGCTTTTAAAAATCTTTGAATCCTTCTCTACAAACCTAAATTTCCACCCTTCTATATGGAAAATAAGTGGTGATTTAGAAGAAGATATTAAGATAGATTTTCAAAACAGTTTGAAATTTGTTACTATCAGCAGTGATGTTTTTCCTATTGAGGGGTATCAAGGGATATTGGCACCGGACAAACGTCTTTTTGAAGCTGTCGTTCAATTTGTAACAGAGGGTGGGACAAATAGATCTGCTATAAAACAAATCCTACAAGAACGTTACGGGATTAGCATAGATGCACCTTCTTATGAAATATTAACCAAAGGGAATACAAAGGAAACAGGAGTACGCTTATCGAACTTTGAAAACGAAGACCTGATGACCTTTATATCAATACTTGAAGAATTCCCACATGCATTACATAAGGTAACTCAATTAAAGTATTTGGTGTGTAGATCCGATGATAATATGGATGCCGCCGCAAGAGCATGGACCACTCTCAATTTTATTGAGGTGGCCGAATCTGTTTTTGATAATTCTGATTTCAAGTACATTTGTCATATAATGGTTCATGAAAAAGCTCACTTTTTATGGACGCATTTTTTCCCCGACCAGCTTAAAGGGGACTGGATGAAACTTGGCGGATGGCAAAAAGACTCAAACAGTGAATCCGGTTGGTCAACAACTAAAGATCGAAAGGAATTTGTATCAGATTACGCCCATGAAAAGAATCCGAACGAGGACATGGCGGAAAGTCTTGGATTTTATCTTGTATTTCCAGATAAACTACGCGCTTGTTCCCAAGCTAAATACGATTTCATTCATGAGCGAATTATGTTAACGTACGGCGCACGTTATGTGGCACCAGATCGTATGTGAATTAACTTGACAAAACATTGGGCGCATGGTAAACTAACATCATTTATACTTAACAAAGTGTCATTCCAATTTTTGGTTTTTTTCTTTGTAGGAGCGACCTCCTGGTCGCGACCGGGAGGTCGCTCCTACAGAAGAGGGTGTTGCATTCTTCTAACCGATTTATGAAATAGTGTCCTATCATTATTTAGAAATGGTATAACATCAACCGATGGATATATTTATGAACACTTCAAAACAATTTTCACGTCGATCATTTTTACGCGGACTGGGTGTAAGTGTAGCGCTGCCTTGTATCGGTGCAATGGGACCATTGACATCTTGGGCAGACACATTTGCAGATGGTAAAACCGTAAAACGTTACCCAGACCCTGCGGTAGAAGTCCTTGACCAACGTTTCAAGAAATACAAAATCGGAAACGCTGTTGTGGAACGGTTATGGACAGGTGCGCGTTGGTCGGAAGGTCCCGTTTGGTTCGGCGATGGCGGATTTCTCCTCTGGAGCGATATTCCAAACAACCGTATTCTGAAATGGCAAGAAGCCACTGGCAAGGTGAGCGTCTATCGCAAACCGTCTAACTATACCAACGGTCATACTCGCGATCGGCAGGGTAGACTTATCAGTTGTGAACACGGCACGCGGCGCGTCACACGAACCGAATATGATGGAGCGATTACTGTGCTAATAGACAATTTTGAGGGCAAGCGGTTCAACGCCCCAAATGATGCCGTAGTCCATCCCGATGGACATATCTGGTTTACGGATCCTGGATACGGGATCATGTTCAATTACGAAGGACATAAAGCTGAATTTGAATTGCCGACTTCCGTCTATCGTCTCAATCCAGAGACGGGTAAAGCCACAGTCGTAACGAGTGATCCCGAAAAACCGAACGGACTTTGCTTTTCACCGAACTACGATAAACTCTATGTTGCTGACACAGGCTCACCAAAGAACATCGTTGTCTTTGATGTTATAGACGGTGAGCGGTTAGGGAAAAAACAGGTGTTTTATGAGACAGCACCCGGCAACGCTGATGGGCTGCGGTGTGATACTGATGGAAATGTGTGGGCAGGTGCAGGTTGGGTCGGTGAAGGTTATGATGGCGTGCATATCTTTGCCCCGGACGGAACGCTTATCGGTAAGATTCATCTCCCAGAAATTTGTGCCAATATCTGTTTTGGTGGCGTTAAACGTAACAGACTCTTTATGGCGGCGAGTCAATCTCTCTATTCGGTTTATGTGGAAGCACAAGGGGCACCGCTTTTTTAGATTCTTAGATTTATGTGGCAGATAAAAAAAGTTAGCATACTCCTTTTATTTTTAATCTTTTTTGCTTCGTGTTCTGGAGAAGAACCGCTTCAAAATCCACAAACCGGTGAAAATGTTGAAAACCAGAAAATCAAGGTAGCTGTAAGAATCGGTTTCCAAGATAATTTATCCTGGGATCATAATGAATTGCGTGATGGTGTTAACCGTTTATACAATATAGTTACTTACAATAGTATTGCTATCAAATTACTTGAACTACCAGATATTGAATTTGTCCGTGATGACTCTATAGATGGAATCTGGGATTATATGATAGAATTTGGAATATCTTCTGTTGATAATGATGGAAATAGTGCTGTTTATTGGATAATCTTACAAAATGCAGATAATTCAGATAGTAAATCACGAATCGTTTTCTACCCTGACATTAGTTTAGCAAGAATATACTATTACTATGAATCTGAAAGTATTGGTAACAAAGTAGTAGAGCAAAAACAATATGCATCTGAAGGCACAAAAAACCAAAAAGCCAAAGTAGCTATAAATATACATGAAAATAGTGCATATAAAGAGGGTGCTTATAATAGCATTGCAAAAAATTTGGTTGTGTTACAAGATGTTGAGTTTAAAGGTGATAGTACAATAGATGGCGTATGGGATTATATGGTAGAATTTGGAATGCTTTTTCCCCATAATGACGGAAGTAGAAATATCGCTTATTGGACAACCTTACAAAATGCAGATAGTTCAAATGGTGAATCGCGAACTGTTTTCTATCCCGATATAAATTTTAAAATATTGGATTTTGCTGATTTTGCTCAACTGCAAAATATTAATAGAAATATAGTAGAACAATTTCGCAGTAATTATCTTGATACTCGTTGATTGATCGAAGAGATGTAAAAAATTTGGGAAAAGAAATAGCCGATTGTCTGCAAAATTCATTATGAAATTTATGTTAAATGGATCATCAAATAAGGAGTAAAAAACATACATGAAAACATCAAAACAACTTTCACGTCGAACATTTTTACGCGGGTTAGGTGTCAGCATTGCCCTACCGTGGTTAGAATCAATGGGACCGCTCACAAGTTGGGCAACCGCAGCCACAAAAGGGATAACAGGACAAATAACACCGAATCGGATGGCATTCCTCTATGTGCCAAACGGGAAAATCATGGAGGATTGGACACCGACACAGGCGGGTGTTAACTATGAGCTTACGGATATCTTAAAACCGCTTGCAAATATAAAAGAAAAAACGTTGGTTCTGAGTGGATTGACAGCAGATAAGGCACGCGCAAACGGTGATGGTGGCGGCGATCACGCCAGAGCGATGGCGGCATTCCTTACAGGCGCACAACCCCGCAAAACAAGCGGCACAGACATTCACGCAGGAATTTCCGTTGACCAAGCTGCTGCGTCACATATCGGTAATCAAACAAGGTTACCTTCGCTTGAACTCGGTATTGATCCCGGTTACAGAGCAGGCAATTGCGACTCCGGTTATAGCTGCGTTTATTCAGCAACGATGGCATGGAAGTCAGCAACGCAACCGCTTCCAAAAGAGGTTAATCCGAAACTCGCTTTTGAACGTTTATTCACCACCGAGCCTAACGCCCAAAAAATACAGCGTGATGAAGAACGAAAAAGTATCCTTGATTTTGTCAAGCAGGATTCAAAAGACCTCATCCGCCAAGTCAGTGGAAACGATGTCCGAAAACTTGATGAATACTTCTCTGCTATTCGCGACATTGAAATGCGGATCGAATCGGCAGAAAAGTTTCCGCCAATCGAAAATCCTGAGTACATTGCGCCAGAGGAAATTCCGGCAGATTTTCAAGAACATGTGCGTCTGATGTTGGATCTCATCGCACTTGCATTCCAAACAGATGTGACCCGAATTGTGACCTTTACGTTAGCAAATGAGGGTAGCAACAAGACATATCCAGCTATCAATGTTTCTCAAGGACACCATAATTTGTCACATCACGGTGGAGATAAGGCAAAAATAGATAAAATTCGGAAAATAGATATTTTTCACATGCAGCAGCTTGCATACCTGCTGGAAAAACTTGACTCCATTCCTGAAGGGGAAGGTACACTCCTTGACCATTCTATGATTTTATATGGCAGCGGAAATTCTGATGGCAATCGTCATAGCCATCACGATCTTCCAATTCTATTAGCTGGTCAAGGATGTGGCACACTGAAAAGCGGTCGACATATCCAATATCCGAAGGAAACACCACTCAACAATCTGTGGTTGTCTATGCTTAATCGAATGGATGTTAATTTGCGGCAATTGGGGGATAGCACAGGTAGTCTAAAAGAGTTATCCTAAATCCAAACACTTGTTGTAGCACAATCTGTTAGATTGTGCCTGAAAACACGCAGACTAACAGTTTGCGTTACGAAATCCTAATTTATAGATTATCCGCACAAGATAAGGATGATCCCGTCAAAAACGGCGCGTTTACAAAACGCGTCTACCATGAGATAACAACAGTTTTCAATTTAACAATATTAACGAGTTGTGCTAAATAACTATATGTAGAACTCTATTTCACAAAAGAAGATGTTTTGAAAGTCACTATCCTATATTTATATGGTCTTCAGTCCCGTAGGGACGATATGTTTATAGAAAAAGGTCGGACGAGCACTTTTTAGTCCCGTAGGGACGATATGTTTATAACACCAATGCAAATATATGTGAAAATCAACAAAATATTTTGTTAACTGGCACAAGTCGTAATATTAGTGATCGCTCGTTTCTGCCTTCCCGTAACCGCCACCGCCCGGCGTTTCAATCTGAATAATATCGCCTTTGTGTGTAGGAAATGTGGCTTTACCAGAAAGAGTCTGTTCCTCGCCATCACGGATTAACACGTTACGTCCCAATTGTCCAGATTCACCGTCTTGCAAACCGTAGGGTTGAAACACGCGGCGTTCTGATAAGATAGTAACCTCCGCATCCGCGAGAAGTTTTAGAGAGCGTACAATTCCCGCGCCGCCTTGGAATTTGCCTGCGCCCCCAGTCCCACGCCTAATCGCATATTTTTCTACCTGCATCGGATAACTCGTCTCAATTGCTTCTATAGGCGTATTCATTGTATTTGTCATGTGGGTGTGGATAGCATCAATTCCGTTACAGTTAGGACGTGCTCCCATCCCACCCGCGATGGTCTCATAGTAGGTAAAATCTCTGCCACGTGACACATCATATCCGCCTACGGTAATATTACTCATAGACCCGCAACTCGCGGCAGGAATTCGATCAGGGCATGCTTTTGCCAATGCACCGAAAAGCACATCAACAATTCGTTGTGAGGTTTCAACGTTTCCACCGGCAACTGCTGCAGGGAATTTTGCATTGATTACAGTACCTGTAGGTGCAATAATTTGGATAGGTTCCAGACACCCTGCATTGGAAGGTACATCCTCACCTGCGATGCATCGGAATGTATAAAAGACAGCTGAAACTGTGATGGCATAAATAGCATTGATAGAGCCGCGTACTTGCTCTGATGTCCCCGTAAAATCTATTACGGCAATATCATCTTTGATTTCTATGGCAACCCGGATTTCAATCGGTTCATCAGTAATTCCATCGTTATCTAAAAAATCTGAATATTCGTACCTACCATCCGGTATTTCTTGTAAAAGGGCTCTGACCATTCGACTTGAATACGCGCAAAGTTCCTGCATATATGCCTCAATTTCCGAAGTCCCGTATTTTGCCACCATCTCCTGTAGTCTCCGTTCACCGATACGGTTGGCGGCGAGTTGTGCTTCCATGTCGCCACGGCGTTCTGCTGGTGTGCGTACATTCGCAAGAATTAGTTCCCACAGATCAGTATCCAGTTTTCCACTTCGGACCAGCTTAACAGGTGGAATGCGAATCCCTTCCTGAATCACGCTTGTTGCGAGAGGCATGGAACCTGGAGTCATACCACCGACATCTGCGTGATGGGCGCGGTTGGCAACAAAGAAAATTGGGCGACTTGAAGATGTTTCTCCGAACACAGGGGCAACCAAAGTAATATCTGGCAGATGTGTTCCGCCGCGATATGGATCATTTAGTACAATCATATCACCTTGTTCCATGTTGGTGTGTTCAATTGCCGCTAAAACCGAAAGTGGCATGGAACCGAGATGGACTGGGATATGTGCGGCTTGCGCAACCATCTGTCCAGATGCATCAAAAACCGCACATGAAAAATCAAGCCGTTCCTTGATATTCGGTGAAAAGGCGGTTCGTTGCAGTGTAACACCCATTTCTTCCGATACGGAGGTAAGTATATTCTTATAAAGTTCTAATTTGATGGGGTCAAAGTTCATTTGATAGAAATGAATTATGTAGATGGATTGATATGGGCAGTGAAGGACACCATAATGCGAATAGAATAAATCATAGTCATTACAGAAACCCTATGAACAATAAGAGGGGATGATTGTTTCCCTCTCTTAATTCTCTTTGGAGGTAGAGTCGGCACTCTCTAAAGATCAATGACCTACTCCACCAAAATGTGAATCAACTGATCCCTTTAGAATTTACGCAATACACAATTTACCATCTGCCTGCATAAGTTTAAGAATTATACTATATTTTTAAGAAAAAGTCAATTCATTTTCAAGCCAGGAGTGTGTAAAGTTTTTGGCACTGATTATTTTTTTACAAAATTAACTTGACAAACCAATATAGTTGTGTTAATATTATTATCACAACTAATTAAATAGTATTCTCAATATATGCAAAAATTCTAAAGAACAAAGAGAAGAAAAACAAAAAAGCTGAAAATTACGTCACAATCCTTGTCCTGATTGACTTCTGCACGTCCCTAGGACGTGCAAAACGTCCTAAAATAGCCTAAATGTGACGCGAAATACGTCCTAAATGTGACGTGTAACGTCCTAAATGTGACGTGCAAACGTCCTAATTCAATGTGTAGAACGGAGCGAAACCCTTATGTGTCAATTTAAGGATATATAAGGGGCGAGGTTAGGAAACCTCACCAGCAGCAGGTGTACATCTCTGCTGGCGAGGCGGGGAATCATGGTGAATACCATACGCGTATTCGCCCAATGGCATTCATACCGTTGATTTCTTGATTTCTTCCTAACCTCGCCCCTTACATATCCTATTGTTGGAGGGGCTTGTAGCCCCGATTTCAGATATACAACCTGAAAATCGGGGCTACAAACCCGCAGCATGCCAAACGCGCATGCTGCCAACAAAGATGTTTTGTGACAATTGAATGTCTCTGCCTTTGGTCTGATTCTACTTGATAAATTAACTGTAAAATGATAAGATACAGAAGTTGGTATTCAGGAAGATTTTCATGACTAAGTGGACCTCGGAGTACACACTAAAACATGAGCAAAATCACACACGTAGAGATTTATCCCACTGCTGTTGGTATGAAAGACGTTTTTACCATCGGAACAGGTTTTGTTGGTGATACTGAAGCTGCGGGACACCATATCTTTGTCAAGATTACAACAGATGATGGCTATATCGGTTGGGGAGAACAACGTGCACTTCCGTCCTGGAGTTATGAGACAACAGAGTCTATCACAACAACGATTCGACACCACATTGCACCCTTACTTCTGGGACAAAATCCGTTGAACCGCAACGAAATCCACAACACTATCTATCAGGCGTTAAAACCTGCTGTTAGCAACGGACACCCCTTTGCGAAAGCTGCTGTTGACATTGCGCTACATGACTTGTGTGGTAAAATTCTGAACATCCCACTCCATACCCTTTTTGGAGGTAAACGACATAACACGCTGCCGCTCAGTTATGCATTGAGCATTGATACCCCAGAGATAATGGCATTGAAGGCAAAAGCCTTATCTCCCTGTACCTGCTTCAAAGTGAAGGTTGCAGGCACGCCAACAGTAGATGAAGATCGATTACGTGCAATCAACGAAGCTGCGCCCAATGCAAAACTTTGGATTGATGCAAATCAGTCGTATACGCCATCTAACGCATTAGAACTGCTGAAACGTGTAGAGGATATTAACGAGGTCTATTGCATGGAACAGCCAGTCGCAAGCCAAGATTGGTTCGGGATGAAAAGAGTACGAGAGGCAGCTTCAATTCCAATTGCCATTGATGAAGGTTGTTTTACATATTTCGATCTTGGCAAAATTGCACGCCTTGAATGCGCGGATGCTGTCGTTTTGAAAGTATGCAAATCCGGCGGTCTAACTGAATGTCTTAAGAGTGTTTATGTCGCAGAAACCAACGCGCTTGAACTGCTTGGTAGTGGTCTTACGGAGGCGGGGATAGGTTTTATCGCAAGTGTTCACCTTTTTTCAACTATGGACCTCGCCTTGCCTGCCGAACTGAATGCTCCTGTATTTTTAGAGACTATGGCAATAAGTGGTGCTGAAATTCATGATCATGTCGTCACAGTCCCAGATGGTCCAGGTCTCGGTATTACACCAGACGAAGATTACATCAAAGCGCATCCGCTGATAATCGATTCTTTGATGCAATAATTATTTCTACCCCAATTGCAATCACAATTACCACAGCACACAACAGATAAGGGCTTTGCGGTCCCAATTTGGAATCCGCAGCCATACCACCTACAAATGGACCTAATAAACTACCAATACCCAAGATCGCTTCGTGCCAACCGCTCTTGTTTCCTTTGTCCACATGCCGGTCCAAGCCGTAGTAAAGACTACTGAAATAGGAAAACGCCACTGCCACGCCGATAACTGCAAATGCAAATCCCCAGAAAATAGTGTGTTGGACTCGCCATATTCCCACGAAACTCAAAACCGCCAACCCCTGAACCATTAACAATGGACTTAAGCGGTAATGCCAACGAGTCGAATAACCAGTACCGAGAAATAGGAATGTCAGTGTTTGCACACCACCGAGTGCAAGCATCAAGTTTCCGAATGTTGTCGGAAGCATGCCCATTTCCTTTGTAAGTTTCGGGGCGAGACTCCGCAATATGCCGAGAGCAAACCACGAGGCAAAATTGGCACACCGTGCCACGTTGAGATAAGCCTTCCGCGTTACTCGGGGTGGAAATAGTGTCTGTATCGGTTCAGATTGCTCCTTTGTTGTTTGAAAAGTAGGATTGAATTTAGAAAAGAAAATAATAACAAACGTAAGCAATCCAACAGCACTTACAAGATAAAAAAGCTTGAACGGATTTGCATCTTGATACAGATAACCCGACACTGCGGGGCCTAAGGTTATTCCGATACTCCAGAACAGATTAAAAAGCATAACCCGTTGAAGTAATTCACCGTCGCCCTCACGTTCAGCAAGCCACGCTTCATACGCAGGCCAAAAAAGTGACAGACTGATACCGATCCAAGGAAAAATTAGTAAAAGATGGATTTTTTTATGACAGAGGGGGAGTCCAATACTTACAGTTGCGAGTAAAAGACAACCTGCGTATAGCATACCCCGACGTTCAACGCGGTCAGATAACTTCCCGAATGGAATCGCAAGGAACGCATAAAAGGCTATTGCAATAGCCACGAGCAAACCAAGAAAACTTGAGGAAAATTTTAGATAACTGCTATAAAAAGAGGAATTGGTTAAGACGCTGCTAAAAGCGAAATCTATTAACAACGCGGGGAAATAGACGATGAAAAGTTGAAGAGGTTTTAAGCGCATTTATAGCGTTTTTTAGAGAAAGTTAATACATTCCTTTCCATAGTAATTTTGAAAGTAGGTAGTTTTCTTATGGATCCACAATTTTTGCATCGACGGTGTGGTAACCTAATATGTCCACTGGTTTGACCTGAATCCCAAACTCATCTTGGGTGACTCCGCTGTTAGTTGTAGCTCTCGCGTAAACCTCAACGGGCCCTTTTTTCTTCGGAACTTGCCACTTCCACTTCCAAAGCACCCATGCAAGGGGTGTATCCTTTGCCCAAATTTCTGTTTCTTCCCATGTTTCCCCGTAATCAACACTCACTTCGACTTTCTTAATTCCACCATGGTGCCCCGCATCAAAAGCCGCTCCACTTACGAAATAAGTGGAACCTGCGATAATCTCTTCTTCTGCACTGGGAGTTCCAATAACTGTTGCAAGTTTCACATTCGCAATAGGATCCCAGCCGCGTTTTTCCCAATAGCTCTCGTGTTTTTCTGCTAATTGGATATTCACAATCCATTTCGGATTTTTAGTGCCATAATGACCGGGATTCAGCAAACGGACAGGAAATCCGTGATCTGTGGGAAGGGGTTCACCGTTCATCTCATAAGCAAGAATTGTATTTTCGTGCATAGCATCCTCTAACGGAATTGCGGTATGATAACCGTCTGCACACCGAAACACTACAACTTTTGCTTCATCCTTGACACCAACTTTCTGGAGCAGATCGCGCAAACGAGCACCTTTCCATTCTGCATTTCCCATCTGCTCGGTCCCAATCGGATCACCGATGCATTTCAAGGTTCGCATTGTCTCGATCAATTCCATCGCTTTGATGTCCTCAAGTCGAAACAATGTCCCGGGTTTCTCAACCAAGCCAGTAATCGCCAACTGCCAGTTTGCTGCGTTAATGACCTCAGGATCATCTATCTGAAGGATATAGAATTCCTCATTAGGTGTTATTAAAGTGCGAGGCCTTAGCAGAGGCACATCAGCTACTTGAGCTTCCAACTGAAGCGGTAAAACTATTCCGGCAGCACTTATCGCGCTTAATTTTATGAAGGTCCTGCGTTTCATTATATCTCCTTGTTCTGCGAATCTGGCTTGGTTTTATCATCACGCATCCGCATCGTTATTTTCGTTACACCTCTTATCATAATGGCTGTACCGAATATGAGAAACAGTGGTAATCCCCACTTCCAATGAGAGAAATAGTATGCAATAAAACACACAACCATCAAGACAATTAAAATATTCAAAAGTGTTCTGTTTTCATACCATTTCTGCATCTGTTTACAATTCTATTCTGGATGTCTGCAGATTTGACTGATAGTGTGTATAATCATCAAAGTATTCACGACTACCATTTTCTGCCTCCTTTTATTCTATTATACCATGCGACAAACTGTTAGTCCAGTTCCGTACCGCATCGTGGACAGTTATTGCCCCATGTCGAACGTCTGCCTTCACCGCAACCGTGGCATTCCCCAAACGGGTGTTCATCCGGTTTTGCGCGGGCACCACCCTTTTTATATGTAATTATACGCCACACCGTTTCGCCATCTTCTTCCCAACAGTGCCATACGCCTTCTTTTCTTCCATCAGAAGAAGTGCCATCATGTTTTTTGTAGAGACCGCCCCATTTGCGATTTCCATTTTCATGATAACAGATATACTCTCCTTCGTACTTATCATCTCGGAAGTAAGCCACGCTGGATATATTCCCATTCTTGTGGTATAGAATCCATTTCCCATCCTTTTTACCATGGACAAAGTTGCCTTCGCTCCGTTTTAATCCATTTGCGTAATATGTGATCCAATACCCGTGTTTTTTGCCATTGACCATTTCGCCAGTATCTCGTGAACTTGCCATAATTTATCTCCCAAACAGGTTAGAAATGCCTGCCCGTTTTTTTCAGAAATACTTATTAGATATTATATTCCAAACCAATACCGACATTTAATCAGAAAGATGTTTTGTCCTTTGTCCGTGAAACTGCTGCCTAATCGATGCAACGGACGAAGATCAAGGTCTGCTTCCTGAACTGATTCCAAGACAGCTTCACGCGATTGAGACCATACTAAAAATAGTGTGCTGCCGGGACGAAATTCCCAGCGGAGAACGGTGTTGCCACGCAACGAACGCCGATGGAAGTCACGGTTCTCATTGAGTGGGTACGGTTGAAACTGGTAAGATTTCGGTTCTATCAATTCTTTAAAGTTAGTATAATCACCAATGGTGATGAAAGGCTGCACGTAGAATTGTAAGCTTAGCGTTGGTGTAAAACTGATGTTCGCGCGCGTGGTGAAGTCTAAAGTGCGGTTCTCAAGTTTCCCATAAACATAATGTTGCTGCGTTTTCCCATTGATATGCTTTTCAACGATATCCACCCATTGTGCATCCCACTTCTGATAGTTATACCGTGGACCAACGGTAAACTCAACGTTAGATGCGATCCGAATGCGTAGATGGAACCGGACATCATACCCATACGAACGTTTCTCGTCATCCCACGAGATGATTGGATTTAGCGCTAACTGAACCATTTTGCGGCTGTCAGTCGAAAAATTGGTGAAAACCCACCAACCCGGTGGATTTTTAATCAGTGTGCCGCCACGTCTTACATCTTCATCACTAAACGATTCTAAGTTACGTCCAATCCAAAGGGCGTAGTCCCAATAGTTTTTAAAGCGACCGATTGTCCAGATTTCTGAATAACTATTAATATTCACCCTGTCGTAATTCCAGGTACGCCAGCCATAAAGCCCAAATCTGACGTATCGAAAAATGCCAAACGGATTCTCTTTGCGTATCGTGAAATCGTAATTCCACTCTATTTTGTCACTACGTTGGTGAAAGCCGAGATCATTTGTCTCAAAAGCGGGAGAGAGTGCTTTAAAATCGGTATCAAATTTCAACCATCCGCCGCGTTTAGCAAAGTTGAGGTGGGCGAGGTAGCCCGATTTACGGGTTTCAAGTTTTCCTGCCTGACTTCCTGCTAAGGTGCCGCTTATTAAGAAACGTTCCTGGACAAACTTCAAATCCCAATCAAGTCCACCTACATAAGCAGCATTGGAGTTTTGACGGTTAACAGCTGTGGTTATTAATCCAACACGCGAATTCCCCTTTAACACATCTTGATTAATTCGCCCTACAAAGTGGTTCGTCAAGGGTTCAATGAGATGTTCATTGCGATTGTCATTTTCCTTGATATGGGCGTATTCGGGTGCGGTGACTGCCTCCATGATGCCAAAGGAAGTGTTGTTTTGCGTTCTGCCGACAATTTTGGCAGCACCGAGAATCGTTGTTGATTCAGGTCGGCTCAGTTCCTCTGCACCAGTGGGGATATAAAAATGTCCCGGGCGCCGTCCAATACGGCGGGAATAAAAGAAACGATGTCCACTGGTTTGAAAGATGGACGCTCCTTTGACAAAGAAGGGACGACGTTCCTCAAAATACTCCTCATAAGCTGAGAGATTTAAGCTGGCAGGGTCTGCTTCTACCTGTCCAAAATCGGGGTTGATTGTCGCGTTGAGGGTGGTTCCGGTGCTAATCCCATATTGGATATCAGTGCCAATATTTCCCCACAAATCTGTTTCGTCATTGAGGATTGTCCTGCCCATTGCATAAGGCACAATTTCAAGATGTCGGGAGGGATGAATATCTTTGATGCCAGTTAGGTCTCCCAAGCGGGCAACCCAGCCGGGCTCATCTTTCTTAATCAAACGCCAATGGGCATCCTCTTTTTTTCTGCTAATATATCGATTAACTTGGAGTCCCCAAACATATTCATCTTTTGGAGAAAAACGCAGCACATGAAACGGAATTTTATATTCGACTGACCAACCCTCCGCGTGAATTTGCGTCTTGGCATCCCACACCCCATCCCATGTCCTATCGGGATATTTGTTATCGGAAATGATTCCGTCTGTCACAGATCCTGAAGGATGCACAGTAAACCAGAAAGCACTCTGTCTGTTGTAATGTGGGTCAATGTTAATATTGACTTTATCTGAGTCAACAAAAACATTGTCACGCCTAATCAATTGCGTATCTATTTTATCTGGCTCACTGTCATAGCACATGATTCCAAAGTAGAGTGCATCGTCATCGTAGACGATTTGGAACGTAGTGCGTTCAGATGCGGGCTCTCCTTCATTGGGATCGCGTTGACGAAAACCTTCGTGGAGTGGCGCAATTTTCCAGATGTCGTCATCTAAAACGCCATCCAATTTTGGCGGTGCACCTTCAATACGGATAGCTACTGCTGTGCGGTGTGCTGAGGTTTTTTCGGCTTCAGCAAATAAATCGCCTGAGAGTTGAAACGCGAAAAAAATCGCAAGCAATCCCCAGGCGATCCAGTAGTCTAAATCAATTTTCATAATGCTTCTATTCCCCTTGTGTTCTTATACCATTTCTAAAAAATGAAACTTCATAATGATGATTTTCGGTTCAAGCAGCTGGAAAATGTAAGAGGCGCAATGAATTGCGCGACTACAAAGGCGTTTTTTGTTTATGAAAGGCGATCAATTAGAAATGGTATTGTTTCTACCTTAACACTTCATCAAATGAGCTTGTAGTAAAACCCTCCTACCAAAGGAAGTTGTGAATGTTTTTAGGCGTAGGTTCACTATTGCATTATTTTATCTTTTTAATGTCCCCCAAGTTGTTGTTAACCTACCCAAGGGAAAAACTGCCAGTGCTTCTTCAAGCCCTTTTGTCATAATATCATTGATGTCGTCTACATCCAGCGGCGCGTTAAAAATTGCCACTTCGTCAAGGACTCCCGAAAAATCCCAACCTGCTCCACCCTTCCATCGTGCTAACCAGATGGAACCGTTTTCGTTCTTTTTGGTGAGGTCTGGCTGTCCAACGTTTATGTCTGCAACTTGTTCACCGTCAACATATAATATAAGCGTCTTGCCGTCGTGCGTGAGTGCGACAAAACTCCATTCTTCCATTTCCCATGTCCCACTCCGTATTTGGCTATTGTCTATTCCGCCATTGAATACAAAACTACCATAGAAATCATTGGGACCGATAAGAATATTTGGATTGTGCCAATCTCTTTCTATGAGACGAATATGCGGACCACCGGGCACTCCCAGCGGTTTCACCCAGAGCAGGTAAGTAAATCCATCACGGTAATCGTCAATCGTTGCACTTGCGGGAATGACCACATGATTACTTCCGTCAAATTCTATTCCCATGCCAATCTTCCCTTCTACTCGCTTAGCACCAACAATCTTTCCATCATTTCCTTTACCTGAGGAATCCTTAACTTCTGCCCCTTTTCCTGAATCGAAGAGCCACACTCCCATTACAGATTCTGCATCAATTTCCGCACAACTTTCATAAACCCACAATCCAGTAATAGATAGGACCAATATAACAACCAAAGTATTTATGACTTTCATTTTCTGCCTCCTTTTATTCTATTATCCCGTACTACGAACTGTTAGTCCAGTTCTGTACCGCATCGTGGACAATTATCGCCCCATGTCGAACGTCTGGCTTCACCGCAACCGTGACATTCTCCAAATGGGTGTTCGTCCGGTTTTGCGCGGGCACCACCCTTTTTATAGGTAATGATACGCCATACCGTCTCGCCATCCTCTTCCCAACAAAGCCACACACCTTCTTTTCTCCCATCGGAAGAAGTGCCATCATGTTTTTTGTAGGGACCGCCCCATTTACGATTTCCATTTTCATGATAGCATATATAATCGCCTTCGTACTTATCATCACGGAAGTAGGCTATGCTGGAAATATTCCCATTCTTGTGATAGAGAATCCATTTCCCATCCTTTTTACCGTGAATAAAGTTACCTTCGCTTCTTTTTAATCCACTCGCGAAATAGGTAATCCAATACCCGTGTTTTTTACCATGGACCATTTCACCCGTATCTCGTGTACTTGCCATAATCTACCTCATTGCTTATGCCTCATCAACTTCTGCGCCACATTTTGGACAACTATCACCCCAACTTAAACGTCTTCCTTCGCCACAAACGTCGCACGTTCCGAGGGGATACTCATCCGGTTTTGCACGGCTGCCACCTTTTTTGTAGGTTACGATGAGCCATACTGTTTCGCCATCTTCTTCGTAACCATAAAATGGTCCTTCCTTTTTCCCATCGTAGGATTTACCCTCATGTTTAGGATAGGCACCACTGGATCTAAGGTTCCCGTTTTCATGATAGCTGATACAAGGTCCTTCGT
This sequence comes from Candidatus Poribacteria bacterium, assembly GCA_028824125.1. Classification (GTDB taxonomy): domain Bacteria; phylum Poribacteria; class WGA-4E; order WGA-4E; family WGA-3G; genus MSPOR6. The sequence goes on from JAPPES010000126.1 coordinate 29,347, forward strand.
ATTTTCCATCGCGGAAAGAGGCTTCACCCGACTTGTTCCCATTTTTGTGGTAATTGATCCAGGGTCCATCCTTTTCACCGTGAATGTAGTTCCCTTCGCTTCGCTTTATCCCGTTCGCATAATAGGTAATCCAATATCCGTGTTTTTTGCCATCAACCATCTCACCCGTATCAAGTTTACTTGGCATGATTCACCTCAGTCCCTGTAGGTCGGGTAGAGCGTGCGAAACCCGACACGTTTAGCGCCTGTGGGGGTTTGGAAACGAAAACCCCCCCAACAAATTAAAAAAAAAAAAATTTTATAAAAGGTTCCTAAAAAATTTTTAGGCCAATTAACACCCACCCCCCCGGTGGGGGGTCTCCCCCCTCAAAACCCCCAAACTTAAACCCCCCTGTCGGGTTTCGCAAGCTCTACCCGACCTACGATGTAAACTACAACAAATTTTCATCAAGGTATTCCTCAAATTTCTCTATTGTTTTCGGACCGATACCTTTGATCCCCTTCAGTTTACCATCATCAATTGCTGTTCGGAGTGATAGGAGGCTGTCAATGCCTACCTCCTGATATAGAAGTTTAATAGTTTTAGGACCGAGTCCGGGGATAGGAATGAGTTCAACAATTGTATCTGGAACGTCGCTCGCGTATTCCTGTAATTTTGAACATGTTCCAGTCTCAACATATTCAGTAATGATGGTTGAGACTATATCGCCAACACCCGGAATTGCCTCTTGTAACTTTCCTTGAGATGCCAGTTCCGCCACAGACTCCTCCATACGAGAAATTGTATACGCTAAACGCGGATAGCGCGTTGCGTGGTCTTCCGGATAGTCAGCGACAATCAAAATGGTATGGAGTTCCATCAATTTCTGTGCAATTTCACCGTTGCTCAGTCCATCAGTGCGGTCTTTTTCGTCCATTTTGGTACCATCCTTACTTTAAATCTTATTCTTTAAAACGAAGAACATTAAGGATTGCTTCAGATCGTTTTTCTGAACAGCAAAATCATAGGGACTCATCCCAGAGAAGTTGCGGATTGTTTTGTCCGCACCTTGGCTAAGTAAGAATCGAATAACGCCAACTGATGCTAATGCAGCAGCAATATGTAGCGGGGTTTCTCCATCCATCGGTCCAAACTCTAATTCAGACTCTCCACTTTTTGAGCGTTGATTGACTTCAGCACCATGCTCGATTAACATATCTATTGCGCTGAGTTGGTTCGCTTCTGCAGCGTTGTGTAAAGGTGTCTCACCGCCTTTCGGCATGGCATGATTAACATCTGCACCGACATCAATTAAGTACTCACAGAACCTTAACTCACCATCTCTGGCTGCGAAACTCAACAGGACACCTTCTGAAAAAGCATCGTGATTGACGTTGCCGCCCTGTTCTATCAGGTATTTTGCAATATCCACGTTCCTTTCAAAGTATGCCCACATAAATGGTGGAATCCAACTGTAATTGGGATCTGCCCCATTTTCTACGAGTTCACGAACTTGCGTCATATCACCACGTTTTGCTGCTGTAATTAAACTTTCGCCTAATGCTTTCTTATTTTTCATTTTTTCTCCATTTTAGAATTTATCTCATAACCACTCGTAGGGTGGGATCAACGCCAAGTGTTCTTTTAGTATTTGACATCTCTTCTCTTGTTGGAGGGGTTTCTAACCCCGATACTCTTACATCCTTGGTAGATGCGGTTTCTAACCGTAGCGAAAACTATCATTCTGTAGGTTGGGTTGACACGCAAAACCCAACACGTATTTTGACCGTAGCGTTAGTCGTAGATCCGAATGGTCCCGTCCCCACTTGCACTCATGAGTGTGTTTCCATCCGGACTGAACGAAACGCTTGAAATCCATTTTGTATGCTCTGTGAATACTTGCAACTCTGTCCCTGTCGCAACATCCCATAGACGAACATTGTCAAGGGAATCTCCAGTAGCGACGGCCTTTCCATTTGGGCTGAATGAGACGCTGGTGACTTGTGCCGGACCCATTATAGTTGTTCGGATCTGTTTCCCTGTGGAGGCATCCCAAAGAGTGAAAGTATACCCACTCCCACTTGCGATTGTTTTTCCATCTGGACTGAATGTGACACTGAGGAACTTACGCGAATTCTCTGTGAGGGTTCGCAGATGGTCACCTGTGGCAGCATCCCAAAGACGGATGGTACCGTCATCACTGGCACTTGCGATTGTTTTTCCATCTGGACTGAACGAGACACTCCAGACTATATTCTCATGTCCTATCAGTGTTCGTAGATGTTGTCCTGTCGCAGCATCCCAAAGATGCACGGTACTATTGATATGCCCTCCGCCACTTGCGATTGTTTTTCCATCTGGACTAAATGAGACACTGATGAAATCTTTCACTTCGTCGATATTATCCGCATTCCCTGTTATTGTTTGGAGCTGTAGCCCTGTGGCAGCATTCCAAAGATAGATATCTATCCCACTTGCAGTAACGATTGTTTTTCCATCTGGACTGAATGAGACGCTGGTAACCGAACTCTTATGTCCTGTGATTGTTCGTAGATGTTGTCCTGTCGCAGCATCCCACAAACGGATAGTCTTATCCTGACTCCCACTTGCGATTGTTTTTCCATCTGGACTGAACGTTACGCTATAGACTTGATCAGTATGCCCTGTAAGAACTCGGGTGTGGTGTTTGGCAAAGGTCTTTGGTTGAGAATTTAGGATCATTTTCTCTGCTTTTATGGGTTTACCGACCCCATCACTCACAGAGACAATGACGTTAGCGGACCCAGCATCCTTAGGAGCAGTCCATTTTACCGTTGTGCCCGATGTTGCGTTCAGTTTTCCGACATCTACTTCCCATATATATGTTAATGCGTCCCCATCTTTGTCATGAGCAGCAATCCTAAATTCAAGTGTTTCTCCAGGCTCAAACACGGTTGGAACGCTAAAATCTGCAACAATAGGTAAATTATTATTGAGTGGTTTAATGACACCGTCAATCAAAGAAGCACAACCCGTCATATAAAAGGCGACTAAACACGCGCTAACAAAAGTCAAAAAACGACATGTATTGTTCATCTGTTCCTTCTTAAATTTGAGAGTACCGGTCGAATAGTAGTGCGGGAGTTGGCTTTACTCCTTTAATCCCTTCGTACCATATCTATTGTAAAAATGATAACAATAGGTACCAATCATTCCGATGTTCCCATTTTCATGATAGGAGGTGTAAGTGCCTTCATGTTTATCATCACGGAAAAAGGTTTCAACATAGATGTTCCGATTCTTGTGGTACTGAATCCAAGGTCCGCCCTTTTTGCCATGGATATAGTTTCCTTCGCTGCGTTTTATTCCATTCGCGTAGTAGGTAATCCAATATCCATGTTTTTTGCCATCAACCATTTCACCGGTTGTTCGTGAGTTTGCCATAATATTCTGTCCATTTTGGAAATACCTACTACAAATTCGCGTCAAGGTATTCCTCAATTTTGTCTAACGTTTTCTTGCCTATACCTTTGAATCCTTTGAGTTTCCCCTCATCAATTGCTGTTCGGAGGGTGGCAAGACTATCAACTTCAATATCCTCATATAACCGTTTTATTGTTTTTGCGCCAAGTCCAGGGATAGGGACAAGTTCAGCAACCGTCTGCGGAATGTCACCTGCGTAGTCCTGTATTTTTGAGCATGTTCCAGTTTGTAGATATTCTGTGATGATAGTTTCAACTATTTCACCAACTCCGCCAATTTCTTCTATCAACCGTCCTTGTTCAACAAGATCCGCGATGGATTCTGGAAAACGGGAGATAGAATGTGCCAAACGAGGATATCGCGATGCATGATCTTCTGGATAGTCGGCAATAATCAGGAATGTATGAAGTTCGAGTAATCTGTCAGAGATTTCATCGTTGACGCGCCATCGGGTGCGTCCCTTTTCATCAGTATAAGATTCATTATTATTGTGCATCTTTTTTCCACTTAAAAATTTGAATTGTGGCATCCCATAATGCGACTGCCAAATACTCACCGTTGGGTGAGAAGGCTAACGCTTGGATACCGGTTGGGTAGGTTTCCCAAACTACTGATTCACCACCGGGGATTTTCCATATTCGGAGATTTCCTTTCTCATCTCCGGAGGCAAGGTATTCTGTAGAATTTGAATTTTCATTGGGCGCAAAAGCAAGTGCGCGCGTCCAATACGCCTCAAACCCTGATTTATTGAGGAGTTGTGTGCCTGTTTTTGTATCCCATACGCGGATCCCAGATTTTGCGTTGAGTTGTGTGTCAACAGCAAGCATCGTTCCGCCACCTGAAAATATCAAATTCCATACGCCAAGAATTTCACCGGTGTTGAAAACACGCATAGGTTGTTTTTCAGTTTTTGCATCCCAAATTTCAATAATTGTGCGATGCCCTTCACCATCACGGTAACTGCCTTCGGCAGCTGCAATATATTTGCCATCGTTAGAAAGCGTAAGACCATTTCTAATCGGCAAAGTTGTCTGAAAAGTCTTCACCTGCTCCGGACTCTTCTTAACGAGTTGCCAAAATTCAAACTCTTTTTCGCCTTTTGACAACACTGCCAAAGTACCGTCTGCTGATAGACTCCCACTTTCATACTGTCCCTTTGTTACCTGTGTCTTATTGCTATCTCCGAGATTGAGAATCGTGACATCATCCTCTTTCTGAATTAAAAGTTGATTAGTGCCAGCAGCATAAACAAACAATCGCTTTGCTTGAATATTTCCAATTTCTTGCTTTTGGCGTGAGTAAATATCCCACTCTACCAAGATTCCACTCATCCCTTTGGCAATCAACTTTGTACTATCCTTATTAAAAGCCATATATCGTGGGACATCAGGGAGCAATCTGTCAAGTCGCGGGTTCTGTTTTTCGCCCAGTTGAAAGGTGAACTCCAACGATGCGCCATGAGCTGACAAACATAATAGACAAAAAAGAAAGGATAGGGCGATTTTTTTCATTTGACAAAAAAGTAGGGCAGAGGCACAAAACCTCGCCCTACAATTGTAGTTAACTACTTTACTCGTAAAGTTCTGTAGCGGTTTCGCCTTTTGCAAAACGGTGTGCAGTTTGCACCGCCGAATCGTTGCCAGCATTTCTGCGAACATCCGTTGCCCATCGTGCCAACCCAACAATCAGTTGGTTTCTTGCAGGATGTTTCTCACAGTAATGCCACTCTCTATCCACAATGTGAATCGTGCTGAGGAGGCTCTCACCGTTATCATCCTTGAGAATACACTGTCCCATCTCAGCCATCAATTTTTCCGCGGAACATCCAGCATTTAGATATTCACGGGTACGCCGACCAATTTCTTGGATACGAACAGATTCAATCCCATCAATAATTGCGTCGAGTGCCATATCCTCATCAAGGACTTTAGTAGTTGAAGTCGTTCTCGCCTCTGAAATCGGTTGATGGCGTATATTTAGCCATCGGTTAGCGTAAAATCTCCATCCACAATGGTAGAGTGCCTTCGCGGCAATTTTGGTGCCACCAAAACGGAGTACCTTTCTGATGTTGGCGGCTAATTCCATCTCTTCTTGTAGATCCCACCAACCGGGACTCATGTTGACCGGTGTTCTTGCCATCCTATCAGCAGAAGTCATGACCATAGTTGTAGCAATCGCATCAATGGAAGCACCTGCTGTAAGGACTTTCGTTATAGCCTCAAAAATTGTGTCTATGTCCCCACTGACCAGATCGGCAGATAATTCATCTTCGTCAAAATCAACGTTTGCGTCAGGTGATTTTTCCTGCGGAAGGTCGTTAAAGATATGATCAATTTCTTCCAATTTTTGGAGCGCTTCACGGAGCCGTTCACCGGGTCTGCCGCGGCCTTGTCCAAGTATCTTTGCGCCGAGGTTACATACTAACTCTCCAGTCAACTCCCAACCCCATTTTTCAAGCACTTCAGCCAAATGGCAAAGATCAATGAGATTTCTGGAGTGTGTGAGAAAGAACCATTGGGACGCGCAATCAAGAAAGAGCGGGATGAATTTGTCTTCATGCCCTCCTAACTGTCTTGCTGTGATAAGACATTTTTCAATGCCTTCCCATTCTTTATCGGCGGTGAACACTCTAATCCAGTTTTCAAGTTTTTCCCAGTCAATAGGTGGTGGAAGCGGTTGACGATCAGGACGATCATTGTGTCCACCCGCAGCATGCGTCGCAGCCATCATCAGCGGAATAAGCCGGTCATCCGTTTCATACATGTGGGCGACCTTAATCCCGTGCATCAGCGTTGCAATGCGACCACCACCGCTACGTGCGCCTTCCGCTGTCGAAATATGCCGTACCATGTGCTTAACCATTATCTCCAACGTTTCATCTTCTGAAACGCCTTTCGCTAACATAATGGCGATAGCTTTGGAAAGCGTCCAACTGTCATGCGAAAACAGTCCCTCTTTCAACAAGAGGAAATGCGCATCATCCCGTTTTTTTCCGCCACTGCCGATATCCACATAGATATCATCGTTCCTTACGTCAACGGGAAACGTAGCGAGGTCGTCACAACCGCCGGTGAAACATCCGCCGCCTTCCATGTCGTAACTCCAACCGTGCCAGTCACACGACAAAACGCCTCTTTTGACATGCCCTCTGATTAGCGGATATCCCATGTGTGGACACTGGTTATCTGTTGCATAAACATTGCCTTCATGCTCAAAGAGGGCAATACTATGTCCTTCAACTCTGACTGCCCTCGGTTTTCCCTCTGCTATATCACTTCGGGCAGCGACTTTTACGAAATTTCCATTTTCTGATAACATTATATATTCTCCTATCATGTCAAAGGTGAGAGGCTATTGCTCTTACCAATGACTAATACGTATCTCATAAATTCAATTGTGAGGTTTCACTCTGTTCTATCCATAACTGTCAATTTAAGCACATAATTACCAGGTTTTCTCTTGTAGGAGGGCTTTGTCCGCCCGATTTTCTTCTGTAGGAGCGACCTCCTGGTCGCGACCAGGAGGTCGCTCCTACAGAATGTAAGAGGCGACAAATGCCAAAAAGCGCATTTGGCGTTGATTTGGCAATGAATTGCGCGACTACAAACACATATATTCTTAAATTGACAGTGCTGGGTTTCACTTCGTTCTACCCAACCTACATACTGTTAAACTGATGGGCAGTGTATTCTATACTTCTGCAGCACCGATGCTACGCAAATACGCAATCGCACCTCTGTTTCCACTTTTTAAGGCAATCCCAAGTGGGGTTTGGTTCTGATAATGGCGTCGATCATTCATATCAGCACCCGCATCAATCAGGATTTGCAGTGTCTCTGCGTATTCTTGTTCTCGCCCTTCACCACACGAAGAACCGCCAAACGCAGCAGCATGAACTGCATCTAAAGACGTAGGATCCGCTCCATTTGCAAGAAGTAAGCGTATCGTTGAAGTCTGTGCATTGTTAGCAGCCCAAGAAAGCACAGAACGATACCAGTTTGCATCACTCGCATTAATATCTGAACCACATTCCAGTAACTTAAGAACAAGCTGATCTTTTCCATCATTGGCAGCGTAATGCAGCGCGGTACTGCCTTTGACAAATGGTTGTCCTTGTTCATCCGGACCAGGCCACGCCAATTGTGCAATTTCTGGATGTGCTTCAACGATGGCAATTCCATGAGCTTCCTCTTCTTGCTTATATTTCGTAGCAAGTAATTTATAGAATGGCGAATTATCATCGTATTGCATCTCAAATCCTCCTAACACTTGATTAGTCAAAACACCGGATACAGCATTTAGCAGATGTCGGTCATTTACCACTTTTCGCCCCTAATTTTGTTAGAAAATTGGCAACCGATTTCCGCTTTGCTTTCTTAGCATAATCAAGCGGCGTCTTTCCAGCATCATCGTGTGCATTGAGATCAGCACCATGCTCAATCAGCAGCTCGGCTTGGTTTTTGCCAACACCCTTCTGTGCAATGAAGTGTAACGGCGTTTGCCCTTTGTCATCGGTTACATTCGGGTTAGCACCGTTTGCCAATAAACAGGCGACACCGTTTGTCAAACCGCGTTGTGCAACCCAATGTAATGGTGTCCACATGCCACGCCGATGCTTTTGAAGCGCGTTGATATCCAGACCCTTGGCAAGAAACCCTTTCAACAATGTATCAAACCGCTTCGGTCCCTGTCCAACCAGCACATACCAATCTCGCAGGTTTATCTCATAACCTAAATCAATAAGCAGCTCAACGATTTCTGGTTGATCTGATTGAAGTGCGATTTCAAGCAGCGGCATAGTCGGTCCGACCTGATAAGCATAGACATGTCCACCAGGAACGACCTGTGGATGGTCGCCGCTAACCTTTGGCGGTTTAGACGAGGGGATAATATATCCTTCACGTGCTTTCATATTAATTCGAAGCGTGAGAAGTTCAGGATTCTTTTGAAATTCTGCCCTTGCCTGTTCAACGTACCCCTTTGCACAATAGAGGACAACATCCGTTTCAGCACCTTGGTCAAGTAGGTATTTACATACTTCAGGTCGTCTCCGTATTGTCCATTGCGCTGCAGTTCCCCAATGATCGCGGTCGCGAAGATTTATGTCCGCGCCGTTCTTGAGGAGCAGTTCAGCAATTCGAGGTGTCGCTGAGAAATGAAGTGGAGACATGCCATCGCATCCTGGTGCGTTAACAACATCGGGATTTTCATGAATCAACGCCTCAAGCGTTTCAAACATATCCAAACCTGCAGCTGAATGTGCGTCAATCGTAGCACCGCGTCCAATTAGATACTCAGCCATTTTCGGGCTGTATCCGAGCATTGACCCTGCTGCGTGCTGCAGTGCTGTCGTTCCGCCTGCCCACCATGAACTCTTAGCGTTGATGTCTGCTCCGGCATCAAGCAGCACCTCTACAAGCGGACGATCAACCATTGAAGCGGCAAACACAACTGCAGGAGCGTCAAATTCGAACCAAGGTTCATCAATGAACTCAAGAAGTTCCTTGTTATCTGCTAACAAGGATTTGACTCGGTTCTCGTCCCTTATATTTACTGCTTCAATATATTCTGCACGTGGCAAGTGCAAACCATTTTGAGCCATTAGAGATTACTCCTCAAAGACCTCAATTGTAGTTCTGCCTTCAGCAAAATTCATCGCTGTGGTAGCTGCGGATTTGTTATCCGTGTTGGATCGGATGTCTGTGACGTAGCGCGCTAATCCGACCAGCAGTTGAGGTTGCGCGGGATGTCCTTCGGCGTGCTTCCATTCATCAAATACTGTGCGCAATGTCGGGAGAACTTCACTTCCAGTATCGTCCCAAAGCACTGAATGTCCGATTGCTTCAATCAGTTTTTCGCCAGAATAACCAGCATTTAGATAGCCAAGTACTTGTGGTCCCACATCTTGCACGTTGAGTGACTCAATCGTTCCGATAATGTGCTTGATTCCCTCTGCCTCACTTGCGACATCAAGTTTTTCTTCACTCAACGGTTCACTAAGGAGGCGTGTGGGGATATTTATCCATCGGTCTGCGAAGATTTGCCACGCAACATGGAAAAGCCCTTTCGCTGCGACAAGGCTTCCACCAACCTGTTGTGCACTTCTTAAAGACGCTGCAAGGTTGAGTTCCATTGTTAAGTTCCACCAACCCGCATCTACATTCACAGGTGTGTTCGCCATCCTGTCTGCTGCGAGCAGAACAAGTGATGTGATAACCCTATCTAACATGACACCATCAACTATCACTGCCTGAACTTCCTCAAAAGAACGTTGGAGATTGACACTGGTAAGTGCTTCAACAAAGGCATCTTCGTCAAATTTATTGGTTCGCTCTAAGGCTGCAGCTTCAATTATAGGCATCATCTCTTTCATGAGATTGATCGCGTCTCTGCGATACCGTTCTGGATCCGAGGGATGATGTCCAACGAGGTCTGCACTAAGATAGAAGAACAGGTCCGCAGTGCGGTCCCATCCAAATTCGTCAACGACTTCAGAAAGATAACTGACATAAAGCGGGATCTGCGGATTATCAATAAAATTAGGTTCTACAGCACATTCAAAAAGCAGTGGACGTAATTTATCCGCATCGCCTTTATGGTATGCTGTAAACAAGCATCGCTCAATACGACCAGATTGCCCCTCATAAGAGAAGATACGGACCCATCGTTCTATCTTTTCCCAACTGACCGGTTCAGGCAGCGGTACAACTTCAAGGCGTTGCCGTGCTTCTCCTGCAGCAGAACATGCAGCGGTAGTGACAGCGATGAGTCTATCCTCACCCTCATACCGACTTCCAACTCTGAGACCATTGATGAGTCTTGAGACATCTTCCCCACCTTCTGACCCGTGAGCACTGGGAATGTGTCGGGCGACGTGTTCCAGAATCGCTCCCATGACCTCTTCTTCTGGTACACCGCCTTTAAGTAACAGAGCAATTGCTTTGGACATTGTCCAACGGTCTTCGCTTAAAAGACCTTCTCGGAGCAGTTGCTTATGTTCTTCTGCGCGGCGGTAAGTCATATCTCCCGGTTCAATCCAAATTTCATCGCCTCGGATTTCAACTGGAAAAACCTTCAAATCATCACATTCGACATGGAAACAGCCACCACCCTCTAAATCAAAACTGCGGCGGTGCCAATCGCATGTCAAAATGCCATTTCGGATTGTGCCTCGCGTTAACGGGTATCCCATGTGCGGACACTGATTATCGGTCGCGTAAATTTTGCCATCAACATTAAAGAGGGCAATACTACGCCCCTCTCCCATTTTAATTGCCTTCGGTTGTCCCTCAGGCACTTCGTTTAACTCAGCTACTTTCACCCAATCGGGTGCTCTGTTTTCCATAGTAAATATTCCTTTTTCTCATTATTTACCGTTTAAAACACATTAACATCACCTAAAATGTTAATGATAACCTATACAACTATAAAACATTAGTGCTATAATATATTAACGTTACAATAACCTGAAACGTTACAAAAAATTTTTCGCTATGTTGAAGTTTGTATCACCTTTTATTTTAGCGTAAACTGGATCGTATTAAAACGTTGTGCTACTCGCGCAACTTTAGGTTTGACTGTATCCGGCGATTGCCCAGAAAGCGCATCAATGATGCAATCTGCAATATCCGATGCATCTTCCGGTGTCATTCCCCATCGAGTTACCTCTTGCACACCAAATCGCAAGCCAGAGGTGCCAACTTCAGGTGATAGTCCTGCAGCCCCCGCAATAATGTGGCATGCTTCCAATTGATTTGCTAATTTACCACCTTCACCGAAAGCGTCTACAATTGGTATTAATGTATGCGACTCTGTAAATCCGAGTTCTGCACCGAGCATTGGAACATCACGATCTGTCAACGCCTGTCCCAAACCCTTCGCGTTAGCGATAATTGCATCTGCATGTTCTGCACCACAGGCCATCCATTCTATAAACGTCCCTGCTAATGCTGGCAAGCGACTCAAGTGGTGATTACTCATCAGCAACGGGTACAGCGTTTTCCCAATTCGTTCTGCAATAGATTCATCGTTGGTTAGAATCATGCCACCCTGCGGGCCTGCAAGGGTTTTATGTGTGCTGGAGATGATAACATCCGCTCCCTCTGCAAATGGCGATTGAAACCTGCCACCCGCTATGAGTCCAATAACGTGTGCAGCGTCATAAATGAGATATGAGTCTGGATTTGCTTGACGCATCGCGTTTTTCAGTTCTGCAACAGGTTGTGGAAAGAGAAACACACCTGAACCGATATTTACAATTTTCGGTTTGTGTTGCTCAATCAGTTCAAGTGTTGCAGGAAGATCAATGTTTGATCGGTGTCCATCCCACGGAATTGGAATTGACTGCAGTTCAACCTTTAACGGTGACGAAGCAAGTTTATTGGCATAACGATGACCGTTATGCACTTCTAATGCTATATCCCCCGGTTCTGCGAGCGCGAATGTCGTGGCAATTCCCGCGATGTTTCCAGAAAGTGGACGGAAATCAACAAATTTCGCATTGAACAGTTCTTTTGCCAATTCCTGCGTCCATGCTTCTATTTCAGCGATATAGCGGTTGCCTTTGTAGTTCCGCTGATAAAGATCAATTCCAGAATAATTTCCGTATCGCCGCGCCAGCTTCTCGTCAAAAAGTTCTTCTACTAAAGGTGATGGCGTATTTTCCGAAGCAATGAGATTTAAGCAGGTTTCGCGATATTCATGATGTTTATTGAGAAGTGAGGTCAGTTTTTCAATTTTTTCATTCGGGTTCATTCAGAAGCATCCCCACAGGAAAGAATTTTGTATAAAGGTTTTCAGTTTGTTTTAGGTAAGGTGTAGTGTAAGCACTATTCGGGAGATATTTATGTATGTGTTAAGTAGATGTTTCAGTGAACCCGCGTTTTTTTCCAAAATATATAACGATAACAAAAAATTAAAGTTTCTTAATTTCTGAAATCGGAAACGCAGAGAATTCGTTAAATATCCCACGCCCATAAGGAGTCTCAAGGTTTCATATATTCATTGTTTAAAACAAGAACCGATACATAGGCGTATTCAGCGTAATCCCGATAAGACTCCACACACCGCCAACAATAAACTCCCCCAGAATCAAACCGAGGAAAAACGGAATAAGTTTACGGTGCAGATTCATCCCACCTTGCTTCAGAATAATCCATTTGATAACAGAACTGACAAAGATTGAAAACCAAAACACGTTCATTGACCAACTGCTTGAAATAGCAAACCCCGCGGGATGAAAGGGCCACCAAAACAACTGTATCCGCATCATCATCAAGAACCCAGTAATTAGAAATCCGACACACATCGCGATACTCGCTGGGATGTCTGGTGCTCTGGGTGAAGTGAGCCAACTTTGAAGGCGGTTGAACGGTCTCCCCGCAAACCAATCGCGCGCCCCTTCAATGTATGAAATATGATAAAATGCCCAAAATGATCCAAATGTACCAACAACAATTGCCACACACATTGCGATAAGGAGTCTACGATTGGAAATTCGTGTGCGTTCAGCAAGTTTAAAGCCTTCCAAGATATGTGGCATCGGATGCCCACGATAGGCACGGTTGAAGGAAAAAAGATAGGCAAGCATGGTTAGGTTTCGCGGTCCGAGCAGGCGCGTTCCAAAGATGCGGGGCATCATCTCATCCGGCCCAATAAAATGCAAATCGTGTACGGGTGAACCGAGTTCTGCACGCATACGAGTCACTGCGGTGGAAATAGCGTAGTAAATGCCGAAGAAAACCGCAATTGCCCACACCGACATCCCCGCAGCGTTACAAAAGATAGCGATAAACATTAGGCTACCGATGAGACAAAGGACCATACCGAGATAGGACATCGGTTCATCAGAATCATTGCCTTCCCGCGGCTTAAAAATTTTGCGTGCTACTTGTGCAAGGTGTTTTCGCGTGGCGATTATCGCAATAACAAACAAACCAATATACGCCCCAAACGATTGCTCATCGGTGAATGGGAAGTTCGGCATCCCTCTGATCCCTAAAGCATCTCCGAAAATCCGTTCTGCCTTCCAAAACAGATAAAAGAACCAACAAGAAAACGACAGGTCCAGTGGAATAAAAAACGCCATCCCTACAGCAAACGGAAACACAGCAACAGGAGTCCATCCAATCGCGCTCCACGGTTTCTGAGTAAAAAATGGACGTAAATCATAGAGGCGACCACCGAGACTCGGCACAGTCGGAAAGAGATAGTGTAATCCGTTGAGAATATCAATCGCACCTGCAATCCCGAAGCCAAGCCACATCATCCTGTTTGTCAGCAGGTTTGTTTTGCCGACGTTTGTCAATTCAAGCGGGAGTTGAATAATCGGATAACTCAGTTTTTCGTGTTCTGTCCACTGCTTGCGAACGAGGGTATTGATAAAAACCATGACGAACACAAGCGCGCACAAAAAACCACCCCAAGTGAGGGTGGTGGTCATCCATCCTTCAAGGATTTCCCAACGGTATAAACTGGTTTCGCCTCGGTAATACTCCGTTAAAAATGTCCTATCTTTGACTGCTATCCAATCAGGAATATAACGGTGAAATAGATGTGCCCAGTCGTTTTCGGGAGTAGCATACCAAAAAGCATAGGGAATCATCGGGATTAAGACGCGGAGAACATCGTGCCCTGCCAAGGAAGAGGCAATCGCGAGCATGACATAGATAGTCAATAGTTCGCCTTGTTGAAAAGCGACTCGCGGCAAAACCCGTATCAATGCCAAATTTGCACCTGTCAAAACAAAGATGCAAAAAATGACATTGAAATAGAGTGAAATTGTGGTTGGGTACCCTTGTCCAGCCGAATCTAAAATCCAATAGACGTTGGGAATAGTGAGGCCGGTGCCAATTAAAATAGCACGCCACGTGGCACCGAAGTGTCGTTTTGTGTTGTTAGTGAACGATGCGTCCTTTCTTGAGCGTTTCCTGAGTGCTGTGAAGTTGTAGGTCTCAAAATTGATTTTGAATAACAAACACTTGTAGTGGGTTGGAAAGATATAACTTATAACTATGTTCTAAACCTTATTACGTTCAAAATTAGGCAACTGTTTCAAATATGAATAGGTAAATTACATCCAAGCTCCCAACGTTCTTTTGTAATGAGTTCCCAACGGCTAAAAATATCTGGCATGACTTCAGAATTGAATCCGTGATGTTCCTCAAGGGAAGTCCCTTAATGATTCTGAAAAACTTCAAAACATATAAGAGGGTATTAACAAAATGGACTGTGGATTTTAGCATCATTATTTGGTTTATACCGCCTTCTTGTTTTCACTGCCAACTCAAAATGATACCAAGATTTTTAGTTTCTCTACTTCATAGCTACCCGTTCAGAAGTCACGTTATAGCAACATCATCAGACATAACCCTCCCAAGGACTTCATGGAATGCTTTAGGAGAATTCACTTTCACACTTCCATCATCTACCGAACAAGAACAAATCGTCTCTGAACTTAAGCGGTACCTTTCAATCGCTGATGCGGTAGAAGTGCCCTTGATACTGAACTGAAACGCGCGGAACGTTTGTGGCAGTTTATCCTCAAGTATCCGTTTTTTGGCAACTTGTCCCGCAAGACCCAAACGATGAACCGACAAGTGTGTTGTTAGAGAAAATCCGAGAAGAGAAAGAACATCCGCAACTGCAGTGGAAGAAGGATAAGACAGAAGTAAAATACTTACTTCGGCAAAGCAATTGTGGCTTCCACTTGGCTGAAGATTTTCTGAAACTAAAGTGAAATACGTTTTGTGTTTCATGGAAATTTGTGCTAAAATAGGTGCATATTAGGGAACTTATCTCATATTTGTATAGGTGAATAATATGGAAACCGGGGAAAAAGAATACAACCTTCCTGTACCGCCAGCAGACAAAGTCTTGTTTCAGAAACAGGTGCAGCACGAATTAGATGAAATCCGACAAGAAGCCGAGGAAGCGTGCACCCTGGATAACGAAATTGACCCTGTCCCAGATTCTGCTTACGATGATGTATCTGTTTTGTTAGAGATACTTTGTAATTACACCCTGCCCATGCCTGAAGTCAGTTGGGCAGAAGATGGCAGTCTTAGTGTTGGATGGTACCCGGATGATGGCATGGTAACAATAGGGATATATGGAGACCATCTTGTCATCTATAATGCCTTTTTTGAAGAAAAACGTCAATTTGAAGGTATCTGTGAATTATCAGATAGCCCAGTGTTGTCTGGTTTTCTCTCAACGTTAGAAAATATCCTCGTGTAATAAGGGTTGTTGTTATGAATGTTTCACCGGGTGAGGTACTCACCCGCTTTATTCGTTATAACAGTCATTTTTCCGTTGTGACTAACAGAGTTAAACCTGATGCTTTTCTTCCGCATAGAAAGCGTATTGATGTATCCGTGTTTTGTATTTCAGGACTCAATGACAGTGCAGAACTCTCAAAAAACGAGGTATGGCAAATTGGGTGGAAATATGTTCAAACAGAAGAAAGACCGATAAAAGCAAGAGCTGATCTTTTGGCTGCCGTTGTTTATGAGAATAATCTTGAAGTTGTGTCAGATGAGCCTCCTCAAAAGCACGCGAACATAACGCCTTTTCCTGCAGAGAATAGTCCTACAGATAGAAAAGCGCGAAGAGCTATCGCAATCAAGCTTGCTGATGCCAGCAAATTAGTTGTTCTACCAGAAAATACCTGATTTCAAGTATGGGAAATTGAGAAACACATATAGCCAAGGAATTCGCAACAATTGTCCAGGAACTACGGAATTCCTGCAATGTTCTCCGAAATGAAGTATCGCTTCATGGAAATTTGTGCTAAAATAAGTGTATATTAGGGACTTATCTCAAAGTTGCATAGATGAAATGGTATAACGTCTCCATTATCTTTATAATTGAAACCTAAGGAGGAATTTAAAATGCGTAATCAACTTATTACACTCACACTTTTCACACTTATTGTTACTGTATCTTTCTGCTCTATTGCAGTAGCAAGTTTGGACAAGGGATTAATCGTCTATTATCCATTTGATGAGGCTAATGGTGAAACCGCGTCTGATGAGAGTAGAAACGACAACGATGCTACGCTTACCGGTAGTGCCAGTTGGGAACCCAACGGTGGAAAAATTGGTGGGGCATTGAAACTTGATGGCACCAATAGTTCCGCTGAAGATAACGATGGTGGGGACTACATCAACGGACTTGAGGCTTTTTCTGTTTCCGTTTGGGTTAAATCTGATTCAGTTGGACATGACCGGGGTATCTTTCACGGTATTGACCCTGGTGGCGGAGACATTGTATTTACACTGCGATACGATTCTGCAAGCTGGGAAGTGAAAGGGGGAACTAATCTTATCAAAGGCGCCATTACGACAACAGGTGGTGTTCTGCCCTACGAAAGTAAAAGCAATGTGCAAACGACAGAATGGCAACACCTCGTGTTTGCGTGGCGCAGTGGCGAACAACTTTCACTTTATATTGATGGTACACTTGATGACGATCCGATATTTAATGCTGACGCGAAAAATGGTGAAATTTCTGGAGCCTCCAAATTTGTCATCGGCAGAGGCGCAAAAGATGGTGCAGCACTTGGATGGACCGGACTTATTGATGATGTTCGTCTTTACAACAGGGTATTAGAGGAAAACGAAATTGCGGAATTGGCTTCCGGTGTTCTTCCAGTCGAACCGACTGAAAAGTTAGCAACGACTTGGGCAGGCCTTAAGCAAAAACGTGATTAATCGGTTTGTGTGCCTAAAATAGAGCAGGCGTGTCTTTGCCTGGAAGACCTGGAGGCGCGCCTTGCAAAACAAATAGGTAGGGAGAATTATGCAGTCACATTTTGATACCTCATCAACAGATGCGGGTACGTTTCGATACAGTATTAAACGTGAATTAGCGGAACTTTACGGAAAGGCTGAGGAAGACTGGACGCTGGATAGCGAAATTGATGTTATCCCAGAGGCAGCATGCAATGACGCTCTTTTTTTGCTTGAATTTCTTTTTAATTCGGGTGTTCCCATGCCAAACATCAATCGGACAGCACACGGTAACCTTAGTTTTAACTGGTATCCAGAAGAAGGCACAGCGACAATGGAACTCTGTGGTGATGGGCTTGTTGTCTACAACGCTTTTTTTGATGAAGATCGTCAAGATGAGGGTGCTTGTGTCTTGACAGACAGCGCTGCGCTTGATGAACTTTTGGGCGCGTTGCGCTGCGTTTATTAACAATAGAATTTTATTACAAAATGCTGTTATTGAGAATTATTTCTATTTATATGGGGCATACATCATGGCAACCGTACAAAACGAACTTGATTTTGATTTTGCTCGGTCCCCTGCTGACAAGATACTGTTTCTAAAACATGTCCAAAGCGAATTAGACGAAATTCGTGAGGAAGTTGAAGAGACTTGTGCAGTGGTTTCCGAAGTTGAACCTGTCCCAGAACAGGCTTATAATGATACTTTATCTCTAATGGAACAGATCTCTCATGGCATACCAATGCCTGATTTGATGTGGTTGGAAGATGGGGGTATTGGATTAGAATGGAGACCCGGCGAAGGTATTGCAACAATAAGTCTATATGGTGATGGAAACGTTATTTGCGGTGTTTTTTTTAGTGACAAGTGTGAAGTTGACGGAATTTGTTCCTTGTCAGACTATGCCCTTCTCCAAGGGTTCCTTACGACGTTAAGTCTACTTTTCAATAAAGGATAAGGTATGGATTTATCGGGAGGCGATATTCTTAGTCGCTTCATTTTTTCTAAAAGACATTTTTCAATAGAAAATAGGACTGTCAAATATGGTGCATTTATTCCACCTCCAAATAGTGCTGATTTATCTGTGTTTTTTGTTTCATCCCTTACTCACAGCGAAATATGGGAAATCGGACGTGGATATGTCCAAACGGATGAGAGAAAACTGAAGGCAAGAGCCGACCTTACTGTGGAAAATGTTTATGCTGTTAATCTAAAAGTTGTCCCAGATACTCAACCTCACGAACTTCATGCCAATATCACACCTTTTCCATTAGACAAAAGAGAACGTGCTGCCCTTGCAAGAAAACTTGCAGTAGCGAGTAAGTTGGAAATGATTCCATCACAAGATACTGATTCAGATTCATAAGTACAATTTGTGGAGAGTGTTTAAAGCAGGTTGCGCACTAAGCACACTGTTATTGTGATGCCCCTCTGGATACTTACAAAAGGAATTACTATATGACAAGTGATGCACACGCTGTCAAAGCGCACTTACCTGAAAATATGATAGAGATTCTTGAAAACATTCTCGGTTGCAAACTTGAAGATGTAACTACGGGAATGGATTTTAACCCTGATACCTTAGGAACCTTCCTTAATTCACTCCCCACAGACTCCCTTGAAAACTACCTTTCACCACAATGGGTAGTACTTGCTGCGGGGAAAGGCACACGAATTGATCCGACAGGCCGCTTGAGCAAAACGTTGGATATTATGTTCGGTGAGCAAAACATGCTGCAAAGGTCATGTCGTTTTCTGCCGGGTAACCGTTCGCATGTTGTTGTTATCAATCCGCAGATAGCAACCAGAATTTCAGAAAGTGAATCACCTGAACAATGGTTAGGTGCTGATGCTATTCCTTGTATTCAAGAAGAGATGAACGGCACAGGCGGTGCGTTGCAAGCAGCTTTATCAGAACTTCGAAAATCAGACGCAGAGTGGGTTGGCGTAGCATTCGGTGATGAACCGTTTTTGGAAAAAGTTATTTTTGCACAAACATTATTATCCCATTTACTCTCTAATGCGGATGTTACATTGTGTGGCAAGGTCCCTGAAACAGTTGTGGATAAAGGCGGTCTCTTCTTTGGCGCAGATGGTCAATTTATTGGCACAACAGAGTGGTACGATATGACAGGCGCGGAAAAAGCGGAGATGTGGCAACGTTTGGAGCGCGGCGAGGCATATACCAATACCGGTATCACAATCATACGAAAAAGTGCGTTATTGGAACGGATAGATCGATTGCAACCGCACACAAACCGAAACGGTGAACTCCATCACGTTGATCTGATTCACCTCTGTTATGAAGATGGACTAAAAACAAACGCATTTATCTATCGTGGTGATGTGTTGTCAGGGGTCAATCGTTGGTCAAACGTATTATTAGGTGAAGATGCAATGTTTAAAAAAAACAGAGAATTTCTTGCCAGCAAAGGCATTCGTGTTGATCCAGCAGCACAGATAACGTTGGACAGTGAAGATGTTGAAATCGGCACCGCATGTTATCTTATTGGCAGGATACATATAGGCAAAGATGTCAAGATAGGGGATTACTGTAGGCTTGAAAATGCTACGCTGCGCGGAGCAACGTGCGTTGGAAACTCAGTTGGCCTGCAGAATGTGTCTGCTGTGGACACGACATTTGAATCAAATCAGTTGCCAACGACTTTGGCAGAACCTGTTAGTGGGATTGCAACTGTAAGCAGAATAAAAAATTACACTTTTGATGCTGTTACAGTAGGAAGCAGCGTTCAGCTATCAGATGTTCAAGCACATGCAACAGTAATTCCATCTAATATTAGATTGGAAAATCAAACGTTAGGTGTTCCGCGTACTGAATCTCCATTGGGTGTACCGAGTTCGCTTTTCAATCAAATTGTTCCCGCAGATTATAGACCAGGTATATATACCTTTGGTGAGAAAAAAGATTTGCCAGATTGGGACAACCTTCGTGAACATGTGCGTTCACATAGTGCTACAGAATTGATACCCCGCGCAACGCGCAACGCGCAATTGCAACAGGTTGTGTGCAATGCCGTAGATATGCTCTTAGATATGCGGCGTGCAAATGGAGATTATCTGATTGAAGCACTTACGCCTGAAGAACTTTGGGGAACCATTTTTGAGATGGTGAAACTGCATACCGGCAACCCGAATCCTTATTATCAAGATAAACTAAAGGCACGCCGGACTGCACTTGAGCTTCTGCCAGAGTTTTGGGACGAAAATTGGTTGACGCGGTTAAAACTTGTTGTCGCAGGGAACGTAATTGATTACAGCAGCGCGCGGGTCGTCCAAAAAGTGAACGCTAATCCTGATTACTTTTCTCAAGCACTACGTGCTGCGGTTAAAACACCTTTTGCTATTGATTGTTATGAACTGTTTCGAAAAAAAGTGATTGATCCCCCCTCTCAGCATATTGTATGGCTTGCAGACAACGATGGCGAAATCATTTTTGATATTGCCTTCATTCAGGATATTGTTAGATGTGGACATAGATTATGTATTGTAGGAAAAGCCGACAACGCAAGCAATGACGTTACGCTTGCAGATTTGCATGATATTACAAAATATCCGCAATTTGAAGAACTTCAGCGCGCCATTCAGGACGGTGTTGTTACGCTGATGTCGTCAGGTGCAAAGACGATCGGGACAAATCTCTATAATGCTACACCCGAATTTATTAACGCGCTATTAGATGCTGACCTTGTTATATCAAAAGGGCAAGGTAATTTCTTCACGACACCAGGATGGCATAAAGATACCTTTTATCTCCTACTCTCAAAAGGTATGACTGCTGAACGAAGCACAGGTGTTATAGCGAATAGAGATATGCCTATTGACGGACTGATTTTGGGGTATCTACCAGCTGGAACAAAACGGGATGCACCGTTATGCGATCTATGTAACCTTTGAAATTGTGAATTCTCTTTTTCCCGACTTTGGAAGTGGAATTTCATCCACAAATTCTATTTTTATAGATATTTCTGCACCGAGCGCATCTTGGATTTTCTGGACGATATAATTACCTGTTTCCGCTGTCCACTGCTCGTTAATAACGAGTTTTAAAATACACTTTTCAAGTGTTTCCTGAATTAATTGAAATTGGTTTACACCAACGAGGTTATAGAACTGTTGTGTGAAATAACCTCCGTGTATCAACGTCTTCGTTTTTGTTCGGAAAGTTGCTGTGCTGCGCCCCAGAAGTTCTCCTAAAATGGGCAATTGATTGCCGCATGAACACACCTCGTCAGAGAGACGACCAATATCGCCAATCCGATAGCGGACAAACGGCATTATGTAGTTGTTCAATTGTGTAACGAGTAGATCGCCCGGTTTGGTATAGGGATCCTCACTGTCCACCTCAAGGTAAATATCTCTGCAGTTGATATGCATGCGTCCTTCTGCACATTCCATAGCAATTAATCCGACTTCCCGCCCACCATATCGGTTATAAATCTTTGTGTCAAAGACCGTTTCTGCAATTGAGCGGTAATGTGGGTGTAGCATCTCCGCAGATGAAATAATCCCTTTAATATCCCATTGTGGAGTTAATTTGTTCTCAGAGATAAATTTCGCAAATTGATATAGCGATGAGGGATAGGCGAGAATTGTCTTAGGTCGCCACCTTTGCATTTTCAGAAAGGTATTGTGCATCGCTGAATCTGTTAAGTGGAATCCGTTTAGCCAGTGCTGATTTCGCCAATAACGGTTTAGGTACTGTTTCCAATTACCATCACTGTTGACATCAGCGGGTGCTCCCCAAATGATTAGCTGCGGTTCACCAAAATCCCACCCTGCCCATCGGTCAAAGTAATAGACGCTAAGATTCCGTTGATTCCAATAGGTTCTATCCTGATAAAACTTCAGTGGTGTACCTGTAGAACCGCCTGTCGCATTCTCAATTCGCTGATAGGTTGGAAATAGTTCAGAACAGAGATTTTCCAGTTGTTTTCGGATAGTCTGTTTTTCGAGTGGTAGAATTTTTGATATGTCGATGGAATCAGCATTAATTTCTCGAAGCAAGTCACTTAGCTTTAATCCAAAATCTTTAAACAGATCGCGATAATATGGTGTCGTACGGGCAGCATGTTGAATAAGTTGTTTCAGGCGTTCCCGCTGAAACTTTAAAATCGTTTCACGCGGCGCGTTGAACAATTCAGTTGTTTTGGATAGTTGGGAACGGAAGAAAACACCTTTCCGATGTGTATTGTAGGCGTGCCATGCCGCTTTTGAAAATAGGGTTTTGACTGAACGACTAATTGACATGATTTCAATTATAGCAAAATCCGAAAATATATGGACATCTCAATGAACAACAATCCCCACACCATCGATGCTGGCGAGATTTCCTAACCTCCGCCAATGTCCAAGTAATTGTGAGTTTTGTATCAGGACAGACGCATTCCCCTCGCTTGCGGGGATAGGGGTAAAATAGGCAGAAATCGGAGTTTTTATCTCCCCGGACTCTATCGCTATGGATCCCCGTCCCCTAAGTCCCCTTATCAAGGAGACTTCAAAAGAAAATTCGTCTGTCCTGAAGAAAAAAGTTGTTGCGCAAAAAATTTAAACATTGTATAATACTTAAAAATGGAAATTACTTATAAAGTAGTTGACATTTTTTGTAAAGTTATGTATTATACTTTACAAAAGGTGTGATAAATGCACAAGATGTGTGTATGTTCCACCTGGGCACGCTTACCCAGCTTGATCCTGGGGCGCGCTGATAGTGTTCAGACCACTTCCAGCGCGCGGCCATGCCATAACGATAGTATGACAGGGCTGGCTTTCATTATATCACAGATAGACTGTGATTGGAATATGAAAGCCAGCGGGCCCGAAGGAAACAGTTGACAGCAACTTTCATTTTCCTGCCAACATCTCTCCTTTCGGGACTGTCAGAATCAGAAAGATCGCTGGACAAAAATATCGTCCAGTGTGATAAATTCAACGATATGCTTTCCAAAGCATATTGACACAATCTTAAGGAGATTGAAAATGTTTAAATTATTTTTATCCAAACAGATCACCCATTTGGTGATGTTTGTTGTTTTTGTATGCCTCTCTTGTTGGCTCCCTGCTTCTGTTTTCGCGCATTTAGCGATGGATAGTCATATATCAACGAAATTATTTGATGATGGGAATACGGCTGTTTCCGCCTATGTCTCTATAGACAGTCTCACGTATGATTCCTCCGGTGCAGGCGTGGCCTATCTGAACGGCACTTTTTTTCTGCACAACTATCACACAAGACATGGGTGCAACTATTCCGGCGATTTACGTCTGGATATCTCTGACGCAGAAGGTAATACCTTTGAACCTGATGCAAAAGCCACTATATCTGGCAGCTTAAAAAAGTGGGAGGATGACGCGCCTTTGAGTGCTATTCAGGTCAGTATACCGAAAGAAGTCAACTTATATATGGATTGTATAAGTGCCGATACTGGAGAGGAGCGTGTACAACCTGAAGCAGGCGAGAGGTACACGATGTCTGCGGCGATAACGCTGCGTGTGACGATTCAGGGGACAAAAGAGGTATGGGCGATAAACGACCCAACCTATACATCTAAGTTTACATACTCGCCTCCAGAAGAGACCACCGGTCTGGGACCGACCACGGATGGCGAAACCTTTTCTGACAAGATCCTCGGTGACAACTGTACCTGCATTGGTGATCGTAACTGGCAGTCGTTGATGATCACAGAGATTCCGTATGATGTAATTTACTGGTATGTCAAAGCCCCTGGAGATACCAGTTATTACGGCACAAACGTAGAAACGGATTGGGGCGACGGTGCCGCAAAACGTGCGACCATGACCCACAAGTTCCCCGATGATGTCGATGATCCGGCAACTCCGAGGAAGAATGAGAGAGCGGTTTTCTATGATATTGGTGCCCTTGTTCACAGGTCGGATGATGAGATAGACTGGCATACTTACAAAGTCTGGGTTGTCGATAAAAAATAGAACGGACTTTATCCATTACTTGTCGGGCGGGTCTCTGTGCCTGCCCGACACTTACACTCATGGAGGTGAACAGTGATCATGCGTAAAATACCCCTTTATTGCTTGCTACTCTTCTTATTCTTACCAACGCTTACACATGCAAAAATCGTTTTCAAATCCGTGGTCCGCGGTGCAGGCGCGGGGCTGTATGTGATGGACGATGATGGACGTAATGTCCAAAGGATAACAAAAGGCGGCTGGTGGCCTGTTTGGTCTCCTGACGGGAAGCGAATTGCTTTTGAAAAAAGTCTCCCCGTGGCACCGAAGCAGAACCAACAGTTCGCCATCTTCATCATCAATAGCGATGGTAGTAATGAACAGCGGCTCACCGACGACATAGAGGAGAATCTGGATGGGGGCCGTCTTTTTGAGGGGGGACCTTCGTGGTCACCAGATGGGCGGTACATCGTCTTCGAGAGTAGCAGAGATGCCAAACCGGGAAGAGCTAGAAGTGAGCTCTACACGATGGATTTAACCACCCAAAAGATGCGGCGCCTGACGCGCAGAGAGAGTTCGAAAACGCAACCGCGCTGGTCGCCTGATGGCAAATATATTGCGTATCGGGACGATGCACTCAACAGGGGGTATCCCACTATCTTTTTGATGCGAGCGGACGGTAGCGGTCAACACGAACTCGCTAAGGGGGATGTGTCTCGTTTTCGTTCGATGCCGCGCTGGTCTCCCGATAGTCAATCTGTTATGTATATTGAGGAAAATGTTGGGCCGGGGCGTGGCAGGAAAGCTGTGATTCACAATATCGAAACGGACAAACGGGAGATTGTCCCGAAGCCAGACAACTGGCATGTCCATAGTGCATGTTTTATGGGCCGCAAGTACCTCTTGATTTCAGCAAAGGGGCGGAATGGCAATCCCGATAAGTATGAGATCTACCGGTATCACCTCGTTACAGGGGAAATGGTCAACCTGACAAACACCCCTGGGGATGATTACGCGATGGATTGGATCAGTGATGATGTGTTGCCTGTGTCCCCACAGGGTAAAAAAAAAGTGACGTGGGGGGCGATTAAGGAGTAAAGATGTCCGCTGTAACACCATATTTTGGACAGGCAGGCACCCTTTTTTGTGGGTATCTGCCTATTTTCTTTGCGTTAATTGACAGCACTGTCAAAAGTAGCCTTATACCGAATTCACGTTAAGTGGACGAAACACAGAAAAATTTAGCGGGATGGACAACTTTTCCGATATAATAACGTCTCTAATTTAAAAACACTAGATGTTTGTTTCGGCGGAATTATGTCAAGGACGTCCTCTGATAGGATCAATATGTGGTGAGTATCCTGGTGGGAGTTGATCGCTTGACGAGCGTCCATCTTGGAAAAGTTGGCCGGCATCAGGATTATCTGGTTCTATTGGTAGAGGGAATTCACGCCATCTGTTACCATCAAACGGGAGATCGTAACCATCTTCGTTGAACCAGTTAATCAACCGTTCCCGATATGCTCTAAGTGTTCGTCCATAGCCTGGATTACCAGCGAGGTTTCGTTCATCAAGTCTTCCTGCCAAACGTCTGAAAAGCCATTCCTTTCGATCTGCAGCAGAATAGATATATTTGTATTCATCAGTTAAAAGCATATACAATCCTCTGCTTTCACCTGCCAATTGCCCAATGATCGCATCTCGTTCTGTCCTGCCAGTAGCAATATCTGCAAGGTCAACACCACTATGCTCCGAATTCGGTGTTAATCCTGCTGCGCCGAGACTGGTGGGTAGCACATCAACAAGACTCGTAGGGGTATCGCACTGCACATTTGCCTCAAAACGCTCAGGATAGCGGACAAGTAAAGGAATACGGGCAGCTGCATCAAGAAATGAACGTTTACCATAACAGTCATAATCCCCCAGTAGTTCACCATGGTCGGAAGTGTAAAGCATCAATGTCTTGTCAAGTTCACCTTCCGATTCAAGATATTCAAGGATTCGACCAACTTGATAGTCAATGAAGGAGATAGCGGCATAGTACGCTGCTCGCATTGTTCGCAGCAGATTCATGTCTCTGCCTTGATCGCGATATTTGTAGCGATTCTGATGCCGATTCCAATGTGTGTGCAGCTGCTCATAATCTGGTGGCAGGAAAGGCAACGGCATTTCGACTGTTCGATAGAGCCTATTCCACGGTACGGGCGATTCAAACGGTGGATGCGGTTTGATAAAACTTGTCCAGCACAAAAAAGGTCTACTCGTATCACGTTGAGAAAGAAACTGTAACGTTTTATCACCTACCCACTGCGTATGGTGTAGTCGGGCAGGGAGTTGGGAAGGTTGTGGGATGTAGTAGTATTCACTCCGTTCGCCGTGTGGGGCAATAATGTGGTCATAACCGTTTTCATGCAGAAATTCAGTGAAATCATCAGGACCGGCACCTTCCTCTGAAAAATCTCTGGTCTCAAATCCCCACATTTTGCGTCCCTGTGGCGTAAAGTGCATTTTGCCAATACCGTGTGTCTGATACCCTACCTCATTCAGCAGCTCCATTACTGAAGCGCGATCCTGTGGCATTGCTGAATTAGTTGTGCAGCCCGTTTCATGAGGCCATTGCCCAAGCAGGAAACTACAACGAGATGCGACACATACAGGGGAAGGACAGTATGCTGAAGTGAAACTTGTGCCTTCGCGAACAATCCGGTCAAGTGCGGGTGTCTGAATAACAGGATTTCCGAGTGCACCTACCGTGTCAAAACGCTGCTGGTCTGTCATGAGGAAAATGATATTTGGTTTTTTTGCCATGTGGTGTTTCGATCCTTTTGTAAGGAAATGTTGATGTGTTATGAATGTAGCATTTCTTCAAACAAAACACAATAGATATTGTATTGACAGGACAGACGCAAATATAACACAAGGTGGTAGGTTTTAGGTGTATAGATATTAGGTCAAAAGCCTATGGGACAACCAACTCATCACCAACCGATTCGTATTGAACCGCCATGACCCATTCAGCTGTGCCTCGCAATTGTACGTTGCACTTTTTCAACCACTCAATTAGCGTTAATTTGTCGGGCGCTTCCCATTCACAAACCATTCTACCAGATAACGTATCACATAGGACACGAATGTTGCGGACATCATCGTTTGCTTCTTCTTGAAACCGCTTTAGTAGACGCGCCACATCTTGCCGTGTCATGCAGGCAATCGCATGGGCAGATATAAATCTCATGACATGATCTTTCGTATATTATAACCCAAGTTGCTACCTATAAGTTTTTAGACATGGAAACACCGTTTTTTATAGAGAATAATGCATATTTCGCAAGATTTCGTAGCGCAAACTGTATGAAGATTAAGTTATTAATTCGGTAATTTTTCATTATGCATATTCAGAACATTTTAAGTGCTCTTCAGTCCCGTAGGGACGATATGTTTATAGCAGCGCGGACAACCTCATCCCTTAGTCCCGTAGGGACGATATGTTTTGAAGCACATCAACAATAAATATGTCGTTCCTACGGAACTCAAGAGGGGAGAGACAACATTTTCTATAAACATATCGTCCCTACGGGACTAAAGAAATTACCGAAATATTTATTTAATCCTCATTTAGTTTGCGGACTAATATGCACAATCTGACAGATTGTGCTACATAAGTGGCAACTTAGGTTATTATAAGGAATTTGGGGCGATTCTAAGGATCGCCCCAAATTCAAGTTTAATCGCGTGCTATAGGTGCGCCGACCAGATTGCCCCATTCTGTCCAACTGCCATCATAGTTGCGCACCTTCTCATAGCCAAGTAGGTATTTCAGTACGAACCATGTATGTGATGAACGTTCACCGATTCGGCAGTAAGCGATGGTCTCTTTACTGTCATCAACACCTGCGCCACCGTAGATAGATTGTAGTTCGTCGTGAGACTTAAAGGTGCCATCTTCAGCCACTGCGGTTGCCCACGGGATATTCGCTGCACCTGGGATGTGTCCACCCCGTTGTGCAGTTTCGCTCATGCCCGGCGGTGCGATCACTTCTCCCGAAAACTCCGCTGGTGAACGAACGTCAACAAGATTGATAACACCCTGTTCAAGCGTGGGTAAAATGTTGTCCTTTGTTGCGCGGACATTGTCATCGGGGAATTTCGCCTGATACCCAGTCGCAGCATAAGAAGGAATATTTTTAACGAGGTCTCTGCCTTCATCAATCCATTTTTGGCGACCACCGTTCATCACCTTCAGTAGACTCTCATCGTGTTCATAGTAACGGAATTGCCACAACGCGTACGTGGCGAACCAGTTGTTGTTATCACCATAAAAGATTATAGTGGTATCGTTAGCGATTCCACTGTCGTTGCAGAGTGCTTCAAACTGATCTTTTGTGAGAATATCGCGTCGGATTTGGTCGCACAACTGTGTCTGCCAATTCAAGCCGACTGCCCCGGCGATATGTCCCTCAGCATAAGCCGAAGTGTCTACATCAACTTCAAGTAGACGGATGCCAGCATCGCTGCCATGTTCGGCAACCCACTCTGTACTTACCAAAACGTCAGGATTAGCGTAATCAGCCATATCTGTTTTGCCTCCTTGTCCAGAAATTAAAAGTAAATTTAGGTAATATGAGCATAAATCTTGTTTTTTATGTCTTTATGCTTGTTTGTATTTATATTATACGCTTTTGAATAATCTTTGTCAAATATGGATAGTATTTCGAGTGCAGAAAAAAGAAAGTAGTTGTCCATCGAATTGGGCACCGCAGCAATGTGTATTGCTCTATTGCAATGGTACTGCAATGTCTTATCACGATCTAATCAATTTTCGCAACGTCTGAACCAGTGTTCCCTCCGAAATCCACTTCGCAGCTATGCGCCACACACTCGTTGAATAAGTTGGATACACGTGCATCATTCCGCTCAACTTCCGCAATGGAATCCCTTGCTGCATCGCCAAAACATACTCATGGATAACCTCACCCGCATTTGCACCGATAAGGTGTACCCCTAATATCTTCCCGCGCCACTTACTTGCGATGACTTTGCTAAATCCGTGTGTTTCCCCTTCAGCAACTGCCCTGTCAACATCTGCCTGATCCAGTGTAAACACATCAACGTCTCCATATTTCTCCCGTGCATCTGCTTCCGTCAATCCACAGCGAGCAACCTCTGGATCACAGAATGTCGTCCAGGGCACAACAGAGTAGCTAATCTTTTTGGCAACAGGTAACAGAAAATTTCGCACGAGTAATTGTGCTTGAAAGGCTGCCACATGTGTAAAAAGATAGTGTCCGATTACGTCACCTGCAGCGTATATGTTTTTCACATGTGTCTGAAGTTTTTCATTCACAACGATTCCACTTTTTTCAACTTGAACACCGATTTTATCAAGTCCTAATCCTTCAACATTCGGTGCGCGTCCTGCGGCAATCAGAATCTTATCAAAAACCTGCTCCAGATCTTCATTGGTAGGTGTATTTTGTGACCCCGAAAACGTCACATTTATACCTTCTTTCTGTTTTTCAACCTTCGCTATGTTCGTATTCAGGCGGACATCAATTCCTTCTGAAGTCAGGTAATTTAACATCCGCTCAGAGACATCCATATCCTCTTTTGTTAGAATACGTCCGCTTCGTTGCGCTATCGTAACCTCTGCACCGATGCGATGAAAAGCCTGTCCTAATTCAATGCCGATAGGACCTGCCCCGATAACAAGCAACCGTTGCGGTAATTCTTCTAATTCCCATACATTTTCACTATCAAGATAATCACAAGATTCTAATCCGGGTATCGACGGTGCAAGAGGACGAGAACCTGTGCTAATTACAAACTTTTTGCTTTTGATCGTTCGGGTTTGCCCATTTTCATTGTCTTCCACAACAAAGGTATCGCGTGATTCAAAATGTCCCTTTCCAAAGATGACATTAACCCCCATTTCGCGAAAACGTTCAGGATTATCGTGTTCCGCTTCAATAACATGTTGTGTGCTACGCACATATTCCATCACTTTTTGCCAATCAGGCACAGTTTCAGCGGTAGTAATCCCATATTTCTCCGCGTTTCGGATATAATTTGCAACCTTCGCAGCTTTGAGTAATGCTTTAGAAGGCACACACCCTGTCCAGAGGCAATCACCGCCAATACGATGTTTTTCCACAAGTGCAGTCTTTTTTCCGAGTTTAGCACCAGCGACTGCAAGCACAAGTCCAGCACTCCCTCCACCGATGATAGTTAAATCATAGATGTCCGCAGTATTTTGATTCATGTTTTCACTTTTATCTATGATGACGTAAAACTTTCCCCGGCAGTTTCCCCGTCACATTGCCATCTTCAATCACGGGAATGCCGTTGACGAAAACCCAATCCACGCCAACAGGTGGTTGTACCGGATCAAACCAGGTGGATCGGTCTACCACAGTATCAGGGTTAAAAATGACAATATCAGCAGCAAGCCCACGCGCAATTCTGCCACGATCAGAAAGTCGGAATCGTTCTGCAGGAAAACCGCTCATCTTATAGACTGCTTCTTTCAGTGAGACTAACTGGCGTTCCCGGACAAATTTTCCAAGATACTGCACGAAACATCCATAACTTCGTGGATGCGGATGTGGAATGTTGTAGACACCATCGCTGGCAATCATCATGCGCGGATGATTTGCAGTGCGATTCAAAATCCGTTCATTTTCTTCAGAGGATGTTGCCCACGGCATAACAAAGGTTTCAATTGCCAATTCTTCTCGAATGAAATCAAAAGCGAATTCTTGATTAGATTTGCCTTCGTGCTTAGCAGCTTCGGAGAGTAGCATGCCGATATATCTTCCAGACTTATTGTAACCTACAATTTGGTTGCCTTCTCCTAATTTTTCTTGCAGATATGGGAGTGATTTTTCTCGGACATCGGGGTTCTCCAAATTTGCTAACATTTCATCAGGTGTACCAGTCTGATATTCCATCGGAAGCATCATTGCAAGGTGTGTCATCCCCGCGGGGTAGAGATAGGATTCAAAAGTCAAATCTATATCTTCACGGTCAACCCGATCAAGCACATCCGCCGCTTCATTGTCAACGCGTTCATGTGAAATATGGACAGGAATCTCTGTCCGTTGAGCGATCTCAATTGTCTCCTCCCAAGCAGGTTTTCTCCCAATAAGTTGATAGCGGATATGTGCAGCGTAGATTGCATCATAACTTGCTGCTACCTTTGATAGATACACTAACTCGTTCAAATCAGCATTCGCAGAGGGTTGATAATCCAGGCCGAGACAGAGACAGCATGCTCCCGCCTCAAGCCACTCACGGGTTATGCGTTCCATAACTTTCAATTCTTCTATCGTAGCTGGGCGTGCATCCCATCCCATCGCACCGAGGCGGACAGCACAGTGTGGTACTTGTGGATAGAGATTTGCGGGGATTCGTCCATCAAATATACGCAGATACTCATCTGGTGATTGCCAATTGAGTGGAAGTTCAGCATCTCCATACGCAAATTGTGTATAATGCCATAGTTCCTTTGCGAGTTTTGAGGGCAAGGGTGCCCATCCAAAACCGTCTGGTGCTGCTAAGTGGGTAGTTACGCCTTGCATCACAGCAGCAAACTGATCACGCCCACCGAGCAGAGAGATCTCAGAATGCACGTGAACATCAACGAAGCCAGGACACACAACCAATCCTGCTGCTGATATTCTCCGTGAGGTTTCCGCTTTTCCAAGGTCACCGATTGCTGTGATCCTATCGTTTTGAATTCCGATATCAGCGAGAAACGGCTCACGTTCACCAGTGCCATCAACAATGTTTCCATCTACAATGATAGTATCAAATTCCACCAATTTGCCCCTTATATTGAATAGGATACACTTCCCTCATAGTACAGTACATACAGAGGAACGATTTGCTTCTTTAAAGCGCTGCCGAATTATAGCATACTACCTCGGAAGTAATCAATTGGTATTAATTCAGTTCCCCAAATATAACCTAAGTTGCCACTTATGTAGCATAATCTGTTAGATTGTGCCAGTGAGTGCACAAACTGAATGAAGATTAATCTATTAATTCGGTAATTTTTCATTATGTATATTCGGAACATTTTAAGCGCTCTTCAGTCCCGTAGGGACGATATGTTTATAGCAGCGCGGATGCCCTCATCCCCTTAGTCCCGTAGGGACGATATGTTTATCTAATGTCTTTGTTCTACACATATCGTCCCTACGGGACTAAAGAGGGGGTGTCAACGTTTATCTATAAACATATCGTCCCTACGGGACTGAAGAGGCTTTCTGCATGGAAAAATCTTTAAGTTTACACATAAGAGTAGAGCGTAGCGAAACCCGACATATACCAGACGTGTCGGATTTCGCAAACTCTACCCGACGGACAGGTGGTTTATATTGAAATGTGAAAATGGACCAGAAAAATCGAAAACTAAATAACCCTGCAGTTCCCCAAATATACTTGAATTTTTCAAATACTTATGCTATACTTTCCACATATCATAAGCATACTTGTGAACTTTTGTAGTTAATTCTCTTTACAAATTTTTGGAAAATATGTTAAAATTTATTTCAGCACCTCTAAAAATAGCATATTGAACAGATAGATTTAATCTTATCCCTGATAGGTAATTCTAATGGTTAATAGCATTACTCGTTATTTCAAGGGAATATGGTATGCGCTTATTGGGCGTGCATATCAGCAGGCTGACAAACTTTCGGAGAACCCTGAAGCGGTGCGCGGGGTTTATGAAGATATTAGCCGTGCCAAACAAGCGAATATTCAACGTTACAAACAAGCGATTGGTCAGTTAATGGCACTTGTTGAACAGAAAAGACTTTTGTTGAAGCACCTCACGGATGAGATTGTTGATCTCAAAAAGAAGAAGGCAAATGCAACTCAAAAAGCGAAAACTATTGCTGCTGAACTACGAGAAGCAGGAACACCTGAAGAGGAGATCGGACAACATCCTGAATATATCCGATGTGTTTCTGCTAATGACGATTTCGAGTACACATTGAAAAAGAAAAACGTTCGCGTCGCAAAACTTGAGCGGGATATTAAACGCGCGCAAGAAGATATTGAATGTCATAAAGCTCAGATATTGGACCTGCAACGCGATTTAGAAAAGATTAAAACTGAACAATCTGAAGCCGTTGAGGATATAATTGCTGTCCGCGAACAAGAGGAAATTGCTGATATGTTATCAGGTATAAGTATGGATGGCACTTCAGCAGAACTGACGCGGATGCGCGAAATTCGGGAAAAAGAACCGAACGCGTTACATGCACAATTGGAAACAGATATAGACAAAGAACACAACGGATGCTAAAAGAACTGCGTGTCTTTGAAACGACGATTAAATCAGGGAAATATTAGAATGGATGATATTTTTGCTCCTGATACATTCAAAAAGGTATTCTTGTCTTACTTTTGGAAGTGGGGTGCAGTTTGGGGCGTTTTAATGATTTTAATCGTCACATTTATTGTAAAATTAAATGTGGTAAGCGTTGAATCTCAAATTAACTCTAACGGTATTGCCACTGGTCGTTTCGCATTCGGAAATGTGGCAATGGGGGTACTTACTGGTTACGGTGTTTTCGGATCGGCTGTTGTATATGCTTTTGCAATTCTTGCTATGAGTCCTGTCCAAGCAGTAGGGGTTATAGCAATCGGTGGTATAAATGCAGGCGGTATTATCGCCATCGGTACCAACGCTTTTGGTATTATAGCGATCGGTGGTAATGCTTATGGAATTATTGCTATCGGTCCACATACGTGGGGGATTTATACATTATCTAATTCTGAATTTGGCAAAGGCAGATATAGATTTTCACCTCATCATCAAGATGATCAAGCAGTCAAGTTTTTTACACATTTTATGCCAAAATTAAAGTCAGCATTTTCATCTACTTATAATGGATGAATACCGCAACTTGTTTTAAGGTTGTAATTATTGTAAAATTCAGAAACAAATTTTGAATAATACTTAAATTTCATATAGGAGGAATTAAAATGGCAAACGGCATTACCCGTTTTTTCAAAGCAATCTGGTATTCAATAACCGGTCGTGCGCATGAGCAGGCAGACAAAATGATGGAGAATCCCGAAGCAGTACGTGGTGCTTATGAAGATATTATCAAAGATAAAAAGGGAAATATCCAGCGCTATAAGGAAGCAATTGGACAACTCATGGCACTCGTTGAACAGAAAAGACTTTCACTAAAGAAACTCACGGATGATGTTGGTGATCTTGAAAAGAAGAAGGCAGGCGCAATCGCTAAAGCGAAAAGCACCGCAGCTGAGTTGCAAAAATCAGGCACTGCAGATGAAGAGATCAAGCAGCATCCGGAATATACACGATGTGTAGCGGCCTTCAACGATTTTCGCTCTACCTCAGAAGAAAAAAATGCGCGCATAGATGAATTGGAGGAAGATATTGAACGCGCACAAGGCGACATTGAATCGCACAAAGCTCAGATATTGGACCTGCAACGCGATTTAGATAAGATTAAGACCGAACAATCTGAGGCGTACGCGGATCTGATTACTGCACGTGAGCAAGAAGAAATTGCGGATATGTTATCAGGCATAAGTACGGATGGCACTTCAGAGGAATTGACACGGATGCGGGAAATTCGGGAAAAAGCGAAAGGACGTACGAAGGTTGCCCAAGAACTTGCAGGAACCGATTCTCGCGCTGAAGAGGACGAATTTCTCGCCGCTGCACGTGAATCAGCCGCCTCCGAAGAATTTGATTCTCTCATTTTCGGTGCTCAACAGACTGATGCACCCAAAGAGACCGAAGATTCCGATAAAGAAAAAGAAAATGATTCTGAACTACCGCTATAAAGTGTGACAGTGGGTTCTATACTAATTGCTTTTTCTTAACGAGTTGTGCTAAATAACTATTTGTCTAATATTGTTTCACAATTACCTAACGTTTGTTAGTTTTATCATTGGGTTAATCTTTAGTCCCGTAGGGACGATATGTTTATAGAAAAACGTTGAATACCCTCTCTTTAGTCCCGTAGGGACGATATGTGTCCAACATGAAGTTCAATATGTGAAAATAGGACAAACAGATAGTCAACTAACACAAGTCGCTTTTCTTAACAAACGGTGCATAAGATGGCCGCGTAGTACGTTTAGAACACGGTAGATAGGGCATTAAGTTCACTTATAATTTGATCTTTGGCTTGAGGGCTTCACTGTGAATCAAAGCAGAATATGCTAACGTGGTCCAACTTGAGACTCCCATCTGAAATTGCTAAAACCCGAAAACTAAGCGGAGGGTAAAAAGATCGCTGTTAAGGAGCCTACTTACCAATTCAGGTCTGAAGCTGGAATGCTTATTAATTCCGGTACTTCACGAAGCATTGTGCTTCACGGGAATATCCATGACCTGTTTTTTGTTGAAGAGTCCGAAGAAGAAGATTATATACCTCTTCTCCCTTTCCTTACACAAAGCTGGGATGTTCCCGGCTTTCTCCTCATAGTATATGAACTGAACGGACCACTCCGCTTTCTACGGCAAACTGATCGAGAGAAGTTAGAAAAGGCTTTCTACGCGTGGCGGGGGCATACGGAATCTTCTCAGCGAAAAACTACGAGTCTTTTCGCACTCCCCAACCGGCCAGAACACTCCAACCCCACAGCTGATAAATCTTTAGATAGTTCTGATGGTTTGTTTGAACAATATCTAAATGATGCCATTGGTAGCCCAACATTGGCATTTGAACTGCTACGTCAATTTTGTCTGATTTCGAGAGCAAGGGATGTCCACGGCGAAAAACTTTTATCGGAAAAGTTGCTTATCATTATTGAAGCAACGGATATGCTGCTCCCAGAAGGGGAAATCCGTAGTCTGAATTTAGCTGATAGGCATAGGATTAGCATCGTGCAGGATTGGATTTCTGATTCCGATTTTATGAAGGCGACTGACACAGCCGTTTTTATCGCGGAATCAAAAAGCCTGATAAACTCACGCATTATGCGCTTACCACAAGTCGTTGATGTAGAAATTCAATCTCCGCAAGTAGAAGAGCGTAGACATTTTATTTCATGGTTTAACAGAACCCAAAAACCTGTGAATAAAGAGCTAAATCTATGGGGTAGCCAATCTCAGCTTGCTGTTTTAACAGCAGGATTATCAATTCAAGCTTTGCGCCAGCTGCTCGTTTCTGCGTGTTATTCTGGGGAGAAACTGCGCCCAGATAACGTAATAGAAAAAGTATCTGAGTTTATCCAAACACAGTTAGGGGAAGATGTCGTAGAATTTAAGAAACCTGCACACACCTTGAAAGATATTGTAGGTAATCAGAAACTTATTGGTTTTTTGAGGACACAGATTATTCCGCGCCTTACCTCCACAGGAAAAGATTCTATCTCTGGATTGAGCGTTTGCGGACCTATCGGAAGCGGAAAAACCTTTATCTTTGAAGGACTCGCTGGAGAACTGGATATCCCTGTGCTTGTGCTTAAGAACATTCGAAGTATGTGGTTTGGTCAAACAGATGTTATCTTTGAACGTCTCAGACGGTTGCTAATGGCACTTGTAAATGTGTTAATTTTTGTTGATGAAGCGGATACGCAGTTCGGAGATGTCGGCAGGGACGCACACGCAACTGAACGTAGACTCACAGGAAAAATACAAGCGATGATGTCTGATCCGCAGTTACGAGGTAATATCACATGGCTGCTTATGACAGCGCGTATTTATAATCTCTCGCCCGATCTACGCAGAGAAGGCAGAGTTGGAGACATCGTAATTCCTGTTCTTGATCCGACTGGCGAAGACCGCGAGACATTTCTAAGGTGGACGCTTAGTAACGTATTTAGTGACGAAATTCCGGATGAAGCATTTAAACTACTTTTATCACTAACTGAAGGCTATTCAGCAGCCAGTTTTGCATCTTTGCGTGCTGACCTGGAAGCTGCTAAAAACCGCAATGGTAAGTTGTCTATAGACGAAATCGTTGACGTGATTTCGGATAGAATTCTACCTAATATCGGTCCAATACGGCAGTATCAAACCTTGCAAGCATTCCTGAATTGCACCCGAAAATCTCTACTTCCGGGCGATTATTCCCCTGAAGTCCGTGATTCATGGTTGAAACAGATTGCACAGTTAGAAGCTATGGGAGTTAGGGGATGACAAAAATCAGACAATCTTCACTAACATAGACTGATAACTTTCCCACTTGCAGCAGAACGGTATCCGGCAGATATGATTTCAACCGAATGTGCAGCAAATTCTGCGTTCATCTCACTTTCTACGCCGTTTTCAATACAATCAATAAAAGCGCTGAACTCTCGCTGTCCATCATTTTCACTGGTAACATCTATCCAGTGCTGTTTTGGCTGCATTTCGATCTCTGCTTGTGTGCTGCTCCACATCCCCATTGGGTCAAGTAGGTGTGGTGTTGGGGGTTCAAACGGTGGTTCTGCTGCGAACACCTCCAACCTATTTGCCGAAGCATCAAAGGTAAAGGTGGCGTCAGTACCGATGAGGGACACCTTTTGCACACCCCCTCGTGCATGGCTCTGCCATCCGTAGCGTCCAGCTGCAATGGTTGCGGTAATATCATCCTCTAATGTTAAGACCAATGCACCGAAATCCTCTAAGTCGCAGCCGTGATGTTCATTAAAAAAATAATTTGCCGTTCCGCCGAACACATGCTGCACCCGTTTTTGCGTCAACCAATTCACCATGGACACAGCATAAACACCGATGTCGAACATTTCAGGTTTTGCTTCCACAAAACTGTACCGTTCTAAATTCGGTTTCTGTCTCCGTTTTTTGCCAACAGGTGCAGTTCCCGGATGTCCTTTCGCAAACAGGACATCGCAATGAATTGCTTGTAGTTTACCGATGTGTCCACTGTCCAATCCTTGTTTGACTGTACGTGCCCAAGTGCTATGAATGTTACTGAACATCTGCGTTCTAATACCGCTTTTAGCAACAGCGTTAACAATTTGGTTGGCATGTTCAGGATTGAGTGCCATGGGTTTATCAAGATAGACGTGCTTTCCTGCTTCAGCACACCTTGCTCCGACACGTCCCCTTCGTTCTACTTCGGTGCAGAGGCTTACTATATGTGCATCATCGCGCGCTAACGCTTCGTCAAGATCGGATATGAAGGGCAAGTTTAAGTCTGCAGCGAGAGAACGGGCCAAGGCTATCCGTTCCGTAGGCGCGTCGTGCTCATCAGCAAATGCAATAAGCTGACAACGAGGATCGTTAGCAAACAATTGTGCGTAATTCTCTTGATGTGTGCGATGTCCACCGAGCAGTAGAACACCGTATTTTCCGTTTTTTTGCATGTTATCCCTCCACCGTTATAGGTTGTCCAGTTGCAAGTGCATCAGCAATAACCTCTGTAAGTTCACCTGTAGCATCAAGTTGAGGTGGAGTAGCACTTACATAGTTTCTGCCTATTGGAGTTTCATGGTAGATAACACCTTTATTACCAACTAACATAATGTCAATTGCAGTTTCAGTCTCAACCCGATTGATACTCAGCACTGCCATCTGCCCATCTGTATATTGCACCATTACCGTGACCTGTGTAGCGTCAGCATCACCCTTAGCATAGACGCGCTGTGGCTGAGATGGTATCCATCTGTTTGAGAGCGCAACCATCTCGGCAGTTGGTTGGAGTAGACTGGATGTGTCACTTGCGATATGAAGCACACATCTTAGAAATACAGGACTTCCAATCCGATCTTTCTCGATTACCGAATCAACTGATTTTTTAAGTAATTCCATTTGTACTCCTTCTAAATTTGATAACAGAAAAAATTTGACGGTTCTCGTACTTTATGATATATTTTATATACTGGTTTTTGCATTTGTAGTAAGCTTTAGAATTAAATGGACACTCTGCACCAGCGAGGTTAGGAAACCTCGCCTACCGTGGGAAGAAAGTGTTAAATTATTTTTAGGTTTCACCATAAATTTCCCTGCTCCGATCAACATAAATTACATCTTCAACACTTACGGAGAATAACTATGCCATTAAAAACCTTAAAAGAACTTGTCGCTGAAGCAAAAGCGAATGTTGGACATATTTCACCTGATGAACTTACAGAAGCGGGCGATTCTGTCATCCTATTAGATGTTCGTGACGAACCTGACTACGACGAAGAACACTTACCCAATGCAGTTTCGCTGCCTCGTGGTTACCTTGAACTTGACATTGATGAAGTTGCTCCTGATGAGGGGACACACATCGTTACTTATTGTGGTGGTGGCACGCGTGCTATGCTTTCGGCACACACCTTAAAAAATATGGGTTATGAGAACGTTTCAGTCCTAACTGGCGGATTCCGCGGTTGGAAGGCAGAAGGACTCCCAACTGAAAATAATGACGAATAAACCTACTCGTATGTAGATTAGCATAATTAAGAACCCTTGTCAATTTATGAGTTACTTGTGGGTGTGTAAGATTTTTGTCACCTTATGTGTCAATTTAAGAAAACGATTGCATTTTTAAATATGGTTCAATACCCATTATCATTGAGACTGTCCCATATTTAGTCCCGTAGGGACGATATGTTTATAGATAACGTTAAAAACCTTCACTTTAGTCCCGTAGGGACGATATGTTTATCTTTCTATGCCGTTCCTACGGAACTCAAGAGGGGAGGGGCAACATTTTTCTATAAACATTGCGTCCCTACGGGACTAAAGACACGGACAAGAGGTTACTATATAACACTAACGTAATAGTAGAAAAACATTGAAAATTTTTAAAACTAAATAACCCTGTGCTAATGGAGGAAAGTATGTCATTTTTTTCTAAAATACGTTTCATTTCGCACAATATGTCAAATAGGTACATCTTCTTAGGAGTCCTCCTTCTCACTATTCTCCTAAATAGTTGTGGCGATCAGAAGAACCAGCTGAACATCTTTACTTGGTCAGGATACATCAGCGACGAAATTCGCAAAGAATTTGAGAAAGAATTCGACGTAAATGTTGTAATTGACATTTATGGTTCGAATGAAGATTTACACGCTAAGTTGTCGGCTGGTGCTACAGGCTACGACATTATTATGCCATCAGATTATATGGTTTCAAAAATGATAAAAGAAAATCTGTTAGCTGAGTTGAATCATGACAACATACCAAACTTTAAAAATATCAGTCCGATGTTCATCAGTAAGTATTTTGATCCTGAAAACCGTTATTCTGTGCCGTATACGTTTGGGACGGCTGGCATCGCCTATGATTCATCTGTGATTTCACCAGCACCCGATAGCTGGACAGTGCTGTGGGAAACGCAGTACAAAAACCGGTTCAGCATGCTTGATGACCCACGCGAAACGCCTGCTGTTGCATTGAAGATGTTAGGATATAGTCTCAATACAACGGATCCAGAACAACTTAGACAAGCAAAAGAGAAATTAATTGCGCAGAAACCCCTCGTGAAACAGTATAAAAGTGAGGCAGAAGAACTTCTCATCTCTGGAGATGTTGTCCTGGCGCACTGCTGGAGTGGCGATGCGTTCCGCGCATCAGAAAAACGTCCTTCCATCCGCTATGTGATTCCAAAAGAGGGATCAAGCCAATTTATTGACACTGTCTGTATACCAAAATCTGCGCCTCATAAAGCGCTGGCCGAAAAGTTTATCAATTACCTTCTTCGGCCAGAGGTCAATGCAAAAATTACTGTTTTTACGAAGTATGGAACTTGTGTGCCAGCTGCCAAAGAACACTTGCCAGAAGATTTGCAGAAACATAAATATATTTATCCATCAAAAGAGGTACTGGAATCCCTTGAGTGGATAAAAGACCAAGGTGATTTTACGCAACAATACAGCCGTGCCTGGGAAGAAATTAAGGCAAAATAAAGAACTTATCTCAAAACAGTAGTTGAGTCCACTTCTACGATGATTTTGAGAGAGATTGCGGATATAGTTTTACTCTCCGGTTCTTAAATCTCTCTATAAATCTTTAAGAACTTCTTTCCCTCCTTGCAACTCTACGTATGATCCGTTTATAGCTGCTTTGAAAAATTGAAGAAAACCTATTCAATATGCAACTATATAAATGAGGAGTGTGCATAAATAATTCCGATCTAAATATACGTTTAAAGGTAGTAGGCACACGCCGTGTGCCGTCCACAAGTTCAAAGAGGCGCAATGAATTGCGCGACTACAAACCATGCAGAATGCCAAAAGCACATTCTGCCTTCTATAAATCAAGCGGCACCTGGCGCTGTCCCTGTCTGTGTTGATGTGCCAAATAATTATGCCCACCCCTCATATAAATTAGAACGTCTATAGTTCCCAACTTTATCTTCAATTGACATAACGAAAATCACCAAATTAATTTCTGAATACGAGGAATATCATGAAAGTTCGAGATACATTGGTGTATATATTTCGGCACCCGATGATTCTTATTGTTCATTTTTTGTGTTGGTTTTTATGTTTTCTTTTACTTGCAGCAGTTATACTATTATTTGAAGGGCCGCAGGATGTTGTTTGGCTTATCAATGCTGGACTTCTCGTAATTGTTGTGCTTACTCCCATTACCAGCTACCGTGGAGCAAAAGGCACTTTAAAAGGTATTGCAAGAATACAACAAGGCTGGATGAATTGGTATAACCGACAAATCAAAACGAAAGTACCGGGTAGTACATTCAAGGATCCTCCTTTATCCGATAATGTCCAAGTCGATTCCTATTTTAAGAAAGTGATAAACACATTGAAATCTATGGTAAGAAACCCGGTGTCGCTTTTTATCCATTTTACGTTTTGGAACCTTCTTTTTACTGCAGGTATATATTTAGATGATCCCATGCAAGTTTCCATTATGGAAGGAAGCGGTTTTAGCAGTCTGATAAACGAGTTTTTACGTGATTATTTGGATGGTATCCCAATATTGCTTGTGTTAACTTTAATCACGAGTTTTCCAGAGGCGAAAGGAAATATAAATGGGATAGCCACGGCGGAGAAGTCTTGGTTGCAGTGGTATAACCGACAAATCGCAGCAAACCGTGAGCAAGGGACATCTGAAAACCCGCCAGTTCTCATGACCGATCAAAGTATGGCTATATTTACGTTTCGTTCACCAGAACGTGTTATCTTTGAATCTGTATGTTGGATTTTGGCATTTACACTATGCACCACACTGCTTAGTTGGATAGGCATCGTTGAAAATCCAAACTTTTTCATCAGGTTTTTCCCCTTTGCGTTTATTTTTGCTTTGTAAATATGAGGTAAGGAGGAATGTTATGAAATTCAGAAAAACGTTGAAATTTATGGTTCAAAACCCGTCCCCTATTTTCCTATATTTTTTAATATGCTGGATACTGTTTTCTGCTTTGGGCACCATAGCAGACGATCCTTTTCAATATGGCACCTTGCCAGAGGCTGGTGAGGAGGTAAAAGATTCTATTAAGAATTTACCCTGGTCAGTTTGGAAACTGTTTACGGCTCTTTCTCACATGATCCAGGAAATTGCGAGGGATTTTCAACATGTAGACTTTTGGTTTTTAATCATACCTGCTCTGATCATAGGTTATCTTGAAGCGAAAGGCAGCATAAATGGTATCAACAAAGAACATCAGGTGTGGATGAATTGGTATGAACGGCAACAGAAAGCAGAGGAATTAGAGGTAAATTATGAAGGACCACCCTCAGACGATAATGATCAGGTTAAATCCTATTTTATCAAAGCCCATGAGACAATCCTATACAGGCTCCGTTCCCCGATACGTCTTTTCGTACATTTCGGATATTGGATTACATTTTTTATTTTCGTAACTATCATTATGAAAACAAACAATGGAATTGTATCGGCTATGCAAAATATTATGAGTTCCCTGCCTCAATTTGTTATACCTGCAGCAATACTTTCTCTTATCTCAAGTTATCGAGAGACGAGAGGATTTCTGAAAGGAGTCGTTGCTCAAAGGCGAATCTGGACAGAATGGTCTGATCGGCAAAGGACAGCAAAAACTGATGGAGGCAATTTTGAGGAACCGCCATCTTCAGAAAAGGTGTGGGTTGAGTCATATTTCAAGACAGCGATAGAAACAGTGATATTTATGCTTCGGAACCCGAAACAATTTTTCATACATTTTTTATCATGGGGTATAGGTGTTCCTCTGCTATTTATTGTCTTAATGGAACTCTGGATTGGTCTGTCAGAAGGTTTTGGAGATTTTCCATCAATTCTTGATTTCACTTTATTCTTTTCTCAATTTGCA
This sequence comes from Candidatus Poribacteria bacterium, assembly GCA_028824125.1. Lineage (GTDB taxonomy): Bacteria > Poribacteria > WGA-4E > WGA-4E > WGA-3G > MSPOR6. Next base: position 72,667 of record JAPPES010000126.1, read on the forward strand.
ATACCTGCTGCTGTACTTGCTTTTTGTATCAGCTACCGTGAAGCAAAAGGAAATCTAAAAGGTATTGCATCTGAACAGCAGGTGTGGAATAGGTGGTATGCACAGCAGCAAACACTGCAGAACGAAACCGCTTTTGAAGAATTGCCATCATCTAAAAACATGCAGCCAGATTCTTATTTCATGACTGCCAAAAGAACTGTGTTATCCATGCTACGGACACCTCTACAGTATTTCATTCATTTAATCTATTGGATTTTCGGGTTTGTAGTGGTATATGGAATCACAGACCTATTTGTTATTGAAGGGTTCCCTGATTTTGTGCAGATTCTGCTTGTCATGACACTTGCTTTCATCTCATGCTACCAAGAGATAAAAGGTAATTTGAATGGAGCTAATTCACAGCGACAAGTCTGGATGGATTGGTATAACCGTCAACAACAATCTTCAGAAGAAGAGATCAAACTTATTGAGTCACCACCGATGTTGGAGGTTTTTTAGCACCTCCTGACAATAGAGATAAGGATAAATTACATTTTTGATATTTACGCACCAGACTATTTTCTGGTGCGTTTTGTTTTGAACTATAGATTAAAAGATTGACTTCAAAAGAGAAAAAAGGTATTATGTGAATGTATAACCTGCAATTGAAGGAGATAAATCATGATAGAAACATTGCAATTTATGTTTCGCAACGCTTCGGTGAAGAATGCTACGATCTATATTATTGGTGCTATATTAGGCATAGTACTATCAGATATCGTCATAGATGGTTGGCAAGGTATAGCTGCGCTATCACGCGATTTCGTTATCGTTTTACCTATTTCTATCGGGATCATTTTGATATTGTGTTACGCAAATGCTAAAGGCAAAGTAGAAGGTATTTTAGATGGCACCACCAAAGAGCGGAAAAAGTGGAAAAATTGGTACAAACGACATAAAGAAGAACTCAAAGAACAGGGTATTGAATTTGAAGCGCCAGATTCATCAATGTTGCAGTGTCCGCGTTGTGGAGGGCGCCACGACTAATTCGTTATAAATATAAACCCAGTTGCTACCTATAAGTTTTTAGACATGGAAACACCGTTTTTAATAGGGAATAATGCATATTTCGCAAGTTTCGTAGCGCAAACTGTTAGTTTGCGGACTAATATGCACAATCTAACAGATTGTGCTACATAAGTAGCAACTTAGGTATAATATAAAGGAGGCACAATTGAGCAGACCGAATATACTATTTATAATGTCAGACGACCATGCATCTCATGCGATGAGTTGCTACGGGAGTCGAATTAACCAAACACCACACCTTGACCGCATCGCAGATGGCGGGATGATTTTCCAAAACTGCTTCTGTGTAAACTCTATTTGCACACCAAGTCGTGCGAACATCTTGACAGGTTTACACAGCCATCTCAACGGTGTCAAGACATTAGGCGACCCACTTGATGGTAGAAGACCAAATGTTGCGAAGATGCTGCAGGCGAGCGGTTATCAAACAGCTATGATCGGAAAATGGCATCTCGGTCACGGTGGCGATGCCGATCCGACTGGATTTGATTACTGGAACGTCCTCCCCGGACAAGGAAGTTATTATGATCCAGTGATGATAGAAGAAGATGGTAGAAAACAGCACGAAGGGTATGCCACCGACATCATCACCGATTTTTCGTTGGAATGGCTGCAGAATCGGGACAAAGATGAACCGTTTTTCTTGATGTGTCACCACAAAGCACCGCACCGTCCGTGGGATTCGGACGAAAAACATGCAAATATGTTTGAGGATGGCGATGTTCCGATGCCTGATAACTTCTTTGACGATTACGCAAACCGTTCTAATGCCGCGAAGGAAGCGAAGATGCGGGTTTTCGGTCACATGAATGATAGAGACCTAAAGATTGAAAAACTGGGTCCACCACCCGAAGGCTTGTCTGATGAAGAATTAGCAAACTGGCAGTATCAACGTTACATCAAAGAATATCTGCGATGCGTAGCATCAATTGATGACAATGTCGGAAGGTTGCTTGACTATCTCAATGCAGATGGCGTTGCCGATGACACAATGGTGATTTATACCTCTGATCAGGGATTTTTCTTGGGCGACCACGGTTGGTACGACAAACGTTTCATGTATGAAGAATCGCTACGTATGCCATTTATTGTTCGCTATCCGCGTGCTATTGGTGCTGGTAGTTCTACACACGCGATGGCATTGAACATCGATTTTGCTGAGACATGGCTTGATTATGCTGGAGCCCCAATCCCTGAAGATATGCAGGGCAGAAGTCTGCGTCCGATATTTGAAGGTGAAACGCCGGACGATTGGCGTGAGTCTATGTATTACCGCTATTGGATGCATCTTTCACATCACCATGTTCCCGCTCACTACGGTATTCGGACACATCGTTACAAACTCATCTATTATTACGGAGAAGCTCTCGGTACATCCGGTTCCGTTAACCAGTCAACAGAACCAGAATGGGAACTTTTTGATCTCGAAAAAGACCCGAATGAAATGTGCAGTGTCTATGGCGATCCTGCGTATGCTGACGTTGTTAAGGAGTTAACAGCAGAATTATATCGTCTTAAAGAAGAGGCGATGGACGACGAGTAGGCAATTGTTTTTTTATATCTGTTAACAGCGCATAAAAGGAGGCATAAAATGACAAATGGGAATCCGTTGAAAAACATTGAACCCGGCATGAAAGTTACGGCACAGATGTCCCCTGAACCGAGCGAAGCCGATTTACAGTTCGCTAAGCAGATGGATGTTGAGTATGTTGTTCTTTGGACAAACGGGGCAAATGCCAATTACGACTATTTTATGAGCCGCCGTGAGATTTTTGAGAACGCTGGCTTAAAGATTTATGGATTTGGCAATAGCGATGTTCATAATCAGGATGGGATTGTGCTTAACTTAGAAAATCGTGATGTGAAGATTGAACAGTATAAAAAGTACATCCGCGATCTTGGCAGAGCAGGAATCCCGTATACAACCTACGCGCACATGGGTAACGGTATTTGGAGTACCGAACGTGAGACAACCCGTGGTGGTGCAAGCGCGCGCGCATTCAATTTAAAGACTGCACAGGAAGGACATTGGGGCGGTCAAAAATTTGGGATGCCGCTTTCACACGGACGCGAATATAGCGAAGAGGAAATCTGGGATAATTATACCTACTTCATCAAACAGGCAGCACCGGTTGCTGAAGAAGCAGGCGTAATGATCGGTATCCACCCTGATGATCCACCTGCGCTAAATCTTGCGGGGATTCCTCGATGTATCTTCAGTAGTTTTGAAGGCTATAAACGTGCGCTTGAAATCGCTGACAGTCCGAATGTTGGCATGTGTTTCTGTGTCGGGTGCTGGCTTGAAGGCGGAGATTTAATGGGTAAAGATGTTCTTGAATCTATCCGCTACTTTGGCGAACGCGGTAAGATTTTCAAAGTCCATTTCCGCAATGTTGATCAGCCGTTGCCCCATTTTGTTGAGACGTTTGTGGATAACGGTTATCAAGATATGTATCAGGTGGCAAAAGTGCTTCGCGAAGTTGATTTCAACGGTGTGTTAATCCCAGACCACATTCCGAGTATGGCAGGTGACCATCGTGTTGGTACAGCGTATACCATTGCGTATATGAACGCCCTTGTGAAACGTGCAAATGAAGAAGTTACGGCGTAGTAAAATTATTTACGTCAAATCTAATAATTTTTATATAGGGGATTTAAATTATGAAAAAGAATTTAGTCACATTTCATATCACAACCTTTTTTCTAATTTGTGGTTTAATTACTTTGATCGGGTGTGAAAATGTCCAAAAGGCATTAACTATTTCGACTTCATCAAAGCAGGCGATTGCGATAATTAATCCGACAAGTGGCAGTACAGTAACTGGCATGGCAGTTTTTACATTGACTGGTGAGACAGTCCTGCTAAGTATTGAGGTAAAGAACGTATCTCCCGGAATCCACGGAGTGCATATCCATGAAAATGGAGATTGCAGTTCGCCAGACGGAAAATCTGCTGGTGGACATTGGAATCCTACTGAAGTCGCGCACGGAAAGTGGGGTGAAGGTGAATTCCATCTTGGGGATATCGGCAATATAACTGTTGGCGATGATGGTACAGGGACTATTGAATTGTCAACAGACCTGTGGGAAATTGGCACCGGTTCTATTCGAGATGTTGTCGGCAAAGGCATCATTGTCCATGCGGATGCTGACGATTTTGTGTCTCAACCTTCAGGCAATGCAGGTGCCCGAATCGGGTGCGGCGTGATTGAATTAGCAGAATAAACCTGATAATTGCGGCAATCTATTTGTCTTTTACGTTCACTGAGGAGATATTGAATTGTCGCAATTGTATGATAATTTACATTTTTCTTGCATTTTAAATAGAAAAATGCTATAATTTGTAATTAATTATTAATTGTGTGATTTGCATGTATTTTGCTATCACCATAGAAATTTTAATTTCGGCATAGCTAGCAAGCCGAAATACTAACAATAATTTATATTGCTCAATTTGTGATTTGGGAAGCGCGCTTCTTACTCAAAGACATTCAAATTGGAGTATACTGAATAAGGAGATTTCATAGCTATGAAAAAATTGGCAATTTTTCTTACAATTGCTTTTGCTTGCATCACCATCGTACCGGCAGCATTTGCCCAAAGCTGGCAACCGGCTGGTGATCAATGGATTGAAAAATGGTGGGCTCTTGATTTGGTTATGAATACCGGAGGTTTTGACGCATCTGCTGCACGTGACTATCTCGCTGATGGCACCAACGGGGACATTACAAACGTTTCTGTTTCGACTCGTTACGGTGCGGGACTAACCGGTAGAGGTTCTGTACATCTGCCCCCCGACAACGGTGGCGTTCTTTCGTGGTCAGTTGTGACAATTGATACTGAAAGCCAAAATAATATGTCAACAAGCCGCGGCATTAATGATCTCAACAATATCACCTGGCATGGTATTATCCTTGTCTTATCTCCGGATGACAGGAAGACGACTATGTACCCGGCACACGATGACTATGCGGAAATTTGGCTCAACGGCGATAAGGTTTATGACAACCGGAACTGGACTGGTGGTGCTCAAGTAGCGTCCCAACCCACAGAAATTGAACTATTCAAAGGTGAGAACTTCCTGCATTTCAAATGCGGTGAAGGCGGTGGTGGAGATTATGTCAATCTTCGTTTTGAAGAAGCCGATGCTGATCTCAAGATTGCACCGACGCTGGATGGTCAATTCCTTGATGTGCTGACACCTGTTGAACCGAGAGGCAAAGTAACAACAACTTGGGCAGATCTCAAGCGTAAATAATCAGTAAATTTTTTCAACAAAAAGCCCGCATTCTCACTGGATGCGGGCTTTTTGTTGGCAGATGACTTATACAAATTAACGTGATTCGTTTTGCTAGGTGTGCGGTTAAGAAACCGCACCCGCTGAATACCACATGCGTATTCAGCGTTGATTCACCGTCGGAAAAAAATAAAATCCGTTAATTTGGTATTATTCCGCCTCTGAAATTGTTAATGTTTGATTGATAAGGACATCCTCTGATTTTTGTACTATCCCACTTGGCCACTCAATAACAATGCTATCTATTTTCTTAGCTTTATTTAAGCCAAACAGCAATCGCAAATCGCTCCCCGAAGCATAACTTGAGCCGCTTTTTACTACCGCTATCTGTGTGATGTTCCCTATTCCGATCTTTACTTTTGCACCAATACCATCCCGATTACTTTGCGTTCCAACAAGTTTTACACCGAGCCAGTTTTTCTCATTTCCGCCTTCGTTTTTGAGTAGTACGGCACGTTGATTAGAATTCATTATAACTATGTCAATATCCCCATCGTTGTCGTAGTCGGCTGATGCAGCTGCCCTACCGACAAGTGTTTCCGAGAAGTAATCACCAGAAGTCTGTGAAACCTCTGTATAGGTGCCGTTACCGTTGTTGTGAAACAGTTGGTCCCGTTGTGCAAAAGTTTCATAGTCCGTTAATTGTTCAATGACCTCCTGTGGATGCCCATTTGCAGAGAATATGTCTAAATATCCATCGTTATCGTAATCAATAAAAAGTGGGCTAAAACCTACTAACGGCAAAGTTGGTTTTTGTAATAAACTCTCTACGGTAGCTTCCTCAAAGAAGAAATTGTCATCACCAAGATTTTGTAGTTTATAGAGTGTGGCTTTCTCGGAATTGGCAACGATGATGTCAAACAGACCGTCCCGATTATAATCTCCAACATCTACTCCCATAGAACCTTCTGCAACCCCATTTTCATCGTATCCTACGCCGAGGAATAGGCTTTCATCTGTAAAAGTGCCGTCCCCATTGTTATGATAGAAAAAATTACGACTTGTGTCATTCGCAACGTAGATATCTGGGAACCGATCATTGTCAAAATCACAGACAACAGCCGCCATGCCCCGTCCTTCACCTGGATTTTCTAAACCGGCTGCGTCGGCAACGTTTGTAAAAGTGCCATTCCCACTGTTTTTATAAAGGACATCTGCTGTCCCTTCATAACTTCGCGGGTGTCCATAACCGATTATGCCCTTATAACTCGTTACAGGCATTGACAATTGGTAAATGAGATAGTTGACAACAAAAATATCTAAATCACCGTCTAAATCATAATCAAGATAAACCGCTGCAATACTCCAGAGAGAATTATCAATACCTGCGGCTTTTGTTATATCCGTGAAAGTTCCATCACCATTGTTTCGGTAGAGGGTATCCTGACCAAAGTTGCAGACATAGAGATCGAGGTCACCGTCATTATCAATATCTCCCGCGGATGCGGCCATGCCGTAACCGGTGTCGCCAGTTCCAGTAGTCTTTGTAACATCTGTAAAACGTCCGTTTCCTTCGTTTCGATAGAGTACGTTTCTGGCAGCATGGAATTCGCTTTTAGGAACGCCTTTCTCAGGTACTGGTCCACTGTTAACAAAATAAAGGTCGACATCTCCATCTGTGTCGTAATCAAAAAAGACAGCACCTGAACCCATTGTCTCAATGATGTGTTTATGTTCGGTTTTACCGTTGTTATGTTTGAAGTCTATACCAGCTTCTTTGGTGGCATCCACAAAGGTAGGGAGTTGTTCAGCAGAACTACAAAATACAAATATAATGGAAAAGGTTAGAGAAATTAAGATGGATTTTAATTTTATAGTAAAATCCACAATTACCTGGACATTGGCGAGGTTAGGAAACCTCGCCAGCGAGATATTGTCGGGATTATTGTACATTGAGATGTCCACATATTTTCGGATTTTACTATAAAATTCGGGAATTTGTTGAAGCAAGAGATTTATTTTTTAGGTTTTTCTGCTGTTTTTGCCACTCGAAAACCGACAGAGGATGTTTTCAGAGTGGGGTAGAAATAATACCGAAAGGTTGTACTACATCGTGGCAGTGTATCAATCCATGAACCGCCTCGAATAACGCGCCAACTACCGACAGTCGGTCCTGTTGGATTCTTCTTTGGGCTATGAAAATAGTAGACATCGCTGTACCAGTCTGCTGTCCATTCCCAAACATTGCCTGCCATATCCATTACACCGTAATAACTTTTTCCCTTTGGAAAACTACCGACAGGCGCGATGCGATTTTCATATCCATCATTTTTATCGGCGGTATTAGCGTAAGGTCCTATCGAATTGCCCCAGGGCCACGTTCTGTTTGAATAGCCGCGGGCGGCTTTTTCCCATTCTGCTTCTGTTGGGAGGCGCATGCCTTTCCATTCAGCATAGGCTTTTGCATCGTCCCAAGATACACCCACAACTGGATGATCGGGAAATTTTGTCGCGCGTTCAGGCCAATCACCGATATAGGGAAGATGGGTGAAGCTTTCAGGCGTATATTGAGAGGATTCAGGGTTATTCTTTTGCAAACTACGCCAAAATTCATAATATTCTGCGTTAGTGACCTCATACTTACTGATATAGTAAGCATCAAGATATACCTTATGTACTGGCCTTTCATCTGCGGCACGTTTTTCGTTTCCCATTGTAAATGTGCCAGCAGAAACCAATATCATCTGATTTTCTTTTTTCTCAGCAGACACACTTATAGAAAAGACAACATTTAATAGAAGAAGTAGGGAAGTGATAGAAAACAGACTAATATTCAATGTCTCTATCCCATGTTTTAGTGTAATCGGGTCATTTATTTTGTTTCTGTTTTGAGAAGAAATATTCATACGCTTGATAATGTTCCTTGGCAAGTTTATGATTTCCGATACTTTGATAAAGTTTTGAAAGGTTGAGGTGATAGTGCGGTTGTTCTCCATCTAATTCAATCGCTTTGCGGAATGCTGGGATTGCATTTCGAACATCTCCCAACATTGCGTAAGTGCTGCCAAGGGTATTGTAGAAAACCGCTACATTGGGAGCTAATTGAATAGCCTTGCGTACTGAGTCTTGGGCATGCTTCGGATAATTTAGGTTGATAAATGCTTGGCTGAGTCCGTGATAAAAACTTGCAATAACATCTACAGACATTCTTTGTCTGGAGGCAATCTCAATACATTTTTGGAATACAGGGACTACCTCATTATATTTTTTTTGGCGTATTAAAACATTTGCCAACCCTTTCCATGCCTCAAGGCTATTCGGCTCAGTCCGAGTCAGACGGGAGAAACGTTCATATTCAGCAAATTCCTCTTGTAACTGCTGGTATATTTGCATCTCTTTTATGCTTTTTTCTCTATCGCCTATCCGAAGATAGGCTGTTCCGAGTCCATGATGGGGTTCTGCATAGCGAGGGGGTCCAAACTTGATTGCTTTCGTAAAGTTTTCTATCGCTTGCGGATAATCTTTTAAATTGAGATAGACTGTTCCAAGATCATTATACGTTCCTGCAGCGTCGGGTTTTAGCTCAATCGCTCGTGTTAAAACGTCAGCAGCGTCCGAAAATTGACGCAGTTTGAGGTAGACTTTACCGAGGAGTTCACGCCCGCGTGCATGTTGCGGGGATAGCGTTATCACTTTTCGTAAGAGTTCAACTGCATCTGCCCACTGATTAAGTTTAAAATAAACAAGGCTTAATGAATGTAGGGCCTCAATATTATCTGGCTTCAGGTCCAAAGAGCGTTGGTAAACTTCAACGGCTTTGTTCCAAAATTTTTCTTGTGTGTATGCTACACCTAAGTAGTGTAAAATTTCGTAGTGTTTGGGTTCAACAGCAAGTGCTGATTCGAATGCAGCTATTGCTTCTTTATTGTTTCCTTGGAATAGAAAGACAAAACCTTGCTCCACATGCTGCACGTATTTAGCATGATCGTTTTTTTCTGCGGGGATGGCAGATAGTGGCAGACACAGATAAAGGACGATTAAGATTTTTAACTGATTTCGCATTTGATTATCCGCATTTTTATTCGGGCCAAATACCGATTTCTTTATAGAAACGAATCGCACCTGGATGGAAAGGCGTTCCTACGTCTTTAGCAGCATTTTTCTCATTGATGGCTTTACCAGCTGGATGTGCCTTAACAACTTCAGCACGATGTTCATACAAGGTCTTTGTAAAATTATAAACCATATCTTCATCTGCATTCTCTGCAGTGATAATATGCATTGAACCGACATTCATGGTTTCAAACGGTTCTGTTAGTACTTTTGGGTATGCAGCTGCAGGAATAGTTATAGGATGAAAGAAGGGGTACTGTTCAACAAGGGAGTGTTTGGCGGTTTCGTCGAACGGAATAAAAATTATGTCTTGGGTCGCTGTGGCTTGTTTAACCGCTGGTGTTGGAATCGCACCACCCATAAACGCAGCATCAGCCGAACCGTCGGCTAACAGATTTACGGCACCACTATATGTATCGTTAAGGTCACTAAAATCGTCATAAGTAACACCGTGCGCCTCTAAAATTGGTCTTAGGAAGTACTCAAAACCTGCTCCCGCAGGACCGACTACCACACGCTTCCCTTTTAAATCAGCGATGGAACGGATACCTGTGGATTTCGGTGTGACAAATATGCCGACATTCGGCGCAAGTGTCATTACTGAAGCGATAGGATGCTTGGTTTTCCATGCGCCTTCCCCACGAACTGCAAAGTAAGAGATTGCGGCATTAGCGAGAGCGAATTCTATTTCGCCATCTTCACTGACAAGTAAGCGAATATTTTCTTGTGTGCCTTTTGTGCTTGTGGCAGCGACTTCCCAGTTTTTTTCTGAAATGTTACGAGCAATTGCATTACCAACAGGAGCAAAAGCACCTCCTATTGGAGCGGTGCCGATGCTGACATGGTGACGTTTTGAAGTGCTATCGCAACCTACACCGAAACTCAAGGCAAAGATAAAACAGAAAATGGATAAATACGATGTGAAAAACTTCATTAATGTACTCCTATATATAAGCTTAAGGCTAAATCATTGTGATAGATTTGCTACATATACTACTAACCGAACTTACAAAATATTTTCTTTCAAATGCAAGATTCCTTATGCCGAATGCGCAAGCGGGACCTCAGGTGGAAAATAACACATCTTTGACATATCTGGAAAGATGTGGGTTACATCCCGTCTATAAACATCTCCGCTTAAAATGTCAACGATACCGCCAAGATGTTCAGGATATTCTGACAGAAACCGCGCAAAACTAAATTCCTTTGTGTAAAAAGCGTAGACAAGTTTCCGAAATGCTTCCATCCCATCAACAAACGTTTGCCCGAAACTTCCTAATTGCATTTCGGAAAAATCACTCTCTCGGAACGCTTCAATAATTGCATCTGCTGCCATTTCACCAGATTTGAGTGCTAAAAACAGACCTGTTGAATACACAGGGTCTAAGAAGCCAAACGCATCGCCTATTAAAACCCAATTCTGCCCTGCGATACGGCTCGCACGATATGAGAAATCTTTAGTTGTTTGGATAGGAAAAAGTTGTTTTGCACCTTCAAGCCGTTGCTTCAAAGGGTGACATTTCTCCAATTCTTCGTCAAAGATTTTCTGTGCGTTGAGTTTACCGTCAGGCCCCCTACGATTTTGGAGGAGGTAGTCTAACTCACCGACAACTCCGACACTGGTGCGATTGGACGGCAGCGGAATTGACCAGAACCAAGAGTCTTTCTCTTCAGTATGTAAAATAAGGGTAGCACCTTCGTTAATTCCCGCGTCGCGATGTCCACCTTCATAGTGCGTAAAAAGCGATGCCTTTTTGAGGTTCGGCTCTATGGTATTGAGGTCTAACTGCCTTCCGATGAGAGAACGTTGACCGGTTGAATCCACAATAACCGTTCCGTGCATTGTTTCAAGATCATTATTTTTATCTGGGGAAGATTTTTCTTGTGCCACAACACCGATTGCCTTATTCCCTTCAAAAAGCACTTTGCGAACACTGATCCCTCTACGCACCTCAACGCCATTTTCTGCTGCGTTGTCCAAAAGCATCTGGTCAAACTCGCTACGCAGGACCTGCCATGTGACCGCACTCTCATGCGGATTGGTTTCAAAGAAGTAGAATGGATTGGTGGCTTTACCTGTACGCGTGAAAAACTGCACACTGAACTTCTGTGGAAAATGACTCGCTCTTAGTTTTTCAAGCATGCCGAGTCGTTTGAAGGTCCAGTATGTAGCTGGAATCAACGACTCACCTATTTTGAAAGTTGGTTCTGCGTCTCGTTCCAAGAGTAGAACACGGTAACCTTGCTGTGCAATGAGTGTAGCAGCTGTGCTCCCTGCGGGGCCGCCGCCGATAACGATGGTGTCGTAGTTTTGGTAAGTGTTCATAGGACGCTTTCAATAGGAAAAGTTTACCTCTTGTTTTCTCACTGTTTTCTGAAATAGAAATTCAATAGTTAATCCGCAGCTTTTTCGTCTGTCGTTTTTATAGGTTTTGGATCTTCAGATGGTGGATCCACAAATTTGTATTTGCCAGACTTCCGGTATTCTTTCTCTAATGCTTGATAGTGAGCGATCAATTTGTCTACATCATGATCAAATTGAGCAGATATTTCTTGTCGAATTCTGCGAATTTCATCAATTTCATAGTCTGCCATTTTAGTCGTCAACTCCTAAATAATTGAGAGGTGTCGCCAATTCCGGCGTTGGTAAGCCAAGTTCTTGGTTTATCTGCCGGATGCGATAAATCTTGTTAAGGTTTGCAATATGTTTGTAATTCCACGTTAGAAGAGCATCTACATTATGAAACGAGGCAATTGCCAAATGAAGTGCATCTCCAAAAGGATCTTGAGGCATTATTAACTTATCAATATAGGTTTGTGTAATGCGGCGAATTCTTGGAGAGATTGATAACATCTCCAGGTTTTCCACTAAGTCAATCCGAGCTTGTGTTTTTTCGCCTCTTCCATCCCTAAGTTCCTCAATAACCGCTAAACTTGAAACGAGGGTAAATTGATCAGCGTATTGGGCCCACCATTTCCGGGTCCAACTCTGCATAGCGCGGGATTCAATATCCCTGCGCAATGTATAATAGAAACTTGGAATTGTCGTTTCAATGTAGACGCGGTGTTCTGTTTCGTTGTGCAACAATTATAACCTCTCAAGGATTGAATTGTCAAGGAAAATGCTTGTTCATCTATAGGGAACGCTCATCAGTAAATCGTTTTGATTTGAGCTCATATCTCGGCAAAGTTCCGATTGGTACGGTTTTTACAATCGTACGTAAACCTAACGCATTCCGAATAGCGTCCCCAACAGCAGAAGCGGTATCAGTAGGATTTGTAGATTCAATCTGAATTTCAAGTTCATCAAGCGTTTCTGTTCGGTAAGCACGAACAGCAAATTCGCTCACATCAGGGAACTTTAGGATGATATTTTCTATCGTAGCAGGATAAACGTTTAAACCGCGGATGATTATAGCGTTGTCTATGCGTCCGATGACACCACTATTAAGGATACGATGTTGGCTACCACATTCGCAAGATGTAGGTTTAAGTTTTACATAGTCACCTGTCCGATAGCGAATCACTGGCATGCCGATCCGACCTAAATTTGTGATGACCAACTCCCCTTCATCTGATGGATTACCTGTTTTTATATCAAGCACTTCACAGATAAATTCATCTTCGTTGAGGTGAACCCCTGCTTGCGGTTGGCACATCACACCCCATGCACCAACTTCGGTGGCACCTGCATGATCGTAGGAACGTACCCCCCAACTATCCTCAATACGTTGCTTGGTAGCAGGTAGGCTCGCACCGGGTTCACCTGCGTGGATTGTTACTGTAACTTTAGAATCTGTGCTGAGGTTAACACCCTCCTGCGCTGCAACTTCAGCAAGCCGCAACGCATAAGTCGGTGTGCAAATTACTACCGTCACATCGTTGCTAAGGATAGCACGTATCCGTTGATCAGATGTCATACCACCATTTGCAATGGTGAGTGCACCGAGCTGCTGTGCGCCGTGATAAGCACTCCAAAAACCGATAAACGGACCGAACGAAAATGCCATCATGAGTCGATCTGACGATGTAACCCCTGCAGCGTTATAAATATCTCTCCAGCATTTTCCCCACCAATCCCATGATTCTCGTGTGTCTAACCACCGCAGCGGGGCACCTGTTGTGCCTGAAGTTTGATGTATACAGGTATATTGATCTAATGGAAAGGTGAGATTTGTGCCGTAAGGTGGATGGGATACCTGATCAGCACTGAGTTCATCCTTTGTAGTAAAGGGCAGTTGCTGATAATCTGATAGTGTTTGAATGTCGTTTGGATGTGTAATCCCCGCTTCGGTAAGTTTTTGCTTATAGAATGCATTTGTCTCTAAAATTGGGACGAGCATTTCACGGAGGCGGTGTAATTGTCCTTTTATATTCATGTTTCTTGAATTTAAGTGGTGGTTGTGGGATCCTGAGCTGCAAAATGAAATGCTGCGAGTATGCCCTCCTGAGTCAGACGAGGATAAGATTCAAGCAATTGTTCAATTGTTTCACCTGCGGCAAATTTTTCCAATATTAATTCAACCGGTATACGGGTGCCAGCAATAACAGGTTTACCCATCATAATTGATGGATTGCATTCGATAAGTTTTGTATTCATGTTTTCACTCCTTCCATGTGAAAAAATATAGTTGCTTAAGTATATCGTGTATTCTGGTATTCAGGGGCATAGAACGCTGGCAGGAGACTATCTACCTGGAGCAATCCGCGTTGTGTTAACTGGATTTCATCTGATTCTCCGTTAACATGCAACATCCCATCATTTTGCAGTTTTTTATAAGCATTAGCGTAAAGTGTTAGAATATCCGCATTGAACTTGGTTTGAAAATAGGAGGGTTTTATTTTTCCCAATTTGAGCTGTAATATCATCTCCCGCGTCAGTTTTTCTGCTTCTGTAGGCTTTAGTGCGCGATAAACTGGGAGTCTGTCTTCTTCAAGATTTTCAAGATAGTCTCCCCATGAAGGTGCATTCTGAAAGTGAATCCCACTGAGATGTGAAAAAGAGGCAACACCTGTCCCGATCATATCACTTCCTTGCCAGACTGCATCACGATATACGAATTGACACGGTTTGTCTTTTTTAAGCACTGTGTAAGCGCTGGATATTTCATAACCGGATTTCGCGAATTGTTCAAAAGCATATTGATGCCATTCTCGTTTCAATTTCCAATCAGCGACAGGCAGCGCATCGCCGCCAAGAATATCTTTGGAATAAACGGTGTTGAACGGCAACTCCAATTGATATACTGTAATGCTGTCAGGGTCAAGTTCAATTGTCTTACTGACAGTCTCGCGCCAACTATCCCATGTTTCCCCTATCATACCTGAAATAAGGTCAATGTTAACTTGGTCAAATGCCAGTTCTTTTATCCAAGGGGCAATACGGTATACCTCTTTTGAAAGATGGGCTCTCCCATTTTCTGCAAGAATTTCGTCATTCAAATTCTCAACACCGAGACTCAATCGGGTTACGCCGATTGCTTTAATGGCTTCCAATTTCTTTTGTGTTAGTGTCCCTGGTTCACACTCAAACGCAACCTCTTCAGCAGCGTCCCATGGCATAACCTTTTTCACTCTATCCACCAAAGTTTTCAGATGTTTGACACTGATATAAGATGGAGTGCCCCCACCGAAATAGACGAACCGCAAAGGTCTGCCTGCAATTGCAGGTTGCTTGCTATACAGTTCCACCTCTTTCGCCAGAGCGTTTAGGTAAGTATCTATTTCTGAACTGTTTTTATCGGTATAAACGCGAAAATAGCAGAATTTACAACGTTTGCGGCAAAAAGGAATGTGGAGGTAAAGCCCAAGCGTGGCGTCAGGGCGTGGTTCTTCACCGAGCGCACGATGCACCTCCGTAACTGCTGGTTCGTTCCAGGTAGAATACGGCGGATAGTTTGAGACAAAAACGCTACCAACTGTTGTCTGTTTTGATTCTATTCCTGCTGTTGCAGGTTCCGGTTTTGTTTTAGACATTATTTCTTTTCTCCAAAGCAGTAGAGGACTCCATCCTCTGTTCCAATATATATTCTTCCATTAGCGACACTCGGTGAAGCAACGATTGACGATCCCGTTTCAAATTTCCACACCTGTTCCCCGTTGGTAATATCAAGCGCAATAAATACCCCACGCGTTGTCCCAAAAAACACACGCTTTCCAACAATGACTGGAGAAGACTCTATTCTGGATTTAGCAGTATAAGTCCATTGCGGTTCCCCTTTTTCTGGCGAAAGCGCATGCACCATTTTATCGCGTCCACCAATGATAACAAGTCGTTCTGTTACGGCTGCTGAAGCAAAAAACGGAAGTTTGCGTACTGGATGCTCATATCGCCATGCAATTTCACCTGATGTGAGGTCAACGCCTAATACTTCATTACCGTACGTTCCGCAATACGCGCGAACTTCAGGATTAGTTTGTGAGTTAGAGTCTAAAATCGCAGGACTCGCGCCAACATAAGCACCAAGGTTTACCTGTTGTGTCTGTGTCCCATCGGCAATATTGATAACTCTTAGATAACTATCACACCCTGTGACAATTACGAAATTTCCGAAAATTGCAGGTGTGCCGTGGACATATCCTTCTGTCTCGAATTTCCATATAAGGTCACCGTTTTTTATATTCAGGCAGTAGAGAAATCCATCATATGAACCGAATAGCACTTGGTCACCAGCAAAGTTCGCTGATGAGATAATTTCACCGTCCGTGGTATACTGCCATTTCTTTTTCTGAGTGGCAATATCTACTGCATGAAAAATGCCATCCTCATCACCGAAGTAGATAACGTTGTTGTAGATAGAAGGTGATGATTTAATAGATGCATCCGCATGGTATTTCCAATTGCTTTTTCCGCTTTGTGCATCAATCGCGTAGAGATGTCCATCCGATGCGCCCATATACACCGTCCCATCAACAATTGTAGCAGTAGATTCAATCATATCTCCTGCTTTAAACGTCCAGAGCAATTCAAGTTTTTCGGTAAGTTGTGAAGCAGCAACACCTGTAAGTTGCGGATTTCCTCTGAAACTTGCCCAATTGCCAAAAGCGGAATGTATTCCAAGTAACAACAGAAAAACTAAAGCAACTGGTACACCCCAATGTAGTAATGTCTTCAACTTTTCAAAAAATTTGTTCATATAATCTCACAAAATCATGTATATCCAAAGGACGTGGATTGAACTGAGCTGTCCACTGTACTGAGGCTTCTTTTGCTAATGTAGGGACGTCAGTGGATCTCACAGAATGTTGGACAGAACAACCTCGTAATGTGTTCGGTAAATCGCCCGTTTGCATTAACGTTTCTACCCTATCTGCTAAATTTCCAACTGGGAAAAGCTCGTTATAGGATTCACCTACGACCGTTTTGTTGAATCGAATGACGTGCGGTAACATCAGCGCAACAGCGATGCCGTGTGTAATACCGTATTTGGCTGTCAACGGATTTGCACATGCATGTGCTGCACCAAGCATTGAATTTTCTATCGCAACGCCAGCAATATATGCGCCGAATAACATCTTTCCGCGTGCTACCAGGTTTTTGGCATCAAGTGCTAATTCGAAGTTTGCGTCTAACAACTTCCACGCGTGAAGTGAGAACATTTGTGACATCACGTTACGTTTGGTTGAAACATAACTCTCTATAGCATGTGCTATTGCGTCAATACTGGTCACTGCTGCCACCGGTTTCGGCAAGGTTTTTGTTAACGTCGGATCTAAAATTACAGTGTCGAATTGTGCTTTTTTATCACCACATGCCATTTTGATGTGTGTCTCTTCCTGTGCAATCAGTGCAAAGGATTGTGCCTCACTTCCTGTGCCAATAGTTGTCGGAATACCGATAGAGGGGAGCATCGGTTGCGTTGCTTTGTTCGTTCCCCAATAGTCCTCCATTTTGCCACCGTTTGTTAGCAGAAAATTTGTGCCTTTTGCACAATCCATCGCACTTCCACCGCCAAGTCCAACAATCAGGTCAATAGGCGCGTTGGCTTTTGCAAATTGAACTGCAGATTCTACATGCTTCGTTGTTGGATTTGGTTCAACATTCATGAAAATGTAACATGGAATTTTTTCACTATTTAGCGCTGAATGTGCACGTTTGAGAATACCTGCTTTTTGAATACCAGGGTCTGTTACAATTAGAACGCGACTACCGCCGAGGGCAACCGTGGATTCAGCAAGTTTCTCAATACTGTTTTCACCAAAAATGACGCGTTGTGATAAGTCAGAATCGAAAGAAACCATATTATATCATTCTGTTTTGTTAGACTCCAAAGAGATTTAGGCACTTCAACAAGTCAATTATATCATATCTTGATTTGATATTCAAGGAGTGAAAATAGGTAGGCAGGCTTATTTAGTTTCGGTTTTTCTGGTATATTTTTCACATTTTAATATAAACGAATACATAAGCAAAGTAGTAGGCACACACCGTGTGCTGTCCACCCAAAAATGTAAAGCGGACGGCACACGGAGCGTACTTACTGCCTTTAAGCGCATATTCAACATCGGCTATTTATGAACCTCCTCAATTAATCTCGTGCGATTTTCTATTTTTTACTATCTTTTTACGTTTTGCAGACTCTATCTTGTAACACAACAAAATAGGAGGAATTTAAAATGGAAATCGCGTTGATTATTGTAGGTGGAATACTTGTGATCTGCTGGATGGGTTTTTCCTTCCAAAAAAAGGCAGAGGGTTTGGAAAAGGGAGCATCTCAACGTGAGATAGAGGCACTGCAGGAGCATGTAAACCACATACAGGAAGAAATAATCTCACTGAAAAAAGAGGTTAGACAGCTTATCCAGATTGCTAAAGGGAATGAGTAAAAGGAGGGAATGGTATGCCGTTTCTAATACTGACATTACTTGGGGTGATGTTCTTTTTGTTACTCAAAAACGCCGCTGTTATGTCCACTATTATGGCGGTTGTTATTAGTGGTATAGCCGTTATTGTGTTTGTAGGTATATGGCAGGGAATATCGTATTTCTCAAGACAATCTTTGAAACAAACCTACAAGCAAGTTGAATCGAATTTAAAGCAGATGGTTGGGGATTTGCAAGAAATTCGTTCACAATTGGAGGAAGTTGAGCCACATCTACAAGATTTGGAATTTTTAAAGTACGCCCCACAGAATACCGAAGTTAAGAAAAGCGAAACGTAGGTAGGAAAAGTAAGTCCTGCGTATTTCAGTTTTAAATACAGAAGTGTGAAACCACATCTTAAAAGCATTATAGTAACGAGTTGTGCTAAATAACTATTTGTAAAATATTATTTCACAATTACTGGCGTTTTGTTAGTTTTTATCGTTAGTTGATACCTTCTTT
>JAPPES010000139.1 GCA_028824125.1 Candidatus Poribacteria bacterium
TGTGCAAACGCTAATCATAAGGACAACATTTTGATGGACCAAGTCAAAATCCGCGCAATCTGCGAAATCCGATAAATCTGCGATTCAGACAACATACATGCAAAAAACTTTACACACCCTTTCTGAAATTATTCATTGCAACTTTTCGTTAAATAGTGTATAATGCAAATAACGGATGTTAAATGTAAAATTCAAGCGGAGGAACACATTTATGAAACGCGCATATTTCAGTAGTATTATCTGTGTGACAATGCTTCTGTTTCTGCTGAGTAGCATTGGCACCCAGAGTGTAGCAGAATTACAAACCCTGAAGATAGAAATTACAGATGTTGTAAGCCATGCGGATGCCATCCAAATTCGAAGACTATTGACACCGTGGGCAGACCCAAAAGATGTAACCTTCCATACCCCCGTAGATAAGAATGGTAAAAAAAGACTTTTCACAACTGTTGTGGAAGTAAAACCGAGACAAGGCGTTTCAAAATATAGTAGGACGCATACCTTTGACGCCTATGACATTATGCGCCAGTTGAAAGATACGCGCTATCGTGGACGACATGGACTCGGACAGGTCCGCCTGCTTAAAACTGAAGCCACGATTACAGGCACACTATTTGCGCACCCCGGCTTCACACGGAGTAGTATACGTGATGTTCCTGCGTGGGCACGGTGGAGACCACAAACTTCTGAAATTCACCATGCACTCAATGCTGGAAACAATGGACAGAAATTTGTTTTCAAGGCGTCTCCAGAATTCGACCAGTTGCGAATTGATGCGTCAAAGGGCAATAATGAGGTAGAGGTACAAGGGGAAATCGTCGGATTTGATGGTCCATATCCGATTGTAAAAGTTCACACCTATAAATTCGGGACTCGTGTCAACCGTAGGAACACCCCTGTGGAAGGGGAGAATCCTGCCGAGGACCAGAAACCGAAATACGATTACATTGAACAAGATCGATAATTGAGGATTTTTGTGGGTGCGTTTAGATGGCGTGCCTACGGAGACAACATCTATGCCTGATAGCCGCCAGTGTTAAATAACACAATTTGCTCTGATGGTGTAATAATGCCGTTCGCTATGAGCGATTTTAGTGCAGCAACTGTTGCCGCGCCTTCAGGACACGTTAAAATCCCTTCTGTCGTTGGGAGCAGCTGCATCGCCTCGTTAATAGCATCATCAGTAACAGCAATTGCAGCACCCTGACTTTTCCGAATCGCATCTAAAATAAGAAAATCACCGATAGCTTGCGGTACTCGCAAGCCGCTTGCGACTGTGTGCGCATCCTGCCACGGTTCAGCCTCCGACTTACCTTCATCCCATGCCTTCACAATTGGAGCGCAGCCTGCCGCCTGAACTGAAATAAATCGTGGTCTTTTCGAACCAATCCACCCGATTGCCTCTAATTCAGCGAAGCCTTTCCACATTCCCACAATACCCGTCCCACCGCCTGTTGGATAAAGTATTACATCTGGTAATTTCCAACCGAACTGTTCCGCAAGTTCAAACCCCATTGTCTTTTTGCCTTCCACGCGATAAGGTTCTTTGAGGGTGGAAACATCAAACCATCCTTCATCCGCTTTACGTTCAGCAACAATTTTACCGGCATCTGTAATTAATCCATCAATCAGTGTGACGTTTGCACCTGCAAGTTGGCAAGTCTCACGATTAAAGGCAGGCGTATCTTTTGGCATAAAGATGTGAGCAGGGATACCAGCGCACGCAGCATATACCGACAATGCTGTTGCTGCATTTCCCGCAGATGGAATAGCCAATTTGCTAATACCAAGTTCTTTCGCTTTGGAAACAGCCATTGCTAAGCCACGCGCCTTGAAACTTCCTGTCGGTAAACGGGATTCATCTTTTATCCAGAGTTCAGGCAATCCAAGTTGCGCGCCAAGCCTTTTCGCATGGATAAGCGGGGTCATGGTCTCTCCAAGTGAGACGATATGCTCATCATCACAGATAGGTAGAAGTTCCCTATATCGCCAGAACGATGAAGGTCTTGACTGAAGATGTTCAGGTTTCCAAATACCAGACAGTTCTTCAAGAGCATAACGCGCAAACAACGGTTTTCCACATGAATGGCAGACATTCTGCGGAATTTCGTGTGGGTGGATTTCGCCGCATTTGCTGCATTCAAGATGTAGGATATAGTTTTTCATGCTTTAATCCAACGCAATGACTTTTACGAATATCCAAGCAATTCGAGCATAATAGCTTTCATGCTGTGAAGACGGTTTTCGGATTGTTCAAAAATAATTGTCCGTGGGTCATCAAGAAGTTCGCCCGCAATTTCATAGCCACGATGTGCAGGCAGACAGTGCATAACTTTACACTCAATCCCCTTCAGGAGAGCAGGGTTCAGTTGATACGGCATCATTTTTTTTATACGTCTTTCCCGTTCTTCCGCAAAATCTGGGTCCGTAAAAAATTCCATATCTATCCACGTATCCGTGTAGACAACATCATTTTGCGCAATGACTTCCTGTAGTCCGGAGGCATTATCAATAGAATCTGTTGAAACAGATTTATAGCATCCTTTTTGTGCTGCTTCGGACCATAACGCCTTATCAACTGCAGCAGGGTTCACCTCTGGCGCGACGACAGTCACTCCTAATCCCACCTTCATTCCCGCGGCGATGAGTGAATTGCAAACATTGTTATGAACACCGATAAAACAAACTTTTACACCCTCTAACCTGCCGAGATGTTCCTGTATTGTCATTAAGTCACCAACCGCTTGTGTTGGATGGTATCTGTCGCAACAACCGTTGATGATAGGAACGGATGATGCTCCCGCTGCCTCACAGATATCCTCATGTTTCAAAAATCGAGCTAAAATCACATCCGTGTATGCAGAAAGGACGCGAATTTCATCACTGAGGTCCGCCAAGCCGAAGTTGGTCGTCCGCCAGTCTAAATAGTGTGCGTGTCCACCAACTTGCACGATGCCAATTTCTCCTGCGCATCGCGTTCGGGTAGAGGTTTTTTGGAAAAGCAATGCAAGACTCAACCCGCCAGCAGCGTGTCTATATTTTTCAGGATATTTTTTGATTTTCAGACAGTCTTCTATAGTTTTGAGCATCTTCGTTTCTGACCAGCTTTTCAGTGTAATTAAGTGCATAATTGCCTCCACAAAGGTCATATTCACTATTTTTATGTGAGAATTTCAGAAAAAGAAATGATAATTATAATAGATTTTCTATAGGAAGTCAATATTTTCTTTTTGGGAGTGTGTAAAGTTTTTGGCATGCATGTTGTCTGAATCGCGGATGACGCGGATGACGCGGAAGAACGCGGATTATGTGTTGACATTCCAAATCGTATTTGAGAAGATGGCGGATAGAGATGTATACCGGTATACGCCTTATGTGTATTCTTCTTGGATGTGTTTATCTGTATAAGATAAGAATAATCCGCGTCATCCGTGTCATCCGCGTAAATCCGCGATTCAGACAGGAAAAATAGTAAACGTCTCAGACAAGACACCTTAGCCCAAACTTTTGCCAAATATTTACATACTCACTTATACTCTTCATGTGACAAAAACTTTACACACCCTTTTTGGGAGGGTTATTCAGTTTCCCTTTATTGTTGCGTGGGTCAGGAATTTCTGATCAAATATACGCAATAAGTAGTTTTGGACTTGCAATATGTCATTTTTGCATGTTAATTTGACAAAATCTTTCCAACTGTAGTATCCTATATCCAACGTAGTTGGTAGGGAATGTTATCTACTTCGCTTGAGGTAGTCCCTACCCTAACCGAATAACATCAGGAAACTACGTTAATGTGCTACGTTAATCCACTATATCTATATAGGAGAACACAATGAGAAATATAATTGGCATTTTCATCATGTCCGTTACAATGCCGTTCTTGTTTACCGGTCAATCCGCCTATACAAACCAAACCGATGATCCATTGGCAGATCTTTCACTTCCAGAAGTTAAGTTCAAACCCAAATTTAGAATAAAAGTTTCAGTCAAGACAGAAACAGGACCTAAATCAACCAACGATTTAGTAAAAGGCTATATGATTGCTGCTCTGAGGAAAATACCTGATGTTACAATCGTTGGACAAAATGAACACTATGAGATCGCTCTTGTGCCGATTGAAACTGTCGGAGGTTATGCTGTTGCTTATCGGGTCCTTAGCCCTATCCGCGTTGATACTATAATAAACGACGTTCACTTCAATGCAAGAGAAAGAGTTAGGAAATACCTCTCAATGGCTTACGTTCCATATCATTTTGGAATCTTCACAGCATCCAAAGATGGTTTAGAACGACAATGCAGAGTTAATGTTGTGCAGTTTGATGCTGGAACGCTCCAATCAGTTAGGGAGATGTATGAATAATAGAGTTTATACTTTTTAGAAAACGCCCTGGCGATAATCCTTGGCTTAAACACTTTAAAATTGTAATTTTAACAGCGAAGATTATCTGTGTCGCATTACTTCCCTCAACTCAAAATAAAAGGAGGTATTGCGTCATCCAAAAGACAACATTTGTGAATCCTTTTGTTGTTCTGAAACTTAAAAAAAGTCCGAATAGCGAAAGGAAAACAAGCAATTTTGCAACACTTTGAACAATTACGTTCCAAGAAACGCAGGTTAGATACTACTGTCAACGAAAATATATATCAAGTGGCAAGGTTTTCTTATCATTCTTCACCTCAAATGAAGTATTGTTTTTAAGGTGAAGCCCAGCAGATACGGAGCAATAAATCTACATATTCCAAACATTAACGCTTGTGATAAAAAACGACCAAAATACCTAAAGCTAAATAACCTTACAAAAATCCTTGCTATTTTTACATAAATTTGTTATATTAATTAGATAGTCTATTGCTACATTACAAAATTCTTAACCGACAAAGATATTCAAGAGATAGGCAGATATCTGGAAGTTACATCAAATCTGCGTTTTCGGTAGATAGATGAAGGAGAAAATTAATGAGCACCAGAGAAGATTATGCAGAATTACAGACAAGAATTTTAGAAGCGCGACGTGTGTGGAAGCGCAGCCTCTTCTGGACAGGGGCTGCCATTGTACTAATAGGATTTTTAGCGATCCTGGTTGGAGAATCGATCGTTGATTGGTTGATGCCGATGCCAAGTGCTGTCCGTATAGCCCTGCTTGCAGGTATTATCGGAGCAACGTTATACCTACTTTACAAATACTTAATTCAACCAGTGCGAGCCTCACTTACTCTTCGCGATGTTGCGCTGAACGTAGAAAAAAACCATCCAAACCTTGAAGATAGACTTATCAGTGCCGTACAATTCGGTGACCGTGAATCTGATGACCCTGTTGAGGCACACATGCTCCAGCGATTGCTTGAAGATACAACGCAACGGGTAAAGGGTATTGATTTCAAAGCAACGATTGACCATAGTCGCACGCGGAAGTATGTCGGTATAGCAACCTTAGTTATTGCAACGTGTGGCTTGCTTGCGCTTCTGTTTCCAACAGAGACCCGGACAAGTCTTATGCGAGTACTTGTACCATGGGAAAAAACTGATCCCATTTTGACAACCAAGGTTAATGTTACACCTGGCGATGCTCGTATCCTACGCGGGAAAAGTCTACCTATTGAAGTTACTGTTACTGGCAAGGAGGCGGAAAAGGTTGTCTTGACGTATTATGACAAGGATACACCACCTACTGCAGAAAACGAAGGCAGTAAACAAGAAATTAATATGGTGCAAAATCCTGAAGATAAACGCGGATTTGCGTATGAAATTTTTAATATTGAAACGGATATGGAATACTATGTTGTAGCGAATGAAACAACATCTGAACGCTACAATATAGAGGTATTCGAGATGCCGCGGATAGAAGATGTCTCTGTTTCTTATAACTATCCTGAATATACGCAGCTAAAACCGGTTGTACAGCAAGGAACGGGTGATATTCAGGCAGTTGCTGGCACAACCGCTGAAATTAGACTCACTGCTAATAAGGCTATCCAGAACGCAACGTTCACACACCAAAGTTCAGAAACGACTATTATAGCCGAGGAAAGTGGCGCGGATGAAACTGTTGCTCCAAAATCTACAGAAATGGTTATTGCTGATGGTAATATACTCACGAAAACCTTGGAAGTTACTGAAGATGGAAAATATACCGTTGAACTCCTCTGTATTGATGGGTTCAATAATGAGGTGCCGATTGAGTATACTATCAAAGCCATGCCTGATAATGCCCCTGAAGTAGTTATCAAAGAACCCGGTCGTGATGTGAAGGCAACAATACTGGAAGAGGTCAAAATCGTTGCTGAGGCTACGGATGACTTTGGTGTTGAAAAGTTTAACTTGATGTATCGCATCGGTGCTGGCGAATTGAAGGAACTTGCCCTGGAACCTATTAGTGAACCTGTTACGGAAAAGGCTGATGCTGAATACGATAAACACCTCCGAACCGGTACTTATACCTTCTACCTTGAAGAATTTGATGTCGAACCAGGTCAGGTTATCTCTTATTATGCTCACGCCATTGATAACAACACGCTCACGGGACCGAGTGAAGCGAGTAGTGAGATTTACTTCATAGAGGTAAAACCCTTTAATCAAAGGTTAGAAGATGGCGGCCAGATGGAAGGAAATATGCCGAATCCGTTTCTGGGATTAATTGCTTCTCAGAAACAGGTTATCCGAGAAACGTGGAAACATATCAACGCGCAGCCTTCAACGCTTACTGAAGAATACAAATCTGCGGTTAAGAAAACGGGTGAAAAACAATCCGAGGTAAAGGATAAAACGCAGCAGGCGGCAGACGATCTGAGCATGGCGATGCAAGAAATGCAAGTCGACCCAGAAATCATGATGAACCTTGAAGAGGCAATTGATAAAATGGGCGAAGCAACAGATAAATTGAATGCTATCCAACCGACAGATGCAATTCCCCCGGAACAGGCGGCACTTGAACTGCTCATTAAAGTCAATCTTGCGATCCCGAAAGTACTTATGCAAGCGAGGCAAAGTGAGCCTCAACTTGCTGAGAACTTTGAATTGGAATTAGAAGATTTACAAAATGAGCTTGAGCAGGATCAAGAGGAACTTGAACGGGAGATGCAGGAACAGACGCAGCAGATGTTAGACCAAGCGCGCGAAATGCTGCGACAACAACAGAATCTGAATCAACAGAGCCAGCAAATGAGTAAGGAAGATCAACCGTCTCCGAGTGATATGCAACAGAACAGTCAACAACAGGGACAGTTATCACAACAAGCGCAGCAGATGTCACAACAACTCAGTCAAATGCAAGGCAATGCGCAAGGCACGCAAGAACAACGCTTAGGTCAAGCGGGGCAAGCCATGCAACAGGCAGGCGAGCAGATGCAACAAGCTTCGCAAGGGATGCAACAGCAGCAACCCCAAATGAGTGCTGCTAAAGGTGAAAAGGCGGAAGAAAGGCTTGAGGAAGCCATTGATCAACTTGAAAGAGCCGCCGCTGAATTCACAGATAATGCGTTAGAGAGAGCTTCTCAACAACTCCAACAATTGACTGCGGAACAATCTAACGTTCAACAGCAGACTCAAGAAATGAGAAATCGGTCTCAGCAATCTGGCATGCGTCCCGAAGATTATCGCCAAGCTTCTGAACTTGCAAATCAGCAGCGCCAACTTCAACGGGATTTAGAGTCGCTTCAAAACGATTTGGGCGATCTTCAGCAGCAACTCAACGAAGACAATCCGGAGGCTGCTCAAAATGTTTCTGATGCTTCAAACAGGCTTACTGAAGAACAGACTGCAGAAGATATGGCAACAGCACAACGTGCGTTACAGTGGCGCAGCTTACAGTCCGCAGACCTGAATCAGCAAGAGGTGATTGAAACATTAGAGGAAGCACAAGCCGATCTTCAACAGGCAAGAGCTAATATGGCACAAACTGAAGAGGAACAACTTGAAGCTGCCCTTGATCAACTTCAAAACTTTGAAGAACAGATGCAAGATATGAATCGTGAACTTCAGGCGATGGAGGGACAAGAGCAAACAGAGGAACAACAACAACGAGAGCAGCAACTCGCTGAACAGCAGCAGCAACTTGCCGAAAGAATGCAGCAGGCACAACAAGCTATGCAAAATGCCCAAGAAGGACAAGAAGGGCAAGAGGGGCAACAACCTGGACAAGAGGGACAGCAGCCTGGACAACAAGGGCAAGGCGAAAATGAAAATGACTTGGCGCGCGGCGGTGCTGAATCCTATCAGGAGATTAAAGAGTTGTGGCTTGGTATGCTTGATGCTATGCAGACCCCGCCGGGAAATCGGACTCGTCCCTTCCCGAAATATGAACTCGTTATCCGTGATCTGAGAAAGCTGGAATCTGCTATAGAAGATCGACTCAATATGCTGCAAGAATTGAAACAGTTGGCACAGGTTGCGAAAGAGGATGTCCCACCTGAATACCGCAAACTTGTTGATAACTACTACGAGTCTTTAGCGAAATAGGTAATTCTAACACACTAACCATTTAATAGGGGCAATGCGGAGAGTATCCGGTTGTCCCTACATCATTTTAGTAGATATAATGGAGGAGGACTATGGAACAACCTTTTATTGTTAAGCCTGGAGATAATGTTAGTTTGAACGGGGTGGGAGACAGTTGTAACTTTGAACGCACCCCAGAATATATAGGGTCTTACCGAAAAAAGGGTGAAACAAAAAAACCTTTGAAGAAACTCCAGAAACAGATGTTTAAACTTCAGGAGTTGCTTTACGCTGAAAGTCAACATGCGCTTCTGGTTATTCTGCAAGGCATGGACACATGCGGTAAGGATGGTACTATCCGGAAGGTAATGGCTGGCATCAACGTGCAGGGCTGCAGCGTGGTCAATTTCAAAGTGCCTTCAGTGGATGAGATTTCTCGAGATTTTTTGTGGCGTGCACACAAAGCTGTTCCACAGAAAGGAAAGATTGGGATTTTCAACCGTTCGCATTATGAGGATGTGCTTGTTGTTCGCGTGCATGACCTCGTGCCAAAATCGATCTGGGAGCAACGCTATCAGCAGATTAACGATTTTGAAAAAATGTTGGTGGAAAACGGAACGATTGTCCTAAAATTTTTCCTACATATCTCAAAAGACGAACAGAAAGAACGGCTTGAAGCCCGGATCAACGATCCTTCAAAGCATTGGAAAATCACCGAAGCAGACATTCGGGAACGTGCCTATTGGGATGATTACATGCAGGCGTACGAAGCAGTTCTCCAAAAATGTAGTACCGATTGGGCACCTTGGTATGTAATCCCCGCGAATAAGAAATGGTATCGGAATCTTGTTATCACGGAACGGATTGTTGAAACGCTTGAGGGGTTAGACATGAAATTTCCCAAACCCACTTCTGATGTATCAATACTTTCAGTAGATTAGCAGAATTGAGAACCTACTGCTTTGTCACACCAAAGTTGAAGGGTGTATAAGTCGCGAGCGCAGCTCGCTCCTACAAGAAGATCCGCGGACAGCGGAGTATCCTAACGCGTTTTAAATGCTTTTTACCTATCATTTTGATATGGACATAACACTACTATGAAATTCAACCTTTTGAGTGATAATAAAAAAATCGTAGACATAGTAATGTTAGCAGGTTCACTACTAATTTGCGTTGGAGTAATAATGCAAATTGCAAGTATTGCAGCTGATCATTCTTTGTGGCTTTTAGGACTGGGATCACTCGCAGCATTCTGGAGTAGTTTTTCACACAATATCGTGAAAACTAAAGAGTCTGGTATAATGCCAACATATTCAAAGATTATCGGAAATATCTCATTTTTAATCTTGGCTGTTTTCTGGGGAATATTTTTGACGTGGATATATGTGAAAATACAGTAGCTTTTTACTGTTCCGTTCATGTATTGTGGGTATTGAAGCAATAAGGGACATTTGATGCTTTCAACAGCGCAGTTAAAGCAATTTGAAGAAGAGGGGTATCTGCTACTTTCCGGGTTAATTCCGAAAGAGACTATCGTCCAAGCAGAACAAGCAATGTGGCATTCGATGGGTATGAATGCGGACGATCCTGACTCATGGGAACACTTCCAACGCCCATTTCTCACCGGTTTTTACATAGAAAACATGTCTAATGAAAACCGTATTGAGCTTTTTGGTCTAACGCATCCAGATATATTGGCATGTTGTACGTCCGATTATCTTACTGTGCTTAACCAACTTGCAAAAAGATATCCGACTATTCCACACTGTAAAAGCGAACAGCCAGATGGTATCTGGGCAATGAATCAATTTCCTATTTCTGCTGAGTGGAATATGCCTTCTCCTCACCTTGATGGATACTCCAGGGATTTACGACTGGATCCGGGTACTTTCCGAGTATCAAGTTTAACCTATCTCACTGATGTCAATTCTCATCAAGGAGCAACGATGATATGGCCCGAAGGACTACAACGAATTCGAGAGTTCCGCAAAAGGAATCCTCATTCTTCAAGCCATGTCCGATCTATGCTGACACAGTTACCACAGATAGATTTGGGTGAACCGATGGAAGTTGTTGCGAAACAAGGGGATGTGCTGCTGTTCCATCATCTGTTACCGCATGCCAACACACTAAATATTGGTACTTCTCCGCGTTTTGCAATACGGTTTATGTGTTTGTGTTTTGATTGCCGTGCATGGCAGAAAAGAGGGGAGTGGAACATCTGGATGCCATAGCGAACATTAAGGTATTTAAAAGGATATCAGCTAGGTAATATGAGCAAACAGTGGATAAATTTAGATGAAAACGAAACGAACTGTCCCCCGGATTGAATCATTGCGTGTGAAAAACTACCGTGCATTACGCGATGTGGAATTGAAAAAAATTACACCGCTTACTGCCTTTTTAGGATCCAACGGTAGTGGGAAATCAACTATGTTCGATGTCTTTGCATTTCTTGCAGAATGCTTTACGGAAGGACTGCGCCGTGCATGGGACAAAAGGGGGCGTTTTAAGGAGTTAAGAACACGTGGAAGTGATAGGCCAATTGAATTTGAACTAAAATACCGTGAAAAACCGAAGACACCAATCATCACTTATTATTTAGCAATCGGTGAAGGGACGAAGGGGCCTTACGTTGCTGCTGAATGGCTACAATGGCGGCGCGGTAGTCGAGGAAAACCGTTTCGCTTTCTCGATTTTCAGGAAGGAGCGGGACGTGTTATCGGTGGTGAAACACCTGAAGAAGGTGAGGAACGAATCAATGAACAGCTTGATGATCCATCAATGCTTGCTGTTAGTACGTTAGGGCAGCTGGCAAGGCATCCGCGTGTAAGTGCGCTTCGTCGGTTTATCACAGGTTGGCACTTCTCTTATCTTTCCGCTGATGCTACACGTGGTGTTCCTGAAGCAGGTCCACAAGAGCGTTTATCCGAATCAGGTGATAACCTGCCTAACGTTATCCAGTATTTGAAAGAACAATATCCATCACGTTTGAAAGATATTCTCTCAATTTTATCAAGAAGAGTGCCTCGTTTAGAAAAGGTTGACGCAGAAATTATGATGGATGGACGATTCTTGTTACAGATTAAGGATGCTCCGTTTGAGCAACCTATTTTGGCGAAGTTTGCTTCTGATGGCACGTTAAAGATGTTGTCCTACCTGACTCTGTTATACGACCCTGAGCCGCCGCAACTAATCGGAATAGAAGAACCTGAAAATTATTTGCATCCACGCTTATTGTCTGGCTTAGCAGAGGAATGTCATGAGGTTTCAGCGTTGTCTCAACTCATGATTACCACCCATTCCCCTCATTTTATAAACGAATTTCGTGCAAATGAGGTATGGGTGCTTTATCGAGATGAGCAAGGTTTTACAATGTGCAAACGGACATCGGATATGCAGGGCATCAAGGAGTGTCTGGAAGCAGGAGCGAAATTAGGGCAACTCTGGATGGAAGGATTCTTTGAATTCGGTGATCCATTGACCAATGCGGGAGGTCCAAAAAGGAATAAGCATGCATATTGAATTTCTTTTGGAGGAACGTTCTGCTGAAGTAGTATTGCAGTCAATTTTGCCTAAGATTCTTCCCGTTGATGTCAGTTTTTACTTTCATGTTTTTGAGGACAAACAAGATTTGCTAAAAAAACTTTCGGCACGGTTGAAAGGTTACTCTACATGGATACCAAACGACTGGCGAATTATGGTGCTTATTGATGAAGACCGACAAAATTGTCACGAACTTAAAACACGATTAGAAAACGCAGCACATGAAGCAGGTTTTGTTACAAAATCCAGTACTCTCCCATACGGTGATTTTCAAGTGGTCAACCGATTGGCAATTGAGGAATTAGAGGCGTGGTTTTTTGGAGATATAGCCGCTTTACGCGAAGCATATCCTAAAGTATCAAAATCACTTCAATATAATAGAAAATACCGTAATCCCGATGCAATTGCAGGTGGAACGTACGAAGCATTAGAACGTCTCCTGAAGCGATCTTACAAAAGAGTGTTCCCCAAAACTTCGGTAGCGCGAAACATCGCACCACACATGGAACCTGATCGCAACAGATCGAAAAGTTTCCAAGTATTTGTTGAAGGACTCAAGGCGTGTATCGGAGGAGATAGTTAAAAATTAATTTTACTTCAACGTCAAATAGGAGTTTATTAAGTTGTAAAACTATTACAACTGATATAAACTAATCTAATTCTACAAAGGTCGCGAACCTTTATAAATTCGCAATCAAGGAGAAATAATGAACCAAAATCTATACGACACCAAGTCAAAATCAGTACGTATGAGAATTACGCATTTTATCATGCCGTTTATGTTAGTTTTTACTCTTACCTTTATCCTCTTTTTAGTACAAACCGCAATAGCACAAGAGGTCTTAGTACATACCGGATTTGAGGAATTCACTCTCGGTGAACCCCCAACAGATTGGGAAGTCCGAGGCAATCAGATGCAAGTAACAGACGACACAGTCAAAATCGGTGATAAATCGCTTGGGATATTAGGTGGCGCGAATGACGATAGGGTTGGCATTGCCATTGAAACCGAAAATCCCGTCATCTCTGTTGAATTCTGGGTATATATCAAGGGAGCTGGGCGTTCCTTCAATCTCAAAGTTGTTTCTGATGCTAACATTGCCCAAAACGACGGAGGAGTCTATCTCAATTGGAATGCAAACGCGACTCGCATTTACAACGGTTCCGCTTGGGTCCCAGTGGATGACTTCCCGTTTGAAACTTGGAAATACGTCCGAGTTGTGGCAGATGTTGGGAATAGTGTATTTGACTATTACGTCGGAGATGACAGGGATCAAGCACTAACGGCTGAACCGAAAACGGACCTCGCATTTCGGAAAGCTGCGACAAACCCCGTCGCGCAGTGGGTCGTTTTTCACGTTTATTCCACAGTTGCACAAGGCTTCGTAGATGATTTACTTATCTACGAAGGTGCTGAACCAGTGAACCCCGCACCCGTGGATCCAAAAGGAAAATTGGCAACATTCTGGGGACAGGTCAAGAAAAATCCCGCGTTGCGATAAACCATTCCTGTGAGATAGTAATTTGTTAATAGGGTTTCTTGTTTATATGAAACGTGTGCTTGGTATAAGAAATATGAAGTTCATAATGCTTTGAATTCTATTCACATAACCGCTGGTAGGTACGGTTTCCTAACCGCACACCGATTCCCAAAATTGCTTATACCGAGCTCACATTATATGAATCATAATTTTTTAAGGAGGACTTATGAATCATAAGCAGTGTCATATTAACTCAGTATCAGTAACTGCAGAAACTACTCATCCTATTCTGTGCGCCGTGTTAGTTATTGCTCTTGTATTCAGTTCCTTTTTAGTCCAGATAGCAATAGCACAAAAGATGCTAGTACAAACTGGGTTTGAGGAATTTGTCCTCAATAAACCGCCAAAAGATTGGGAGGTCCGAGGAGACGGTTTTGAAGTGACAAACGATACAGTCAAAACAGATAAAAAATCGCTCGCTATTTTAGGGGGTGCTAATGATGATAGGGTTGGAATTGCTATAGAAACCGACAATCCCATTATTTCTGTTGAATTCTGGGTATATATAAAAAGCGGCGGCAGATCTTTCAATTTCAAAGTTGTCTCCTCTGACAACATTAACCAAAACGATGGCGGTGTTTACGTTAATTGGAATGCCAACACTGTCCGTCTCTTTGATGGTGCCGTGTGGCAATTCATTGACGACTTTGATACGGATGAATGGAAGTATGTCCGTGTTGTCGCGGATGTTAGTAAAAGTGAATTTAACTTTTATGCGGGTGACGACAGAAACGAGGCTCTGAAAGCAAAAGGCAAGAAAAAACTGCCTTTTCGGAACGCTGCCGTAAATCCTGTCACTAAATGGGTTGTTTTCCATGTCTATTCTATCGCTGCTCCCGGTTACGTAGATGATTTACTTGTGTATGAAGGCGATGAACCGATAAACCTTGCGGTTGATCCCGTAGGTAAACTCGCGACTGTGTGGGGATATATCAAACACCACTAACAACTATATTGTTGCAAAGCAACTATCAAACGCTGGTTGAATCCTATTACAAAAGAGGTATTTTCTCATGACGAACAGCACGAACCTTGTCGGAATGACAACTGATGAGGTCTTACAAATATGGCCTGACGCTGCACCGATTGAGCCACTTTGTAATGACGATCCTAATTTAGAGGTGTGGGCATTAGATACACCTAACGATAGCGGCGCATGCCATATCTACATTATTATTCAGAAGGCTGAAGTTTATGATGAGTATGGCACACAAGCAGGGGATACTCCCTACGAAGCACAAGGTAAAGTACTCGCACATATCCATTTTCAAGACGGACCGGTTCACGAAAACGGTGTTAATGGTGTCCAAAATCGGCAACTCTTAGAAATATGTCAGCATCGACTCAAAGGATTTGCCAAGAGTACACGTGCAACTGAAATATATGATGGATGGAATGATCGAACACTGGGACTCATAGAATCGGCTTTGGCAATGGAAGAATGCCGAACCGCAGAATATATTAAAAGGATGAAAGAACGCCGAATCGTAGAAGATTTTCGTGCAAGAATTGAAGGTACTTCAAAATGAGAAAGGGTATCTATTACGAAATCGGAGCTGAGGTGGCCCGTAGGTGGCGATCTTTTAAGTGTCGGGTGGCAAGGTTCTCAAAAAGAATTCCTTACACCTACTATCAAAAAAGCTTTAGCACATATATCCTTTTTTCACAGATTTTGTAGCACAAACTTTTAGTTTGTGTTGTATGGATGCACAAACTAAATGAAGTTTAAAAAATAAATTGGGTAGTTTAGCGAGGTTAGGAAACCTCGCCAGCAGAGATGTACACTTGCTGCTGGCGAGGTTTC
>JAPPES010000035.1 GCA_028824125.1 Candidatus Poribacteria bacterium
CTATCATAAAACAGAAACAATGTTGCTTTAATTCTAAATGCTACTATAAATAACCTGCAAAAACCTTGATTTTTGGGCGGGCATGCCGTATACTATTCATACTGACCTAAAAGATATTCCGAAGGAAAAGCATGAACGATTTTAAGCAAATTCTGTCAACCATCAGTCGCCCATTCCAACAAGAAATCCGTAAAGGCTGTCAAGATGACGTTGTCATAAATGGCATGGGTGCTTATGTGGAACTCTGGGTAGGGCATGCGAAAGCACTTGAACTGACCGCTAATGAAAAACAATTTATCAATCGAATCGCTACACTTTTCGCTAACTATTCCGACATGCCTCCGACAGAACGACAGAAGGCTATTCAAACTGCGACAGAACAGATAAATGCTGCGCTCTCTGGCGAAACGTCTACAACAACCAACATTGATGTCCAGGAACCTTCCACAACCGAAGCAAGTGTAAACGTGGAGAACAAAAAGCCTATCCCCACACCCGCAAAACAGGTTGAGAACTTACCTCTATTTCAAAATGTCGGTGTTTCTCAAGGGACAACTACCGCCTCAGAAGATACCCCGACTCCTGAAAAAACGACACCAAGTAACCTCGATCAGACTCGTAATACATCTCTATTTCCGTCTGGTGCTACACCTGCGATACGTTCTGAAAACGTTGGAGAACCGGACGAAATACCCGTGATGCTTGGGGATACACCTGTTTCAACAGATGTTGAATCGCTTGAATTTCTCAATAATCCTCTACAATATATCAAAGGTATTGGTCCTCGCCGTGCTGAAACGCTGAAAGATGAAATTGGCATTGAAACAGTAGGGGCATTGTTAGAATACTATCCACGTGATTACATTGATAGATCCAAAACAGTTGAAATATATAATGTGGGTCGAAGAGAAGATGGCGAACCAGAAACGGTTCAAGGGAGGGTTGTCAATCATGTAACGACACCGCCAGTGACAAAAGGCCGCAAGAGCATCGGCAAAGTCTCTATTTACGATGGCACTGGAGTTGCTGTGTTGGTCAACTTCGGACGCCGTATCGGGTATATCAAGTCTATTCTTCCTGTTGATACAGAAGTTGTGATTAGTGGAAAATTCACACGTCGCTACAATGAAATTCAAACAACGGACTACGAGTTTGAGGTATTTGACGAAGAAAACCTAATTCACACAAAGCGCATCGTGCCGAAATACCCGCTCACAGCAAAACTTACAGCAAAAATGCTACGTACAGCGGTTCGCAACGCATTAAATGAACATGGTGATAACATTCCTGAAATTTTACCATTACCGTTTCGCCAAAAACACCAGTTAATTGACAGGCAGCAGGCAATTAATGAGATCCATTTTCCTTCTTCAGAAGCACATCGGCAAGCAGCGCAGCGGCGACTCGCGTTCGATGAATTCTTCCTACTTAGTCTCGGTATGGAGATGCGTAAGGATGACAGAACTTCACAAAACGGTATCCAATTTGAGATTGAAGATGCACTGCAGAACAGCGATTCGCTTCTAAGGAAATTCGTAGATTCGTTATCGTTTAAATTAACCAATGCGCAAAAACGGGTTTTCAAGGAAATCAGAGAGGATATGCAAAGTCCGCGGGTGATGAACCGATTGATTCAAGGCGATGTCGGTTCGGGTAAAACTGCTGTCGCTGCAATGGCACTCTTGTGTGCAATTGAGAACAGATACCAAGGTACTTTAATGGTACCGACCGAAATCCTTGCAGAACAACACCACCACAACCTTTCTACACTATTAACGCTGCTGGGTGTAAAGGTTGTACTTCTTAAAAGCGACCTACGGAAATCCGAACGGGAGGAAGCATTGACTGCAATAAGCGATGGTTCTGCAAACCTCATTATCGGTACACAGGCACTGATACAGGAAGGTGTTGATTTTCACAAACTTGGGCTTGTTATTGTTGATGAACAACATCGATTCGGTGTGATGCAGCGCGCAACACTCCGAGGTAAAGCAAAATCAAACAGTGCTGCAGAACAGATGTTGCCCGATGTGCTTGTTATGACAGCAACCCCGATTCCGAGAACTCTCTCCTTGACAATTTACGGTGATCTGAACGTATCTGTAATTGATGAGATGCCACCGGGAAGACAGAAGATTGAAACCCAATGGATAAAAGAGAAAGACAGAACGGAATTCTATGCAAAACTTGAAAAAGAGGTGCGCCGTGGGAAACAGGCTTATATCGTCTATCCCCTTGTTGAAGAGTCCGAAAAACTTGAGGAATTAAAGGCTGCCACAAGTATGGCAGAACACATCCAGAAAGATGTCTTTCCACACCTACGCGTTGGACTACTACACGGACAGATGAAGTCTATAGAGAAGCAGGAGGTTATGTCAAGTTTCAATGCGCGTGAGATCGATATCTTAGTTGCAACGACGGTAATTGAAGTGGGGATTGATGTGCCAAACGCAACACTGATGGTGATTGAAAACGCGGAACGGTTTGGATTGGCACAACTTCACCAACTGCGAGGTAGGGTCGGCAGAGGTAGTGATAAATCATTTTGTTATCTTGTCGCAACGCCAAAGACAGATGATGCATACAGACGGATACAGGTGATGGTGCGTTCTAATAACGGATTTGAAATTGCTGAAGAAGATTTGAATATCCGCGGTCCGGGCGAATTTTTCGGCACACGTCAGTCGGGAATTCCAAATTTTAAAATCGCCAATATCATCAGTGATGCTGCGCTTTTGGAAACAGCAAAGAAAGAGGCAATGCAATTAGTAAAAGACGACCCGCGATTAAATGACCCTGAACATCAACTAATGAAACGGATGTTGAATGCACATTGGAAAGGGCATCTGGAGATCGCATCTGTTGGGTAGTTGATTGAGAAACACCATAAGCGTCAATTTAAGAATATATCCTCTTGTTGGAGGGCTTTCTAACCCCGATTTATAGGTGAGGTGGACAAAATCGGGCTTCCAAAGCCCTCCAACAAGAAAATCAGGCACTAAATTAACGCCTATGGGTAGTTGGTTGAGAAACACATAATCATCTTACATTTGGAGTAAAATGGCACAACAAACAGAAGTTTTAATCGTAGGTGGTGGTATTTGGGGACTAAGTACCGCCTATCATTTAGCGAAGTTTGGACAAGACGGTGTTCTCGTTCTGGAGCGCAATGAGAAAATCGCTGCAGAGACGACACCCCAGGCCGCAGGTCTTGTAGGCCAAATTCGATCCTCTGTTACAATGCTGCAGGCAATCCGGTATGCACTTGAACTGTTCTCTCAGTTTCCAAAGGAGACCGGTCATGATACCGGTTTGCGTCAAACCGGGAGCCTAATGGTGGCACTCACGCCAGAACGGATGGAGGCTTACACACGTCAAATTGAAAGGGCTAACCTAACCGGAATTGAGGCAAACTTTGTTTCCCATGCCGAAATGGCTCGGCTTGCACCTGCAATGGACATGACCAAGATTGAGGGTGGATATTTCGTTCCCAACGATGGATATGTTGATCCTCAACAGTGCGCTCTTGCTTATGCCGCAGCAGCAAAAGATTTAGGAGTTCAAATCCGATTGAATACACCTGTAACAGGATTTCGGCAGCGCAATGGGAAGATCCTTGGCATAGAAACAGAAAAAGGTTTTATTGCTTCAAATCATGTCGTAATCACTGCCGGACCGTGGAGTGCGGCACTCGCCAAGGAAGTTGGCGCGACCACAGCGGTGCAACCAATTCGCCATCAACGTGTTCGCACAGTGTCAACTTCTGGAATCCCCGACCATCACCCAGTTGTGCGTGTCACAGATGTTAGTTGCTACCTGAGACCTGAAAAAGATGGCTACCTCTACGGGTACTTTGAGCCGGCACCAGTCAGTATTGACTTGGAAACGATGCCTACTGATTTCAGGACAGGAGATATTGAACCACCTGTAGAGGTTATGGCAGAGGCTCAAAAACGGCTTACCCCAGTTTTCCCGATTCTAAAAGACCTTGAAATAGACGAGTATAAACATGGTATGACCACATTTGCTCCCGACGGTGCTTATATGATTGGTCCTGTGCCAGAAATTGATAGACTCTATTTAGCCACCGGTTGTGCTGCTTTGGGGATTGCCGGTTCTGCGGCAGTTGGTCGATGGTTAGCGAATTGGGTGATCAACGGGGATCCTGACGAAGATTTGACTATGTTTTCACTCCAACGGTTTGGCACTCAAACTATCGATCAAGAATGGTTACGTCGAGAGAGCGAACAATTTTACGCAAACTATTACGGCATCCGTACAGAGTAGTAGTTCCCAATAGATTAGGACTAAGAGGCGCCTCCAAAAATAAGACAGAAGTTACAGGCATATTGGCAAGGCATTTAGAGATAACATCTGTCAGGTAAATGCTTTATCTTATAGTAAAATCTAAAATATGTGGACATTTCAATCAACAACAATCCCCACACCATAACGCTGGCGAGGTTTCCGAACCTCGCCAATGTAAAGGTAATTGTGGATTTTCACTATAACATCAAACGGAGGCAGTTATCAGCCGATACAATTGTGGCACGGTAACAGAAAAATCGCCAGAGATGTGATAACTCTCCCCACCATCCTTGACGGTACGAATAAGAATTGTCTTTTTAGGGCGATGGTAGTAATGTGCATCGGTGGGCTTTCCTTCCTCCTGAAAATCCGGAAAATCGATCAGATCGAAATTAGCGGTGGTGAAATGCCGAATTTCTTCGCCGCGCTGTGCAGCAATGTTCCGTGCCATAGAGAGGCTTTTGAGGTATACCTCAGGTCCCATCACAGCAGAACCTAAGTTTAAGAAAACGCCACCCTCTAATCGTGAAACAGCATAAGCAAATCGGAGAAAGTCCTCGCCTGTTGTCCAACCGATAGCAGCATAATCTGCAGCGGGGTGCTGGTCAGTAATATCGTAACCGATGCCTTTGTGAACTGTCATCCACATACCCAAACGGTACGCTGCAGCAAAAATGCTCACATCCCGATGCGGAAAGGATATGCCCTCTTCTCCTTCCTGAATCAGCCTGCCGATTGCTTCCCCAAAACCGATTTTATCTCTATATCCTCTAATGATTGCTTCGTTCAGGTAGCGTCCCGTTTCTTCCCAATTGCCAAACTTTCCATCCATTATATACACCTCAACATCTTCAAGCGTTGCGCCAATGTGTGCCAATTCAAAGTCGTGTATAGCACAAGCACCATTAGTGGCTATATGCGTTATTAC
Source organism: Candidatus Poribacteria bacterium (assembly GCA_028824125.1). Lineage (GTDB taxonomy): Bacteria > Poribacteria > WGA-4E > WGA-4E > WGA-3G > MSPOR6. The sequence continues at coordinate 5,237 of JAPPES010000035.1, forward strand.
ACCACGTTCCATTAGGTCAATGATGTAGCGAGAGTTGCCGCGCCGCATCACATGCGCACCCATCATCCATATAACCTCTTTTCCATTTTGGCGTGCTTGGACAATTCGCTCAGCAACGATGTTGAGACTTTCATTTTGATATGGAGGGGGTTCGGCATCAAGGGTATAGATATCCGCCACGGTCATCTTGTGTTGACGTTCAGAAAGTGGCAAGATTTTGAGGTGGGTACGATCAAGGTGCGCCATTATTTCGGATTATGTGGAACGGACTGATAAAAAATTATGATGCAAACTTTGCAGAAACAATTTTAGACATACCAGCTTGCTCCATCGTCACACCGTACATCACATCGGATATTTCCATAGTGCGCCTGTTATGCGTAATAATCACAAACTGCGTATTGTCTGAATAAGCACGAATAAGATTTGTAAAACGTAGCACGTTCGCTTCGTCAAGGGCAGCATCTACCTCATCAAGAACACAAAAAGGGCTTGGCTTGATTTTGAAGACTGCAAACAGCAACCCAATTGCGACAAGCGAACGTTCACCACCAGAAAGTTGTGTAATGCTTTGTGGACGTTTTCCCGGTGGGCGAGCGATAATATCAATACCTGATTCAAGAATATTTGATTCATCTGTCAATCGCAACTCAGTTTCACCGCCACCAAAGAGTTGGGTGAACACCTCTTGGAAATTCGTTTTTACCTTCTCAAATGTTTTCAGAAATACGTCTCGCGAGGTTTCGTTGATTTTCTGAATTGCTTGATGCATGGAGTGCATGGATTGTTGAACATCCTCACGTTGAGAGTTAAGGAAATCCAAGCGTTTCTTGTGTTCCTTATGTGCCTCAATCGCTTTGAGATTGACTGCGCCCATTGCCGACAATTCCGCCTTCAATTTTTCAATGTTATCCATCAAATCAATTTCGTCAAGCTCTAAAATAGCGTGAACGGGAGATTGTCCCTCGTTCTCAGAAACCTCATCTTGAACTGCCGGTTTAGGAATTTCATCAATAGAAACCTGGTATTTGTCAAGGATACGGGTAGAGATGGATTTTAATTGCATCTCAAGTTGCGTAGTTTTCACTTCAAGTTGACGCTGTTTGCGATTTTGGCTTTCGAATTGCTTCCGAGTATTGCGCATCTCTTTTTGAATCGCTTCAATCTCCTCATTGAGTGTTTCGCGTTCTTCGGTTAACTCGTCTTTTCTTGCTTCTGCTTCCGCCCGGTCTCCCTCGATTCGTAGAAATTTGCGTTGTGCCTCTTCAATTTGCTCAGCGATATCGTGTTTAGTTTGTTCATCAGAGTCAATAATTGCCTGTTGTTCTTTAATATTTTTCTCTATTTGAAGTTGTTGTTCGTCAAAGTTCTCAAGTACTTCAGCTATACCTTCCAGTTTTTGCCGTTGTCCTGTCAAAAAGTTCTCCCTTTCCTGGCAATCCGTAACGACCTCCTCACGTTTACGCATATCGCTGTCAACTTGTTCAGAAACCCGTTGAATCCGCCCTTCCGTTTGGGTGCGTTTTTTCGTTAGTTCCGCTATTTCTGCATCAAGTGTCTGTTGATCTTCGCGTGAAAGATCAACCGTTTCTTGAAGTTGCTTATTTTGAGTTTCAATTTCAGCAAGTTGCGTTTCAAGACGCGTGATGTTTTGGGCCGCCTGCTCAATATCCTTTGTAATTGAGGCTTTTTCAATCTGTTTGTCTTGCAATTGAGCAGTAAGTTTTTTCCGGATTTGTTCAGTTTCAGCAATTGTTGCAGCATAAGTTTTGCGTTTTTCATCTCTCTGATTGACATTTTGTTGTAGTTTGCTAATCTGAGTTTTCAGTACATCAAGTTCGCTTGCACGACTGAGGAGCCCACTTTTTTTCTGATTAGCATGTCCACCAGTAATAGCCCCCGAAGTATCAAATAGTTCACCATCTAAGGTAACCAATCGCGCGTTTAGTCGGAATTCCCGTTTCAGCGCAACTGCATCATCCATCTCTTCAAGGACAAGTGTGTTCCCCAACAGTTGTTGCACCACAGTCTCGTATCTGTCATCATAATCTACCAGTTCTGCCGCAATACCGATGACCCCTGGTTCATCAAGCAGTGAATTATCAGAGAATGTTCTGCGTCGTAACATGTCAAGCGGTAAAAATTTGACTCTGCCAGCACGATGTTTCTTGAGAAAGTTGATGCCAGCAACAACGTCTTCTGCAGTTTCGGTGACTACATTTTGTATACTACTGCCGAGTGCGATCTCTATGGCAACCTCAAATTCGGCATCTGTGTGGATAAGTTCTGCCACAACACCACATATCCCACCAAACTGATCCGGATAATGTGTTTTTGCTTGCATAATTGCGCGCACACCTGCGTAGTAACCTTCATAGACAGATTGCAATTGCTCCAGTGATTTATAACGGGAAAAACTACCGCCTAAGTTTTCTTCTAATCCACGGATTTCAGCCTCAATCTTTCGGAGCGCATTTTGATTTTCGTTCAGGGTGGTTTCAACCTGTTTTTTCTCTGTCTCAATCTGAAGCAGCTCGGCATCTAATTGGAGCATGCCACGTTGGATTTCGTCCCGATCATCCATAGCAGCTTTCAGTTCTGTTTTTAAAGCATCGGAACTTTCTTGAAGATCGTTGAGACTGCTTTGTGTACTCGTTAGTTCATGTTCAATTGCTAAACGTTTATTTTCGCGTTGGGATAGTTCTGTAGAGGTTTCCTGCAAAACATGCTGTGCCTCTTGAATAGACTCTTTTGTTTTGTCAATGCGTGAGGTTAACTCTTGTAGATGTTGCTGTTTGGCAGTTAAACGGCTTTCTTCAATCTTGTAGGATGCCCCAACTCTTTTCTGTTCTTGAGTTCGTTCCCGGTGGCGTGTTTGTAAGTGGACTTGCTCTGTATTTAAGGATTCCAACCTTTGCTCTGCTCTTTGTTTCTGCTGTTGGATATTCAGCTGCTTTTCTTTATGAATAACAATTTGCCGTTCAACCTTATCTAGCTGCCCTTCAATCTCACGTATTTCCTCTTGAGCGGTGGTGATTGTAGTATCTAACTCACTTCGTCTGAAGGTTGCGTTTTCAATCCGTTCCTCCGCTTCTTGGATAAGTTGATTTGCATCAGAGGCCTCGTTTAAAATAACCTCTAAGTTATTTTGCGCTTCGCGATAATCTGTAGCCAGTTTTTCGTAATCCCGATAAGCTAATCCGAGTTCTAATTGCTGGAGTTGGTCTTTTAACGATTGATAGTGTTCCGCCTGTTCGGCTTGCGCTTTCAGAGATTCAGTTTCACGTTGAGACTCTTGAATTATGTCATTGATACGAACCAAATTCTGTTCTGCATCTTTCAGTTTTTGGAGGGCTGTTTTCTTACGAACTTTATATTTTGTAATACCTGCTACCTCGTCAAAAAGGAATCTCCGTTCCTCCGGACGCACGTTGAGGATCAGGTCAATTTTGCTCTGCTCCATAACGGAATAGGCATCTACACCGACACCAGTATCCATAAAGAGCTCACTAATATCGCGAAGGCGGCAAGGCGTTTGGTTGATAAGATAACTACTTTCACCATCACGAGTCAGTTGTCTGCGTACTTCTACTTCGGGCGATCCGATAGAAAGACTTTCAGAGATATTAGTAAAGGTAAGCGCAACGCTTGCTTTTTGAGAAGGACTAAAATTGGCACCCCCGTTGAAAAGGAGGTCGCGCATATTGGTACAACGTAGCGCACGGGCACTCTGCTCACCCAGGACCCACCGAATGGCATCGGAAACGTTGCTCTTTCCACAACCGTTCGGACCCACTATGGTCGTAATCCCCGGCTCCAGGACCAGTTCAACCTCTTCAGCAAAACTCTTGAATCCACTGATTTTGATGCTATTTAAATGCAAAGGTAACCTCCTACCAGTGAGCGTTTTTATCACACATTATCATAACTTAACGTTTTATTATGGCATATTTAACCCAACATGTATACATAAAATATACGTAAAATGTGCTGAAAAGGTTTCATTCGAGGTCCAAAGCCCGTGCCAAAGTTAACACATCAACTTCAGATGGGTCGGCATCCCATAAAACCTTTACTGCTTCGCGAACGGTAGCACCTGTGGTATATACATCGTCCAAAACAAGTATACGTTTATTTTGCACGACCTCTTTCTTTTGTAGTTCAAAAGCACCAATAATGTTTGTTTGGCGTGCCTCTCTATCCAAACTACTCTGCGGGGACGTATTCCGATACCGAACCAGAGCATCTGTTACAACTTGAATCCCTACGGTCTTGGCAATTCCATTTGCAAGTAAAGTGGCTTGGTTAAAGCCGCGTTCCCGCAACCGTTTCTTGTGAATCGGAATCGGTAAAATGAAATCGTACTCTGTGATGTTGCAGCCATCAGGAATGTGTTCCATTGTCAGTTGGGTAAGAGGTTTAGCGAGTGAGGTCCGTTTTTCAAACTTAAAGAGGTGTATCGCCTGCTGAAGTGCTGATTCATAAAAAGCAATCGTACGCAACTTTCCGTAAGGTGGAGGTGTGGTAGCACATGCATCACACTTCCCTATGATATTTGGGATTCCGCACATTTCACACCAAGGCGGTTGGATAAAATGAATATTCTGCCAACACCTATCACACATATATGGGACAGATTCAAGTCCGAGTGCTTCTTTGCAGACTCTGCATTGTGCAGGATAGAGGAACGTGAGGGCTGTTTCTATTGTCTGTTGGAGGATATTTGGTCGCAATTGCATTAGATGTTGTCATTCATAGAAAAATGATACAGTTTATCAGTGGTTATTCGTGCGTTGAATATTGCCATTTTTATGGCAGACAACAAACTCAGTTTTCTGATTTCGGCTGACCTGCCGTCCATACGCCACAGCATCCTTTTTGGTCTCAAAGTGTTTCAACGTTCTCAACACATTGCCACGTACTACATCCCAACCTCCGTCAGGATTGGCAACGACGTAATGTTCTTTTTCAGTACGACCTTCCGCATTAAGTTGCGTATGACACTCAAGCTTTTCCAACAGAGAACCTAAATCATCAACAGTAAAACTTTTTAATCGGCCGTTTCTCAGTTGCGTCATTTTGTATTGACTGATTCCCATGCAATTAGCAGCTTCCTTTTGTGTCATTTCTCGCATAGTAATTAAACGATTGATTTTATGTGCGAGTTTTGCTTTTACCAATCTTTCTTCAGGTAAGGGAAGATACAAATCTTTAAATACATTGCTTGAGCTTAAGGTGTAGTCTGCCATAATTGCCAATTTCTTTCATACCGAATCCTTTACAAGTAAATTATGGTTTATCATATTGAGGTTGTAATTGAAAAAGTTTGATACCTATTCTTCCCAAGGATTTTCAACAAGAGTCGAGATTAGAAGCGTTTACCTAATCGTTTACCTAATCGTTTACCTAATCGTTTACTTTTCGGAGGTATTTAGTGCTTCTTCCCTTTCCTACCACAGTTAATAGTCCTTTATCTACCATATCCCTTAATTCCTTATAAGCAATTCGAACAGAGACATCGTTAATCTCTACGTATTCCTTTCTGGCAATCTGTCTGTTTGTTTGTACATAAAACAGGGCATTCTTTTGTCTATCATTCAACTGTTCTGATATATCATCAATTTCTAATAAAGTAACATCTTGGATCGGTGAATCAAAAATGACTTTGGTTTCAAGTGGGTGCAAGTCGAAACGTGGTTCCTTGTTTTCCCACTCTTTACACAATCTTTGCATCATTTTGATTCCAGACCCGTACCGTTCAACATAACCAACATCATACATCAATTGACTCAAAATGGGATTTACCGGTCTGTGGATCGGTTTGTGCGGACTAACGTCTTCTGGAAAACTGCCAGGATTAATAATCTCTACTCGGTCATCAAATATGAAAACTCGCACATCAGCAGGTTCTTGATAATTTCGATGGATTAACCCGTTGATAATTGCTTCTCGCAGTGCCTCAAGAGGATACTCAAATTTATCGTCTCGCTGAAAACTTTTTGAACCCCGAAGACTGAGTAGTCGAATATTTTTTCTTATAAATTCCTCAGCAACGTTTATGATTTCCCAGAGTGTTCCTGAACAATCAAGTCGATCGATGACTGGATGAGTAACTGATATCCCTCTGAATCTAACAACGCGCAACTGGGCATTTTGGAAGAATTTTTGAGGGTGTTTTCCAAAAAAGAGAATCCCCGCATGAGTCGGCGTTTCATCTTCACTAATACAGTAAATGTTTCTCAATAGATCTGTCGTATTCATGTCTTGTGATCGCGTTACGTTGCGGCTCGCTTCTCTACGGGTTAGGTACCATTGGATCTTTTGCTCATCAATATCGTTACTTCCTGCACTCACAACTGAGAGTTGATCCCACGTTTTGCCGACAGACTTGAGATGCATCTGAGCAATCTCTTGTGGAGACATGACTCGGTTGCTGTTCCCTACCCTCTTATAGCATATTCCCTTAACAGAGACAGGTTTTATTGGAGACTCCGTAATTCGTACTAACAGAACTGATTTTCCCTCTACGTCAATCGATTCAACATCCATAACCACCCGCGGATCAATCGCTTGAGAAATCCTGTTTGTCACATCTGTTAATGTTTCTTTGCCGATAGTAATTCCAGTGATTTCGCGATTATCAGAAACACCGATGAGAATGGCACCTCCACGGGTATTGGCAAATGCAGCAGCCGTTTCAATAGCTTCTTGATCGCATCTTTCTTTGAATTCGGTGGCGCTATTTTCCCCTTGCACAATGAGTTGTTTGAGTTCTGCTGTTTCCATAGTTTTGATAACTGCTAATTATTTATTCTTCCCAAGGGTTTTCAATACCTTTTTCACAATATACCGCTCCACCTGATCTTGATTCACTTTTTCACAAATATTTTCTGAGACAAGCGTTGTCAGTTGTTCCTTTATATTTTCCAACGATTCGCCAATTTCATTTGCGATTGCATTAGCATCTTTAGACTCGTTATCAAGTAGACTCAATACAATCTTTTTGCGAATTAAATTGTCCATGTTCTCTCCATATTTTAGTGTTGCGTGGTATATTCAATTCCCCAAACCCATACAATATTTGATATCGCAGTTGATGATAAAATCTAATTCCTCGTCGGTGAAACCGTAGTGTTCAGCAAGCACACGGTCAATTTTGTCTATTACACATTTGCTTAAACGTGGGTAGCACTTCAAATGTTAGTCGTACTATTTTAACAAAAGTTAACATTTCATGCAAGTTGTCTAAAAAGGTTTTACAATTTAATCTTACTTGACAAAAAAACAAATATCCGTTATACTAAATATAAGACCACAGTATAGGAGGATTAGATGCTTTATAAAGGTTTAGTGTTAGATCAGTTCCAAGAAGAAGCAATTGCAGCGATTGATCGAGACCATTCGGTAATAGTGGCAGCACCTACTGGAGCCGGTAAAACTGTCATTGCAGAATATGCGGTGGAAAAATGCCTTCAGACAAACAAACGGGTTATTTACACTGCACCCATTAAAGCGCTTAGTAATCAAAAATATAGAGATTTTCAAGCTGAATACGGTGATAAAATTGGTATCATAACTGGCGATGTGGTCTTAAATCCCTATGCCCAAGTACTATTGATGACGACTGAGATATTCCGGAATATCATCTTTGATGATATAGAAAGATTAAATGACATTTCCTACGTTATCTTTGATGAAATCCACTATATCAACGATACTTCACGTGGCACTGTCTGGGAAGAAAGCATCATCTTTGCACCACAACATATTAAATTTGTCTGCTTGAGTGCAACGATTCCGGACATAAATTCATTTACGGAGTGGATGCAAAGCGTGCGAGAAATTGACATCAAAGTAGTCGAAGAATTAGAACGCCCTGTGCCTTTAGAACATCACTTCTACTTTCGGGGTTTTGGCATAGGTAAATTGGGACACCTTTACGATCTTCGACAGATAGCAAAACAACGACAGATAACAAAACAAAAGAAACGGAAGGATACAGATCAAGCTAACGACATACCTAAAATACCAAAGAGTATAATTGACACGAAATTGATCCCGTACTTAAAAAAGCAAAATCGTCTACCCTGTCTCTATTTCTGCTTTAGCCGCAGGAAATGTGAAAGCAACGCCCGTTATTACACCTATGCTCGGAGACGACATGATTTGCTTGATAAAGAACAGCAGGAACAGATTTTAGAAAAATTTGACGCACTTTGTATACAATTTGATATTGTTGAAGAGAAAGCAGTTACAGATTTTCGTAAGTTGATAAGCTGTGGCGTAGCCTACCATCACGCAGGTATGTTACCTACACTAAAAGAGGTAGTTGAACGGTTATTTACTTCAGGATTAATTCAACTTCTCTATACCACTGAGACATTTGCTGTTGGAATCAATATGCCGGCATGTACAGTTGTGTTTGATAGTTTGGAAAAATATGACGGTGTCCGTTATCGTTACCTTAAGACACGGGAATATCACCAAATGGCAGGTAGGGCAGGGAGACGCGGGATTGATACTGTCGGTTATGTGTATGCCCAAGTCAACCCCAAATTTGCATCGCATGCCGAAGTTAGCAAAGTCGTTTCCGATACCATCGAACCCACCACAAGCCAGTTCAATCTCTCTTATGCCAGTATCCTCAATCTGTATGAAAAATATGGCGACGAGATTTACGATGTCTATACAATGAGTCTGAGCAACCACCAAAATTATAAACGCACGGCTGATCTCAACAAACAGATTGCCCTATTAGATGAAAAAGGTGCTTCACTACCGCTTCCGACTTGTATACATGACAACATTGACGGGATGAAACAGATTGAAAGTTATCATCGACTTAAACACTCAAATGAAAAAAGTCTTGAAAGGTTGCAGTTCCAATTAGCATCTCTTAAATCCAGGGCTATGTGGAAAAAGTCAGGGAAAAAGGAACAAGAAAAAAAGGTTGCACCGATTCACAACGAAGTGGAAGGGCTTAACGCTGAGATCTCTGAAAACCTTTGCCACGAGTGTTACCAGCGTAAACAATGCACTAAAAAATATCAGGCAATCCGTAAAAATGAACAGTATATTCAAAATTTAAAGAAAAAACAGGTATCAATTCAAAATTATCAACAAGAACAGATAGCCGCTCGCCTGAATGTCCTTGAAACACTTGGATATATTGAACCCCAAGCACTACTGCCACGGGGCAAGACAGCATCACATATCTATGGGTATGAACTTCAATTGACACAACTCCTCTTTAAAGGTTTTTTTGAACGGTTGACTGAAGATGAAATAAATTGTCTGGTCGTATCGATTGTATCTGAACCGCGCAAAGATGGTTATTATAAAAAGATAAAGGATAAGAGATTTTTATCAATTTTGGGAGCAGCTTGGGATGAAATTTTAAATATTCAACGGTTAGAAAGTCAACTCAATGTCTCTGGAATAACGCCAGCGTTGGAACCTCGTTTGTGCTCAGCTATGTTAGCTTGGAGCCGCGGATGCGAATTTGATGAATTAACAGATTATGCCACACTTGATCCGGGAGACTTTATCAGAAGTTTCCGAGTTGTGATTGACCAACTGCGCCAAATTCGACGTGCCATGACAGGACATACTGCTCTTACAGATAAACTGAATCTTTGTATTGGTAAAATTAATCGTGATGTTATTGATGCGGAACGCCAGCTGCGAATTGGACAAGAAGAACCTTTTGAAGAGGAAGATGATATACCAAATGAGGAAGATGATACACCAAATGAGGAAGATGATACACCAAATGAGGAAGATGATACACCAAATGAGGAAGATGATATACCAAAAACCGATCCAACTTTAACATAGCTTTCGGTCCCTATGTCATGTGTGTTTTCCAATAACACCTAATTCTGCTTGTAGCACAAACTGTATGAAGATTAATTTATTAATTCGGTAATTTTCATTATGCATATTCGGAACATTT
>JAPPES010000069.1 GCA_028824125.1 Candidatus Poribacteria bacterium
CTAATCTCCAAAGCATAATTTTCTATATTATGCCAGAAATCAACTGTAATTTAAATTAAATTTATATAATGTCTAATGCACACATACCTATTGGGCATGTTTGCATCCGGCTGGGGGATCTTCTCACAATCACCAGTATCCTCCGCCGCCATTAGTTGCGTGTGGGCGGGCAGCTTGCACGGCACAGGTGAGTTCAAGCACGGATCATCAAGTCACTTGTGTCGCGGGACATTCGTACTGGTCATGTAATCCGAGTGCAGTTGCGTGGCATTTTACGCCTCTGACGTGTCAGCGGCCGGGGTGTAGTGTTTCACTCACCAAGTGTCAAAACACGGGTGGCGGTGGTTGTTTCAGTAACGGTACGGAATACAAGTATCACGATTTACCATAAGCCAACAACAACTTTCAAAACTTCACACAGGCAGGTCCCCTTTTGGGTGCCTGCCTTTTCTTTTGTCTGAATCGTGGATTGTCGCGGAAGACGCGGATTTTGTCTTTTGTACCACGGGGAATGCCATTAAGGCATTCATACCGTTGATTTTACTTTTAGTTTGCGTTTTTTGGCACAAACTGGAAAGTTTGTGCCACATTTTTTATTATCTGAATCGCGGAAAACACAGATGACGCGAAAAACGCGGATGGGGGTTTGGCAAGATAAGTTTCTTTTTAAGAGATTGCAGCACACTTTAGAATAGGCGTCTGGGAGTCCCCAATACCGCCCTCCGCGTTTTCTGCGTAATCCGCGCCCTCCGCGATTCAGACGGAGAGTAGGTATCACACGCTTATCCCACCGGTGAAATAGCAGTTGACAACCCAAGCACATTGCGGTAGACTACATGAAAATAATTCTCTGTAAAAATCATTTAGCTTCTACATGGAAACCCAAAAGTCCCCGCTGTCAACCCCTTCACAAGTTCCTGCCCACGGGGTTACGCTCAAATCCATTCTAATTGCTGTTATCCTAATTCCGATAAATTGCTATTGGGTTATTGAGATGGAGGTTATCCGTTATTCGGGACACCCCGTTACAATTTCACTCTTTTTCAATGTTATTTTCAGTCTGTTTGTAGTTATCGGTTTCAACCAGTTGCTGCAGCGTTTTTTACCACGAATTGCATTAGTCCAAAGCGAATTAGTCATTGTCTACCTAATGCTTTCTATCGCATCAGGAATTACTGGGCATGATATGCTTGAGATTTTGGTGCCGATGTTAGGGCATGCTTTTCGGTTCGCTACACCTGAAAATGAATGGCAACAACTGTTTCTCCCCTTCCTTCCAGAATGGCTCACGGTTAGCAACAGCAACCTACTGCAAGGTTATTATGAAGGCGATCTACCACTCTATACATTTGAAACCTTACTCGGTTGGGCAAAACCTGTGTTGTGGTGGACAACCTTTATCAGTGTGTTGGTTTTCGGCATGTTTTGCATCAATATAATTATCCGAAAACAGTGGATAGAGTATGAAAAGCTAAGTTATCCCATTATACACCTCCCCCTCCATCTCACAGAAACCCCTTCTAATCGTCTGTTTCAGAATAAACTCATGTGGCTCGGTTTCGGTGTTGCTGGAGGCTTGGCATTATGGAATGGTGTCAGTTTTCTATACCCGTTCCTACCCGAGTTACGGACACGTATTCAGAGTTATCAGATTTTTACGGAAAGCCCTTGGAACGCGATGGGCAGAATTCCTTTTTCGCTATATCCATTTGCAATTGGACTTGGGTTCTTTATTCCACTTGATCTCTCATTTTCCTGTTGGTTTTTCTTTTGGTATTGGCGACTAATGCGCGTTGTGGGTGCAGCATTTGGATTTAGAAATTTACCCCGTTTTCCTTATACAAACGAGCAGGCATCTGGTGGCTACCTTGCCTTGTGCGTTTTAGCTATATGGGCAAGTCGCAGACATCTACTTCAGATAGGACGCTCACTTTTTAGTCAGGACAAATCGCAAGAAGATAGAGATGAACCGATTTCTTACAGAGTTGCTGTTCTTGGACTTATCGCTGTGCTGGGTTTCTTAGTAATTTTTTGCTACTATGGCGGTGCAAACATTGGCATTATGCTTGCGTTTTTCGTTATTTACTATATGATTTCTATTGCAATCACACGCATGCGTGCTGAGTTGGGAACTCCTGTGCATGATTTGCACTATTCTGGTCCTGACCAAATCTTAACACGGGTAGTCGGCACACGTAGGTTGGGTAGAGGTAACCTCGTGATGTTCTCTATGTTTTGGTTCATCAATCGTGCGTATCGAAGCCACCCGATGCCCCATCAGTTAGAAGGCTTTAAAATTATGGAACGGACGAATATGACAATGCGGCGGATAATCTTCGCTTTCATGTTAGCCGCAGTGTTAGGGTCGTTAGCAGGTTTTTGGGCTTTGATTGACCGAGGTTATCAATTAGGAATGGAAGTTCGGGCGTATTGGCCATCTTTGAGTGCGTTTGGTATAGAACCTTACCGCCGTTTAACAGGTTGGCTTCAATCTCCTACTGATACGCTTATCCCAGAAAGTCTGTTTACAGGATTCGGATTTCTGATGACAACTGTGTTGATGTTATTTCGAATGCGATTTGTGTGGTGGCCGTTTCATCCTGCTGGGTTTGCTATCTCTACCAGTTGGGGCATGCATGTTACATGGGGTTGTCTTTTCATGAGTTGGTTTATAAAATTGATTATCCTCAAATACGGCGGACCCGTGAGGTATAGAAAGGTAGCACCGTTCTTTTTAGGGCTTATTCTTGGTGAGTTCACGGTAGGGAGCGTCTGGACAATTATAGGGATTGTGGCGGGTATACCAACCTACGGATTCTGGGTTTAAGCTCTGTCTTTGTGTGGATTTATTGCCAGATTTAAAGGTAATAGCAGCAAGATCAGACTGCATAAAGAGGTTACTATCCATTCCTTCCCAAGTGGTACGATTTCCAAAACATCTTGCATAGGTCCAATGTACATCGCTGATAGGTGAATGCCAATAGCAACGATAAAAATAACAAATAAACGGACATTGGAGAACATCCTTTTAAAAAGAGATTCCCAGGGATAGCGCGTGCATTGGAAGTAAGTCACTACTTGTGTAAAGATCAACGTAGTACAAGCCGCAGTCCGCGCCGCTTCAAGATTAGATTCGATTACAGAAGATGTTAGGACTAAAAAATGAATAATTGTCATTAAACCGATAACAAGACTCCGACAAATGATATCAATCACAGCAGTTTTTGGAAGAAACATGGTCGTCCTGCCAGGGCGATGTCGCTTTTCATTAGTGGATATTTTTTCGTACCCTAACCCGATTGCTGGCAGCAGCGTCGTTAAAAATTGAACCCAGACCACTTGTGTGAGTGTTAGCGGCATCTGAAAATTGAATGCCCCTTGTAAAATTAACCCAAAAACAACGGTGAAAAATTGTGCTAATGTACACGAAAAACACCACCGAAGGGCTCCTGAAATATTTTGATACGCTTCTCGCGCAAAAAGTAAGCAGTCTTTTACTGCTTTGGAGCCTTTTTCGACTATCAGGCAGTCAGCATGTTCTTGGGCAAAATGTGAGGCGTATCTTGTATCTGCAAATGAAAGGTCTGCAATAATCATGGCGCGTTGATCATGGACATTTTGACCTAAAAAACCCACAGAGTGATTATGACGCTTTAAGCTAAGCACAATATTCCTGCGTTGTTCTTGAGTCGGTTGAGAATAAGCATTCCAATTTGGCACCTCTTTGTCGAACTCTTGTGTGGAGAGGCGCATGAGCTGTTTTCTTGTTCCGACTGCATTGCGAGTATGGACAAGCCCTAACTCTCGCGCTAAATCAGTTGTGGCTTGTTCATCACTATCACTCATGAGGATGACCTTTAATCCAGTGTCCAAGAATGATTTGATTACCTCTTTTGTAGCATCATTATCAGTGACGGAAAAACCGATGAATCCTAAGAAGGTTGATATGCCTTGAACTTCTTGTGGTGTTAGCGGCACCTCAGAATTTAATGAGGCTACACCGTAGACCGTATCCCTGGGGTTTTGCATGTAATTCAGGATTTCACTACACATCTCGTACTGTTCATAGTAGAAATCATTTACCTCTCCGTTTACAAGAATAGAATCACACGCTTCAAGGACATTGCGCGCATCACCAAATACAATATTGAGATATTCGTTTTCGCTCGATTCAAAGACATGAAGTTCATATCCGAAGTTAGGGGTCCACGGATATTCTGAAACAAGGCGCATATTAGACTTAAGGTCCGATAACTTATATCCAAGTTGTTCCATTGTATCTTGGATAACGAGTTGATGTGTATCATCAACTCCTGGTCTATCATCATATCGTTCACCGGAAGTCCCTAATCCTGCTGTTAACACGAGGCCGGGCGCGCCTTGTGGGATTTGAAACCGCGGCGGAATATTGTTGGCTCGCTTGCTTTTTTCCTCAGGTGGCTCGGATTTGAACGAGTTTAACCAATTTTCCCATACTGAACGATTCACCATTTGTAGATCAGCGAAGATACCCGAAATAGTAAGAGATTTTGTGCTTGCGATGCCTTTTTCATCGGAACAAAAAGCAGTGAGACGGTTCAATTTCTCAAGGAAATGCCTATCGCGGAGTGCTATTCCTCTTTTGAGTACACCAGCGGTTTTCTGATCAAGGATGGAGTGTAGTAACAATACTAAATCATAGGGGGTTGCAGCAATAGCGAAAATTAAACCGAATTTCAGAACCTCTTCCCAATCTATTGGTGTACCCTGCTGTGATTTTTGCCACCAGAAAACGGTAATTGCGATTCCACCCACAACAAACCCCGTTACTTTTAATATATCTTTAAAAAATTTTATTTGATTTTCTGCAACAGTCATTTCGCTGGGTAAAGCGCGTGTGTTTCCGTGGTTCTGGTGCATTTCTAATTCACCGCCTGTCCTGACTACGATTGCATTACCTATGCCAGCATCAACATACGTGCCACCAAAAACCATATTTGTCTGCTTTTCTGGAGGGAGTCCAGCCTCATTTAGTACTTTGGCGGTTTTTGTGGCTGAACCACTACTTCCAAATAAGGCGGATTCGTTAACTTTTAAGCCGTCTGCATGGACAAGTCGGGCATCGGCTGGTATATAGTCACCAGGTCTAAGTAGAAGTAGGTCTCCTGGTACAATATCTGCAGGTTGGCATTTTTCTTGTGTGCCTTGGCGAATTACCGAAACGGTGATGTCAAAGTGTGCTACACGTTTCTTGTGTCTACGTTGTAAATTGATTGAAACTATAGTTGCCCAGCAAAGAGAAAGAATCAAAATACTACCGATAAGGGCAATTCTCGAAAGTTTCGGAACATCAGGTAAAAATATGAAGACTGCTATGACAAGTGCTAAAAGTAGTAATCTCCAGTTAAGTACCTGTTCAAAAAACGCACCTATCTGCCAAGCGCCTCTCTTGGACTTTGGCTTATTTTCACCATAACGTTCCTGTAATTTTTCTACATCAGCGTAGCTCAAACCGTATTCCAGGTCAGTATTGAATTGGTTTAACAGAAAAGAGATACTTTCTTCATAAAAATTGGACATAGTTTACCCTAACATCTCACGTTTTATAGTAAAACCCACAATTACTTGGACATCGGCGAGGTTAGGAAACCCCGCCAGCGCAATGGGTAGGGATTATTCATTGAAATATAAACATATTTTCAGGTTTCACTAGAACAAAAATATCAAATTTTATACTAATGGATTTGCATCTTTGTTATCCCAAATTTTAGCACCTTCCAGATCAGCACTGAGCACCATGATTTTGCATGGAATATCATGGTGTTTAAAAACATTCTGCATTTGGTTTCCAACCTCGTCCATATTATTCAAACAGTATGCCGCGACGGTTGGGCCTGCACCGCTTAATGCGATACTGAGTGCTCCTGCAGATGTTGCAGCTTCAACGACATCATTAAATCCTGGTATCAAGGTGCTGCGATAAGGTTGATGTAGTTTATCCTTCATTGCCACTCTTAACATCTCCAATTTTCCAGTAGCAATGCAAGCAACTAATAAGGAGCTTCTACTTATATTATAAATAGCGTCAGTAAAATCAACAGTTTTTGGTAAAACGCTCCGCGCTTTCTGTGTTGACAATGTAAATTCTGGAATAGCAAGTACGACATGAAGAGCAGGATTACATGTTAACTGAATCGTGTGGACGTGGTCCTCCTCTTGTACAGAAATGACCACGCCCCCGTACAAAGAAGCAGCGACATTATCGGGATGTCCCTCTATGGATGTTGCAAAATTGAGTAGGTCTGAACGAGAAAATGGATTTCCACATAAAATATTAGCTGTCAGGAGACCGCCGAGAATGGCTATGCCACTTCCCCCTAAACCGCGAATCGCCGGAATGCCATTTTCAATACTCAATTTTAAACCTTTCGGTTTTTGCACACCACTCCGTTGGAAAACAGACTGGACAGCTTGAAATGCGATATGTTCAGGAGTACTAGGTATCTTGTCAATATCTACTCCGCTAATTATAACTTCTGTAGTGCTTCCAGTAATTTCTAATGATACGGTGCTGTACAGCTGTAATGCAAGACCCAACACATCAAATCCGGGGCCCAGGTTTGTGGTGCTTGCAGGAATACGCGCACTTACTTTACGAGACATACGAGAAATTTCCTACTTTATCTATAACTTTGCAATTGCAGTTTTTATTCGGTGTAATGCCTCTTCAATATTTTCCAGCGAATTTGCATAGGAAAGACGCAGGTATCCATCCCCATATTTTCCGAAAGCTGTACCAGGTAACAAAGCGACCCCCGCATCATCCATCAAATAATCAGCCAATTTTTCGCAGGAAAGGGGGAGTTGTGTGACATTCGGGAAAACGTAGAACGAACCAAGCGGTTTCATACAACTAATACCATCAATTGCATTCAAGCCATCTACAATAGTATCACGTCTTTTTCGGAATTCTGCAACCATCTGCGTGACAAATGTTTGCGGCCCCGTTAACGCTTCTATTCCAGCAATTTGTGTAAAAGTCGCAGTGCAAGAATTTGAGTTGATTGTTAACTGCGTAATCTTGTCTGCTATTTCTTGGGGTGCGACACCATATCCAAGCCGCCACCCTGTCATAGCGTACGTTTTAGAATGTCCGTCAATCAAAATTGTTTGTTCTTTCATACCGGGAAGGCTCAGGATACTCTGATGAGTTCCTTCATATAAGAGGCGTGAATAGACTTCATCTGTAAGGATATAAAAATTGTGTTTTTCGGCGAGTTCTGCTATTGCAACGAGGTCTGATTCTGTTAGGGTGCCACCTGTTGGGTTCTGGGGTGAATTAAGTATCAATAATTTTGTGCGTTCAGTTATTGCATCGACTAAATCCTCAATTCGGAAGCGAAAATCAACCTCTTCACGAAGCGCGAGCGGTACTGCTTTACCACCAATAAAATCAATAACAGATTCATAGACAGGGAAGCCCGGTTCAGGATAAATTACTTCATCGCCATCATCAACTAATGCCAAAATTGTGAAAAAGATAATCGGCTTCGCACCTGGCGTAACGGTTACCTCGTCTGGATGGATATCTACACCGCGCGTCTCAGAAATGTGTGTTGCGACAACCTCTCGAAATTCAGGTATCCCTGCTGATGGACAATAACCGGTATGTCCGTCTTTCATTGCCTTGAATGCGGCTTCACACACATTCATGGGCGTAGAAAAATCTGGCTGACCTATTTCTAAATGAATAATATCTTTACCTTGTGCTTCTAAGCTTTTGGCTTTGGCTAACACCTCAAATGCAGATTCTGTTCCCAAGCGGCTCATCCGCTTGGCGAATGTAGGGCTTCCCAAAATTTCCTCCTTTTTAGCTCATCGCGAGTTTATAGGCACGGCGTGCCTTAATTATTTCCTTAACTACGGACATCTTTTAGGCAGTTACGTTTTCCAAATGTATTTTTAAAGACTATTCTGCCTTCATGATCAAACCACGTCCCCCTACTAACCATACATTCTTTTTATTAAGTACAGATACGCTGACCATTTTTTGATCTGATTCTTCAACTTCCCATTTTTTCCCACCATTGTTGGTACTGAGAACAACACCGACTCCGAAATCGCCGCCGACTGCCCATCCAGTATATTTGTCTACAAATCGGACCTTTCGAAGTATTTCTGTGGTTCCGCTCGTCTGGACTTTCCAAGTTTTACCGCCATTGGTTGTGTGGAGAATGAGGCCGTTTTCCCCCACTGCCCAACCTACAGAAGCATTAAGAAAGAAGATATCTTCAAGAATATCCTCTGTTCCTGTTTCTTGCATTTCCCAAGTTGTTGCGCCATCTGTCGTTTTCTGGATAATCGTCTTTTGCGCCTGTGTTTTAGGAAAAACGCGTACGCCAGCAATCCATCCGGTATTTTCGTCAAGAAACTGAATCGCATTGAACATACTGGTCTCATCATCGCCTACGGCTCCAACTTTTCCACCTTGCAGGGCTACCCAGGATCTTCCACCATTTTTTGTTGAGACAATCGTGTCGTTCTGCCCCACAGCGTATCCAACATCCTTATCAATGAAATAGACACTTTTAAGTGCAGTGTTCACCTGAAGGACTTTGTCCACCTTACATATTTGGCGTTCCCAATCTCTACCGTTAGTAGTACTGACAATTAATCCATCTGCTCCGACTGCCCACCCATGATTAGCATCTAAGAAAAAGATACCAGCTAGATCTGCTTTGAGTTTAACTTCCGATTTTTGCCACGTTTTCCCACCATCCATCGTATATCCGATGAAGCCAGGGTTATCTAAATCATCAAGCAGTGCTGAACCTACAACCCATCCAGTATTTTCTCCTGTAAATGTAATAGACATATAATCACGATGGCCTGGATCGCTTGTTTGTATTACAACCCATCCTGCCATAGCTGGTAAGGCAATTGCTAAAGTACAAATAATTGAAAATCTAATGAATTTTGATAATTGTAAAGATGACTTTAATCTGTTCATGATAACTCCTTTAAATTTTTAAATTCTTCTGAGAAGAGTCTTATTTATAGTATACCTATGTATCTAATATTAAGTCAATATTTCCAAAAACTATTTCATAAAACACTTTTGTTTCGCGATATTGCTCCAGCAACTTCTGTTGCGGAAACGAGGACAGTAATTTATGAACGGTAGAATATAGATGTGCCCCTATTTTGCCAGAATGATTGTTCCTGTTTTATAACTATCCCCAACCTGTAATTGATAAATATAAATGCCGCTTTCAACAATTTCACCGCTTTCATTTTTACCGTCCCATTTCAGTTCTGTTTCCCCAAGTTGTGCAGTCAAGGTTTTTACAAGCACGCCGTTCAGATTAAAGAGAAGCACACTAAATTCTCCTTCAACATCTTCAATGGCACGTGCCGGAAAGACAACGGTATTGAAATCTGGGTCAGCTGATAACGGTGTAAATGGGTTCGGATAAGGTTTATCAAATATCCGAAGCCTTTTCTTTGTGGGTGCGGATTCATTATCCACCTCATCAATTGCGACTACAGCATAAGTAAAACTGCCAACTGACAAGAGTCTGTTGTCAACAAATTTATACTCTGTAGATTCGTTTGTTGGTTTTTTAGCAGAAATTTCACCATTAGGAAGCAGCTCCAAAGTTCCAGATTCCGATGATCCGAACAAAATTTGATACTTTGATACATCACGACTAACGCTCGGTATCCATAAAACTTCTACCCCTTCGCTTGAAGTAACAACGCGGAGTCCGCTCGGTGGCTCAGGTGCAGCAGTGTCTTCTGATACCTCCACAGTTTGTTCAGCTGAGCGGTCAGATTGTAAAAAAAGTGTCTTGTAGGCAGTTATCTCGTAAGTACGATTGCCAGGAAGTACATTTACATCACGGAACGTTGTTGACGCACGATTTTCTACATTTATTCGGAAATCCTCGTCTCTATAGATGAGGTAGCCGTTGACATCAGGATCTGTTGATTTTTGCCAACGGAGTGTTACATCATTTTCGCCAGTTTTATCGGCTTCTGCAGTAAAACCAGAGACAGGCGCGGGTGGCACATTTGGAATTACTTGTAATGTAAAGTCATCGTTATTTGATTTGCCATCTGCTTGTCCTGGCTTGACAAACTCACCGATTGGTGCATCGTTGTTATTACGCAGCAGCACCCTGAACACTGCTTCAAAAACATTATTTGATGTTCTACAGTCAAATTCGATTTTAAAAATGGAATTTCTATCGTCGGTGATCGTTAGCGCAAGTTCTACACGCAGCACATTTCCGGAGATGACTGCTTTCGCGTTCAGTTCTTTTTCATCTCGTACGATGCTATCAAAATCAGACACTTGCGGAACAAATCCTGGGGGTAATGTTATTTCAATAGTCTTAATTTCTTCACCGGGTTCTGCCAATGACCTGTCAATTATAAGTGTCACAATGAGCGGCACCGTTGAACTGGCGGGAACAATACCTTTAGTTTCGCCCGCAACGTTAATTTCACCGCGAGAATCAACTGATGTGATTCCACCGTAACTTTGGAAAACAATAAATAGACTAACAATAAAGACCCAATTAAGGATTGCGTTTTTCATAAGGCATAATTCCTTCTTAGAATAATAGGTTTACAGAGAATCTTTGTGTAGTGTTGTCCTGAAGGTCTCCGGTCAATAACTGAAATCCGTAGTCAAGTTGCAGGGATGTGCTGCTGATCGGAATCTTGGCACTACCACCGAGACTAAAGATAGTAGCAGAATTTCCCCCGCTATTCATTCCGTAACCGCCTCGGATAGCGATGGCTTTATTTAACCATATTTCTACGCCTGTCCGCGTATAAATTTCACCACTACGTGACAACACCTCAACAGTACCTAAAGTTGATTTCAACAAATTACTGATCGCAGCACCTTGAGCACTCATTGCAGCAATAGATTCAAGCCTATATACGATACCCGCGCGAATATTTTGGGGGACTGAATCTGTATTAGCCTCGGAGATACTCATATTGGCAGGAAGTAGATTTTCTACAGATATACCGATGTTTAGACTATTGAACGGCTTTGCAATCAAACCAACGTCAAACGATAAAGCTGAACTTGAGGTTTGCGTAAAATACGGATTCTCGGTAACAAATTCGTTTTCTGCATCAAAGTTAATGCCAAGCATCTTTAGGTTAACACCAACCCCTAATTGTTGAAAAATAGTGTTCCCATAAGAAAAACGTAGTGTTTGTTCCTGATAAATATCAGAATTTTCTGTAAGAATGCCGATGTTTGTCCCAAGTGTTCCCACCCTGCCGAGTGGCACAATCCCGCCAATCGTGTTATAGGTAATAAGTCCGTTAAAGCGCTGTGCGTAAGTTGCACCGATCTGAATTTCCTCAATATAAGCTAAGCCAGCAGCGTTATAGTTTGCAGCATTGCTATCATCAGCGAGCGCAACGAACGCCCCACCGAGACCGAGGGGACGCGCACCAACACCAATGTCATTAAAAGCAGCAAAAGTAGGCGAGCTGAAAAATAGGGACATCAACAGTATGAAATAGCATCTCAATCTAATTATCGTCATTTTTTCTCCTAAGGGGTCCCTGTCATCGGAACAAAACTAACACCAGTTATCCTTGTGGTTTCAACTTTACCACAATATTTCTGAATTAAGAACAGTTCTTGCATATCCGAGCCTATAGGTATAACCATTCGTCCATCTTCAGCAAGTTGTTGTGTAAGTCGACGCGGAATTTTTTTGGGCGCAGCTGCTACGAGTACTGCATCATAAGGTGCATGTTCTATCCAACCGTGATATCCGTTTCCATGTTTAATATGGACATTCTGATAGTTAAGTGCCTTTAACCTTGTTTTAGCACTTTTAGCAAGTTCTGATAGAATTTCTACGGAATACACATTCTGGACAAGTTCTGCTAACACAGCGGTTTGATATCCACATCCTGTGCCAATTTCAAGCACTTTCGAATGAGGGTTTAAACTTAGTAATTCTGTCATCAAGGCAACCATATAAGGTTGTGAAATTGTTTGTCCCTTATCAATTGGAAGGGGTCTATCCTGGTATGCCCATTTACGAAATTCAGATGTAACAAAAAGATGTCTTTCAATTTTTCGCATCGCAGCCAATACATCCGGATTTCGAATATCTCGATTTTCAATTTGGTCCCGGACCATCTTTTTTCTCGCAATAGCAAATTCATCGGTTTGTGTCATTGAATACTTACCTTGAATTTTATCATGTACCTTGACTCGTGAAATTACAATCTAAATCAATTTTGAATTACTAACCAACGTTTATTTGATATGGCATTAAAAGAAAAATCCGATGCTTTTTGATGATATTGACTAATTTTAAGCTCAAGGTATTTCCAAACAAGTGATGTCCCAAAGATTGATGAATATCTGACAGCTGGAACATACTTTTCTTAGATATCAGTTGAATATTTGCCAATAATTGTGTTATCCAAGGTCGTTTAGGAAACCTAACAATCTCAACAACTTTTCTTTCCAATCCTGCAAGATTTTTTGCAATTGAAAGCGCTTTGCTTAATCCACCGAGTTCGTCAACCAATCCTTTCTCTTTCGCTTGTCTTCCTGTCCACACACGGCCGCGGGCAACTTTATCCACATCTTCTCTCGTTAATTGCGTTCTTCCCTGTGCGACTTTAGAGATGAAATCCTCATAAATTTCGTTGATCTGTTCCTGAACAATTTCCTGCTCGTGAGGTGGATAATCACTATAATCGCTATAAAAGTCTGCATGTTCTCCGCGAGTCATAATTTCTTTCTTGATACCGAGTTTTTCATACAATCCTTTAAAACTATACTTTCCACCGATGACACCGATCGAACCAGTTATTGTCCCTGGTTCAGCGACAATAACATCCGCAGGCGCAGCTACATAATATCCGCCAGAAGCGGCGACGTCTGCCATAGAGACAACAAGGGGTTTTACCTGCGTGAGCCGCATAAGTTCATTCCAGATAATATCCGCAGCGATAACTAACCCACCGCCACTATCAATTCGCAAGACAACTGCTTTAATTGATGTGTTTTCACGCGTATACTTGATTGCACGAGCAATCGTCTCTGCACCCATTACCGTCGTACCAGTAAAAGGATCGTTAAAACTTTCTCCGGTTAACATCAACCCTTTTGCTTCAATCACTGCAATTTTGGGTTTTGGTACCACCCAATCGTGAGGATACAAACCACTATTTAGATACTCATTGATCTCAACAAGGGTAACATCACCTTCCGCAAGTTTACTTGCTCTGTGCTTCAGTCTATCGTCATAAACAAGTTCGTCCACAATTTCAGATCTGAGTGCGCCAATAGCAGTATAGGGCCCGTGGTCAATTAGTCGTTTAACGTGTTCAGATGTCCACCCTCTTGCCGTAGCAATATTTTTAGTGAGTTGATCGTATAGGTCATCAAGGAGCGCATTTTGGTTCTCGCGATGTGGTACGGACATATCGCTTCGAGTGAATGGTTCTGATGCAGATTTATATTCACCGATATGTTCAAGATGTGCTCGGATGCCGAGTTTGTCCAACGCTCCTTTGTAAAAAGTGCGTTCTGACCGTAAACCGATAAGACGAACTTCGGCACTTGGATGCATCAAGATCACATCACATGCAGCGGCAACGATATAATCTCCGGTAGAGCAGTCGGTGATATAGCACATAACGACTTTACCCGATTCCTTGAATTCTAAAATTGCATCACGTATTTCTTGGAATTGTCCCATCCCATACCCGCTCCCGTTCATTCGGATTAAAACACCTGCTACATCTTCGTCCCATTTAGCAATTCGGAGTATTGAGTCAAGTTGATGCATGTCTAAGTCAAGAAAAAGACGTTTACGAGGGATCGGTTTCGTTATAGAGGCTGTTGAAAAGTGAAAGTACCCCACACCAGTATCTGTTTTACTATTTTCATCAAAATAGTTTGCGGTACCAATACCGAAATTTCCAACATTAATACCAAAGCGGATATCAAAACTGCTATCACTATTGTATGTACCGCGCAGCATAAGTTCACGTATCGGACGGATTTCAACGGCGTAACTCAAATCAATTCCACCCACATCTTGTGTTTTCCGCATATCTATGGAAAAAGTGGTCCGCCATGTTCCTGGGCGCAGCGCGATGCCTAAGTCGTAGGTGCGTCCTAATTTTTGATTTTGTAATTTTGGTCGATTCAGGTCGCGTCCTATTGCCCCGATTGAGATGTAGCGGCGCCGATACATTAACCCGACAGAAAGCGATTTATATCGGTCATAAAATCTGTTGTCAGAATCAATCCAACTATAACTGGTTCCCCAGTATAGGGCACTCCCAAAATGATGTCCGGCAGAGAGACTATAACGCGTAAAATCAATATCGTTCAAAGCGTTTGCAAATTCCATGCTGAATCCGCCACCAGGGACAGAGAGAAAGAAAGCATCGTCACCGGGCAAATTGCTGCGATATGTGCGTAAGTAGTATAAATTCAGCGCGCGGCTAGTACCGAGACCGGCAGGATTGAAAAAAGTAGCTAAAGCATCATCACTCATTGCAACCGAATTTGGCGGCAGATGAGTACGTGTCTTTGGCGGTGCCGCATTAGCAAGAATTGGAAACAAACTACAGATGAAGAGGATACTAATCAATTTTTTCTGCATACTAAACGAATTGCTCGCTTTTATGAGATCGAAATTCATTTCGTTACGATACCACATATCTCAATAGATAGCAAGAGAAAAAATGTCAAATATTTACATATCCGTGTAAATACACTGATAATCGATGACATTTCACGCCCCTACGAGACTAAAGTAGGAATCAACTCATGATAAAACTAACAAAACGTCATGTAATTGAGGGGTGTGCATAAATAATTCCGATTTATAGTAAAGTTTAGAATTAATGATACATATTTATGATTTCATCTATGGCT
>JAPPES010000060.1:0-11983 GCA_028824125.1 Candidatus Poribacteria bacterium
TCATGCTTTTGACTTCTTAAATTGACGCCTATGGTTCGGTTAGGAAACCGCACCTACCGAGATGAATCGCGTTAATTTGGTATAAAATGGTGTAATTTCGGCAAAATACTGAGTATCCAGCGCGTTTACAAAACGCCAAACCAACGCGACCAATGCCATTAAGGCATTCCTCGCCTATCGCTTGTGCGTAAGTCATGGTTTAACTGAAATGATACCATCACCTTCTTGAATTGTCAACCACTGATTACTTTTCACATTTTCAATAACATCTTGCACACCATTTTGCCAATGAACAACTATCCGATCCACTTTTTCTGCCGCGTTTAAGCCAACCAGAAGGCGAAACGGATTTTGAGATAGATAGCTGCTGCCACTTTTTACCTCGCGAAGTAAGCGCATATCTCCAATTTGGAGTGTTACCTTTGTCCCTATCCCATCTCGATTTGACTTTTTCCCAACAAGTTTGATGATTAGCCAATGGTGAATCGGCTGTGTATCATTCCGCAATAGATCTGGTGTATCAGCGATGTTCATGACAAAGATGTCTATATCCCCATCATTATCGTAGTCTCCAAATATGGAGCCTCGACTGGATTTCTCAATTAACACCCCCTTTCCACACTTATTCGAAATATCCGTGTATAACCCATTTCCTTGATTGTGGAAAAGCTGATTACGTTGTTTATAAACCCCTACTTCCTCCAATTGTTCAATATTGTCGTGAAGATGCCCATTTGCAAAAAAGAGATCAAGCCAACCGTCATTGTCAAAATCAGCAAAGTTTGTTCCCCATGCAAGCGGTAATAGCGTCGGTTCGCCCAAACGGCTCTGTGCAGTGACATCCCAAAAAATTCCGTTTCCGTCATTCTGGTAAAGTGTATTCGTCTCAGCTTGATAATGCGTGAGAATGACATCAAGATCACCATCGTTATCATAGTCCGCAGTATCAATTCCCATGCTACTCTCCGCATCGCCATGCTCATTGCGGGTAATTCCGAATAGTTCGCCTGATTCAGTGAATGTGCCATCGCCATTGTTATGATATAGAAAGTTAGCGTCTCGATCATTTGCGATGTAAAGGTCAAGCCAACCATCGTTATCAACATCTGTCCAGACGACACCGAGTCCTCTGCCAAGTAAGGTAAGTCCGGCATCTTGCGTTACATCGGTGAATGTGCCATCGCCATTGTTTCGGTAAAGGACATCTGGGGCAGGGGCGAAATCTTCCGGACGGCAATACGCTGGAATTCCATTTTGTGAACAATCTGGGGCGTTCTCCAAATCAAGTAATACATAATTTACTACAGCCAAATCAAGCCAGCCATCGTTGTTGTAGTCAGCAAAGGCACATCCAGCGGAAAAGTGCTTTTCACTCGTAATCCCTGCGCGTCTTGATACATCGGTAAAAGTGCCATTACCGTTATTCTGATAGAGAATATTCTGCCCGAAGTTGGTTACAAAAAGATCACGGTTGCCATCGTTATTGTAATCCGCAACACAACAACCGATACCGTAGCCAGTATCACCAACGCCTGCTTGTAGCGTCACGTTTGTGAAAGTGCCATCCCCATTATTCCGATAGAGTTGATTTGTGGGAAGCGTGTCTGGAATGTATTTAGTGAGCGGTGCGCCGTTAACCAGATATATGTCCAAGTTATCGTCATTGTTGTAATCAAAGAAAGCAGCACCACCACCCATTGTCTCAACGAGATGTTTCTCTCCTATTGCGCCGTTAAAATGGCGAAATTGGATGCCTGCCTCCTCCGTCACGCGTGTGAACTGGACATCAGCGTGTGTAAGGCTTGCCCATAGTGTTATAGTAAAAAGCACAATTACCTGGATATTGGCAAGGTTAGGAAACCTCGTCAGCAAGAACGGATCGGGAGTGTTGTTCATTGAGATGTCCACATATTTTCGGATTGGACTATAAAATTTAAGGACGAATAACCGTCCCGTCCATTCGGCGCACGGGTGCCCAGCCACCATTGAGTGGGTGTTCTGGAAATGGGAATTGTGCGGCGAGTTCTTCGTTGACATCTATACCGAGTCCTGGAGCTTCGTTTGCCCAAAAACAACCATCGCGAATTTCTGGACAACCTGGGAAAACCTCTTTGGTGTTTTCTCCGAATACATGCTGTTCCTGAATCCCAAAGTTATAACACGCTAAATCTAATGCGACATTCGCGGCATGCCCAACCGGAGAGACATCACCTGGTCCGTGCCATGCGGTGCGTACACCGAAGAATTCACAAAACGCGGCGAGCTTTCGGGCAGGACTAATACCGCCGATCTGCGAAATATGCACCCGAATAAAATCGATAAGACGGTCTTTGATAAGATGGACGTACTCATTTGGATTGTTAAACAGTTCTCCCATTGCAATTGGGATGCTTGTCTGTTGGCGCATCACTTGGAAATAGTCAACGTCTTCTGGGGCAAATGGGTCTTCCAGGAAAAAGAGACCATACGGTTCCAGTCCTTTGGCAAGGTTAATCGCTTGAATTGGCGGTATCCGTTCATGCACATCGTGCAGCAGTTCGACCTCATCCCCCAGCTTTGTCCGCAGATGGTCAAAAAGTTTAATAACTGTGTTAACATAGGGTGTCGGTTCAAATGCGGGCGAACTCCGTTTTCCACCACCTGCGCCATAGGTAGTATATCCAGGGATTGCGACCTGTGCGCGTACATACCGATATCCCTGTTCCATATACCGTCGGACACTGTTTTCTACTTCCTCAAAGCTGCCGCCGCCTGCATGTCCGTAAAGCGTTGCTGCTTCACGGCACTTGCCCCCAAGTAGTTGATAGACAGGCATGTTCGCGCGTTTGCCCATAATATCCCACAGCGCAATGTCCACACCGCTCAATGCGTTGTTCAGCACTGGTCCATTTCGCCAATACGAACTGACAAAACTCGTCTGGAAAATATCTTCTATATTGGTCGGGTCTTTTCCTATCAGAAAGGGTTTAAGGTATTCATCAACAGCGGTTGCAACGGCAAGTGGGCGTTGGGTAAAAGTCGCACATCCCACCCCATATAGACCGGGTTCGCTTGTTTCAACTTTTACAACAACAAGCCGAATCCCATCGGGAGCAGTCAGAATAGTTTTGACGTCTGTTATTTTCAAAATAGTCCTTCTCCAATTATTATTGAGTAGTATTGCTATCTTTTGATACTCAAATTTACCAAACTGGATATAACTTGTCAAGCGAAACCTTACGAAACGTGGCTTTGACTTAAAGCCCCTAATTTCATAATCTTTTGCTTGACCTTCTTGTGGCAATATGGTACTATTTTTCAGGGTTATTTAGTTTTAAATATTTTGATGGTTTTTTGCTATGACGTTAATTTTGTGTGTTGCCATCTTTTATGTGTCTTTAGTTCCGTGAATCAACGCCAAATATGCCAAATCAACGGTATGAATCATGGCGAATACACATAAGGTATTCACCATGATTCCCAGTATGGTATTTGTTGGGGATGATATGTTTATCCTTCTATGCCGTTCCTACGGAACTCAGGAGGGATAGATGACATTTTCTATAAACATATCGTCCCTACGGGACTAAAGAACATATCATCTTATGAAGTCCACGGACAATAAATCTGCTAATGTGAAAAATATGTGACATTTGGTTATTTGGCACAACTCGTTAAACTGACACTCTATATCCCGGAAATTCAGTTGAATTCTCTGCTCAAATCTTGTATAATTTCATAAATCTAATACACACTAATTTATTTACAAACAGATATAAACATAAAACTTGGAGGTGTCTATTATGTTCGGTTGGTTTGACCCAATGTATTTTGTTTTTCTTGCGCCAGGACTTGCGCTATCTCTATATGCGACGTGGAAAACAAAATCAACATTTTCAAAATATTCACAAGTCGGTTCGCGAAACCGAATGACAGGTGCACAGGCAGCAGCGCTGATGTTACAGAGGAACGGCATTGATGGTGTTAAAATTGAACACACAAGTGGATGGTTGAGTGACCATTATGATCCTCGCCACAAAGTGTTACGGTTGTCTAACGATGTGTATTCAAGCCATTCGCTGTCTGCAATCGGGGTTGCATGTCATGAAGCGGGGCACGCGATGCAGGATGCACAGGGTTATGCAATGCTAAGCTTGCGGAGTGCGCTTGTTCCAGCTGCTAATTTCGGCTCGATTTTTTCCTATATTGTGATGATAGCCGGTTTCTTTCTCCAGTTGATGGGTTTGATGTTGGTAGGTGTATGCCTATTTTCAATGGTTGTGGTATTTACACTGGTAACGCTACCTGTGGAATGGGATGCGAGTCGACGTGCCAGAATCGCTATGGATGAAGCAGGGATGCTTTCCCCTGAAGAAAGTCGTCATGCAAGCAAAGTGCTCAACGCTGCGTTTTTAACGTATCTCGCAGCAGCAGTCACGAGTCTTTTAACGTTGCTTTACTACTTGTTCAGCTTAGGGATTTTAGGTGGTGATGAATAAATTTGTGGAAGTGGCGCGGTATCAAACCGCGCCTGTCAGGAGTTGTTGATTTAACCTTTGCTTTCAATGTCTACACCGGGCCATTGGTCGTCTCGTTCGGTAATATCAACGACAATGCCGTCTGGGTCTTCAACTTTGAAAGCTTCTGAAGGCAATTCATCGGAATTCGGGTCATAAGGTTTGGTACCATCTAAACCTTCCCAAGTGATTTCAAAGCCGAGGTCTTCACATCGCTGGGCTGCTTTTCGCAAATCAGGAACGCGGACACCGATATGAAGATAGTCTAACATCCCGCCGACATGTTTGGGACGGTCAGGCCCGTTGTGTTGAAACACGCGAAAATTGTGATAACCGTCGGTCAGATCGTAGCATCCATTCTTCGTTGAGAAAATCTTTAATCCGAGGGCATCGCGCCAGAAACGGATACTTTTTTCAAGATTTGTTGTGCGGACACCGATATGTACAAGTGTTGTTGACATGAGAAAATCTCCTTTTTCGTAATGTAGGGGAACACTAAATTTGTTTATGGCTTTAGACCCATACAGTTGGTTCTCTATCTTCAGCGCGGTGTTCAAAAAGCAATTTAACATCATCAGGAAACCCATCAAACGTTTCACCGGGAATCGTAGCGGTATTGACGCCGAAGAGTTCTAAATTTAACCACCACGGAGCATATCGGACGACAACAGCAGTTCGGCGACCATCGCTCGGATTTTCCGCATTAGAATGCCAAATCCGACTGTCCATGATAAGCACGCTGCCCGCGCTACCAACGGCTTGCATTTCACCCGCAAGTGGATTACGATCGCCGATACCGTCCTCTTTACCGCGTGGATTTCTGAGATCAACGTGTGATTTTGGCACAATCCATGTGCCACCGTTTTCTGTCGTAAAATCGGTGAGCATCCAGAGCGTAGTGATACCGATAACAGCAGTTGGAAACGGTTGGGTGATATGCCATTTCTGGTTCAAGTCATACGGAAAATCGGAGTGGTATGCACGCACCAATTTGTAATGTGGTGGGCGAATTTTATACTCTGTTTGAGAGATACGCACCTGCGGTCCCAATAATTCTTGGATGACTGCAAGCAGCCGTTCGTTTGCCAGATGTGATGCAAAGTTCGGCATAAAACTTATGACATTGCGTTCCCATCTGCCATTGTCTTTGCTGAATGCGTTATAGTCCGCTTCGGAGGTTTCTACCTCTTCGCGAACTGAATCAACAATGTCTGCCGGAATAACATCTTCTAATACACACCAACCTTCTTCACGCATCTGCGTAACATAAGGGTTGATGGTTTCTGATAGATTTTCTGTAGGCATTCTACTTCTCCTTTTGAATGCTGGAATTGGAAGGATAATAGAGTTTATAGTAGATTTTAGAATTATCTATACACTTTGCACCAGCGAGGTTAGGAAACCTCGCCTACCGGATGAGAGAGTATAGTTATTTTTATAATTCATCATAATAAAATTGGGCGACAATCAGTTGCGTTCTTTGTTATGGCGAATTGCTGCCTTAATGAGTGGTGTAAGACGCATAATTTTGCCAAGTGAACCGGCAATACCGATTTCGCGTGTTGTGATTGCCCCCATAACGTTGAGTTCACCTGTCCAAAATTTGTGTGCGACATCTCCTGTCATCGTCAGTTCTACATCGGGGGTTGCATCACTACAAGCATCGCGAGAAAGAGTGTATTCACCATTCGCTGCGGTTAGCGTCATGACACAATCAGGGGTACTGTAATTAAACTGCACGCTTAAGTTTAGTGATTTTAGTGCCTCTTGCGCTTCTGGCAAGGTGGCAATTTCTTCAAAAAGTTGGCTGATATAACTATAAAGTTGGTCTGATGTTTCAAAAATAGCCATAGTTTGCGGTATAGCATACCTTATAATACAGAAGAAGGTCAAATTAAAAATGGATAAGAAACTGTTAAAATATTTTACTCATGACTTTGAAGAAAATCTGGATACTTATGATAAAAAAATAATATCAAAATCATTCCAAGATTTTTATGGTTCGGATAATCTTCGATACAAATTGCCTATTGGACATATAGATATAATTCAAACACGTTCCCACATTTCACACATATTTTTTAACGACGATTCCAAATTTTATGAACCACCATTCACCCCACAGACCGAGTTGCTGAGGCGCACAAAGGATATATTGGATCGTTATTTTGATGGCGAGCTTGTAGACTTCCGAGAGATTCCTGTTAAAATAGAGATGGGAACAGACTTTCAGAATTCGGTTTGGGATGCTATTCATCAGATTCCATATGGTGAGGTGCGCAGCTACAAATGGATAGCGGAACAGATTGGCAGGCCGAAAGCTATGCGCGCTGTTGGAAGTGCTACGGGCAGCAATCCGATTACGATTATTATTCCGTGTCATCGTGTAATTAGGAGTAATGGCAATTTGGGTGGTTACGGAGGCGGTCTTGAACGAAAACGTCAATTGTTATCGCTTGAAGGCTATCCGGTTGAGATGTTGCGACAACCGCGTGAGGGTTCTTGATTGTGGAAAGTAAGAAATATAAGGGTAAATCAACTGAGGCTATTCATGCAGGGGAAACGTTTTCAACGGGCGTGCAAGATCAGCAGTCAGGAAAAACAGGTATTCCATTATTACCGCCTATTTATCAAAACAGCACTTTTCGTTTTGAAACAGCGACGGAATGTGCATCAGCATTTATTGATGAAGAGAGTGGTTACGTTTATACCCGATGGGGTAACCCTACACAGAAGGTATTAGAACAGAAACTCGCAGCCCTTGAGGTAGGAGAAGCTGCCTTAGCAACAGCTTCGGGGATGGGGGCAATTAGCATCGCGCTGCTTACCGCTTTAGCAGATGGCGGGCACGTTGTTGCCATGGAAACCCTTTACTCTGCTACGTACAACCTGCTTAATCAAGAATTTCCTCGGATGGGAATTGAAACGACATTTGTAGATGCTACCGATCCAAACAAAGTCGAAAGTGCTATTCGTCCTGATACAAAGGTGATCTATCTCGAAAGTCCCACTAATCCGCTGCTCAAACTTGTTGACCTTGCTGCTTGTGGTGAGATTGCAAAAGCACACAATATCACCTCAATTATTGATAACACGTTTGCAACGCCTTGTAGCCAACAACCGATTGCGCTTGGAATTGACGTGGTGCTGCACAGTATGACGAAATATTTGAGTGGTAACGGGGCAGTTATCGCTGGTGCAATAGTTGGAAAAAAAGAGTTCATTGTGGCGGCACAAAAAGGGGCTTTACGCAACTTCGGAGCAGCTATCAGTCCATTCAATGCGTGGCTCACACTGCTCGGTATACCGACTTTGCCACTTCGGTTTGGACGACACTGTGAGAACGCAGCGTGCATCGCAGCGTTTCTTGAAGCACATCCTGTAGTTGCATGGGTTCGCTACCCTGGCTTGCCCAGTCACCCACAGTATGAGCTCGCGAAACGTCAGATGAACGGATTTGGCGGTATGATAACGATGGAACTCAAAGGGGGACGTGCTGCGGGAGAAAAACTTGTGAACCAACTTCAAATCTGCTCTCTGGCAGTCAGCTTAGGTGATGTGCGTACTTTAGTTTGTCATCCGGCATCAACAACACATTCACATGTTCCGATGGAAGTTCGGCAACAGACCGGTATCACAGATGGTTTGGTTAGGTTCTCAATCGGTTTAGAGGATACTGAGGATATTATCGCTGACCTTGAACAGGCATTGGGGACGCTTCCTTTTTAATCCTGAGGCCAGTACTTCCTGATCGTTCTCGGATCTACGTTTAGTGCCTGAGCGGCTTCAGCAAGGTTTCTGTATATGTATCGTGCTCGGCGATAAATACTCTCTTCAATTTGCGAACAAGTCATGCCGCCGAAATAGATATAGCCGTACTCTTCAGCTAAACGTTTAGACAGCACTTTCAAATCGAGGTAGACAATCTGTATCTGATTATCCTTTTTGTCCCGCCATTCCCTACGTGAGAAAGGCTCCAAAACGAACAATTTGATCGGTTCTATAAGAAGTCTGTTGATCATATTATCAGGAATTAGTTCGGGCTGGCGCGAAGACGTTGTAGATGTTGAGGATGAATCTGTGGTGTCATTCCCATCATCTTCTGTCAAATATGACAGATACTCCTCAAGCCTCTCAAGAGAAATATCCAATTCTTTCGCGGCTTTTTCTTTGTCCCCACCATCATGTGTCTTTAGAACCTCGCGTAGAACCGCAGCACGGCTGCCTTTGAGGGTTTTTCCTATGATACTGACTGGCTCAGCTTCCTCTATGAGTTTGGTGCCTTCATCATCCCGGAGATTTGGTAATATAGAAACGGCATCGTTAATCACCCTCTGAATACGGTTCGATAAATTAGGAAACGTTAACCATCTCGTGTACCAATCGACCAACCAATCATCAATTTCGCGTTTGGCTTTATGGGCATGGCCTCTCCCGTCATTAGAGAACTCTTTCCACCACTCGGTGATTTGGCTGCCAGTGATATCTGACTGTCCATCAGAGAAAAGCTGACAGAATACCCCGACCGGCAGATCAAGCAAGTTCTTATATATCGGTGTTTTTGGCGTTTCCGAGAATCGCATTTTCGGCCCATCTTTTTCTGAACCCTCGCCCCGGATGATTTTTGGAAGATCGTTCAGCAAAATCACGTCGCCTTGGGAAGTTTTTGCCGCCTTTTTGATGACGTTCTCTAACTCGCGCACGTTGCCGGGCCAATTATACGCTTGGAACAATCTCATCACGTTTTTAGAAACCCCGTACATTTGCTTCCCACTTTCTTTCTCAATACGCTGCAGAAAGTACGCGACGAGTAACGGAATATCCTCTAACCGTTCTCGTAAAGGTGGCAGAGAGATCTTAGCGCCGCGGAGGCGGTAGTACAAATCCTCTCGGAATTCCCCTTGCGCAACCATTTCCCTCAAATTCCGATTGGTAGCACTAATGACACGTACATCCACTGTGCGCGTTCTATTTTCGCCCAATCGCGAGAACTCTCCTGTTTGCAGCACAGTCAGGAGTTTCCTTTGTAGTTCGAGGGACATATTGCTAACTTCATCAAGGAAAAGGGTACCGTCATTAGCCTCTTCAATTCTCCCAGGCCTATTTTTTGCATCGTTGAAAGCCCCTTCTACACAACCAAATAGCTCAGCTTCAAGGAGTGTATCAGGCAAAGCGCCGCAATCAATTAAGATAAACGGTTCCTCTTCACGTTGACTTTCTTGGTGAATTAAGCACGCAACCAGCCATTTTCCGGTACCTGTTTCACCCTCAAGCATCACTGAAATTTCATCATCGGCTACACGTCCAATTTCTTTATTCAGTTCAAACATAGGTTCACTCTTTCCAACGAGAGAGTCCTGGTCCGTAGGCATTTCTACTTCAGGAATCGGGAATGTGTTGCTTCGGGTAGATAGCCTGCGAAACACCGCATCAAGCATCTGATGGATATGTTCCATAGTAGCGCGTTTAGACATAGCCTCTAATGCTCCCTGAAGTATTGCCTGTCTCGCTGTGTTTACTCCCGCTCTGATCACTATTACAATTATATCTGAGGAGTTTTCCTTAATTCTCCTTAACGCCTCCAAACCATCTATCCCGGACAATTCCACATTGATCAAAACAACTTTCAGATTTTCGGATTCCTCAATTTTTTCTAAGCCCCTGTCAACGTTGTCAACAACGACAACGGAGTAACGCTTAGTCCTTAGGAAATCCTCCAATCCATCCGAACCTTGATTTTCGTCAATAATTAGGACATTTTTCATTAGCTTGCCTCCTATGTTTACTCTCGTATGCGTTCAACTTAAGGTTTTATTAGAAAATTCACATCGATTTCCCGTCTATATAGCATCTATTACAGCAGTCTACCTACCAAATCCGTGTTTGCCTCCGTTGATATTGACCCAATGTAGCATATTATTACAGATACGTCAAGTTTCCGATTTTCTTGCAAAACCTGTGCGGATTTTTATTTTTACAAGACTTGTGCTGTTTTTGCAAGACTCTTGCTGTTTTTTACATAGTTTGTGCTGGAATCGCCATTTTTTCGCCCAATATCTGATAAATTTGTTTGGCATGAATCTTGCTGATATATTGACTGAGGTACACATACAAAAAATTAAGTGGATAAAAAAATGTTGTATTTTATTTTTATTTCTGCTATAATCTATTTTGGCATCCGTAAAATCCTTTATAGGTGGTTCGGCGAGAGTGATAGTCCCCCGAACCGCGGCACTGCCAAGTGTAGGTTGCCAGTGCATGTTTAAGTATATCATACATGACTTTTGATGTGTTTGATATTTTAAACAGCGTAGTAATTAGACTTGATTTTTTTCGGAAGATCTTGGATAATTATGAATGGACGTTGGAGATGGATTGCCGGGGTAGAACCTTCTACCCTCCATCTCCACCCAACTGGCAGTTGGGTATGCGTCTGAAAACACAACGTCCAAATACCCTAATTTTTTAATTCACTGATGGTTGTGTATCTATACTTCACAGTCGTGTGCTGGTTTTGTTGGTGATGCACTGGACATCAACATCTGAATGGTTTCAGGATTTACGCAAACACCTTTGCAGGCGAGTTTTTATCTCGTCAGCGGCGTGTAATATGTAGGAACTTATGGAAAATGCGTAAGTTTTATTATTTAAAACTCAAGTTGCTACCTAAATTAACAAATAGTATTTCTAAAAAGGAGAATTTTACGATGAAAAGCACGATGAAAACAACCTTGACATTGCTTATCTTTTTTACCCTTCTTTTTTCATTAGTTCCTGTCACCGCAAGTAGAGACGAAAGTCTGCTGAAGATTTTCTGGACAGATACGCACACGGACAAAATCCAGCGGGCGAACCTCAATGGGTCAAATATAGAAGACCTTGTCACACAAGGATTGAGGGATCCAGGCGACATTGTGTTAGATGCAGAAGATGGCAAGATATATTGGACAGACGATAGCACGCGCAAAATCCAGCGGGCGAACCTCGATGGTTCAAACATAGAAGACCTTGTCACACAAGGATTGAGGTATCCATGCGGCATCGCGTTAGATGTAGAAGGCGACAAGATGTATTGGACAGATGCGCACACGGACAAAATCCAACGGGCGAACCTCGATGGTTCAAACATAGAAGACCTTGTCACACAAGGATTGAGGTATCCATGCGGCATCGCGTTAGATGTGGAAAATGGCAAGATGTATTGGACAGACATGAGCACGGACAAAATCCAGCGGACGAACTTGGACGGGTCAAACATAGAAGACCTCGTCACACGCACACAAGGATTGAGGTATCCATCCGACATCGTGTTAGATGTAGAAGGTGGCAAGATGTATTGGACAGATGCACACACGGACAAAATCCAACGGGCGAACCTCAATGGCTCGGATGTGGAAGACCTTGTCACACAAGGATTGGAGTATCCAGTTGGCATCGTGTTAGATGTAGAAGGTGGCAAGATGTATTGGACAGATGCACACACGGAC
>JAPPES010000060.1:12083-14744 GCA_028824125.1 Candidatus Poribacteria bacterium
AAAATCCAACGGGCGAACCTCAATGGCTCGGATGTAGAAGACCTTGTCACACAAGGATTGAGATTTCCAAACGGCATCGCCATCGGCATTCTTTCGCCAGTTAATCCCGTAATAGTAAAGGAGGATGTGGACCGTGACAATGTTGTGGATGTCCATGATAACGAACCGACGCGTCCCACAGTCAATCTTTCTAAATCTCCTCCCATCGTGGCACCTGGAAAGGATTTTACCCTCAATGCGACTGTTGAGAACATTGGTGGGATATCCGATCCGGCAACGCTTCAGTTTTATGGGCCGGTCAAAGTTGCACACACGTTAGTGCTGGTGCAACTCAAGAGCGGCGTGATGCCGGCAATAGACTTCATGGATAAAACGTTGGATGAAGCGATCCCTATCGCTGAGATAGATGTCGATGGTACACACAAGCAAACGAAAACCGTCACTGCTCCCGATACTGCTGGCACTTACGCCTACAAGGTATGTATAGAAGGGGTTGATGGTGCGGAAGAAACAGATAGCACGTGTTCTGATGTTATCACCATCAGAGTGGCCCCACCGGACTTACAGTTTGGTAAAGTCTGGGCAGAACCTGCTATCGTTGCACCTGGCAAGGAATTTAAGCTCTATGCGACTGTCAGGAACTTGGGCAGTAGATCTGACAAAACAGTACTTTGGTGGCATTATGAGGGCACCACAGGTGACACCGATCATCATGAAGAATTGCAAGGCACTCGGATAGATCCGCTGCCTACGGCTGATGGCAAAGCCACAGTCACGAAACATATCACTGTCACTGCGCCCGAAATCCCTGGCACCTACTACTACGGTCCATCCATAGACAAGGTTGAGGGTGAGGAAGATACAGACAATAATTATGCTAATAATGTCACAGTCACGGTAGGGGGGTCGGACTTAGTGATTAAAGACATTTGGGCTACCCGTGATGGAGATCGTATCAACCATGTGGAGATAAACTATCGCGCCTTTAACCTCCATGTGCTGATCAAGAACGAAGGGAACGCGAAGTCAGAAAAAACAACACTCCGATATTTTAGGTCTATCAATCAGAACGTCTCTAAAAGTGATCGGGAGTTATACCAAATAGACGATAAGAATGAATTCGACGCAGACCATAAAAGTCACAGTGTTCCCGCGCTGGAGCCGGGCGATGAAGTCGAGCTGTTTCTGGAGGAGACCATGGCACCCCAAACAGTCTCAAATCACTACTATCGTGCTGAAGTGGCTAATGTTTTATCCGAGAGCGACGGTAATAACTGGTCTGATGTTCTCACAGTCCCGGTAGCCCCAGGAAGCGACGGCTTGGAAATTCCAGAGAGGTTCATCTCACAGGTGGCCTACAGTAAAGACAATACCTATTTTGTTTTGAGTCCCAAATTCGCAAAACTCACAGGAAAAAAAGATCCAAACAGCTATATTCCCCACATATGCACCATTACATTGCGTATAGGAGATATCCCGAACTATTTTATGTTTCCTCTTGACCCTCCTCCTTCCGTAGGAGAGCAATTGGAGGAGGTAGGACGACAAATAGGAGAGATGTTAACTTTATCAATAGCGGGTAAAGTAAAGTTGGGCACAGTAGTGCCGCAATTCCTCATAAAAAATCTGGGGAAGGAATTGAAAGTGATAAGGATACTCTCTGAAATTCTTGATATTTCAGATCCGAACAACCATCCCATAGTGAGCATGACTTATTATCCAAACAGTGATTTTAACCAGGGAAAGACTATTGAAGGTGATGTTCCTATACTCTTTGTAATCCAAAATCAGCGGCTATCAAGTATTAGTTTTGAGGTGGAACAACAGTATTATGAAAAAGGCAACTGGTTTCCAACAAATGTAGATTTTACGGTTCCCGTGATAGAAACTGAAGACTCTGACAATTGGCTCAGCAAGGCTTTAAGTGTGGTCAGCAATGTCATAATTGGGATTGAAAATGTTGTTTGGAAGAAGCTATCCGAAGTTGTCAATACAATAAATAACGAACTTTTCGTCGGTGACCCGGGTATGTCGGTAAAGTATACGGGTGAGTGGAATCTGGAAGAAACGTGGCAGCTGGAAAATGGCACTTTGGCTGCGCCTCGTGCCCAACTGATGTCACTTGCAGACTATCCGCCATTCCAACAACTATCACCGGAAATGCAGGAATATCTCTTACGGTACCTCGGTGAGTCTGCAAACCCCGGAACTATAAACCCCGAAGCGTGGCAGGTTCCAGAGGAAACGTCCTTGTTGCCAAACTACCCGAACCCGTTCAATCCGGAGACGTGGATACCGTATCAGTTGGCAACCCCTGCCGATGTTACACTGACAATCTACGACATCAACGGGCACGTCGTGCGGGATTTAGATTTAGGGCATCAACGTGCAGGTGTGTATCACGGCCGGAGTCGTGCTGCACATTGGGATGGCAGAAACGCACAGGGTGAACCCGTGGCAAGTGGACTCTATTTCTATACACTCAAAGCAGGTGATTGGACTGCGACGCGGAAGATGTTGATACGGAAGTAAACGCACTTTTGCTGGAATCGCCAATATGCTTCCAATATTTGATCAAATTCACTTGGCACGCATCTTTCATACATATTATAGTAGCATTTAGAATTAAAGCAACATTGTTTCTGTTTTATGATAGAATGT